>NZ_NUQE01000025.1 GCF_002582035.1 Bacillus pseudomycoides
CCCTCAGTGAAAAAGCGCTCACTGAGGGGAGTTTCACTTTACCCCTTCTTCTTTACATAATTGTGGCCTTCTTTGGAAGACTAGAACATGAAGTAAAGGAGAGTTCATATGAAATGGAAACATTTAATTGGCGATGTTGAGGTGAATCGTGACTTAGTATTATTACTCACAATTGGCGGGTTATATTCGTTGGCTGTTTCGTTGTCGAATACGTTTGTTAATATTTATTTATGGAAACAAACGAAGGATTTTGTGAATATTGGCCTTTATAATTTAGCAAGCGTTGTTTTACAACCACTGACATTTCTTGTTGCTGGAAGATTAGCGAAACGAGTAGATCGTACGATTTTACTCCGAATCGGTGTGACAACATTAGCTATTTTTTTTATTGTTGTATTACTAACAGGAACGAATGCTTCGCAGTATATTTTACTAATCGGCAGTTTGCTTGGAATAGGATATGGATTTTACTGGCTTTCATTTAATTTATTAACATTTGAAATTACAGAGCCGGAGACACGTGATTTTTTTAACGGATTTCTCGGATTGCTTAGCTCATTTTCAGGCATGATTGGTCCAATTGCATCCGGATTGATTATTTCGCGTATGGAAAAGTGGAGTGGTTATACATTCGTTTTTTTTCTGTCTTTAACCTTATTTACTATTGCAATTGTCGTCAGTTTTTTTCTTACAAAGCGTGAATGTGAAGGGCGTTATGAACTTGTTGAAGTAATGAAAGAGAGAAAGGTTAATAAAAACTGGGGAAGAATTACACTTGCTCACTTTTTTCAAGGTTTACGAGAAGGTACATTTATATTTGTTATTTCTGTATATGTATATTTGGCTTCTGGAAGTGAATTAGCGCTAGGAAAATATGGACTTGTGAATTCTGCTGTTTCTTTCATTTGCTATTATTTAGTAGCGCGTGTAATGAAAAAGGAATGGAGAAAAAAAGCCATTTTACTCGGTGGAATTATTTTATATGCAGTTGTATTTTTAGTTATCTTTCATGTTACGTATACGAAATTGCTCATTTATGCAGCTTGTATTGCCGTGGCGTATCCAATCCTGCTTGTACCATACGGTTCGATGACATATGATATAATTGGTAGAGCCAAACATGCAAAAGAGCGGCGAGTAGAATATATTGTTGTTCGTGAACTATGGTTAAACGGAGGAAGAATCTGTTCCGTTTTAAGCTTCCTACTAGCGGTTTCGTTATTTCCGGCAGAAAAAAGCTTGCCTGTTTTATTATTAATATTGGGTGCCGGACATTTACTCATTTATTTTGCAATTCGAAATGTCACATATAATGATGAAAAAGCGCATTCAACAGGGCTAGAAGTTGTACAAACGACTCAAAATACAACCGAAGGAGAAGGTTAACTTCTGCCCTATTTTATGTTAAAATAATAAAATGTATATGACAGTAGCGAGGACACCTGAAGAAGGTGTCCCTTTCCGCTTGCATAGCTGTTGGCAGAGGGGGTTCGTATGAGCAAGAAAAATAAAAAGAAGAAAGCCACGCTTCCGTTTCGGTTGAATGTGTTGTTTTTTTGCGTGTTTTTACTGTTTTCGACAGTTATTGTCCGCTTAGGAATGGTACAGATTGTACATGGTGAAGATTATAAAAATGAAGTAGACAGAAAGGAAAACTTAACGGTAAGTACCCCTGTTCCACGCGGAAAGATTTATGACAGGTATGGTCGTGCGGTTGTAGATAATACGCCACTTCGAACGATTACGTATACAAGAATGAAGGGGTCGAAACCTGAAGAACGTTTAGACACTGCAAAGGAACTTGCGAAACTAATTGATGTACCGACTGATAAGTTAACAGAACGAGATAAAAAAGATTATTGGATGCTGTTAAACCCAGAGCGAGCAAAAGAAAAAATTACGCAAAAAGATAAAGCAGATTTAAAAGCGCACAAGATTGACGATAAGCAGTACGCACAGCGTCAACTCGACCGTATTACAGAAGCAGAATTAAATGAATTAACTCCTCAGGATTTAGAAGTGTTGGCAATTAAGAGCAAAATGGATAGCGGTTATCCAATGACGCCGCAAATTATTAAAAAAGATGTTACACCTGAAGAATATGCTGTAATTAGTGAGAACTTAGACAAGTTGCCAGGGGTAGACACTACGGTTGATTGGGATCGTAACTATGCTTATGGTGATATGTTCCGCACTGTACTTGGCGGTGTGACGAGTTCTGATGAGGGATTACCGCGAGAGAATCTAGATTACTACTTAGTTCGTGATTACGATCGTAATGATCGCGTCGGAAAAAGTTATATTGAACAGCAATATGAAGACGTGTTACATGGTACGAAAGCAGAAGTGAAAAATATTACAGACTCAAAAGGTAATATTATTGATACAGATTACGTATCTAAAGGAGAAAGTGGAAAGAATTTAACGCTGACTATTGATATGGAGCTGCAAAAGCAGGTTGAACAAATTATTGAAGATGAAATGAAAAAAGCGAAAGCTTCGGGCACAGCGGGATATATGGACCGTGCGTTCGTTGTTATGATGAATCCGAAAAACGGAGAAATTTTATCGATGGCTGGTAAACAATTTGTCAAAGATGAAAATGGACAACCTACTATACAAGATTATGCACTTGGCACCATGACGAGTTCATATGAAATGGGTTCAACTGTAAAAGGAGCAACTCTTTTGACAGGATATCAAACAGGAGCAATTACCCCAGGAGAAGTAATGGTCGATGAACCTATTAAAATTAAAGGTACGAAGGAGAAAAAATCATGGAAAACAATGGGGCCAATTAATGATTTAACAGCCCTGCAACAATCTTCAAACGTATATATGTTTAAAACAGCGATGAAAATCGCAGGTGCAGATTATGTTCCAAACGGTAAGCTAAGTATTTCACCAAAGGCCTTTGATACAA
This sequence comes from Bacillus pseudomycoides, assembly GCF_002582035.1. Lineage (GTDB taxonomy): Bacteria > Bacillota > Bacilli > Bacillales > Bacillaceae_G > Bacillus_A > Bacillus_A pseudomycoides_B. The sequence goes on from NZ_NUQE01000025.1 coordinate 2,924, forward strand.
TGCGTTATTACTATGGTCAATTTGGTCTTGGAGTACCAACTGGAATAGATTTACCAAATGAAGTATCTGGAGTAAAAGGAACGGAAGGACAGCCTGGTAACTTACTCGACTTGGCAATTGGACAGTATGACACATATACGCCGCTTCAATTGGCGCAATATGTATCAACGATTGCAAATGGTGGTTATCGTATGAAACCACAGATTGTAAAAGAAATTCGCACACCGACTTCAAAACCAGAAGATATAGGGAAAGTCGTGGAGTCGATGGAGCCGGTTGTTTTAAATCGGGTAGATATGCCAGAAGATTATATTAAGCACGTCCAAGAGGGCTTCAAAATGGTAATGCAAACACCAAATGGAACAGGATATCATGGTGGTTTTCAGGGTGCAACATATGATCCAGCAGGAAAAACAGGAACAGCACAGGCTGCTTATGCTGGTCCAGATCAAAAAGAAGTAAGAGCACAGTTAGGCCAATCGCCAACTACGTATAATTTAACGATGGTTGGATATGCGCCGGCATCTGATCCGGAAATTGCATTTTCTGTTGTTATTCCATGGCTTTCTGATGATCACAATCCAATAAGCAAAAATATTTCACGCCGAATTATGGACGCATATTTCGATTTGAAAAAGCAAGAAACTAGCGGACAAACTGCGCCATCAGCAGATACTGCGAAAACAAATCAAGAAGGATAAAAAATATGTAAGATTGGCACACTATCTGTGAAGATAGTGTGCTTTTTTTTATATGTGTTGCATATAGTGATGACAGAAGTGTACAAGCTTATGGAATAAGGCTTGTGTTGTCGTAAATAATGAATGAAAGTTATTCGCAGACATTAAGACTCTCACCTTAATATTCAGAGAAAACAAAGAAGATAGGAGGGGAAGCATTCACTGATGGAAGATAGGCTACAGATGTATAATCATTTGTTCGTTAGCGCATAAAAAATGCGGATATTTACAAAACTTTTACAAACTATTAAAACCGAGTTAATAGTTCGAGATTATTCTTATATGTGTACTTCTGTTATCAGAAGGCTCCTAGGAGGAAATATTACGTGAAACGTAATAGAACATACACCATGGTTATATTATCGATATTTTTTTTATCTGCTCATACGTTACTTATTTCTGCCGAAAGTATTGTAGGGAAAGTACAAATTGATGGATCTTCTACAATTTTTCCGATTATGGAAGCAGTAGCAGAAGAGTATACGAAGCGAGAACCCTCTGTAAAAATTTCTATTGGTATATCTGGAACAGGGGGAGGATTTCATCGTTTTGGAAAAGGAGAAGTAGATATAACGAATGCTTCTAGGTCGATGAAAAGAGAAGAAGAGCAACTTGCTAAGAAGCATCATATCAAGTATACGCCACTTCAAGTTGCTTATGATGGTCTTACGCTTATTGTAAATCGTGAGAATACATGGGCAGATAATCTTACAATAGAAGAGCTACAAACAGTATGGAGTGAAAGTGAAACAACGAAAAAATGGTCACAAATTCATCCGAAATGGCCGCAGGAAACGATACAATTTTACGCACCAGGGGTAGATTCTGGTACGTACGATTATTTTCAAAATGTAGTGTTACAAAAAAAGCTCATAACAAAAACAGTTACATTATCCGAAGATGACAATGTTCTAATAAGAGGTGTTATGAGTAATAAACACGCAATTGCATTTGTTGGATATGCATATTATGCCGCGAATCGTGACAAAGTAAAGGCCGTAAAAATTAACGGTATTCCCCCAGCGAAAGAAACAATTCAATCAGGGGCATATAAGCCGCTGTCTAGGCCGCTCTATGTATATGTAAACAATTCTTCTATTCGGGCGAAAAAAAGTGTTGCGAGTTATGTAACTTTTATGATGAAGCATGCAGGAGAGCTTGTAGAAGAGATTGGATATGTGAAATTACCACAATATAAATATAATGAACAGCTGCAAATGTTAACAGAAATACAAAAATAATGTCAGGATGGAAAGGGGTTTTCATCTTTGGCTCGTAATGATAAGAGTCACGTTACGGTTTCTGTTCAACATTTGATTGAAAGAAATATAGGCAAACGAAAGAAAGCACAGCGAATCAATCAAATGGCTCCTTTCGTATTACGAATAATTGCGAGTATCTCTATTGTTACAACGATAGGAATTATTGCAACTTTAGCAAATGAAACATTTATGTTTTTTGACAGAGTATCAATCCATTCCTTTTTTACAGAAAAAGAATGGCTTCCTTTTTTTGAGAATCCTAAGTTTGGTATTTTACCGCTTATATATGGAACTGTGCTCGTTACTATTATTGCAATGGTTGTTGCGATTCCGATTGGATTAGGATGTGCAATCTTTTTAAGTGAATACGCTTCTAGTGCGGCAAGAAAGATATTAAAACCGGCATTAGAACTACTAGCGGGGATTCCGACAATTGTATACGGTTTTTTTGCTTTAACAGTTGTTACACCTATTTTGCAGCACATTGTTCCGGATCTGCAGTTTTTTAACGCACTTAGTCCAGGGATTGTAATTGGCATCATGATGATTCCAACGATTGCATCTCTTAGTGAGGATGCGATGCGTGCTGTTCCGCAACAGGTGCGAGAAGCTTCCTTTGCGATTGGGGCCACTCGTTTTGAAACAGCAAAGAACATTGTATTACCAGCAGCTTTTACGGGAGTTGTAGCAGCCATTCTGCTAGCCGCTTCAAGAGCAGTTGGAGAAACAATGATTGTTGTCATTGCGGGTGGTTCAACGCCAAGCTTATCATTAAATCCGACACAGTCTATTCAGACATTAACGGCTTATATTGTGCAAGTTAGCTTAGGGGATGCTCCTTATGGAACGCTGACATATTACAGTATGTATGCTGTCGGAGCAACGCTATTTATTTTTACACTTATCATGAATATGATTGCGCAGTATATTATGCGGCGTTTTAAGGAGGCGGCATAATATGCGTATGTTAAACGAGCGAAATATAGAAGAACATATGCCTTCTCGATTCCGAAAAGATCGTGTATGCAAGATTGTATTTCGTATAACGATGTTATTTTCACTTTGTATATTAATTTTTTTGTTGTACCAAATTTGCCGACAAGGCATAACATATATTTCATTTGATTTTTTTACTAATTTTGCATCGCGAAATCCTGAGAAAGCTGGTATTGCAGCTGCTTTATCGGGAACGATTTTATTTATGAGTGTTGTTACTCCTATTTCTTTTTTATTTGGAGTCGGAACAGCTCTTTATTTAGAATACTATGCCAAGCAATCATTGTTTACAAGAATAATAAAAATTAACATTCAAACGCTGGCAGGAGTGCCATCTGTTGTTTTTGGATTATTAGGGTTAACAATGTTTGTATATGGATTGCAGTTAGGTGAAAGTATATTAGCAGCAGCATTAACGATGAGTCTTCTCGTCTTGCCGACAGTTGTTGTAGCAGCGCAAGAGGCGCTTCGATCTGTACCGAGATCTCTGTTAGAAGCTTCTTATGGAGTGGGGGCAACGAAGTGGCAAACAATGTCTCGTGTTGTTATCAGGGCAGCAATGCCAGGAATTTTAACAGGGTGTATTTTAGCATTATCACGAGCGATTGGAGAAGCAGCACCATTACTTGTTATTGGGGCACTTGCTTTTGCGAACTATGTACCGCTTGATGTATTTGATAAATTTACAGTTTTACCAATTCAAATCTTTAATTGGATGAGCAGGCCGCAAGAGGAGTTTCAACATGTAGCAGCAGCTGGAATTATTGTGTTACTACTGTTGTTGCTTTTTATAAATACTTTTGCAATATGGCTACGAAATCGTAAGTAAGACATGGATGAAAGGGGAATTTCAAAATGGTATCTACAGTAGTAAATGTACAGGTGAAAAATGAAGAAAAGACTATCCCTCAAACAAAAAAGGTTGTATTTGATACGAAAAATTTAAACTTATGGTACGGAGAAGATCATGCATTAAAGGATATTAATTTAAGTATTTACGAGAATGAAGTGACAGCAATTATTGGGCCGAGTGGTTGCGGAAAATCTACGTATTTAAAAACATTAAACCGTATGGTTGAACTAGTACCGATCGTTCGGACAACAGGGGTGATTGAATATCGTAGTCGTAACATTTTCGAGAAATCTTATCCTGTTGAGGAACTACGTACACATGTTGGAATGGTATTTCAGAAGCCAAATCCATTTCCAAAATCAATCTACGAAAATGTTGTGTATGGCCCGAAAATCCATGGTATTCGCGATAAGAAAACATTGGACGAAATTGTGGAGAAGAGTTTGCGCGGTGCGGCGATTTGGGATGAATTAAAAGATAGATTACATGATAATGCGTATGGGCTATCAGGTGGACAGCAGCAACGTTTATGTATTGCACGTTGCTTAGCAATTGAACCGGATGTCATTTTAATGGATGAACCAACATCAGCATTAGATCCAATTTCTACATTAAAAGTGGAAGAATTAATTCAAGAGTTAAAGAAAGATTTCAGTATTGTTATTGTTACACATAACATGCAACAAGCAGCACGTATTTCTGATAAAACTGCTTTCTTCTTAAGCGGAGAAGTTGTGGAATATACAGAAACGAATAAACTATTTACAACTCCAACAGACAAACGAACAGAAGATTATATTACAGGACGATTTGGTTAATAGTGTCTGTTTGATAAGAGAATATACGTTCTTATCAATTGGAATATTTCGGTGAGAGCTTCATTTTATATGGGAGCACGTGTAACGAATAAAGGGGGATCAACATGGTACGCGAACAATTTCAGTATGATTTGCAAGCATTACAGCAAAAAATTATTGAACTAGGTGAATTAGCAAAACAAGCTCTTGAAATTGCAATGGAAGGATTGCGTACAAGAGATGTAGAGAAGGCGCTTGAGGTAATCGATGGTGATTATCGTATGGATAATTTGGAAGAAGAAATTAATGATTTTGCATTAATGTTGATTACGAAACAACAACCTGTTGCTAGTGATTTACGAAGAATTTTTATTTCTATTAAAACGGCAACAGATTTAGAACGTATTGCAGATCACGCGGTAAATATTGCTAAGTCAACAATCCGTCTTGGTGAAAAAGAAGTATCTGTATCATTACAAAACCTTGAAGATATGTTCAAAATTGCAATAGATATGCTGCAAAATGTGATTCAAGCTTATAGAGAAGAAAACTTAACATATGCGAAAAAGATTGCTGAGATGGATGATGCAGTCGATGAACTTTATGGGAAAGCAATTCGTGAGTTTATTTCTTCCATTCCAAATCAACCAGATACGATTGGACAAATCACACAGCTTTCGTTTATTGCGCGTTATATTGAACGAGTAGCAGATCATAGCACAAACATTGCAGAAAATGTTTTTTATCTTGTAAAAGGAAAACATTATTTATTAAATGAATAAAAATTGTTAAGAGAGGAACACAAAGTGTTCCTCTTTTTTTAGTCAAAATATGACAAAAAAGGATTATTGTTACTTCTTTGTTATGGTGGTAATATGAATTATAATGCAACCTAAAGAAAGCGCTTACTTTTTGTGTTCATGAAAGGAAGTTTCACTTTATTCTTCTACGTGAAGAGAAAAGAGGGATGTATGGAGCCTTTGCATATCTTAATGTTGGCATGGGAATATCCCCCGATAATGGTAGGTGGCCTTGGAAGGCATGTGTATGAATTGTCCCGGGCTCTTGCACATAATGGACATTACGTGCATGTAGTAACGGTACACGAAGAGCATTGCACGACATATGAAAAGATACATGATGTACATGTGCATCGTGTTTCAGTTGATGATCGTGAAAAGTATCATTTTTATGAGTGGATTGCTCAGTTAAATAAGTCTATGTTTGCTTATACACAAGAACTGTGTAAATGTTATACGTTTGATGTGATTCATGCTCATGATTGGCTTGTTGCTATTTGTGCGATGGAACTGCAAAAACAGCAACATTTGTCTCTCGTTACAACAATTCATGCAACGGAACATGGACGCAATGGTGGGATTTATACATCACTGCAATGGAAAATACATATGCATGAAAAAGAGCTAGTAAAAGAATCTAACATTGTGATTGTTTGCAGTAAGTTTATGAAAGACGAGGTTGTGCATAATTTTGAAATAAATGGTAAAGGTGTGATTGTACAGCCAAATGGGATTGATCGCCATTTCTTTCATGCCGTTACACCTTCATTAGAAATTACGAAGCGTTATCATTTAGCAGAACGATTGGTTGTATTTTCAATTGGTCGTATTGTCAATGAGAAGGGCTTCTATACCATTATTGAAGCAGCACCGCAGATTATTAAGCTATACCCACATGTTTTATTTATTATTGCAGGCCAAGGGCCCATGTTGGAGCAGTACCGTAAAGTTGTACAGGGAAGGGGACTGCAACATTCGATTTTTTTTCTCGGTCATATTACAGAAGAAGAACAACGAGCTTTTCTCCAAAAGTGTGATGTATTATTAATTCCAAGTTTATATGAACCTTTCGGAATTGTTGCATTAGAAGGGATGCTCGCAAAGAGACCAGTTTTGGTTTCGCGTGTGGGCGGTTTGCAAGAGATCATTATAGATGGTGTGAACGGATTTCAAATGACACCAGGTTGTTCGCAAAATCTGAGTGAGAAATTAATATTTATTATAGAACAACGAGAATTTGCTCAGTGCGCGGCAAATCGAGGATATGAAGATGTTCTTGTTCACTATAATTGGGGTGAAATTGCAAGAGCGACCGCACACACGTATGAGAAAGCAGTTCAACATCATAAATGTGGAGGTTGAATGCCAATGAAGGGGGTTATTTTAGCAGGAGGGAAAGGGACACGTTTACGTCCGTTAACATGCAACCTTCCAAAGCCCATGTTGCCTCTACTACAAAAGCCAGTGATGGAATATAGTATTGAACTATTGAAACAGCATGGTATTCGAGAAATTGCTATTACTGTTCAATATATGAGTTCCGTTATTCAAAATTATTTTGGTGATGGTAGTAAATGGGGAGTAAAGCTATATTACTTTGAAGATACTCCTCCTCTTGGTACAGCGGGGAGTGTGAAACAAGCGGAACAGTTTTTAGATGAGCCGTTTGTTGTGATTAGCGGAGATGCGCTAACAGATTTTGATTTATCTAAAGGGATTGATTTTCATAATAATCGTAATGGAATCGTTACAATGTTTGTTAAAGAAGTAGTGAATCCGCTATCTTATGGATTAGTTGTTACAAATCAGCAACATGAAGTTATTAAATATATTGAAAAACCAAGCTGGAACGAAGTAATTTCTAACACAGTAAACACTGGCATTTATATTATGAACCCCAACGTTTTTTCTTATATTACACCTCATACGTTTTTCGATTTTAGTCATCATGTATTTCCTTTATTAGAAAACAAAGAAGCCATGTATGGATATGTAGCGGATGGATATTGGCTTGATATTGGAACATTTTCTCAATATCGCCAGGCTCAATTTGACTTGCTTACGAAGAAGGTTCATGTATCTATTCCATATACAGAAGTGTTGCCGATGGTATGGATTGGTGAAGATGTAACAATTGAAAAGGGAACAAAGATACACGGTCCTGCTTTTATTGGTGAAGGAACAACGGTACAAACAGGAGCTGTTATTGAGCCGTATTCTATTATTGGTAAGCATAGCATCATTTCTGCATATACTCGTCTTCAAAAAAGTATTTTGCTCTCTCATACGTACATAGGAAAGCAATGTGAATTGCTTGGAACAACAATTGGAGCAAGTACAATTATTGAAGATGGGGTTACTTTATTTGAAAAGAGTGTTGTAGGTGATCAATGTCGAATTGGACGGAATGTAGTAGTTAAGGCGAAGGGAAAAGTATGGCCAGAGAAAGTCGTTGAGAACAGTACAATTATTGCTTCATCTGGAATTACAGAACATGAAAATATTTCGTGTTTTCTACAGAAAAGTCGTATGTGCGGAAGAAGCAATTTAGATATTACACCACAGGTCGTCGTGAAATTGGCAATGGCATACGGTTCTTTATTAGCAGAAGGAGGCAGTTTGCTGATTGGCAGCAGTACACATACAGAAGTACAAATGTTTAAACATATTTTTTTACATGCTGTCCATACAGTGGGATTGCATACAATGGAATGCCAAGAAATAAATGAGTCTTGTTTTCGATACGCGGTCGGGCAAACAAATGTCGTTGGCGGTGTGTTTTTTTATAAGGGGCAAGATGAGAAACTAGTTATTCAATTTTATAATGAAGAAGGAATGGGATTAACATATAAAAAGCAAAAAGAAATAGAAAATTTGTATATGGCAGAGTCATTTCGATATGTCGATTGTAAAAAAATCGGGAATAACGAGGTCATACATATTTGTTCAGAAATGTATATTGAATCTGCCCTGCAATTAATCGATGTACCAGCTATAAAAAAACAAACTTTCCATCTTCTTATAAATAAGTGGGATGAACTGTTGCAGTCTTTGTTATTATCTTTTTTACAGAAAATTGGCTGCACAGTAACGTGGATATATGCTGTTGAGAAAAAAGAGCATATTAAGTCATTAATGAAATCGAGTCAAGCAGATATGGCTATTATATTTCATGAACAGGGAAATACATTTGAGTTATATGATTCTTACGGGAATATTTACAAAAACACAAATTGTGAGGAGATTGATATTCCAAATGTATTATTTGAAAAAGATGAATGTGTTTATCCATTGTCATTAAAGTTAGAAGAATGTTATCTTCTTTTCTATATGCAGAATGAAAATAAGAAATTATTTCAAATGAGATGGCAGCAAGATATTTTATTTCGAATTGGTAAATTATTGGAGTTAATCGTTCTTCAAGGGAAAACATTGCCAGCAATGTTAGAGCAATATCCACCACTTTATTTATTATGCGATGAGGTGGTTTGCTCATGGAATGAGAAAGGAAAAGTGTTAGGGATGTTGCTGCGAGACATGGCGCAGCGGGAGTTTGAGGTATTAGAAGGAGTTAAATTTACACATGCGAAAGAAGAGTGGTCCTACGTTGTTTCTGATGTAAATCAACCGAAATTTCTTGTGTATTCTCAAGCAAGAAATCCAGTCATAGCAAAGGAAAATATGAATATTCTTATAGAAAAAATTAGACAATATCAAAAGGTGTAGAATTTTTATTTTAAAAGTGGTATTATAGTATAGTCTGATTTAAGTTATTAGTGACTGGAGGGAAATAAGAATGCGTGTAAATATTACTCTAGCATGTACAGAATGCGGAGATCGTAACTATATCTCAAAGAAAAACAAACGTAACAACGCTGAGCGTCTTGAACTTAAAAAATATTGCAAGCGTGACAAGAAGTCTACGTTACACCGCGAAACAAAGTAAGCAGTAGGGATATTTTCCTACTGTTTCTTTTGTATATAGGGGGAATTTATGATGAAAGAAGAGAAAAAGAGATTACGAAAAGAAATATTGCAGCGTATGAATGCTTTATCGGAAGAACAGTATACGACTTTATCAGAAAAAATTGTGGATTCTTTATATAAACAACAAGAATGGATTGCGGCACAAACAATTGGGATTACACTTTCTATGGAACGTGAAGTAAATACATATGCAATTATTGAAAAGGCATGGGAAGAAGGGAAAGCAATTGTTGTCCCAAAATGTAATCGTGAAACGAGAACAATGACATTCCGCCAAATTACGAATTTTGAACAATTAGAAACGGTTTATATGAATTTACGAGAACCAGATCCGTCTATAACAGACGAGGTATCAGCAGAGGAGATTGATTTACTTCTTGTGCCAGGTGTTGCGTTTACGCGAAAAGGAGAGCGTGTAGGGTATGGCGGAGGATATTATGATCGCTACCTTGTGAACTATAAAGGAAAAACGCTATCATTAGTTTTTGATTTTCAAATTGTCTCTCATATCCCAGTTGAACCGTTTGACAAAGCTGTACAAAAAATTATTACAGAAAAAGAGACGATTTCTATGTTAGAACTTATATAGTCTAATTATAAATTGACGATTCTTTTTTATGTTTATTATAATAAAGTGAAACTTCCGTTAGTGAGGGGATCTTACTGCCCGCAAATAGCGGGATAAAATATGTGAACGTTTTCTTATTATGTTTTTATAGTAATTGGACATAGAGGGTGAAAGAATGCTATCTATTTATGATATTCAACAATTATTAAAGCAATTTGGAACGATTATTTATACAGGAGATCGTGTTGCGGATTTACAATTAATGGGCGATGAACTTCGTGAATTATATAAATCACAACTGATTGATCCAAAAGATTATCAAACCGCCTTATTTTTATTAAAGCAAGAAATTCAAAAAGAGATAAAGTGAAACTTCCATCAGTGAGGAGAGTTATCCCCCATTGATGGTTAGTTGAACCAATCGGGCTTTTACGGGCAGTTATCCCCACCTATCTTCAATGAATTTTTCTGCATCTTAAGGTGGGGGATCTTACTGCCCGTTAATGCGGGGTAAAGTGAAACTTCCATTAGTGGGAGTCATACAGGCGCCTAGAGAAATTGATGAAGGAAGGGTAGTAAAATGGAAGAGAAATGGTTGGTTGGTGTTGATCTTGGTGGAACAACAATTAAATTAGCATTTATTAATATTTACGGTGAGTTTTTACATAAATGGGAAATTCCAACGAATATAAGTGAACAAGGAAAACATATTACACTTGATATTGCGAAAGCAATTGATAAAAAGTTAGAAGAATTAGGTGAGTTAAAAAGTAAATTAATCGGAATTGGGATGGGTGCCCCTGGGCCTGTTCATGTTGCTTCTGGAATGATTTATGAAGCAGTGAACTTAGGATGGAAAAACTATCCTCTGAAAGATTTATTAGAAGTAGAAACTGGTTTACCAGTTGTCGTTGATAATGATGCTAACATTGCAGCGCTTGGAGAAATGTGGAAGGGTGCTGGAGAAGGTTCAAAAGACATTGTTTGTATGACACTTGGAACAGGTGTTGGTGGCGGTGTCATCACAAATGGTGAAATCGTACATGGTATAAGCGGAGCAGCTGGTGAAATCGGTCATATTACAGTTGTAACAGAAAATGGATTTGCTTGTAATTGCGGGAAATCAGGATGCTTAGAAACAGTTTCTTCAGCAACTGGTATTGTACGCGTTGCGATGCAAAAAATGCAGGAAACAGATGAAGCAAGTGTACTACGTTCAATTTTAGAACAAGAAGGAAGCATTACATCGAAGGACGTGTTTGATGCACTTGCACAAGGTGATGCATTAGCAGCAAAAGTAGTAGATAAAGTTGCTTCTTATTTAGGATTAGCGGTAGCAAACATTGCTAGTACATTAAATCCAGAGAAAATTGTTATTGGTGGTGGCGTATCCAAAGCAGGTGATGCATTGCTGCAACCAATTCAGCGCTATTTTGAACAATATGCATTTTCACGTGCTGTTAAAAGCACAAAACTAGCAATTGCTACACTTGGAAATGATGCCGGAGTAATCGGCGGTGCGTGGCTTGTGAAAAAGTATATGTATGAAGCAAAGTAATGTGAATTTTTATATGTGTTGAAGATTAACAAAATGAATAATCTTTTACGAGTATGATAAGAAAAAGGAAGGGAAATCCCTTCCTTTTTGCATATGCTAGAAATCATGATGTATGTAGAGAGTTTAAACAAGTTGTTTAATGTGCTGTTGGATAGCCACTGTTTATAAAAGTCATGACTGTAAACCAACCGAAAACAAGTACAGTTGCAACGGAAAAACCTCCAGCAAGAAGGTTCTTATCCCGCAACGTTTTAAGAGAAGAGTATACACCTAACAGAGTGACTAACGCAAAAATAATAACAAGACCCATACATATCCCCCTCTACCCTCTCATTTTTGTTCGAGTTTTTGTAATATTTTTTCAATTTTATTGTACATGTTTTCTATATTGTTGTCGAGGTATCGTTTCTTTTCTTATGAGAAGAAAATGTTGTATGATGAAAATGAGTGTAACGACTGGAGGAGATTAAGAGTGAATTGGATTCAAATGCCGTTAGGCCCACTACAAACAAATGCGTATATTTTAAGTAATGATCAAAAAGAATGTATTATTTTTGATCCAGGTAGTGAAGGGAAAAAACTTATAAGTTATGTAGAACAAGAACAGTTAAAGCCATTAGCTATTTTATTAACACACGCACACTTCGATCATATTGGTGCGGTAGATGAAGTACGCACTGCTTTTCAAATTCCGGTTTATGTTCATCAAGAGGAGGCAGATTGGCTAGGAGATGCTACTGTTAATGGCTCGCAAATTTTTATGATGAACCGTAGTATTACGGCAAAACCTGCGGATCATATCATTGAAGAAGAAGGAGTATTAACAATTGGTTCCTTTCTATTTGATGTGTATGAAACACCAGGCCATTCACCAGGAAGTATTTCATACTATTGCAAAGAAGCAAATGCTGTATTCTCCGGAGATGTTTTATTTCAAATGAGCATTGGCCGCACCGATTTGCCAGGAGGTAGTTTCCAAGAATTAATCATGAGTATTGAAGAGAAGTTATTTGTACTACCGGATGATACAACAGTGTTATGTGGACATGGACCAGAAACAACAATTGGTTTTGAAAAAGAAAATAATCCATTTTTACAATAAGGGGTACAAAGATGGAACACGTTCTAAAACAAGCGATGAAAAAAGAAGTGGATCAATCTATTTCTTATAGTACATATATGAGCCTTGCATTATATGACGTAAACAATGGCTACTATATGAAAGAACGTGAAAAAATCGGAAGGCAAGGAGATTTTTTTACAAGTAGTAATGTGTCTTCTGTTTATGCGAAAACATTTGCCCATTTTTTTATTCAGCTTGTGAAAGCAGGGATTGTTTCACCGCATATATGTGAAATTGGTGGTGGAACAGGAAGATTTGCGTATGACGTGTTGCAAGAGTGGCAAACGATATCTCCTGATACGTTTGAAAAGATGCAATACTCAATTATAGAGGTGAGCCCGTTTCATAGAAAATTGCAGAAACAACAACTTATTTCCTTTCCGAATGTTTCGCAATATGTATCTTATGAGGAATTAGGTGCTTCCTTTACAGGGATTGTTTTTTCAAATGAGCTGTTTGATGCGTTTCCTGTAGAAGTGATTGAAAAGCGAGAAAGAATGTTATATGAAGTGCGTGTAAAGTATAACAGTGAAGATAGACTTGTTGAAGTATTGCGACCGCTGGACAGCGAAAGCGTTATAAAGTATTTGCAAAGACATCAAATCTCACTTTGTGAAGGACAACGATTTGAAGTACCGTTACAAATGGAGGCTTATGTAAAACAGTTGGCAAGTTGGCTGCAAGAAGGTTTGCTTTTAACGATAGATTATGGTTATTCAAATGAAGAATGGACGCATCCAGCTCATCGTGAAGGAAGCATGCGAAGCTATTATAGGCATCAAATGATTCGTGATCCTCTTCAGTTTCCAGGAGAGATGGACATAACAGCTCATATTCATTGGGATACATTGAAGACAGTTGGAGAAGAGAAAGGCTTACAAACAATATGGCATACGAAGCAAAGAGAATTTTTATTAGCTGCAGGTATTTTAGAACAGCTTGTAAATCATGAAGATCGTAATCCGTTTTCTGATAAGCAAAAGAAGAACCGTGCGATTCGTTCTATGATTTTACAAGGTGGTATGGGTGATGCTTTTGATGTTGTCATTCAGCAAAAGGGGATTTCATGTTTAAACTTAGAGCATTATCTACATATTTTTTCATAAAAACAAGGCGCAGAGTAAAACTCTGCGCCTTGTTTTGTAGGTTAATACGACGTTTTGTTTAGGATTATGTAGTATTTATATTTTCTCTCATGATATATATTTATATTAAAGAGATGAGATTAAAAATATACAATACACCCTGTCTTTATTTGAATACCCCTAACCTAGTAATACGCGAACTAATTGAATAATCGTTTCATTTTCTACTTTGTAGTAAATTTCTAACCCTTTTCTTTCGCTCGAAACAATTTTAGCGCTTTTTAATTTTGCTAAATGTTGAGAAATTGTAGATTGGGGCATGTTTAAACCTGTATACATTGTAGAAACGTTACTTGGACCTCGTTCAATCAATCCTTTTACAATACATAAACGAACTGGATGAGCAAGTACTTTCAATAATTCTGCATTGTTTTCATACAATTCTAATTCCTTTTGAAAGGTTTCTAACATATTCTTTTCCACCTCCATGCGTGCTGTTATACCATAATATACATAACAAAATTTTAAAGCAAAGAGAACAGTTGTTGCAAAAAAAATGCTCTAAAGTAAAGAAATTGTAAGAAAAGAGAACGTGGTGTAAATAAATTAGATAATTTTGGACTTTTTTCCAATCAGATAAATCAAGGTTTGTAAATTGAAATAATGAACATTTTTTGTTCTTAATAAACAATATTTTCATTTATATCACAATTTTACCATATTTTATTTTTCTTTCAATAATATAAAAGAAAATTTTTAGAATAATTAGAAAAGGTGTTGCGTTTATTCATCTAGAAATTAATAAGGATGGAAAGAAGGGATAGTCATGAGGATAGAATTTTTAGGAACAGGTGGTGCCACACCGATTCCAAGACCAGGGAGTTATAGAAAAGTAAGTAAAGAGGCAAGGGAAAAGGGTTTACCATATAGTAGAATGGGTCCAAGTATTTTTATTCACGATCTTCATTTATTAATTGATACACCGGAGGAAATACGATTGCAATTAGAGCGATCTCATATTTCAAAAGTAGAAGCCGGGATTTACTCACATTGGCATCCTGATCATACGATGGGCCGGAGAATTTGGGAAACGATGGCGTTTGAAACGAATAAAGCTTGGGCTACTACTGTGTATGTACCAGAACAAGTAGCAGAAGATATGAAGCAATTTTTAGGATCATGGGATCATCTACAATTTATGCAGCAACAAGAATGGATTGATGTAATCGTATTACGAGATGGACAATATTTCGTAAAAAATAACGTGAAAGTTACTCCGTTTCGTTTGCATGAACAATATGTGTATGCATTTTTGTTAGAAGAAAAAGAAAAGCGAGTATTGATTGCAATGGATGAATTATATAAATGGGAACCACCTGCTCACTTAATTGGTAATTTAGATGTAGCAATCTTACCTATGGGAATCGTCGAGTTTGATTGGAAGACGAAAGAGCAGATAAGAGATCGTACTTTTATTGAACGCATACGCGAGGCGACGTTTGAAGATACGCTAGAAGTAGCGAAGCAATTACAGGCAAAACAAACAATTATTACGCACATTGAAGAAGTAGATAACCATGGATATGATGAACTTAAAGAAATCGAAGCTGAATTACGAGCAAAAGGTATGGATATAACGTTTGCTTACGATACGATGAAAATCGATGTGTAGAGGTGCAAAATACATGGCTACATCAAAAGGAAATCTCTACGGAAACTTATTTTACTGGTGATGGGAGAGAAAGAATATATGATGTCACTTCCAATTCTAAAAGCTAATAATCAAGATGTGAGCGTTATTTTAAAGCACTCTGCAGCTGGGGTATATGAAAGTACTGGTAAGACAGTTAACCTTTCGAAAGAAAAGGTATATGCAATGTTTACCGCTATATTGGAAAAAGGGGGATATTATCTAGTAGCCAAAGAAGAGGATCAAATACAAGGATGGATTCTTCTTGGTCAAAATAGAGATTACTTTACAGATGCAATCCATGGATTTATCTATGATCTTTTCGTCTTGCCTAAATATCGTGGAAAAGGACTATCTAAGATGCTTATCCAGTACGGAATTGAAGAATTAAAATTGAAGGGTTATGAAGAAATAGGTTTAAATGTATTTGCGTCAAATACGGCGAAAGAATTATACAAAAGATTAGGGTTTAAAGAAACTCAAATTTTAATGAAATTATCCGTTTAATAGATTTAAAGCTAGATGAATTTTCTTCATCTAGCTCTCTTATTTCTCCTAACGGAAAGTATTTGTTTTGAGTCTATAATTATTTTTCTACCTATAAATCGCTTCTATGCATGACCAGATTTAACCCTTTTTAAGAGATAACAGCCTCTTCTACATACGTAAGCGCATGCTCAAAGTCCGTAATTAAATCATCCACATTTTCTAATCCAACAGATAAGCGCAGTAGTGAATTTGAAATCCCTCGTTTTTCGCGTTCTTCTTGTGACATCGCAGCGTGTGACATTTTGGCTGGATACGAAAGAATTGATTCAACAGCTCCTAAACTAACGGCGAATACCGGGAGTTGAATGTGCGCTAAAAATTGACGTAATGCATTTTCAGATTCTAGTGTAAAGGAAAGGACAGCTCCTGCTGATTTTGCCTGATTGTGCTGCGTTTCATATCCGGCGTGAGACGGTAATCCAGGATAATAGATATCTTTAATTTTTGGATGCCCTTGTAAATAAAAGGCAATTTTTTCAGTGCTTCGTGAAGAGTGCTCTAAGCGAACGTGTAATGTTTTTAAGCCGCGAAGGACGAGGGAACAATCTTGTGGTCCTAGTATGGCACCAAAAGCGTTTTGTAAAAATCTAACTTTTTTCGCAAGTTCTTCATCTTTTACAACTGCTAACCCTGCGGTAACATCGCTATGGCCTGCAAGAAATTTTGTTGCGCTATGGAGAACGATATCAGCCCCGAGTTCTAATGGTTTTTGAAATAGTGGTGTTAAAAATGTATTATCAACAAAAGTGAGCGCTCCAACAGATTTAGCAAGCTCACAAACAGCTCTAATATCTGTCACTTTTAATAATGGATTTGAAGGTGTTTCGACATAAAAAACTTTTGTGTTCGGTTGAATATTTTGTTCTACTTCTTCTAAATTTGTCATGTCAACGAATGTGTGAGAAACGCCGTAACGAGAGAGCACTTCTGTTATAATTCGATACGTACCTCCGTATACGTCTTCAGAAATAAGGACGTGATCTCCTTGTGATAACAGAAGAAAAGTTGTTGAAATAGCAGCCATGCCAGATGAGAAGGCAAACCCTTTGCTTCCACCTTCTAGTGAAGCAATTATTTCCTCGAGAGCTTCGCGTGTTGGATTTCCAGAGCGACTATAATCATATTTCCCAAATGTATCTACATCAAATTGATGGAATGTAGATGTGTTATAAACAGGAACATTGACAGCTCCTGTTTGTTTGTCATGCTTAAAACGATTATGGAGTAAAAGCGTATCTATGGAATAACTCATATTCTCACTCCTTCTTTTACTTGTTTTAGTGCTTGCTGTAAGTCCTGAATTAAATCCTCTTGATTCTCAATTCCTACAGAAAAGCGGAGCAGACGATTACAAACACCGCGAGCTGTGCGAATATCTTCTGGTATATCAGCATGTGTTTGGGTTGCAGGGTATGTAATAAAGCTTTCTACACCGCCAAGACTTTCTGCAAACGTAATAAGAGAAAGAGATTGTAAGAATGGATCAATCCATGCTTCTTCTCGTAGTTTAAAAGAGATCATACCACCTTTTCCTGGATAAAACACATCGGTTATCGATTCTTCCCCTTGTAAATAGGCAACAATTGCTTTTGCGTTTTCTTCATGTTGCCTCATACGCAGTGCTAATGTTTTCATGCCGCGTATTAAAAGCCAAGAATCAAATGGGCTTAACACAGCTCCAGAGGCATTATGATAATGAGCGAGTTCCTCGCATAACTTTGCACCTTTAGCAACGACAAGTCCGCTTAATACATCGTTATGACCACCTAAATATTTTGTAGCACTATGCAGGACAATATCAGCACCTGTTGTTAAGGGTTGTTGTAAATACGGTGTGTAGAATGTGTTATCAACAATAAGAAGCAAGTTGTGACGTTTTGCAACGGTAGCAACTGTTGCGATGTCCGTTATTTGCATAAGTGGATTTGTTGGTGTTTCTATGAAAATTGCTTTTGTCCTTGGTGAAATTGTTTTTTCAATTTCTTGTATATGCTGTGTATCTACGTATCTACATCGAACATCCCATTTTTGTTCATGCTCTGTAAATAAACGATAAGTTCCGCCGTATAAATCTTCAGATACAATAAGTTCGTCACCAGATCGGAATAGTGAAAGGACAAGAAGAACAGCAGCCATTCCGGAGCTACAGGCATAGCCTTGTTCTCCTTGTTCTAAGTCAGCGATTGCACGCTCTAATAGAAGACGTGTGGGGTTTCCAGTTCGGGAATAATCAAATCCTGTTGACTTTCCAATTCCTTCGTGGCGATACGCAGTAGAGAAGTAAACAGGTGGATTGACTGTGCCTGTTGTTGTTTCACTGCGGTTTCCAATTTGGGCAAGCTTCGTTTCAATTGTAGACATAATAGAATTCCTCCTTATACAAAATAAAAAAGCCTTCTAAGAAGAAGGCTTATATATGACGAATATAGTCTTCTTCTTATCTGTCAAATCAGTTCTCAATTTGCTGGAATTAGCACCTTATTAACAAATAAAAAGCTTGTTAATGGTTGCTGAGGCGTCAATGGGCCAGTCCCTCGACCTCTCTCGATAAGAATTCGAAATATGAAGTTTTTTATTATGTTTTTTTACTTTACAACAAATTTAGAAAGAATTGCAACTATATTTTGAATAATTTTATTTTTCTTTATTTTCGTTGACTTTATTACTTCTACATGCTAAATTAATGAAAAAATTAGCAAAGATTGTTAATAAGTGAACGGATAATGTTTACTTTTGGTATTCACAATAGAATGAACTCTTATCAAGAGTGGTGGAGGGAAAGGCCCTGTGAAACCCAGCAACCTTCAAACAACGTGTTTGAAACGGTGCTAAGACCTGCA
This sequence comes from Bacillus pseudomycoides, assembly GCF_002582035.1. Classification (GTDB taxonomy): domain Bacteria; phylum Bacillota; class Bacilli; order Bacillales; family Bacillaceae_G; genus Bacillus_A; species Bacillus_A pseudomycoides_B. The sequence continues at coordinate 21,772 of NZ_NUQE01000025.1, forward strand.
GAACAAATTGTTCTGAATGATGAGAGGAGGATGAAATGCTGTCCCCCTCTTCATTGAGAAGAGGGGGGTTTTTATATTAGAAAGAAGAGAGGGAGATATGTGAAATTACTAGATTTATTGCAAAGAGGAATTGTTATTGGGGACGGGGCAATGGGAACATTGTTGCACTCTCATGGTTTACAAAGCTGCTTTGAAGAGTTGAATTTATCTGAACCGGAGCGGATTATTTCGATTCATAAACAATATGTTGCAGCCGGGGCAGATGTTATTCAAACAAATACATACGGAGCAAATGAAGGGAAACTGCGCATGTATGGGCTTGAGGATCGCGTAAGAAAAATTAATCGTGCCGCTGTAAGGCATGCAAAAGCAGCTGTGACAGAAAAGAATGCAATTGTTGGAACAATCGGTGGGATGAAACATATTGGAGCGGTTACAACGAATGATATGGAACGAGAATTTATGCTTTTAGAGCAAGCAAATGCCCTGCTAGAAGAAAATGTTGATGGGCTATTATTGGAAACCTTTTATGATGAATTTGAATTGCTTCATGCAGTAAAAGTATTACGAAAGCAAACAAATGTCCCTCTTATTGCACAGCTTGCTCTTCATTCGGCTGGTACAACTCAAAATGGAAATAGCGTAGATGATGTATTGAAGCGACTTATAGAGTATGGTGCAAATGTGGTCGGATTAAATTGTCAATTAGGGCCGCTTCATATGATTGAATCTTTTAAAACGATAGCAATTCCAGAACATGGTTATTTATCTGCGTATCCAAATGCCGGTCTTCCTAAATATGTAGAGGGTCGTTATGTATATGAAGGCAGCCCTGCTTATTTTGAAGAGATGGCACCGAAATTTATTAAGCAAGGAGTTAGGTTACTTGGTGGTTGCTGCGGTACAACCCCGGCTCACATCGAAGCGATGAAGCGAGCGCTTGAAAATGAGCGTCCTATAACAGCTAAAGAAGTTGTAAAACATGTAGAAGTAATTGCAACAAAGCGTGTAAATACAGTGGATCGAATTACGTTAGTAGAAAAAGCGAAGAAAGAAACGACAGTGATTGTTGAGCTTGATCCACCAAAAACGTTGGATACACAAAGGTTTTTTGAAGGAGCAAAAGCGTTGAAGCGTGCGGGAGCAGATGCTATTACGTTAGCAGATAATTCCTTAGCATCACCTCGTGTATCAAACATGGCGATGGGTGCGTTATTAACAAAGCACGATATTCCTGTATTAACTCATTTAACGTGCCGTGATCATAATGTGATTGGACTGCAATCTCATTTACTTGGATTAGCAGCGCTCGGTATGGAGGAAGTATTAGCATTAACAGGGGATCCAGCCCGCGTTGGTGATTTTCCTGGTGCAACATCTGTATATGATCTTTCTTCTGTAGAGCTCATTAAAATGATTAAAGAAATGAACAATGGTCGTTCTATTTTAGGGAAAACAATTGGAGCGGCTACCCGATTTTCAGTAGGCGGGGCCTTTAATCCGAATGTAAGACATATAGAAGCAGCTGTAAAACGAATGGAGAAAAAAATTGCTGCTGGCGCTGAGTATTTTTTAACGCAGCCTATTTATGATGCTGCAGTCATTCGAAGCGTATATGAAGCAACGAAGCATATTGAGCAGCCAATTTTTATTGGCATTATGCCACTTGTAAGTAAACGAAATGCAGATTTTCTACATTTTGAAGTGCCAGGCATTACCCTTCCAGAACAAGTGAGAAGGCGTATGGATGGACATAGAACGTCAGAAGCAGCAGTGATAGAAGGGATTCGTATATCTCAAGAGTTAATTGATGTTGCGATGGAATTATTTAATGGTATTTATTTAATTACACCATTTTTAAAGTACGAAGTGACAGAAGCACTTGTTAAGTATATTCAGACGAAGAAAGAGCAGAAAGAAGGAATGAATGTATGAGACCAATCGAGGAAAGATTGCAGCAAGACATTTTAATTTTAGACGGTGCAATGGGAACGATGATTCAACAAGAAGATCTTTCGGCTGCAGATTTTGGCGGAGAAGAATATGAAGGCTGTAATGAATATTTAGTAAAAACACGACCAGATGTTATTTTACATATTCATAAAGAGTATATTGAAGCAGGAGCAGATATTATTGAAACGAATACATTTGGTGCAACGAACATTGTACTAAGTGATTATAATCTCTCTCACTTAGATGAGGAGTTAAATGAAAAGGCAGCTCAATTAGCAAAACAGGCTGTAATAGAGAGCGAAAAAGAAGTATATGTAGCAGGTGCAATGGGACCAACGACAAAAGCGATTAGTGTTACGGGCGGGGTGACGTTTGAAGAGCTTATTGAGGCATACACAAGACAGGCACGCGGGTTATTGCGTGGTGGTGTAGATTTGTTACTTGTGGAAACAAGTCAGGACATGCGGAATGTAAAAGCAGCCTGTTTAGGAATTGAAAAGGCATTTATCGAGGCAGAGAAAAAAGTTCCTCTTATGATTTCTGGAACGATTGAACCGATGGGAACGACGTTAGCTGGACAAACAATTGAGGCATTTTACTTATCGGTAGAGCATATGAATCCATTATCAGTAGGGCTAAACTGTGCAACAGGACCGGAGTTTATGAGAGAACATATTCGTTCTCTCGCAGAGTTATCAGAGTGTTATATTTCTTGTTATCCAAATGCTGGGCTTCCAGATGAAGACGGTCATTATCATGAATCGCCGCATTCGCTTGCATATAAAGTGAAGCAGTTTGTAGAAGAAGGTTGGGTCAACATTGTTGGTGGTTGTTGCGGAACGACGCCGGCGCACATTCGTGCAATGAAAGAGGCGTTGTTATCATTTCAGCCACGTGTGAAGCAAGAAAGAAAAGGGCATGGAATTAGCGGACTCGAAGCGTTGCAATATGAAGATGCAATGCGTCCGTTATTCGTTGGGGAGCGGACGAATGTAATTGGTTCACGGAAATTTAAACGTCTTGTTGCAGAAGGGAATTTTGAAGAAGCGGCAGAAGTAGCAAGGGCGCAAGTAAAGAAAAATGCCCATATTATCGATATTTGCATGGCAGATCCAGACCGTGATGAAATAGAAGATATGGAGAATTTCCTGCAAGCTGTGACGAAAGTATTAAAGGTGCCAATTATGATTGATTCGACAGATGAGGAAGTGATGGCGAGAGCTCTTACTTATTTGCAAGGAAAAGGAGTGATTAACTCCATTAACTTAGAAAATGGAGAAGAGCGTTTTGAAAAAGTGATTCCACTTATTAAACAGTATGGAGCTGCTATTGTTGTTGGAACAATTGATGAAATTGGTATGGCGGTAACGGCCAAGCGAAAGCTTGAAATTGCCAAAAGAAGTTATGAGTTATTAACAACGAAATACGGGGTACGCCCGTCTGATATTATTTTTGATGCACTTGTATTCCCTGTTGGAACAGGCGATGAGGAATATATCGGTTCAGCTGCGGCAACAATTGAAGGCATTCGGCTTATAAAAGAAGCAATGCCTGAGTGTTTAACGATATTAGGTGTAAGTAATATTTCGTTCGGTTTACCACCAGCAGGACGCGAAGTATTAAATTCAGTTTTTTTATATCATGCCACAAAAGCTGGTTTAGATTATGCAATTGTTAATACTGAAAAACTAGAGCGCTATGCCTCTATTTCTGAAGAAGAAAAAGCATTAGCAAACGCCCTTTTGTTTGAGACGACGAAAGAAACATTAGAGAAGTTTACAAACTTTTATCGAAATGTGAAGCAAAAAGAAGTCATAGCAGCTGAAACGTTAACGCTTGATGAGCGTTTATCTCATTATATTGTCGAAGGAACGAAGCAAGGATTACACGATGACTTGCAGGCTGCGCTTGCTGAGGGAAGAAAGCCGCTTGGCATTATTAATGGGCCGCTTATGGCAGGAATGGATGAAGTAGGACGTTTATTTAATAACAATGAGCTGATTGTTGCAGAAGTGTTGCAAAGTGCGGAAAGCATGAAAGCAGCCGTTGCTTATTTAGAGCCGTATATGGAGACAAATGATAGTGCGAAGAAAGGGAAAGTATTGCTTGCCACAGTAAAAGGGGATGTACATGATATCGGTAAAAATTTAGTGGAAATTATTTTATCGAATAATGGATATGATATTGTGAACCTCGGTATTAATGTGCGATCTGATCGCATTATTCAAGAGGTAAAAGAACAAAAACCTGATATTATTGGATTATCAGGATTACTTGTTAAGTCTGCGCAACAGATGGTGACAACAGCAGAAGACTTAAAAGCAGCAAATATTGATCTTCCCATCGTTGTAGGCGGAGCTGCGCTGACGCGAAAATTTACAGAAACGCGCATTTCTCCTTCTTATCAAGGGCTTGTCTTATACGCAAGCGATGCGATGACGGGCTTAGATCTTATTAATCGCCTGCAACATGAAGAGGAACGAGAAAAGATGCTTGAGGAAAAAGCAAAGCGTCACTTACATGTTGTTGCAAAAGAAGAGAAAAAAGTAGTAGAGGTACCAGTACAGATTGAAAAATTACCTGCAGTGCCAGTGATCATACCAGATTCTACAAAACGTGTCGTTCTCCGGGATTTTCCAGTAGCACATCTTGCTCCTTTTTTAAATCGACAAATGTTACTTGGGCATCACTTAGGTTTAAAAGGGAACGTAAAAAAATTGTTGCAAGAAGGGGACAGAAGGGCCCATGAACTTAATGACTTAATCGATGAATTGCTTCGTGAAGGAGAATCGTGGCTACGTCCGAGCGCTGTATATCAATTCTTTCCTGCACAAAGCGAAAACCAAGATATCTTAATTTATGACCCGGAAGATCGGGCTCGAGTATTAGAACGTTTTACATTCCCAAGACAAGGAAAAGCACCACACCGCACATTAGGCGATTATTTACGCCCGGTTGGAGATGAAATGGATTATGTTGCTTTTTTAGCTGTAACAGTGGGAAAAGGCGTGCGCGCCGTAGCGGAAAAGTGGAAAGAGCAAGGCGATTATTTGCGTAGCCATGCTATTCAATCGCTTGCCCTTGAACTTGCAGAAGGCTTAGCTGAAAAAACGCATATGCTCATACGTGATCGTTGGGGGTTTCCAGATTCACCAAACATGACGATGGAAGAGCGGTTCCGCACAAAATATCAAGGAATTCGCGTTTCTTTTGGCTATCCTGCATGTCCGGAACTTGCTGATCAAGAAAAGTTATTCCGCCTCATTCATCCAGAAGAAATTGGAATTTCCTTAACGGAAGGGTTTATGATGGAACCAGAGGCTTCCGTTACAGCAATGGTGTTTGCTCATCCAGAAGCACGTTATTTTAGTGTGTTATAATCTAAAGTAAAACTTCTATAAAAGGAGACTTACTGTGAAGACGATTATATTTACAGGTGGAGGTTCTGCTGGTCATGTTACACCTAATCTAGCGCTTATACCTCATTTTCAAAAGAGTGGGTGGAACGTGTGCTATATTGGTTCACACAATGGAATCGAAAAGACTATCATTGAAAAAGAAGGGATTCCTTATTATGGTGTAGCAAGCGGAAAGCTCCGCCGTTATTTTGATTTAAAAAATATAAAAGACCCCTTTCTTGTAATGAAAGGGGTTATGGATGCGTATGTACGCATTCGCAGGTTAAAACCAGATGTTGTTTTTTCAAAAGGTGGCTTTGTATCTGTACCAGTTGTAATTGGCGCATGGTTAAATCGTGTTCCTGTTTTTTTACATGAATCTGATATGACACCGGGGCTTGCAAATAAAATTGCTCTTCGCTTTGCTTCAAAAATATTTGTTACGTTTGAAGAAGCGAAAAAGCATTTACCGAAAGAAAAAACAGTCTATACTGGTTCACCTGTGCGAGAAGAGGTTTTGCAAGGGAGTCGTAATAAAGGACTGCAATTTTTACGGTTTACGGCATCAAAGCCAGTTATTACGGTTATGGGAGGCAGCTTAGGAGCAAGGCGTATTAATGAAGCAGTGCGCGGGGCATTGCCGAATCTTCTTCAAACGTATCAAATTGTTCATCTGTGCGGGATAGGAAATCTCGATGAAAAGCTTGAAAGTATGCCAGGATACAAGCAGTATGAATATGTTCATGGTGAACTGCCAGACATATTAGCAGCAACAGATATTGTCATTTCTCGTGCAGGATCTAATGCGATTTTTGAATTTCTAACATTGCAAAAGCCGATGCTATTAATTCCTCTTCCAAAATCTGCGAGTCGAGGCGATCAAATTTTAAATGCACAGTCGTTTGAAAAACAAGGATATGGACGTGTGTTATTTGAAGAAGATTTAACGGAAACGTTACTAGTTGAATATGTGGAAGAATTGTATAAACATCGTTTGCAGTATAAAAGATCTATGCAACAGTATAACGGACAGGAAGCGTTACAAACGATTATTGATTATGTCACGAAAGCATGATTTCTATGAAATCATGCTTTTTTAAATAGAGATAACAACATACTTTATGTTACAATAACATAGATTTGACAGGAGAATTCTAATTGTTGATGCGTGAAAATACGGATGAGATTAGGAGTGACTATGTTGGGGCTAAGTCTCTATGAAAACATTGCTCTAGTTGTTTGTTTAGTATTGTATATTGGTAGTATTATAGTTTATATGGGACGGAATTTTTCACAAGAACGTAAACTAGAAAAATCAGAAATTACAGCTGAATTAGATATGTTAAATGATAAAAGCAATAAAAAAGTAAAAAGAGAGTTATAGTTGTGAGCATCCTCTTTTTTCATGCATATAAAGGGTTTCCTGTCTATTTTTATGTAATAAGGAGAGAAGTAGTATGAAATTTACATTGCTTCAACCTTTACAAATAAACCTCTTGTCCGCCCTAATAAACTGAAACAAACAGGATGGATTCATACATATGATTGGACAAAAAATGAAAAAGTGACAAATAGATTAGAATTAGAAAGTATTGGAAAAGCAGAAAAACAAGCTGTACAAGACGCAGACGTTTTTCTGCTTTTGTCCCGCATTAACAGACAGTAAATCCCCCACCTTGAAATTCTGAGAAACCAAAGAAGAGAGGTGGGGGATAACTGTCTGTAAAAGCCCGATTGGTTCAACTAACCATCAGTAGGGATAAACCGTCCCACTGATGGAAGTTTCACTGTATTGGATGGAGGGAAAGGGAGTCATACAGAATTCAGAATGGCACTTTCCTGGAACAAAAAGGTATATTTGTATAGTGAAAATCATTCTTTAGATACAACGTTTTACCATTTACCGGAAGTACATATAGTTGAAGGTGGTATAGAAGAATTTGTTGAACAAGTGCTAGGGGGGAAGGGTTTGATTACGATTGATGATGCTATATATGGTGAACATCATATAGATGGTGTGCTCGCAGAACTATTGCAATCAAAAGCAGTACAGCGCTTAAAGAAGATTCATCAAGGCGGTGCAAGCTTTCTTGTGAATTCAACGTGGAATGTAACACGTTACGAGCACTCAGTTGGTGTTATGATTCTTGTAAAAATGTTAGGTGGTAGTGTAGAAGAACAAATTGTAGCCTTGCTTCACGATATATCCCATACAGCATTTTCTCACATTGTGGACCGCGTATTAGATGAGCAAAATGAAGATTATCATGAACAAATTTTTATGGACGTTATTGAAGCTTCAGATATTCCATTTATTTTGCAGACATATGGTTATGATTATAGAATGATTGAGAAATGGGAACAATGGACGTTGTTAGAACAACCTCTGCCGAATTTATGTGCAGATCGTATGGACTATACATTACGGGATTTATACACATATGGAATGATTACAAAGCAAGAAGTGTCCTCTTTTTTAGAAGACGTAACAGTTCATAACGGACAAATTTGTTTACAGTCTGTACAGGCAGCAGAATGGTTTACAAAAACTTATTATAAAGAAACGATTGATTTCTTTTTACATCCGCTGAATTCCTATGGTTCTTATATATTAACAAAGGTATTACAAGAAGCACTGCAAAAGAATATTTTGGATCTATCTGATTTTTCAGCTGATGATGAAACGGTATTACATATGTTGCGAAATAGTGGAGATAGTGAAATTGAGAAAATGCTTAGTTCCTTACATTCAAAAGTAGAATTGGAAGAGAACAGGGCAGAATACGACATCTGTTATAAGGGTGGAAAAGCACGATTAATTGATCCGTTTGTTTATAAAAATGGCAAGATACAAAGAGCATCTGTCTTATCTCCATTTGCTAAACAGTGTAATGAGAAAGCGAAAAGGCAATTGCAACAAAATATATATTTAAAAATCCAGAATGTATAAAAAGGAGTAATAAAATATGAATTTAGAGCAAGGGTGGAAGACAAACTTTTTAACAGTTGTACAGCAAAGTGAATATAAGAAAGGTGCACTTTTAGCACAATTACTATTTGAAGATGGAGAAGAAGTAGAAGAACTCGTTGATGATTATGGGTATGAAGAGATTATAAATCGTGAACATGATGATGAACTGGAAGAGATCTTAGGCGAAGAGTTATTTTATGAACTTGAGCGTAACGTTTTTGTATCATCGCAGTCAAAGGAGAAGTTCATTTCCTTTATAAATGGTTTAGGATTTCATCTATTAGATTGCATTGTGTTATTGGAATCGGAATTTCATGTAGATAGCGCGATGTTTTCATCTGATGCAGTGAAAAAAATGGAGAAGCGTTTTCATAAGTTTCCTTATGTGGAAGGTGAGCAAACGATTTTTGATATGACGTTAGAAGAAGTAGTTGAATTATTAGAGAATGCGTCAGGTCTTCAAATTAAAGAAAATATGACTGTATAAAGTGAAACTTTAANNCTAGAGCTGGACAATGCTTCACCGAATTTTGAGGTGGGAGTACCCGGTAATGCGGGATAAAGAAAGAACGTGCCTAGCACGTTCTTTTTTTTGTATGTTCTGCGTTTTTATATTGCTTTTCAATGATTGCATTTAAATACTCAACCTTTCGTATGCAAGATTGTATATGCTTCTCGACTTCTTGCAATTCTGTAAGGTGATGTGTTTCAATAGGATGAATGTGTACGCTGAATTTTTCAAATTGAGCGCTATATGTTATTTCTGCATAGCCGCTCATAATATCCGTCTCGTTGTGAAACAAATATTGTTTTGTTTTTTCGCAATATGTTACATTTTGAAATCCATATGATTTTAAGGTTTCGATGATTTTTGTAATGATTACTGTATTCATTGTTTTTCCTCTTTAAGAAATTCGATTTTATCTCGCTATTTGCGGACAATAAGCCCTTCACTTTAAGACTGTGAGAAAGCCTAAAAGATAGTGAAGAATAAATGCCCACAAAAAACGATATGTGAAATTAATTATCAGTGAAGCTCCCGCTAATGGGATTTTCACTGTATTAGTATAACATGAGTTTATTTTAGAAAGCGCTATCAATGTGTTTGTAACATGAATTTTTATGTATATTTTATACAATTAAAACAAATGAAAAATAATTGTAATAAAGCAAAAAGTAGGAGACTCTTTCGTTGTTTCATCATATACATACAGAAATGGAGCAAATGAAAGAGGTGAAGATGTTGAACTTTGATATTACAGGACAAAAAGCATATGTAAAAGATGGACCGCATCGGAATCAAATTGGAGTCATAAAACGAAATGATACGAAGAGCAGTACAGAATATGCGATTGTAATTGACGATATGAATATTGATATTGAATTAAAAGATATTGTTTTAATTGATGTAGATGTTCGGCAATTTCATGATTGGTGCGAGGAACAAGGTTATTTGTAAAAAGAATAGAAGTTGCATTATAAGAAANNTTTCTTATAATGCAACTTCTTCAGTTTTATTGACTGTTTCATTGTAAGTATTTACATCTAATTCTCCGAGCCATTTGCTAGAAATCAGACCAGCTGTCATAGCACCGCTCACGTTTAAAGCTGTGCGTCCCATATCAATCAATGGTTCAACAGAGATTAATAGAGCAACAATTCCAATTGGTAAGTTCATTGTAGAAAGTACGATGAGTGCTGCAAATGTTGCTCCGCCTCCGACACCGGCAACGCCGAATGAACTAATGGTCACAACGGCAATTAATGTTAAGATAAATTGCGGCTGCAATGGATCGATGCCAACAGTTGGCGCAACCATCATCGCAAGCATTGCAGGATAAATACCAGCGCATCCGTTTTGACCAATTGATACACCAAAGGACGCCGCAAAGTTTGCAATTCCTTCTGAAACGCCTAGTTTTTCTTTTTGCGCTTCAATATTTAATGGCAGTGTACCTGCGCTTGAGCGTGAAGTAAACGCAAATGTTAAAACAGGGAATACCTTTTTCAAATATTGCACTGGATTTAAACCGGAAAGAGCGATAAGTAATAAGTGAATAATAAACATAACAATGAGTGCTGCGTAAGATGCTAACACAAAGTTTCCGAGTTTTAAAATAGCTTGCACGTCACTACCTGAGACTGTTTTTGTCATAAGAGCAAGTACGCCATATGGAGTAAGACGTAAAATTAATGTTACCATCCGCATTACGACTGCATATACCGCATCGAGCATCCTCTTAAATTGTTCTGCCTGTTCTGGATATTTCTTTTTCACTCCTAAGAAGGCAATCCCAATAAACGCTGCAAAAATGACAACAGAAATTGTTGATGTTGGACGGGCACCTGTTAAATCTAGAAATGGATTTTCAGGGAGTAATTCTAATAATTTTTGCGGAATGGGTGCTTGTTCAATGGAATTGAATTTTTCTTCCACTAATTTTAAGCGAGCTGTTTCAGCAGCTCCTTGCTGCAAGCCAGTTGCTGAAACATGAAAACCAGCACTTGAAGCAATTCCGACTGCAGCAGCAATGGCAGTTGTAAGGAGTAAAATACCGATAATAAAACCGCTAACTTTACCAAGATTATTTGTTAGTTTTAATTTTGTAAACGCTGAAAGAATAGAAACTAAAATAAGCGGCATAACAATCATTTGTAATAATTTAACATAACCGCCTCCGATTAAGTTAAACCAATTATTAGATTGGATAATGACTTCAGAAGTTGGTTTATGAAAAAATTGTAAAATAAGTCCGAATATAATTCCGAGTCCAAGTGCGGTAAATACACGTTTATTAAAAGAAACGTGTTTACGTTGCATATAATATAACACGCCGACTAATAGGAGCATAATTACAACGTTTATGCTAACTAACAATGTATTCATACTGTTTTTCCCCCTTTAAATTTGTTACATACAAATATATTCCAATAAAACCTATAAGTCAACTATGAAATTAGCTGGATATTAAAAAAAGATGGCGTATATGCCATCTTAATGTCCTACTCCTGGTGTAAGAAGGAATGTCGTATAGTATGTGAATCCAATGAAGAAAACTGTTAAATATGCGCCGAATACATAAATGTACATGCGCTCTGTTAATTTTAAATAACTTAAAAGTACAAAAAATCCTGTTTGTCCTAAAAATAATAGTGCTGTCCCATACATATCCCCTAAATAAAACATGACTGAAAAAATACCAGTCCAAAAGCCGAGAACGCGAAACATGCGCTCCATCCCATTCCCCTCCTTTTGTATGAACTCGATACTCTTTTTATTATAATGTACTTTTCTAACTATTGTAAACATTTGCAAAATAATAAGAAGCCAGTATAATCTGGCTTCTTATTTTACATATGAAGATGATAATTACAGGATTTACAACCTGTTTCTAGCATGTTCTCCTTACGTGTTAATTCCATGTTCGGAAATAAAATTTCAAAGATGCCTGTCATCATATCGACGTGCATGTTGCAAATTTCTTTTGGATGGTGAACGGCAACTTCTTTAAATGGGCAATTGTGTACATCATAGAAAATTTTTGTTTCATCAATGCTCAATTCAAATGTCGGAGATAATCCGGCTGTTGTTAAAGCTTCTTTGGCAATTTGTATTTTTTGTTCTATTGTCAATTCAGTTTCGCTAATGTTTAGCCGATGTAGATGTTGCTCTATTAATTCTTTACCAAATTTCTTACCTGTTTCATATAGTGCTCTTTCACCGATTTCACCTAAGCTAAGCAATGTATTGCATGCAATTTGTGCTAACAATTGATAATCACGAAACGGGAACTGCAGTTGAATCACATCGTCTGATAGTGCGTATAATCGGCTCGGTCTGCCGCCTTTACCTGTTTTTTTTGTTTCTGATTTTAACATATTTACATCTTCTAACTTAGAGAGATGTAAACGTGCAACATTTGGATGAATATTAAACTCATCAGCGATTTCTTGTACAGTAACTTCGTTATGTTTTTGAGAAATATATTGATAAATATAATAGCGTGTTGGATCAGATAGTACATTTGTAATTTTTAAAGCTTGTTCCATGAGGATCGCCACCTTTATCGGTTTATCTGAGATAACAACATTATAATATAGATAATGTTGCATAATAATGGTTTTTGGCAATGATTCATTAATTGTTCATAATTTCACATACTTTTTTCTTGTTTTTATTTAGAAAATTGGAAAAACATCCTAATAGAAAATAGAAAATTCCTTGTTTTTCTTTTCATGATGTCCATGATATATAAATAGTGAGGAGGGGATAACAGTGAATGCTGTCGAACAGTTTGCTGACAAAATCATGAAAGAAGCATGCCAGTTGCGTGCATCAGATCTTCATATTGTGCCGCGTCATGAAGATGCTGTTGTGCAATTGCGTATTGGAAAAGATTTGGTGACAAAGCACTGTATTTCAAAAGAGTTTTGCGAACGGCTTGTATCGCACTTTAAATTTTTAGCAGCTATGGATATTGGTGAAAGGCGAAAACCACAAAATGGTTCATTGCAGATGAAAGTTAATGAGGAAGAAGTATATTTACGCCTTTCTACTTTACCAACTATACATCATGAAAGTTTGGTCATTCGTATGCACTTGCAAACAGCGGTGCCAACTCTCTCACATCTCTCATTATTCCCAAGTTCCGCGAAAACACTTCTCTCTTTTTTACATCATTCACATGGGTTAATTATTTTTACAGGACCAACTTGTTGAGCACTTAGAGATAACAATGTTATAATGACCTCTCAATAGTACAAAATAATATTGAAGGTGATCATAACAATGAAAGTTGCAATATATTTGAGACGTTCAAGAGATGAAGAAAACCTCGGAATAGATGAGGTTTTGAAAGTACACGAACACACTCTTGTAAACCTCTGTAAACAACAAGGTCACACTTTTGACATCTATAAAGAGGTTGCAAGTTCAAGTACAATAGAGAACCGACCACAAATGATGGAGTTGCTCGATAAGATCAAACAAGGTCACTATCAAGCCGTTGTTGTAATGGATATTGATCGCTTATCAAGAAACGAGTTTGATAGTTCGGACATAAAAAGAATCCTTCATGATACAAATACCTTGATCATCACACCTTATAGAGTTTACGATCTCACAAAAGATGATGATTCGCTCTTGGTGGGAGTAACCTCTTTAATTGCGTCTCAAGAATACAAAATGATTCACAAACGCATGAAAAGGGGGAAAGAATACGCAAAACAACTGGGTCAATGGACAGATGGTACACCGCCTTTAGGGTTCGACAAGGGAAAAGATAAAAAGCTGATCCAAAACGATAGAGCTGATGATGTTCGATTTATCTTTGACAGTATTGTACAAGGCAAAACAGTTCCCGACTTAATCAGAGACCTTGACAGACTTCATATAAAGACCCGTACAGGTTCTAAATGGCATTATAATGCTATCCTAAGGATTGTCAACAATGAAGCGTACAAAGGGGCTTTACATGGTTTAGAGGGGACACATGAGGGGATGGTAAGTAAGGACACGTGGAAAAAAGTAAATGACATCGTAAACACTTATTCATTCAAAGCACCGAGGAGTAAAAACAAGATTTATCCGACAACGTCGTTGATGTTTTGCGGTAACTGTGGAAAGGTTCAAGGGGTGAACTATCATCCGCATATCAGTAAATACTATATAAAGGTTTGTAAGTGCGGGAATAGGACATATGCTTATAGTTCTGTTTTAACTTTAATCAAACAAGAGGTTTTAACTCACAAGGAAACAATCATAAATGCTATTTCTAGGCTCAATGTTGATCAAGAGACCGATAACACTCAACATCGGATAGAATCGCTTAGAAAGGCGATCAAGAAGGTCGAGAAGGCATTAGAGAAGATACAATTACAATTTGAAGAAGATGATCTAACACTTCCGCAATATAGAGAACGTAAAACCAAACGAACCGAGGAACTTGAACTCTTACAAGGAGAACTCAATGAGGTGATGAAACAGGATCCAGCGGATAAAAGGGAGACACTTCAAGAATCTTTGGGAATGATCAACGAACTATTCGACAAGTGGGAGTTTCTTGATGGAGAAGGATTGACAAGTGAACAAGTTAACCGTCGGTTGCATTATCTCTTGAGTGGGATAATATGGACGCATCCAAAAGGTGGATCTCCGACGCTCCGGATCGTTTATAGATAAAAAAGAAACCCTCTCCGTTTTGGATAGGGCTTTTACTTGTTTCAAGATTTCAATGGCAGTGTTCTCGATCGCTTTTGGTGACGGTTCATTCATGACATATACTTCGATCTTTTTCATCTTACAAAACTCCTTACAATATGTTTGAATACATATCGTTCGGAGATCTTTATTTGCACAAGTCGTCGTTGTGACGTCGGCAAAGAGTAACCTTCATGATCAAAAAGGTAACTTTAGGTAACCCCTACAAAGTCAATGATATCAAGGGATAGAGAGATAAAAGTTACTAGTTACTTAAGTTACCTAAAATATATATTATATATAGAAATAGTAAATATAAAAACTTACATTTTATATTTAAAAGGAAGGTTGATAGGGGTAACTTAGGCAACTCGGTAACTATCCAGTAATATCAAGGTTTCCCGCCGTTGACAAAGGTGTCAAAAAGGTTGGTGATATCGTAACCGCCTCTGATTGTACAAAAAAAGACCTCCTATTGGAGATCCTCGAAAGTTTGTGTCACAAGTCAAGTCACTAACTTGATCCAATGGTAAAAGAATGCTAAGTTACAATTTTTAGTTTATCAGAGATACGGATTTTAAAAGAAGTACTTGTTTTTATAAATTTGAACAAAATAATCCTTTGAATAGAAGTAAACAAAAAAATAACTCCAAAATCAACTTTTATTGTATATTTTGGAGTTACTTTACGTTTACGTATAAAAATCTAATCCAGCTCTAATAAATTAAAAATTGTATGCGTTTACTTTCAATTTTAACTCCCTTATACTCAAAGAAAGATATACATATATATACAGAAAAGAAGGAGAGTGATTTTATGTTTTTTTTTAAAAAGAGTTTATCACCAGAAGAACAAGCACGAGAAGGAATATCCCTTATTAAATCAGTTCTTGGCACATATATAGACGCAAGTGTAAGAGGAGAAAACCCTATTATCGTTGATTATAATCGTACTTTAGATCTTCAAGTACACATGCAAGATTTTGAAGAAGACAATGGTGATTACACAACTATACTTATATATTACGGAAAAAAAGCAAACTCTGCTGATGCTGTAGCTTCAGCTATTTGGTCACTTGATAAAGGATTGGAATGGAATACGTATGACTATGACCCCCGATATATGAATGTAATAATGGCTATTTCAAATATAGAAATGATAATCAAACAATACTTCGTAGATCTTCGAGATTCATTAATCAATGCCTCCGCTCGGGATCAGCCCCCTCTATCTGAAGAAAGCACTGATGACATTATAAATTGTGTTACACATGCATTTGATGTTTCTCAATCAGAGGAACAAGCAGCTTTCGCTTCCCAAAATACTAATTTAGTGTTTGAAGTGGTTTATAATGAGGCAAAATGGTGTCAAATATTTGTATTTGACCAATTAAACTCACAACTAATTTACGAGTTTCATTATAAATATGGAATGTATGAAGTAAGAGTTCATACGAATAATATTCATCGACAAGAGTTGTTTTCCTATATACAACTTCTACACTTGATATTACAAGATATGTTTGAAAAAAGTGAAAAGAAAAGTGTAGAGTTTGAGTAATTGATTTATAAAAAAACACAGAGGTTAGAATCTCTGTGTTTTCATTTTTTAGTATAAGTTATAAATATATATATATATATAATATGAGCGCACATGATGATTTATAATAAAGTCTAATTATTTATATTAAAATACGGACTATATTTTTTAAGAACACTTATAAATCAAGGTTTATAGAACATTTTTAATCAAACTTCATTCTAAAATATGTAGTTTGAAACTCAGTAATATTAAATCTTTTGATCAATCTTTTTTCAAAAAATTAAAATAGGTCGTATTGATAAACCAACGTTCATATCGTATTTTCAATTAAAATTTTTTACAAAGTAAAAGCAATAGATAAACAACAAGGGAGTATATCAAGATGGAATATAGAGGGATTAAGTTGGCTGATGGGGTCAAGTTGTATAATAAGGATGGATCATTTTATGAAAAGATAAAAGACGGTTTGGACATTTTAGCGAATATGTTGACGGAAAAAGGACACATATTGGAAAGTGAATATCATGGGAACAGTGTAAAAGTATTAATCGATTTTAAATGTGGTCATGATGCTCATTGGATTAAACCTAATCATTATAAAAGAAATGTAGGTTGTCCAAAATGTGGAAAAATCAACAGGGCTGAAAAAAATGCAAAACGAAATAAGGAAGAGTTTCCATTATTGGTTGAATCGAAAAATCATGTTTTGTTAAGTGAATATGGAAAAAACGCCAGTGTAAAAGTATTAATCGATTTTAAATGTGGTCATGATGCTTATTGGATCGCTCCTAAAGAGTATATGAAAGGTCATGGCTGCAATAAATGTGGGATCATTCAAGCGACAGAAAAAACCTCCGGACGTGCAAGAAAAGAATTTTATTCACTGGTGAAGTCTAATGGACACGTTTGGTTGAGTGGTGAATATAAAAATAACCACACGAAAGTACAGATTGACTTCAAATGCGGACACAAACCTCATTGGATACAACCGAACAGTTATAAAGAAGGACACGGTTGTCCCGATTGCAGTTATATAGTCATAGCTGAAAAACAATCTAAACAAGCAAGAGAAGATTTCCCTTTGTTGGTCGAGGCGGGCGGACATGTTCTTTTAAGTGATTATATATCCAGTAAAGAAAAGGTTTTAATCGACTTCAAATGCGGACACAAACCATCCTGGGTGCAACCTTCCGTTTATAAAAGAGGTTTCGGTTGTGTTAAGTGTGCCGGCACTTGTCCTGAGCAAGCAAAAGAAGATTTGCTCTCGTTGTTAGAATCTAACAAACATAAGTGGGTCAAAGGTGAATATACAAACTCGAAAACCAAGATATTAATCGACTTCAAATGCGGACACAAACCTCATTGGGTAACACCTGCAAATTATAAAAAAGGATATGGTTGTCCTTCATGTTCCGAATCAAAAGGGGAGAAAATCATTCTCGAATGGTTGGAGCAAAAAGGAATCCCATACAAAGCACAATATATGTTCCCAAATAGAAAATGGAAATATGATTTCATGTTGCCCCTTGAAAACATTGTCATCGAGATTCAAGGGATCCAACACTATGAAGAATCTTATTTCCACACAAAAGGAAAGAGAACATTCACACAAGAACAAGTAAACGATCGAGCAAAGAGAAAGTTTGTTGAGGGTCTCGGTTATAGGTTTATTGAGGTAGATTATCGAGAAGGAAAACCGGAACTAGCTTTACAACGTTTCCTTGATCAATTTAATAAGATATAAGATCAAGAGGTTGCCGTCTAGGGGATCTCCTTTTTGTTGTTGAGTCTCTATAAAGGCTCCTTGAAAGGAGTCTTTTTTTGTGCCCGTAAACACTGTAAAACTATCAAACCTTACCAAACGAACGAGAATGACTTGTGACGAAAGATACCCTTATATGATATATTCCTATTGTCTTGATGTCCATCGTTTGATGTGAGGTAATATCAAGAGCCGTTTTTCTGTAAAATGGACAAAAAAAGAAGAACCCCGTCAAAGGTTCTCCTTTTTTTATTGATTACGAACTTTTCGACGGATCGTTTCAATTTCATGATTTGAAACACGGTTTAGATCAGCGCTAACACCCGTTGAACTTAAAAGTAACCCGATTAAATTGTTATGAACTTCTGTGTTTTGATCATGTTCGGCTTTGAATGATTCCATCGCTTTCACATATTGTTCTTGAGCCTTCACAACTTCTTTAAATAGTTTTCGCTCTTTGATCCCGATCGGTTCATATGCTTTGATGAGACTCTCTTTTTCCTCATCCGATAACTCGACAATCCAGGAATGAATATTTGTTGACTTCCTTGCAAGTGCTCTTCCCTCACCCTCCACGACTTTGATTTCCGTTTCAAGTTCAACTTTTGCACGAAGCGTTTCACGATCAAAGGATTCTTCATACTGATTTTGAAGAATGTTTGCTTGTTCTTTTAGTTCCCGGCGTTCTTTACTCTTCGCATCAATTTCAATATGAACATTTTCTTTTCGATCAACGTGTGAAGCCAATCTATCAATGATCTCCGTCGCTTTTTTACCTTGGATCGGTTTTAATCGATCCATATAAATTTTCTTTAACTCTTTTCTCTTTGGTATCTCTTGTTTCATTGGTTTAAACCCTGCTTGAATAACTGCCATTGTATTATATCTCCTCTATTCCTCATACAGTTTGTCCTGTCTTATTGGTTGTATTTTTGTAATTATTCCGCAGTGTATCGGGATACAAAGCAGTAAGCCACAAAAATATATTTCTGTGGTTAAGGTGCTTGTGTTTGTTGCATCGATTATTTATGCATCCCTTTTAAACGAGCAACTTCTTTTTCCATGTTTTCAATGGTCATTCGTTTCGCACGTTGTCGCTTTTCAGCGCGTTCAAGATAGACGTTACCTTGAATGTTTTCCATCGGCTCTTCATTAGGAAGAATGCGCGTTTCAATGATTCGACCGTTGCGGATTTCTGTTAGTCCCATATGTTATCACCTCCTTTAAATCAAAACGTTTTATGCTATCGGTTCGATTTCAACTCTTTGAATCAAGTAATCTAGTAATTTTGAACCGAATAACGATCCCTCAAAGATTTCACCTGTTTGGATTTCATAACTTTTACCATTGCGAGCAATAATGCGTAAAGGAACAGTAGCTGTAAACCACATATTGTTTCACCTTCTTTATGTATATTTCTGATGTTTGGTGAGTCAAACGACTCATGATATATCACTTTGCAGTGAACAAAATAAAAAACCTAGTGAGAGAATCCGGCACAAAAGATGAAAGTGGAAAACAAAAAAGCCGTCACTAGGTTAAAACCAAAAGGGAGTTCCTTGGATATCTCACGACATTCAACCGAAAGCCTATGAAATACGTCCCATAGGCAGGACGACAGAAAGATAAAAGGCGGTGAGAAATAGACGTCTGTAATGACGTACACCAAAACAAACTGGAAAGACCTCCCCGACGGTGACCACTCCATCGAGGAATATTCCCTCATTAATAGGACAAAAAATTGCAACATGTAAGCGACTGTGTGTACAAGTCAAAAATATTTTCTCCTCTTTGTGCAAATACCCTCCTCTAAACGATTTAGGGGTATAAGACGCACATTTAAATATGAAATAAATTGCGTCGGTTTTAATCAATTGTTGTTATATCCCTATCGAAACATCTTTGCACTTTCTGAGCGTTTCCTTTGCTATACCCTTATCGATCGCAAGGGATATAAAACATTGTGCATATCCAAGGGTGCGAACGATAGAAAAACATAGAGGAGGGAAAAACATCATGACACAGTTAAATGACAACGTGACAGAATTTGCGGTTCCGGAGTGGGGAAAGCCAAAACGTAGATACACTGGCTCTTATGGTATCAAGGAAACAGGTGCATATATAAAATACGGTGAGAATGAAGAACTTGAACTCGAAACGCAAAAACTCGCAGGAAAGTTAAAGCAGCCTAACTATAAGAGGGAATTAAGCCTCAACAAATGGAAAACAGGTGCGACTTTTGGTCATGATTCTCTATTGGATTGGTTGCATCAAAACAATGAGCAGTATGTCACTTTGAAAACAAAGGACGTAAACGAAGCAGTTTGGGGGATTATCAAAGCACAAGTGAAGCTATTCTTCACAAGTGCGGGTACGTTCAAGGCATCCAAAGAGGATATAACAGAGCGTGAAGCGATTTCTTATAATCTGTTCATTAATGAACGTCAAACAATGACAGAAATAAGCAGCTTATTGGGTGTAAGTTATCAAACTGTTAGCGGTTTGATGAAATCGTTTTTTACAAAAGTAGGCTTAATCCTAAACATTGGGATCAATCTTAAAAGTAAGTTACTTGAAAACTTCATGAGTGCTCCTTTATTAGCACTACGTCGTGCAAAAGAACGTTCAAAGGCTTTCAAGAAGTTACGACGTGGGAAGATGGTCTCATATTGTGGAATCAATATTGATAGAGAACGTCTTGAACATGCGTTATATGGTTCATCTTACGAATGGTCACTCCAAAGCATGAAAACAGATAATTTTATAACTATCCCCAAAAACGCATTGTAATAGATTACTAATGTTACTTTTTCGGGACGTTATTGAAGGGAGGTGAAAACAATGGTGAAACGTTATCGACTTTTATTGACAACAGGGCAAAAGGTTTATGTATTCTTTGACCTAGAAACGGTGCTAAAAAATCAGCCTATCATGATCAAATGTGAGAGCATTGGAAAGGTTTATATCATAGACAAGATCGTTTCTATCGAATGGATTGGATAAGCCAATCAATCGAATTTTACTAACACCAAACACCATAAGAAAAGAGGAGATTTATTTGTTTATCGAATTTAAAGCGGGAGAAAAGTTTGCTCAAAAGGGAGCTGACACGAGTATTTTTCATGAAGCGTTCACGGATTGTGGCTATTTACTAAATGAAAATGATCTAGTGATCGATATTGATAATCTACCAAAAGAAACGATCAAAGCGATGATCAAGACTTTTAACATCAATACTCAAACGGTTTGGACGACGAGGGGAGCACATTTCTATTTCCAAAAGCCGAAAGCCTATAAAGGAAAATCAGAGGCGGTTTGTCCAATCGGTTTCAAAGTCGAATATAAAACGATCAAGAATACTCCAAATGGGATCACGATCAAACGTGATGGTCAATTGCGTGATATTGATAACATGGGATCTCGTCAAGAGTTACCGGATTTTCTTTACAACGGTAAGCACAACCTGGAAGATCTAAACGGACTCGATGAAGGTGACGGTCGAGATAATAAATTGTACAAGCATAAGTTTTCAATCATGAACGTGAAGAACTATAGGAAGGCTTTACGCTTTATTAATGATCACATCTTTGCAGAACCTTTCAACGAGGATGATTTCCAGCGTATAAGCCGTGAGGAAGAGATTCAAGCGGAGGACAACAAAGAACCGGAAGTTGCTCGCATTTTGTCCAATCGTTTGAAGGTCGTTAAGTACAATGATCAATTGTATTCGTACAACGGTGAGCGTTATGTGTCCGAAGAGTTTGATCAAGAAGTTTATGAGTTGTTACCGGACAAGAAAACACACTACGTCGAGGAAGTTATTCGACAAATGGAAAAGCGTACTCGCAAGACGGTACAACCCGTAAAAGGGTTTGATATTCGTCTGAAAAATGGAATACTCCGTGATGGTCGTTTTATTGAAATTGATTCCGATGAGTTCACGCCGTTTTATGTAAATGTGGAATACAATGCCGAAGCGGAGCCGGTTCAAACCGTGATTGAATATCTTGATCACTTATCAGACGGTGACGAAGGATATAAAAAGTTAATCCTTCAAATGATGGCTCACACTTTGATCACGAATGCAGAAGTTAAACGCAAGATTGCGAAGTTCTTTTTCTTGATCGGTGACGGCGGCAACGGTAAGGGAACACTTTTAGAAGTTATTCGAACTATTTTAGGCTCGGAAAACTGTGCGGGCAACTCAATCGAGGAGATTGCGGACGAGCGTTATTTTGTAGGTTTGAAAAATCGTTTAGTGAACCTGGGTGACGACGTAGAAGATAAGCCGATTGACACCAAACAAATGAAACGCCTTAAGAATATTTCAACTTGTGATTACGTCGCAACTCGTGAACTATTCAAAAACTCAAAGGATTCGATCCTCACAACGTCGATGATCTTTACAAGTAACCATCAATTAAAGAGTTTTGAAAAAGGTGAATCATACAAACGCCGTGTCGTTTGGATGCCGATGTTCAAAGCACCGACAAAGAAAGATCCTCGCTTTATTTCAAAGTTGACTTCTCCGGAAGCATTGGAATATTGGCTCAAACTGATCATCGAACAATATGAGGCTTTATACATCAATGCAGAGGTTAATATTCCCGGGGTTGTAGATCAATACAACGCAGAGTATCACGCCGATAATAACAACGTTTTGGAGTTTATCGGAGATTATACAACGGATCACTTTATAGGAAAGAAACCGCCTCAAATTCAAGAACAATATGAAATATGGGCAACAGATAACGGCTTGACAGTGCATAGTAAGAAGATGCTCAAGGATACAATCGAGCAAAAATTCGGTCTATGTGTCAAGAGTGTTAAGGTAAACGGCAAGACGGCAAAAGCATACGCAAAGCGATAAAAATGATCGGTCACCTTTTTGATAGGTGACAGTCACCTTTTTTGTAACCTCTGAATCCCTTGTGAGAGTAAGGTGTCACTAAAGTAACTTAATATATTATATAAAAAATATTATATATATCTATCTCTTTCTCTCTACCTCCACTCTCTGTGTAGAAGGGTTGTGAAAAAATACGTGACTTTTGGTGACCCATTGGGAGAGTAGGATTCGAGAGGTGACCGGAAAGGTGACCGACAGGTGACCGGATATTTGAAAAGGTGACTTATTAAAACATATTGGAGGAATAACAATGAAACTAACATTCAAAACATATCTTTTACAATTTAAATCTAATGGATCACTTTTTGGTGCTACTCTTGAAACATTTCATGATTCGTTACCTAACTTTGACGAGTGGTGCGAAATCAAGGATTGCATTCCGCACGGTTGGAAAGGGTTTGTTTATAGGGTCTATAAATCCTACTTGAATAAATATAATGATCTTTCTTTATTATACGATCAAGGTTTTCTTGATGATCAAGCATTGAATAAACTCGGAATCACTGAGAATTGGGTGTATCTGAATAACGGCGACAAGGTTCAAGGCGTGGCGGCTAAGAATGAGGACGGTTCTTTTAAGTGTGATCATGTTGCCTTTGAGAAAACAAAGACTCATTATATCGGATGGTATATGAAAGGCGGTGATCGTTAATGTTCGAGTGTTCCACTTGTGATCATTGTTCTATGCCCATCAAAGACGGTTATTGTTTAAATGATTCTTGCCCCAACAGTAAGAAGCGTAAAGCACTATTAGAACGTGGCAATCGTTCATTGTCGAGTATACACACTGGAACTCATAGGTTTCGAAAGATACGAGATCAAGCACGGCAACGTGATAAGTATTTATGTCAAGCGTGTTTACACGGTTTATATTTTAATCCTTACAAGAAATACAACTATGAAAACCTGGAGGCTCATCATATTGTCAAGGTGGAAGAAGATGAAAGCCTCATCTATGAACGTACTAACTTGATCATGTTATGTAAGTACCACCACGAGAAAGCAGATCACGGACATATTGCGGCGTTAGATTTACAAGCAATTGTTTGGAAGAATGAGGAGGAGTTTATATATGAATGATAGAGAGACTTATAAATATATGGACGAGCGGTATGATATTTATTATTCATTGATATAGAAGTATTGTATGACGACGTTGCACTGGACACCGAGACATCTCACGGATAAAAGGTGGGGCGGGGTACCCCATATCTTTTATTTAAACGGGGTGCCGTACTATTTAAACAAAGCACAGAGGCTACATCACGGGGTGCCAGGGCACTTATCCCTCCTACCTGGTATACGACGCTACACGGTACAAACACCCAGGTAGGGTGCAGGGTGTGGTAGGGTATACCATACCATAGTGTATGTTGTATGCACTATCACATGTCTTAGTATGTTGATGATCATTGCAATTGTTATTAAAAGAAATAATTAAACAATTTTATTAGTCGAATGATAATGAACGTTAACTAATTGACGGGGATCGATTTATTATTGTGAACTGGTATAAATATACATCCTCCCCGGCTATCACCGATCATCGTGAGCGGCTTTAAATTGCCAACCTCGCAAGTTCACTCATAAAAAAATCCCGAAATGAATATTTCAGAAGGGTAATGAGTCGCCGAGATTCGCGATTCTAAGCGATTATCTTTTGGTTTACGTGTAATCCTATTACTAATTGCAAATTTCAGTGTATAGAAAAAGACACTTGAACCTCTCTGATACTATCTTGAAGTTGTAAAAGTCTTTCAATCTTTCGCTTTGAATCTTCGACACTTATCGACAAATTTTTCATGGGGTCCTACCAACATTTCGCAGAAAACATACGCTAAGCAAGCAGGTTTCGACACATAAAACGTTGATTTTACTACTCTAAGAAGAAGGCTCTCTTTTTTATTTTTTCTTTCGACATAATTCGACAATATATTCATATTCCATTTGATATGATTGTCTCGAAAATCTTACATTTTATATATTGGAGGAAACCAATTATGAAGAAACCATTCTACAAAAAGTGGTGGTTCTGGGTTATCGTTGTGATTATTGTAGCTGCAGCTTCTGGTGGAAATAGCGGTGATAAAAAAGAAGAAGCTAAGACTGCTTCAACTGAACCAAAACAAGAGGCTAAGAAAGAAACAAAGAAAGAAGAGCCGAAAAAAGAAGAAACAAAGGCAGAGGATAACGTTCCTGTAGAATATAAGTCCGCTTTGAAAAAAGCTGGATCGTATGCAAAAACAATGAACATGTCAAAACAGGGGATTTATGACCAGCTTGTTTCTGAACATGGTGAAAAGTTTTCCGCAGAAGCTGCTAATTATGCAATGAATAATTTTGAATTTGATTGGAAAGCAAACGCTTTGAAAAAGGCTGAATCGTATGCAAAAACAATGAACATGTCAAAACAGGGAATTTATGATCAGCTTGTTTCTGAAAACGGTGAAAAATTTGCTGAAGATGAAGCACAGTACGCAATTGACAATATGAAAGCCAATTTTAATGAAAATGCCTTGAAAAAAGCAAAAAGTTATCAGAAAACAATGAGTATGTCACCAGAAGCGATAAGGGACCAACTGACTTCTGAAAACGGTGAAAAATTTACACAAGAAGAAGCCGATTACGCTATTAATAATTTAGGTAAATAAAACGTAAAAAACAC
>NZ_NUQE01000026.1 GCF_002582035.1 Bacillus pseudomycoides
GAAATGCTTCGCACGATTAAATACGAAAAGAGCATGCCCAATCGCTTCAACATACTTCGGATTCAGTGCATTCTTATAGATACGAATTGAAAAATATGCTTTTTTCATTGGACACGCTCCTTTCTTGTTTTGTATACACAAAGTATACCAAAAAGGAACATACGTTTCTATTTATATACTAAAAAAACAAAAAAGCGATTCATCCCCCACCTACCGCTTCACGCTTGAGGTGGGGGATGAATCGCCAGATATGATAAAAAAGTTGCTTGTAAAATAAGCAACTTTTTTCACTTTCGAAGAAATTCAATTTATCTCGCTATTCGTGGGCAGTAAAACCCCTATTACTTTATATTACTATTAAAATCCTTCATTTCCCCTAACCCGTAAGGAGGTTTCAATAATCATATCCAATAGCTTACTATAACTGATTCCCACCGCATGAGCGCTTTTTGGCAGTAAGCTATTTTTTGTCATCCCCGGCAATGTATTCACTTCCATCACATATGGGATTCCATCTTTTATAATCATATCAACCCTAGCATAAACACTGCATTTTAATGCTCTATAGCATGCCATTGCAGCCTCAGCGACGCGCTTTTGCGTTGTGACCGGAAGTTCTACAATCTCTTCAATCGTAGCCGCATCATCATATTTCGCATGATAGTCAAAGAACTCGGCCGTATGTTGAATTGAAATAATCGGTAAAAGTTTTCCGTCCAAAATGGAACATGTAATTTCTTCGCCCTTTATATATTTTTCAATTACGATTTCAGAATCCCATTTCAATACATCCTCAAGCGAGGATAGTAAAGAGTCCTTATCGTATACGATTTTTACCCCTACACTGGAACCACCCGAATTAGGTTTTACCACTAACGGATACCCCATTTTTTCGATTTCCTCAAGTTGAAGTTCTTCCATATTCGAAAGATGAATCCAATCCGGGGTTTGAATTCCTTCAAAACGAATCAATTTTTTCGACATATTTTTATCCATACAAATACCGCTTGATAACATGACACTTCCGGTATATGGAACACCGAGAGTTTCCAGTGTACCTTGAATCGTACCATCCTCCCCATATTCTCCGTGAAGTGCTAACAAGGCAATATCGATATTCCTTACCTTTTCGATAAGCTCTTTTTTGTTATTTAGTTTAATAGGAACAACTTCATACTTACTCTTATCTAAATGTGCAATCATTTCTTCCCCAGTCATGAGGGATACTTGTTTTTCGGAGGACACGCCTCCCATAATTACGCCAACTCTCACTTTTTTCAACTCCCATTTTCATTTTTCAATGTATCTCCAATTACCTTAATTCCATTGAGGATATCCTCTTCTTTTAACCGAGAGAATCCTAATCGAAACGTATTACTTCCCCTTCCATCTGTGTAAAAGACGTCTCCAGGAGAAAAAACAACTCCCTTTTCATAGCATTTTTTCAAAAGTGTACGCGAATTCATTCCTTTTTCTAACTCTATAAAAAGATGAAGTCCCCCATCCCCAGTCATTCTTTGAAAAGGAATGTATTGGTGACAAGCATGAACGGCTAGCTCATATTTTTTCTTATAAACTGACTTGGCCTTTTTTAAATATTTTTCGAAATAACCATCATGCAAATATTGATAAAGCACTGCCTGATCCAGCGTAGATGTATGAATCGTTCGTGCCCTTTTCATACTTTCCAAACAGTGGATTAATTCCTTATCTGCTAAAATCCAACCAACACGTAATCCTGGAAAAAGAATTTTTGAAAAGCTGCTAATATAGATAACATTGTTGCCAGCCCCGGCGAATGTTAATAGGGGTGCTAAATGAGAACCCGAATAACGCAATTCCTCATTAAATCCATCCTCCACGATAGGGATCCCATATTTCGAAAAAAGATTCATGATTTCAGTCCTTTTTTCTGAGGATGTGACAATTCCAGTCGGATTATGATAAGACGGGATTAGATATGCGAAATCAAAATCCATTTCGGATAAACTTTTCTCAACTTGATCAATATCAATACCATCATCTTTCATTTCAATCCCATGCACATCAAGTCCATGTAATCGAAACAATTTTAAGGCAGCATGATGTGTCGGATTTTCACATATAATACGACCGGATTTTTTCGCTAAAGAAGACAATAAAATATCTAGCCCTTCGGTGAAACCATTCGTGATCAAAATATCCTTATTGGAAATATTTACCCCTTTCATTTCCATATAGTGAAGAAGGTAATCAATGAGAGGTTTATAGCCTTTTGCATATCCGTAATTCAAAACGATATCCCCTTCAATAGACATTCGATTCAGAAAAGCTCTTTTAAAATTTTCAACATCAAAAAGCTTTTCGTCTGGAGCAATGCTATTAAATGAAATCATGTCCTTTTCCCAGCGAACACCGTGCTTCATTAAATCTAATTCATCAGCTAACAAGGTAACTTCATTGACCTTTTCTTTCCAGTTTAGTTCGATAGATGGAGTTTTGGATGTTTTAACTTTTCCTATAAAATTTCCTTTTCCCTTTATTGCATAGATTAAACCTTCTTGTTCTAAATCTGAGTAAGCAGTGAGAACAGTATTTCTGCTAACCGATAATAATTTACTAAGTTCTCGGGTAGATGGAAGCTTCTGGTGTTCCAGCAGATGTCCCTTCATAATCATTTTTTTCAAATAATCCTTTAATTGAATATAAAACGGACGATCATCCACAAGCTTAAAATCATTAAACACTCCCTTGACCCCCTTACTATCATTTTTGCATAACTATATCTATCCTAAAAGGTCCACAGCATATGTATTTTCTTTAACCAGCGGTATGGTTTTCGGCACCATTCATACAACTTTGAGATAAATAATGTTGCAAATTTAAATTTACTTCACCCTCTTATCCAATAATAAGCTAAGCTTTTTTAATGTAGTGTAGTGCTATCCTAAGGGGAAGTAAAAAATTACTCTTAGTAATAGTACTATTTTTATACCGTAAACAGTTGTTTTTTATCTTTTAAAACACTTACAGGAAATTAGTATTTTTTAAGTCTTAATGTAGCTTTGAAATAAAGTTTGTTCAAAAACACCTCATAAACCAGCATTTTACGATAAATAAAAGAATCCATTTTGAAAAAAGATTGATCAAAATGGATTCTTCTCTTACAGATTTATGTTTAGTTTTTATAAAAAAGTTTGATCATTTTCTGCCTGTGTTACTCCACAATCGCACCCTTTAGTTGAATAAGTCATATTAAGTTTATAATATCACTCCAGCAAAGTTTCCTTTCAATACTTGTTTCTCATTCTGATTTGTGCATAAGAAAAATGCCATAATGGCTGTTCTATTATTATCTTGCTTTTCAAACTCCTCAATTGTTACTTCGCAAAATATTGTATCTCCCGTAAAAACAGGTCTTAAAAACTCAAAATTCATACTACGAGCTAGTACGTTATGATCTCCACCTACTTTTGTTGGTAGGGTTGCCGTTAATAATCCTTGAATTACAAGTCTTCCCTGTTCATCTGGGGTTCTATGATGAATCCCTTCATCTCCTGAAATCTCTGTAAATAATTCAACATCCTTTACTGAAAAAGTCCGTTCAAACGAAATTATATCTCCTACTTTTAATGGCATATAAATCTCCCCCGGAATTTTTTACTTTTAAGATGAGCTTTTAGTTAGATGAGAAAATCTTGAAGTTTCCAATCTTTCGGCTTTATGTTCCTATTCATCCATTTCTTTTGTGGTGCTTGATATGGGGTGGTGGCGATTAAATGATTATTCTGCCAGCTTGCTGCTCCGGAACGAATCATTTAATCGAGCAGGATACAGGCTGTTCTAACCATTCTGCACTACAAGCTTCGTGGTCACAAGAATTAATTAAATTGGCTTCCCATTTATGAGTAGCAATCGAAATACCATAATTTTTTTGAAGATAAAAATTGCCTCTTACATGGTCACTATGATAGTGCGTGTTCACAATAAGGTGTAATTCTTCTGGTGAAACACCTACTTCTTTAATTAATCGCTCTGTATCTTTCGCATCACTCCCAAAACCAGTATCAATAAGGTTCGGGAGCTGTTCCTTAATAAGGACCATGTTTGCACTTGGAAATTTTCTTTCAAAGAAAATAATACTGCTTTTTTCATTAGCTCTTCCTCCAACACATTCAATGACTAAACAATTTTGATCAATTCCATTATCATAGCTAAATTCAACGTTATATTTAAATATTCCTTCTTGGACTAACCTGACCGTTAGTTAAAGTGAAAATCTTCACAATTTCTTTACCTTTACCGATTTTCTAAATGTTGCTTTAAAATAAAGTTTGATCAAAATGGATTCTTCTTTAGCATATTTAAATTTCGGTTTTATAAAAAAGTTTGATCATTTTTCACCTTAGATCTTCCACAATAGCGCCCGATTGTTGAATAACATGAAGGTGTTATATCGACAATCGTTACCCTGAGAACATGACAAATAATTAAAGCACGGAAAATTTTTCCGTGCTTTTCCAAACATATATTTTATTTCGGAAGATTTAGTTGCCATGAGACACCGAACCGATGGTGTACTTACCCTAACTGACGTTTAAATGCTTTACTGGCGAAGAAGTAAGCGATGACCATGATGCCGACGCACCAAGCAAGCGCGATCCAGATATCGTTGCCAACAGACCCTTCATACAAGAGGGCACGAATCGCATTCACGATTGAAGTCACGGGCTGGTTCTCAGCGAACGAACGGACAATTTTAGGCATGGTTTCAGTGGGGACAAAGGCCGAACTGATAAACGGCAGAAAAATCAGCGGGTACGAGTAGGCTGTCGCCCCTTCCATAGATCTCGCTGTCAATCCAGGAATGACAGCCAGCCATGTCAGCGCCAGCGTAAACAGCCCGAGTATCCCAGCTACCGCGAGCCAATCCAGGATATCAGCGCTGGAACGGAAACCCATCAAGAGAGCAACGAGGATAACCACCACGATAGTAAGCGCATTGGAAACAAGCGAGGTCAATACGTGAGCCCACAATACCGACGAGCGCTTAATGGGCATGGTAATGAAACGCGCCATTAGCCCGCTCTTTACATCCGTAAACAGCCGCACGGAAGTGTAAGCGACGCCGGATGCGATAGCCATCAGCAAGATTCCCGGCAATAAATAATTGACGTAGTTGTCCGTACCTGTCTCTATGGCGCCGCCAAATACGTAGACAAACAGCAGCATCATCAAAATCGGCGTAATCGCCACTGTGATAATCGTATCCGGGCTGCGCATGATGTTGCGCATTAAACGCTCTAATAATACCCCTGTTTTGCTTTTCATTTACATCTCCTCCTTTTTGCCGATGATCGCGAGGAAAATTTCCTCTAATGTCGGTTGCTTCTCGATGTACTCCACTTTCGCTGGCGGGAACATCTCTTTGAGTTCGGTAAGGGTACCGGTCGTGATGATTTTTCCGCCATGCAGGATGGCGATACGATCTGCCAGTTGTTCGGCTTCCTCCAGGTACTGGGTTGTCAGCAAGATGGTTGTGCCCCCGCCGGCAAGCTCCTTGACGGTATCCCAGACTTCAATCCGCGCTTCGGGGTCAAGCCCTGTCGTCGGTTCGTCGAGAAAAATGACTGCTGGCGTCCCGATCAGACTCATGGCGATGTCAAGCCGGCGCTTCATCCCGCCGGAATACTGGTCTGCCCGGCGGTTGGCCGCATCGGTCAGGCTGAATCTTGCAAGCAGATTGTCGGCGACTTGAGCGGGAGTGGAAACTCCACGCAACTTGGCGATCATCATCAGGTTTTCCCGCCCGGTGAGCATGCCGTCTAAAGCTGCGAACTGCCCTGTCAGGCTGATGCTTTGGCGAACATGATCCGGTTGACGCTGGACATCAAAGCCGCAAATACCTACTTCGCCGCCATCGGGCTTCATCAGCGTCGAGAGGATGTTGACCGTCGTCGTCTTGCCCGCTCCATTTGAGCCCAGCAGTGCGAAAATTTCGCCACGCCGCACCTCAAAATCCACCCCCTTTAAGACTTCCTTGTCTTTAAAGGATTTTTTTAACCCTTTTACAGAAATCGCTGCATTGCTCATACTTTTTTCCTCCTTATAAAAAGCGCTTTGCGGAGCTAGATTGCCTATACTCTTCTATTTAGTATGACTGATAATCTGTATTACTTAGTACCAGGTTAAAAATATAACTGAATAGCGATGGCAGCAATTCACATTTGTAACCAGCTAATCAGTCGGTACTATTTATTAAATTTATTTTTTTCTCAATCGCTTCATGATACTTTGATTCAAATCTTCACGATACTTGGAGACATAGGTTTTAGCGTTTGCCACTAGTTCGTCAGCAAAGGACGCCACGTCGTCCCCAGTGATTTCCAACACTTGTCTATCTTCCGCCGCACCGGCTTCGAACAAATCGATTAATTCATACTGTATGTGTAGCATATCCATCCCGTTACCCGCTGAGAAATTCCACATGTAGTTTTGAATTTTCTTAAATACAAACTGGTAGTCCTCTGGCAGGGCTTCAACCCGTGCCATCATCATCTTGTATTCTTTTTTATCACCAATTATTTTTTTGAACATTTCCATCATGTTATTTTTCCTCCTTTTTTATAAAGCTGAACAAGATACTCCAAAAATATCGGATGGAATATCTTATGAAGCTAGATTGACTTTAAGACGTTGATTTTTGATGATACAAAATCCCATTTTTTCCAAAACAATTCAAGCTCCTGGCGGCCAGCCTCATTAAGTGAGTAAAACTTGCGGGGCGGCCCCATATCTGACGGTTTCTTTTCCATGTTCACAAGTTTTTTCTTTTCTAATCGCACGAGGATGGTATAGACCGTCCCTTCCACGACTTCGGTAAACCCAAGCTCGTTCAGGCGGCGGGTAATCTCGTAGCCATAGGTTTCATGGCGGCTAATGATTTCCAGCACGCAGCCTTCCAGCGAACCCTTCAGCATTTCAGTTAAATTTTCCATGTTCAGATCCTCCTTTACCTCCTCTATTTTGTCTGACTTATATTCAGTATAACAGAGTACTAAGGGAAATTTTTACTGAATAGCTTTTTGGAAAACACGCTACTCAGTATTGCTTATTACAAGTACATTGTAACACCGAGTAGCAAGGGGTGTCAACTGGACTTTCTAACTATTTTTAAAACCAGCTATACCCATTGGATACAGCTGATTTTCTTTATGGAGCTTTTACTTCCTCCTATGCTTCTTTCACAATGATTACACCGCTGATCATTCCCATCCAGCAGCTATTCATGTGAATATAGCAATTCTATCCCTCCATTATTTTTCGATTATCTTATTCACTACTTGCCCATTAACTTTTTAAGTAAAAAGCCGTCTTCTGTTTCAATGAACTCACCGAATAGATCTAGAAATTTGTTGTTCATTAGTATATACCTCTTATGTCTTTACTGGATTTATTATAAATTAAAAGCTTTGCTCCCTCTAAGAAATAAAGCTAAATATATTTTCTCCATATTAAAAAACTTATTTTTCTTATTTAACTAA
Organism: Bacillus pseudomycoides; assembly: GCF_002582035.1. GTDB lineage: Bacteria > Bacillota > Bacilli > Bacillales > Bacillaceae_G > Bacillus_A > Bacillus_A pseudomycoides_B. The sequence continues at coordinate 7,524 of NZ_NUQE01000026.1, forward strand.
ACTGGCCCGATTGCTGAACAAGAAACAATCCTGCATATCAATACAGGATTGTTGATTAAACTTTTTTGAAAGTTATCAAACTTTATTATAAACAATCAGACTTTTATATATTATCAATACCTAAAACGTAAAAAGTCATAAAAAATAAAGGGTGATACATATTAGTCATGTATAATATGTATCACCTTTGTGATTCTTGTTCCACAATCGCACCCGTTTGTGGCATAAAATGACAAGGTCACGGAAATAAGCCACTTTATTTAAAGTAACGTTCTTACTGCATTAAAGTGAATAAAATCAATTTAAGGAAATAAATTAAAAATAATAAAGAAGTAAACAAAAAAGAGAAAGAAGAAACCTGGAATTTCCAAGGAAGGTTGTGGTGAACATCAAGGTTAGGAATTTTTATTATCTGATTGCAGGCGTCCTTGCGATGCTGTTTGCCGTCACACATGCATGGAACGGGCAATCCGCTGTGTTACCGACGCTCAACATTGAGGCGATATCCGTGGGTACCCGGACAGTATTCACGTATGTCTGGCACATTATCACGGCGGAAAATCTGGTCTTCGGCATCGCTTTCATTTTCATGTCATTCCAAACCGAGCGATCAAAGATCCGGTTTGCCGCATGGTTGATTGCGGCGATCCTGATCGTCCGACTGATGGTTATTCTTGGTGTAACGGCATTGCTTAACGTATCGGGGCTTACGGATACGCTTATAGATTCGATTGCCATCGTAATCTATGTCGCCCTCATCATACTGGGCACAAGAATGAAGAAAAAGCAGTACGATGGTCAGCAACCACAGTAACAGAGATGTCCGAGTTGTCTTCTAACTCTGTAAGAGGGTAAACCCCATGCCCATCAAACTAATAACAAAAAACGCGTTACATACTACCGTTTTTCTCAAAATCCGAATCAACTGGGACCTGAACAGAATGTCGTGCAGACCTAAATGAGCGTTATCAAGATAGAGGACATTAACACCAAGAATTAAAGATTCTAATGTCCTCTAAGGCTTAACCAAAAAGGATTTTATTATTCCCCTAAAGTTTAAATATAAAAGTTACAGGTATCTTGGGGTTACCCGTTATTCCAGAATATGACCCTTTAATGGAACAACTCTATGTCACTCAATAATTACTTAATCCACCTTTTATTCAGATGTTCTTTTTCTTTAAGTCATAATAACACCCCTTCAGACAAAAATATCCAAAAGGGTAAAGCTTCGCAACTTTTTTGCAAAGATCGTGACTTTATTCAAAACATCGCGTCTTTTTTATAAAAATCGCAACTTTATTTCAGATCCACACCTCTTGCTGCGGAGTCTTTTTCCTGTGTAAACCAATGCTTCAAAATTATCGAAAGAGTTACTGCTCGAAAGCGTACCCACATTAAAAAAAGAGATGCACTGGTATTATCATTATATTTCATATTGTATTGTATCGTCTAATAGTTTTCTAGATAGTTGATTATTCTTATTTTTAAGGTCCTCGATGCTTTACATCTGCGGATACGCCTCCCGCTATGGGCTATGTCCTCCTCCAAAACCAGTTAACCCCTTATATAATTCTTCTGTTTCATACTCTTTCGCGTATAGTATGTAGTCTTTTCTTTTTAACTAATTTATTCTGAAAAGACTACGGAAATTATCGAACGTCATTTAAATAATATAATCATTATATATAGAAAGAGGTGTTTGCAATGCCAACATTACAAGATACAGTAAAAAACCTACTCTACGAAAATGAAACAATCCTTTTTCACACAAAATGTTCTCTATCTTTATTTTTAGGTAGACTTCACTCTACATCCGGAGTAGTATTCACAACAAATAAAAGGTTGTTGTTTATATATAAAGAAAAGACGGAATCTACTGCTCTGCGATATGAGGAATACTTATACGAACGTATTGATGAAGTAAAAGAACATCCTTATTTTTTCAGCTCTCACATCGCACTTTACTACAACGATGATTGGGTACAATTTCGAGAAATATATAATCAAAATGTAAGAAAACAACTTTGTTCGATTATACAAAAACAAATTGCAAGTAGCTCTTTATCATAGGGCTACTTATTTGTGTATTTTTCTTCATTAAAACACGTCTACATTATATTATAACGAATAATAATTTAAAATTTTAGAAAATTTCGTTAAAATCAATAGAAAAGACTTGTAAGAAAGGAAGAAACAAATGATACATAAATTAAAAGAAAATATCTCTTCCGTATTTGTCGGAAAAGAAAATGTAATTGATCTCCTCTTAGTTTCTTTATTAGCAAATGGACACGTCTTATTAGAAGATGTACCTGGAACGGGAAAAACATTGCTGGCAAAAACAATTGCGAAAAGTATTGGCAGCCAATTTTCCCGCGTACAGTTCACACCTGATGTACTGCCTAGTGATGTAACAGGTATTGAATACTTCAATCTAAAAACAAGTGAATTTGAACTACGCCTCGGTCCTGTTATGACAAATTTATTATTAGCAGATGAAATTAACCGTGCTATGCCACGTACACAATCAAGCTTATTAGAAGCGATGGAAGAACGACAAGTTACACTTGAAAAGCAATCCACACCTCTTCCGAAACCATTTTTCGTAATTGCAACGCAAAATCCAATCGAATCACAAGGAACATTTCCACTTCCAGATGCACAGCTTGACCGTTTTTTAATGACCATTTCGATTGGTTATCCTACTCCGCAAGAAGAGCTCCAAATGATGAGACGTTTTCGAAAGAACAAACCGTTAGACGAGCTTCATCCTGTCATCTCACTAGATGATATTACACAAGTACAAAATGAAGTAAAAGAAGTTCATGTATCAGAACCTTTAGAAGACTACATAATCAAGCTTGCTAATGCAACTCGTAATCATGACTTTATTGCAAATGGAATTAGTCCACGCGGAACACTCGCTTTAGTAAGAGGTATTCAGGCTCTTTCTTTTTTACGGAATCGAGAATTTTGTACACCAGAAGACATGCAATTACTACTTCCTTACATTTGGAAACATCGTATTATTTTATCTATGGAAGGTGCTCTTCGTACGACAAAACAAGAAATTATAGAAGCGATTTTGAAAGAAGTTGATGTACCGGTGGAGATTGAACAAACATGAATGGTCACCGTCCCTTTACTGTTCCAAAGTCATATCATTAAATTAACGATTCCGGTTGCACTGTTGTTCACGTTCTACTTACCCCAGTTATTTATCGTATATCCTTTTTTGTTTTATTACATGTTTTCTTTTTTTATTTATCAGTACGTCACTTATATAGAGGCACACTTTCAAATTATGAATAAAAAACAAACAACGAGATTGTTTCCAGAAGAGAGCGGACAACTATCTATTATGTTACAAAATAAAGCAAAACTGCCCTTGGTGAATGGAAAATGTTTCTTTCATATCAATCCATCACTCGTTACTCATCCAAGCATAGGCCTAGAACAAATATCAAAAACGCTCTTTTCTTTTCCATTCTCACAATCTGCTCGCTCACAGCAAAAATGGGATTTAACTTTCACAGCGACAAAACGAGGGGTTTTCCAAATTGAACAGTTTGAATGTATCATTGGCGATCCCTTCAACATCATTCAAGTTCATTTACCAGTTATGCATAAATTAAAAACAGAAATTATCGTCTACCCTGCCTCAAAACAAATCGCTGGATTACAAGAAATACAGCAACTATTAATAGGCTCTTACAAAACAAACTTTTCTTTTTTTCATGATGAAACGTCAATTGTCGGAGTCAAACAGTATGAAAGGGAATCATTTCGTTCCATCCACTGGAAGGCGTCAGCGAAAATGCAAAGTTTACAAGCAAAGCAATATGAAGCAGTAAAAAATTATAGCTGGACAATCTGCATATGTCTCGCCTCAGATAGAGGGCTTGGGTGGAAAGAAAATATAGAAGACCTGATTTCCTACGCAACATACATATGTCAAATTGCAACTGAAAAGAAAGTTCCATTTGAATTATTTATTAGTATTTTAGCGGAGGATGGACCGTTGCACCTGACGCTAAATGAAGGGCAAATGCATTATGCGAAAGCATTAGAAGAACTCGCGCGTATTTCAGAAGATAGTACATTACTGCCGCGAGATGGTTTTCTACATTATATGATGAGAAAAAGAGTGAGGTCGTCTACGATGTTTTTTCTTGGCGTTCAAAAAATAGATATCCCTCATACAATGCAGCCAACCTATATTGTTCACAATGAAGGAGTGATAGAAGCCCTTGAATACATGGCTACGGTACGTTAATGATTTTATTCTTATTCTCCTTCTCTCTTTGTTAACTGAAAAAGGAGAAGTTTTACACATTGTTTTATTTCTTCTAGTCAGTCATATTTGCTTACTGCTTATTATGAAAACTGGACAAAAGAAAAAGGTATGGCTCGTAGCGCTATTCATACTACAAATCATTACTTGTTATTCTTTGTCGTTATTTTCTGTTATAGGTTCCGTATTATTGCCGTTTTTCTTTTTTCTTGTGTACGCAAAAGATGATGTTACACCATTTCACAAGTTATTAGGAGCATTTTTATGGTCTTTCTGTTCTTTCCTTTTCCATATGCAACTGCCATCCATATTGGAAATAGGATTATTTATTTCCTATACACTCCTAACATTATGGATTACAAGTTTTAATCGAAATCAACAAACAATGAGATTATTATCAGTTACAGCAATTGGGATTTTTAGTTTTTTATTCATCTCCATATTCCCGTATGTAAGAAACATCATTGCTTATATGGTGCAATGGATTTCTTTAGGGGTGGGTTATATGTTAAATCCGCTATTTCTATGGGCTGAACTTAAACCCACAGATGATTCTTGAAAGAGTAAGTTAAGTCAAGGTGAATCACCACCTTTACCGCCTACGGAAAAAGTATATAATCCCTTGATTTTACAATCTATTGCAATTCTTATTATAGCAATCATTGCCATATATGTAATTTGGAAATTATTTAAAAAGCGTCACGAAATACACTTTGGACGTATAGCTTCCTACGAATCTATCATTTTTGGTCCAGATCAACGAAATATACAAAAGCGAAACCGAAAGTTACGACCACCAAACAATGCAATTCGCAAAGAAATTTTTAATTTGGAAAAGAAACTAAAACCACCATTAAATCGGCTACGCGGTGAAACAGTTGAACAATGGATGGAAAGACTTCATAGAGACGAAAAGGTTGCCATTCAATTTGACGTGATTATCGATGCATATAACGCTACAAGGTACGCAAATCATGATGATACTGAACTTCTCCAGAAAGTTAAAAGAGAAGTTCATACATTATACAAATATCGAGATTCAGTGAAAGAAAAGAAAAAATAAGCTTGAATCTCAATACTAACTAAAAACCTCGACTTCTCCTACTGGAGTCATCGAGGTTTTTAGTAGTATGATAAGGGTAATATAAAAGGTGCATCTAAAATAGCTGAAGAATTTTAAAAAAGTGTTCTAATTACACAGAAGAAGATGAATATTATGATGGAGATAGATCAAGCGTTAGATAAAAGAAATAAAACAGAGTTCATTCGTTTATCAAAGAAGTATAGAGAGCTTACATAAAAGTTGGATATTTTTAAAGTAAAAAAAAGATAATGAATAGCAAAACAATATTAATATACTAATAATAACGAGTAGCGTTTCATTCATTTTCGCTTTCCCTATCATGCTATTCTCTTATATTTTTTGCTTACATAATAAAAGAAGAACACCTTATGTGCTCTTCTTTTATTATTATTCATATTAATGTAGCAAGATGCTGCTTTGCATCGTATTCCTCTAAACTTTCCCCATGTTTAACACGATGAACAAAATCCGGATTAGAAATCAATGGTCTACCAAATGCCGCTACATCAATTGTACCTTCTTGTAGTGCTTCTTCTGCCTCTTTTGGATTTAAATTCCCAACTCCTACAATTATACCATCCCAATATTTACGAACTAATTGATGTAAGTTTTTTCCGTCAGCTATAACTTGCGTATAATTCATTGTTGAAGGATGAATCATCGTTAATCCTACTTCACAGAACATCTCTACGAAAGTTTGAATTGCTGCTTCAGGATTTTCCCACATGTAGCTAGGGTTATCACCTTTAAATGCCGAAAAACGAATAAGCGTTTTATCTGCACCAATCGCACTTATAACGGCTTGCAATACTTCTTTCATAAATGTTAACCTTTGTTTTAAATCTCCGCCATATTGATCATTTCGATGATTCGCAAATTCATAAGCAAATTGATCAATTAAATACCCATGTGCCCCATGAATTTCTACCCCATCGAAACCTGCTTCTATTGCATTCCTAGCAGCTTGTGCATACTGTTCGATAGTCTCTTGAATTTCTTCTATTGTCATCGCTTCTGGCGTATCAAAAGGCTTCCGAAAACGTGGGACATTTCCTTGTGCCGCAATAGCTGAAGGTGCTTGTGGTAAGAATCCACCTGTTAGTTCATGATGGCTCATACGTCCTACATGCCATATTTGCGCAATAATTGTTCCACCTTCTTCATGTACTGCATCTGTTACTGACTTCCAAGAATCAATTTGCTCCTCTGTATAAATACCTGGGACACCTGGATTCCCCTTCGCTCTTGGGCTAATTACTATTCCTTCTGTAATAATTAGACCAACACCATCTGCCGCACGTTTCCGGTAATACTCGGCTACATCAGCTCCAACTACCCCTGTCTCATCATTAGCAAAACAACGCGTCATCGGTGCCATTGCCACACGATTACGAAGAGACCAAGCTCCAATTTGAATCGGATCAAATAACTTTGTTTCTTCCACGTTTTGAAATGATCCCCAATTGTTTATATTCGTGCCTTCATAGATACTGGCTATTTTATTATTTGAATTTGTCATTTTTCTTCCCCCTTAATTAAAAATTCCACCTACATTTCATTGAAACGATGGAAACTGTCTAAAACCGTATCATAATTTTTCACAAACTAGTGCGTCAATTTATACGCTCTCCTTGTTATTACCCTTGTAGTGGTTTTCCATCAAAAGCTTTTATATCTAATGGCGCAACTAAAAATTGATTTGCTTTGCCAACAAAAGAAGTGAAATGCTCATTCTTATTGTGATTAGCAACTACTTCGGCATTTTCCCACACCTCTACCATTGTATAGACATTTTCTTTTTCGGTATCCTTGTACAAATCATAAGACATATTTCCACTTTCTTTTCTTGAACCACTAATTAGCGGCTGAATCTCATTTAAAAACTCTTCTTGTTTTGCTGGCTCCACATGAAATTTAGCATGAATTATAATCATAGTACTGTCTCCTCTCACTTTTCTACTTGTATTTGTATATAAAAAAGTCAATCACGTAAATGATGAAACCTTGTGCTCTTCTAACAATTACTTCCACTGAGCAATTTTATCAATTGGAAGGCGAACTGATGGGTAACCACTGTTAGCTGCTTTTCCAATTGATATTAACATAACTGGTACATAACGATCCTTATCTAAACCAAATACCTCTGCAACTTTGTCTTTTTCATATCCACCGATTGGACATGTATCGTATCCGTGAGCACGAGCTGAAAGCATAAGTTGCATCGCTGCAAGACCTCCATCAATTAAAACTACGTCTTTCATATCTTCTCGAGAAATTGTTGAGAAATAACCTGTAAGCTTCTCCATTTGACTTTCTTTTACGTCTAAAGGCATATATCCAAGTTCAACTGCTTTACCGTAAATTGCTTCACCATTTTCAAAATTATTCAAATCACCAAAAACAGCAATCATTGCTGCTGAAGTTTCTACTTGACGTTGATTAAATTTAGCAAGTGGCGCAAGCTTTTCCTTTCCTTCAGCACTATCAATTACTAAGAAGCGCCATGGTTGCATATTTACAGAAGATGGTGCAAGAGTTGCTTCTGTAAGGATCTCTGTCATTTCTTCTTTACTAATTTTCACAGTAGGATCGTAATTTCGAATAGAATGTCGACCTGTTATAATTTCTGTAAAATTATTTGTTTTTTGTGTGTTAATCATAGTTGAATGCTCCCTTTTTCTGTCTAATAATGATATTAGAATTCTTTTATATTTTTTTGAATGCGATTTAACATATTTAGAAGTTCATCGCGTTCTTCTTCGTTAAAATCCTTTAACACAGATGTTGCAAATCGCTCTTTTTCCTCTTGAAAGGAGTGAATTTTATTCCGACCAGCATCCGTTAAACTAACAAGGGTTATTCGATTATCATTCGGATTTTTACGTCTTGTAATCATTTCATTAGCTTCAAGTTGCTTTAAATGCCGGGTAATTGCTGCATTGTCAATATTGATTTCTTTTTGAAGTGCTTTTTGACTTATTTCATCTACTAGATAAAGTTGATGTAAAAGTTCCAGTCTAGACTGGCTAATCCCCGTACAACCTTCGAATTTCGAACTAATGTCCTTATTGAGGAAATGTAATTTATATAAAATAATCGCTTCCTTTGAACATGAATCGCTCAAATTACCACCCCTTTTTTAGACTACTCAAAAAGTTGACATATCAATAATTGACATATCAATAATTGATATGTCAATCAATATACATGAATTTCATTTGAAAAGCAATAATTTTGTTTTTATCCCCTTTTTAATGGGCAGTTATCCCTTCTACTGCTCAAAATTATATTTACTATTCCCTTTGCTCACCAGAATTATTACTCAACTATATTTCCATATATACATAGTTGAGAAGCAGAATAACTTTAATTATGGAGGAATACTCGTTAACCAATCAGGGACTTTTTTCCTCGTAGCTATTAAAACCTTACTTCTTATGCATCTCAATCCATTTTTTTATCAAACGCTTTGGTGCGGCCATAAATAAGTTTCTTGAATCAGTTCGTATTACCTAACAATCCACTCCATCAAAAAACTTTCTCCTCCATTTTGTCACAGAATCATTCACTCATCCGTTATATTAGTAAATAATCGAAAAGGATGATGACGATGACAAAATATGAAGTGGCAATTGTAGGCGGAGGAATTGCGGGTTTAATGGCTGCAATCTATGCAGCAAAAGCAGGGAAACGAACCATTGTATTGGAACAGCAAAAGCAATTAGGAGGCAAAGCCATCACCAACAAAAAGCAGGGTGTATATTTTAATTTGGGCGGGCATGCACTGTATAAAGGGGAAGCGTATGAAGTATTCCGCGAACTCGGATTACGACTTGAGGGAAGCACACCGTCTACTGATGATTATTACGGAATGTGGAAAGAACAACTATTGCCCTTTCCAACGAACATATCTTCCTTCTTTCAAACAATGCTCCTAAGTTGGGGAGGAAAAATCGAATTGGCAAAATGGCTCATTAAATTAGGAAAAATGGACACAAGCGTTTGGAACCAGATCAGTGTCCGTGATTGGATTGAAACTCAATTACATGATCCAATGCTGCGCAACGTGTTCTATGCACTGCTCCGAACATCCACTTATGTGCTTGCACCTGAATTACACGCTGCTGGTCCTGCCTTAAAGCAGCTGCAGCGTTCACTAAAAGGAGTCTTGTATCTTGATAAAGGCTGGGGGACACTCGTAGAAGAACTGCGTGAACTTGCTGCCGGACAAGGAGTGGAGCTGATCACCAGTTGTAAAGTGGTTGCAGTCGAACATCAAGATCAAAAAGTACACTCGATTTTATGTGAGGGTGGCACTAGAATTGAAGCATCGAATGTTATACTAACTACACCTCCTTCTATTTCTCACAAACTAGTTCCGCATGCGGATCAAACAGCACTCGACACGTGGAACAAGCAAGCTATTCCTGTTACAGTTGCCTGTCTAGATATTGGTTTACGCCAATTGCCTAATCCAAAGCACCAATTTATCTTTGGATTGGATCAACCAATTTTCTTTTCGCACCTATCACGGGAGGGAAAACCAAGACCCGCTATCTTAAGTGATGATGGGACAAAAGTAATATCGCTTTTTAAATATCAGGGTCCACAAACAGATGCAGCGAAGGATGAGAGTGAGTTGGAGCAAGTATTAGATGTGGTTCAACCCGGCTGGCGAAATGAATTAGTTATAAGACAGTTCCTGCCGAAAATGACGGTTGTCCACGATTTTCCTCATATGAAAAGAATGGAAAATCCAGGCCCTGCTGTTCCTGAAATTGAGGGACTATATGTTGCTGGTGACTGGGTCTCACATGGGGAGCTGCTCGTTGATGCATCCGTAGCTAGCGCTAAACGAGTCGTTTCACAACTATTAAATACTAGAGAGGTGATCAAATTATGAATATGGAAAGACTTTATCAAACCTATCAACCTCTGCTTTTTTCCTTAGCCTATCGTATGTTAGGGAGCGTGATGGATTCAGAGGACATTGTCCAAGAAGCGTTTATAACCTTTCATCAACTTCCTAACTACGAACATATTGAAAACAAAAAAGCGTATCTTTGTAAGATAGTCACCAATCGCTGTCTGGATTTGATACGGTCATCCGTAAAAAAACGTGAGGTATATGTCGGACCCTGGCTTCCAGAACCATTGCTTGAAATAGAGAATTCACCTAGCGATCCCTCACAAGTTTTTTTTCAACAAGAATCCATCTCCACCGCATATTTGCTTTTATTACAACAACTAAATGCGATAGAACGAGCCGTCTTTTTGCTTCGTGAAGTCTTCCAATACTCTTATGATGAAATAGCTGAAATTCTTGGAAAAAGCAATGCTAACTGCCGGCAAATTTTTCACCGTGCGAAAAAAAGCATGGAATATGACCCTAAGAAACAGCCTTCGATTTCAATGGCGGAATCTACAGTAAAAGAGTTTATACAGTCCATCTTAAATGGAAACGTAAATCAATTATTGGACCTTGTCAGCGAAGATGTCGCAATGTACACGGATGGAGGCGGCAAAGTAAAAGCCGCACAAATACCTATTTTCGGTGCTGCCAGAGTGGTTCAATTGCTCCAAATCCTAATGAAAATGTATGCAGGCAAGTTCACCATCAAATATACATCTGTCAACGGTCTACCAGGACTGATTTTAACAATCGATGATCACTTACCATATGTGTTCTCCTTTGCTTTTAGTGGCAATAAAATTCAGACGATCTACTCAGTTGCTAATCCCGATAAACTACGACATTTGTAATAGAAGACTCCATACGATCACTAAATCACAGTTTTCGCTCTATCAATTAGACACAAAAAACAGCTGGCCCATCCATTAAGCTAGCTGTTTTTTTACTATTGATTGATCATTCAGTTAGTATGTTTGTTTCCCTAGTCCATTGAGCTCGCTTCGCGTTTTGAAGATAGTATTTTCTTGTCCGTCTTCCGATAAAAAAACGTGGAATTTACATAGAAAAATGTTAAACAAACACTTATTCATCTTGTTAAAAACCTTTGCATACAACGATAAAGATATTAATGGATATATACTCTATTATGAATTCTCGCAAGAAAATGTCCCAGCAATCTATGCAAAATATCCAATTTTTAAGAGACAGTCTCTTTTTGTTTGAAATTATGCGGTACAGAGTCGTCTATCTTTTAATTTGTCACAATATGTTCTACACACTGCGGTAAATGATCTAGCTTTGTTTTTAAAAATGCAGGTTTCGTATTAAAATGATGCAGGTCCTTTATCTGAACCCATTGAAACTCAAATTCTCGTCCGCCATCTTCTCTAATAAAAGAACCTGTTTTTGGAATAAAACAACCTTCTAAATGCGTTTCATAGTAAAGACCTATTTCATGAAACTCATGATTATCGTAATTAAAAAAATTCTCAACAATCCATATTAATCGTTTTACATTTGCATCCACTTCTAATTCTTCTTTCAGCTCTCTTTTAAGAGCAGACTCACTACTTTCAAGCATTTGAACTCTTCCGCCAGGTAAACACCAAAAGTTATCTCCCTTCCCACGATGAAGAAGAACCTGTCCATTCTCTATACATACAGCTGCTACTCGATAATTAAAACGTTTGCCATCTTCTGTGAAAATAATATCCATCCCGATTCCCCCACACTTATCTGATAAATAAAAAACCCACAAATTCCATTATAAGAAATTTGTGGGTTTTTTTCTAATTATTCAGCAAAACCTTTCGCAACTTCTCTCGCGTGTGCCATTGCTTTTTCTTTAATATCCTCTGCCTCATCCGGCATTTGATTCATACCTTCTACAATAATAGATTGTACATCTTCAATTCCAACAAAGCTCATAACGGCCCGAAGATAACGATCTCCAAACTCCCTTTCTATTGCTGTTTCTTCTTCATATATACCACCGCGTGCTTGAATATGAACAGCCCTTTTATCAGATAACAAACCAACAGGACCTTCTTCTGTATACTTGAATGTTTTTCCGGCAATACAAATTGTATCAATATATGCCTTCATTAGCGGTGGAAAGCTAAAATTCCACATCGGTGTTACAAATATATATTTATCCGCTTCTACAAATTGATCCGATAATTTATTAATTGCAGCGATCTTACTTTTCTCTTCTTCAGTAAGATTTTCAAATGCCATCCCTTTTTGTAGCTTTCCCCATCCATTAAGTACATCTCCATCAATATATGGAATATGAGTTTTGTACAAATCAAGATCAATAATCTCATCATCTGGTGCCCCGTGACGATATGCTTCTAAAAAAGCTTGTCCAACTGAAAGTCCATAAGATTGAGCAGTTGGTTTCGGATTTGCGGTAATGTATAAAACTTTACTCAATTGCTATCCTTCCTTTCGAAATATAAATTCAACCCTCCTTATATTGCCTTTTATCTTGATTTTTATTAAAAATTTTATATTTGTTCGAAAGAACATCTTTGACTTATCATGACACATACCGCAAAAGTGCGATTATTTACTGCAAATTCACCTTCAGGCTACATTGGTATTATATTTTGCAAGTGCTATCATGAATAATGTTGCTTTGCAAAAAAGTTAAACCGTTTAAAAAAATGATGAACTGAAATATCTTATTCTGATTTGAATAGGCATTTCAGTTTTTCTTCTTGAACTAACGAAGAAGAGTTTTAAGGAAAGTACGGTTATATAAAAAAAGTGGGTTACTACAAACATTAGTGCCCACTTTTTATTTAAAAACGTTTATCCCGCATTAACGGGAAGTAAGACCCCCACTGATGGAAGTTTCACTCTATGCTTTTCTTTTTTTCACAGGAATCCATATTTCACTTTTGAAATTAGGTGCGGAAGTATCTTTACCTTCAGTCCATAACAATTCTGGACCATTTACTGCTTCATAATTAGAAGAAGGAAACCATTCAGAATAAATTCGCCCCCATACATTTTGAGTGTCTTCTGGAAACTTTCCTTCAATTATAAAAATAGCCCACGTTACCGCTTTAACTTCTTGTGTCTCAAAATGATGTATTTCTTTAGAGGTTGTTGCGACACCTATTAAGTGATCAAGCTCTCCCTTTTCTTCCATACGTTCTTCAGAAAAGTTAAACGATGCACTAATGAGTCCTTTCGGTTCTGTGTTTGAAAGTTGTATTAATTGTTTAATCTTTTCGGAGTCTAATTCCGCCCACATTGCAGTAATAGCAGTATTCTCACCCTTAAACACGATAGGTACTCTTTTTTTGATTCCTACAAGTGTAAAAGCTTTTTTATCTTCTATACGATAATTCATTTCTACTCCTCCTTGAATCGTTAATTGGAAAGTCATACGTGGAAATGCTTTTAACGAATGTCCACGCTGTCTTACTTCTGAAGGCGTTAAACCATGCAATTTATAAAATGCCTTCGTAAACGAATCTGGAGATTGATAGCCATATTTTAGAGCTATATCTATAACTTTGACGTTCTGAGAACTTAACTCAAAACCCGCATTAGTTAAACGTCTACGCCGAATGTATTCTGCTAAAGTTATTCCAGCTAGAAAAGAAAACATTTTTCTAAAATGGTACTCTGAACAATGGGCAATGCTCGCAATTTTTGCATAATCTATTTCATGCTCAAGGTTGTCTTCAATATAAGATAACGCTTTATTCATATTTTTTAGTAAGTCCATTTGCATGACCTCCCTTTCATTTTTAGATTATCATTCAAATAAAAGAGGAACCCGATATTTTATGTTCATTTTAGACGGTTTATAAAATGAGTTAAAGTATTTTAAAGTAACTGCGGCTTTAATGTAAAAAGAGTTTCAAAATGATCAAACTTTATTTCAAAGTTACAAATAATCTCTTATTAAAAAACATCTCTCAAGAAAAAACAAAAGTATATATTTTATAATAAAAAAGCAGCATAACAATTTTATATTGTTTTGCTGCTTACATCATTATATAAATATTTTATAAATAACACTCGACTTCCGCCTCCGCCATCATAATTTGTATGTACAGATACACCCTCTATTTCACTATCACCTTTTTCAATATCAAATCCTACATCACGATGAAATTGAATGGACTTTTGATTAACAGGAGATGTTACTGCTTTTACAACATGACGCCCATTAGACCAAACGGCATCAAAAAAGGAGGCATACAGTGCTGACGCAATTCCTTGTCTTCTATATTTTGGATTCACACCGATGAAATGAACGTATGCTTCATCTTCAAAGGTTTGCGAAAAAAAGCCGCATAAAAATCCTGCAATTTCATTATCCTTTTCAAAAATAAAACTTGTTTCTTGAAAATGAACAAAAAAGAGCTTTGGCAGCATATCTGCCATCTTTCTCCCGCCCCACCACTCATTAATAACAGAATGAATTGTAATATAATCTTCAGGCTTAATTTTTCTAATATGCATATGTCATGTCCCCTCACTTCTCGTTTATATGTATGTTATTAGCCATTGAGATGCACTTTCCTTTATAACTTAGAAATCCATTTTTGAAGATTCATATTACTATGTGCGATGATACAATTAAAGAAAATGAAATTAGGTGAAAGATGTGCAAATGAAATCTTCTTTCGGGGATAGAAAGCAGCATATAGAATACACCTCACGCCCAGGCTCTTATGCAATTATCCAAAAAGGAGTACGATATTTTTTACCTGGCGATGGAATAGAAAATAATGAAACAAAAGAAGCGTGCTTACACCATGAATTATTAGAGGAATTAGGCTGGGGAATTAAGGTGCACCACTATATTAGAAATGCTGAGCGCTACTTTTATGCCGAAAAAGAAAATGTCTACTATCTAAATGATGGCCATTTTTACATATGTAGTAAAGTACGAGAACATCATGTTCCTATTGAAGATGACCACATCTTACATTAGGTATCTTCTTCTGAAGAACAGCTATTGCTTGTTCACGATCACCAACAATGGGCTGTGAAGCAAGCGATGTTTTTATGCAAACAAAAATGACCACTCCTCTCAGGACGTGGTCACTTTTCATACTAACTTACCTTTTTTAAATTGAGTGCTGGCTTTTTCACTGTTCCTTTTTTCACAACATATAACCCAGCGAAAATAACAAGCCCACCAAATAATTGCATGATGTTCACCTGTTCACCTATCGTTATAGCTGCAAAGATAACCGCGAATAATGGAACAAGATACATATACACCATTACTTTTGTTGAACCAATTTTACTAATTCCAACGTACCACATTGCAAGTCCAAAAATCGTTGCAAATACAATAGAATATCCTAACGATCCCCAACTTAACATATCGGTCGGCCATGTTAAGGAATCTACATTCATAAAGCAGTATAAAACAAGCGGAACAATTCCTAATAACGTTGACCAAGCTGTTACTCGCATCGCAGAATATTTCGTAATAAGCGGCTGAGCAAGAATCGGATACCAGCCCCATGCAATCGACGCAACTAATCCAATTATATTTCCAAGCCAGGCGTATTCATATGTAGACTGATTCGTATGCCCTGTTAATAGCACAAGCGCTGCCCCAACAAAAGAAAGCATTGATCCGATTTGTATTTTCAGAGAAAAACGTTCTTGTTTATGCAATATAGCTAAAATTCCTGTAAAAATTGGCGACATTGCAATCAATAATGAAGCGTTCGTTGCAGATGTATATTTTACTGAAAGCATAAACAGCGTTTGATATAAGGTTGTCCCAACAATACCAACCACCAAAAGTCTGAGCCAGTCTTTCCTCTCTATACGTAATGAACGTTCCATAATAAAGGTAATAAGTAACAGAACCGGTGATGCAACTAAAAATCGCATACTATTAAATTGAATCGATGACATATATGTCACGCCATATTTTCCTATCGTATAGTTTGCTCCCCATACTAAAGCAACTGACATTAGGAGCAATTCCATTTGCCTTCGTTTCATCCCAATCTCCCCTTCCTTATTTAGCATAGTAAAATTGGCCCGATGTAACACCGTCCAATTGGCTGTTTTTTCACCCAGCCAATTTGCTATAATGGTGATAATGAAGGAATAAGGAGACGTTACATATGAAATGGAAGTTAGATTCAGATAGTAAAATTCCGATATATCAACAAGTTGTCGATTATATTGAAAGACGTATTATGTACGGAGAGCTTCCACCAGGAAGTTTCCTCCCTTCAGAGCGCAAGTTAGCAGAGCAACTTCAAGTAAATCGAAGTACAATTACAACAGCCTATAATGAACTACGTGCACTGGGAATTGTTGAAAGTACAACTGGAAAAGGAACACGTGTCAGCACGCATATGTGGGGCGTATCTCCAAAGTTCACACCGAATTGGAGGGGCTTTGTGGAAGGCGGGACATTTTTGCCTAACTTACCACTTCTTCGCTACATTCGTGAGCAAGTGCAGCAAAATGAAAATATCATTGACTTTGCAAACGGTGAACTTGGATGTGATTTGTTTCCGCACCAACAATTACAAGCCATTTTACGCGAACAACCGTTAACACAATCATTAAGCTATGATCATCCACAAGGCTACCTTCCTTTGCGAAAAATTGTAGCTACATATATGAAGGAGCATTTACAAATTGATGCCACTGAACAATCGATTATGATTACTTCCGGTGCGCAGCAAGCATTGCATCTTATTGTGCAATGTTTATTAAATCCAGGCGATGCAGTAGCATTTGAAAGTCCGTCGCATTGTTATTCCTTACCGCTTTTCCAATCGGCTGGCATTCGTATTTTCCCATTACCTGTTGATGAACATGGGATTCATCCAGACGATGTACATGAACTTTATCGAAAACACCGGATTAAAATGATTTTCTTAAATCCCAATTATCAAAATCCAACAGGAACACTCCTTCATCCAAAAAGAAGGGAAACACTTCTATCTTTATGTGCCGATTTACGAATTCCGATTGTTGAAGATGATCCTTCTAGCTTATTAACATTAGAAAATAAAGAACAAGCATGTTCAACTTTAAAATCAATTGATACAAACGGAACAGTCATTTATGTTCATTCTCTATCTAAAATGATAGCACCAGGATTACGAATCGGCTGGCTCGTTGCTCCGCAGTCCGTTGTTGAACGATTATCAGATGCACGGCATCAAATGGAATTAGGTTTAAGTATTTTTCCGCAATGGCTTATGCAACAATTTTTTGAAACAGTTCCTTTTGAAACACATTTACAACAGCTACGCTATGAATTATTACAAAAAAGAAATACATTAGCAGACGCACTGCAACGCTCACTTCAGAAAGAACTCTCATTTTCTATGCCAACAGGCGGAATTTACATATGGGGAAAATTAAAACAACCTATTCCAGAGAAACAACTTATTATGCAAAGTTTAAAACAACAAGTTGCCTTTATGCCTGGCAGTATTTTTGGTGCGAAAGATGGTTATATTCGTCTATCATATGGAAAAGTAGATATAAACCATATTACTGAGGGGGTCTCTCGACTTCAAAAAGCAATCAACTTTTGTTATTCATAAAGGCTTCCAACATTACAATTGGAAGCCTTTCGATTTATACCAATTTGAGATATAAGATGGAAAAATCATTGCAGCATATAGTGTGTATAACTTCCAAAAATATTACTTCGTTCACCTTGCTTCCTCCTAAAATATGTACATACCATTCCATACATGATATACACTCGTATTCTCCTTGTCCCCTTGAAACTCTACAGCAAACGGTCCCTCGCCCCAATTCTTTAATTGATTCTGAACCACTCCATCCCCTATCGGTTCAAAGAATTGAATTGTTATATTTCCAAGAGAAAAATTTTGAGATACTGCATTCCATTCCTTCTCTATTTTTGGGGTACTCATCTCTATTTGCAATAACTCTTCCCATCGTTTACTTGTTTCAGTTACATCATTAACAGCGTAAAACACTGTTTTCATTCCAATTACATTATTTTTATGAGTTGAAATCACTCCTTTTTTCTGTAAATCTGCTTTTCTTTTTTCATCCGATTCACCCCACTCAATAAAAAAAGGAAATCTTGGACTATCATCTTCCTGATCAATGAATAGCATTTTCCAGCTTAATAGAGTCCCGTCGTCTCTTATACGTTTTCCCTCCAACGGACCGTTTATATGAAATCCCTTTTCCAACAATTTCTCAGCAAGTTCTTCCATATGTTCTGTACGCAGTGCAACTTGAATCATCCCTTCCCCTATTTGCAACTTACGAACAGTTTGCTGAACGAGAGGGATCTCTGCTCTGTTTGCGGTTTCTTTGTTCTGAACCGCTAAAAATTCAATATACGCCAAATCAACATAACATAAGCTATTATATGTTCCCCAATTCGTATGCTCCCCTCCTTGTACTGTATGAAATCCAAGTACTTTCATTTGATTTATCACTTCAGCTGGAGAGCATTGAACTACGTGAACAAGATGATCAAACTGTAACATCTCCTCACCACCCTTATTTTTATCCCGCTACTTTTGGCAGTAAGAGCTCAATTGGGCGGGCTTTCCATCAGCGGGGCATGAAGAAAAACCCCACTGACTGTAGTTTCACTTTATCCTTTTTAGTGTATTACTTTCCACCCATTTCTGACAATTCAAAATTTTATATAAAACATAGTTGATTTATATGATTAATGTGTATTATAATAAAAAAAATTAAAATATGATAAAGCTGATTGGAAAACCAAAGGCTCTTTTCTCACTAGAGAAAGGAGCCTTTTTTATTTTACCCCACTACTTTTGGGCAGTAGGAGCTCGATTAGGCAAACTTTCCATCAGCAGGGGATGAAGAGTCCCCCCATTTCACTTTATTTTAAACGGAGGTATTAAGCATGCAAAAATTAATTATCTTTGCCATCATTGGTTTTTTTGCTCAACTCATTGATGGAGCTTTAGGAATGGCTTATGGGGTAACATCTTCCTCATTACTACTCATGTTTGGAATTGCACCAGCTGTTGCTTCAGCATCTGTTCATTTAGCCGAAGTTGTTACAACTGCCGCATCTGGTATTTCACATATCCGATTTGGAAATGTCGATAAATATACCGTTTCAAGACTGACATTACCAGGTGCAATTGGCGCTTTTGTGGGTGCCTGCTTTTTAAGTAACTTACCAGGGAATTTAATTAAACCGTATATTTCAATATTTTTATTCGCATTAGGTGTATATATCTTATTAAGATTTATTTTACAAAAACAAGTTGTTCAAACAAATAATAAACGTCTGTCTGGTAAGCAGTTAATTCCACTTGGCCTTTTTGCAGGTTTTGTAGATTCAACAGGTGGTGGCGGCTGGGGACCTATTACTACTCCAGTTTTACTTGCACGCGGTAATGAAACAAGAAAAGTTGTCGGCTCTGTAGATACGAGTGAATTCCCTGTTTCATTAGCTGCCACAATTGGATTTTTCATTTCTCTTGGCTGGGAACAAGTCAGTTGGTTTTGGGTGTTTGCTCTTATGCTTGGCGGTATCATTGCAGCACCAATCGCTGCGTTTCTAGTACGAATTGTTCCTTCTCATTTACTTGGAGTACTTGTCGGAGGACTCATTATTTTTACCAACATCCGTACGCTCTTAACAACTTTTAAAGTAAATCAAGATATAATATTTCTTTCTTACATTGCAATAGGTCTTGTCGTTACAATTGCACTGGTTATTACGACTCGTAATCAATCAAAACATACTAACAAAAAAATTGTATATAACAAACAAAAACAAGTTTCCCCATAAAGGGAAGCTTGTTTTCTTTTAGTCTCCTCCTCTACAATATATTTTGTCGAAATTTATCTATCTCAATTTTCTGTTAATTTTAAAGGATTTTTTAAAACACAATGCGAAACTATTGTATAACCTTTTCATCAAGAGGTTACTTATTACATATTTTTTAGGATCGGGATGAATTTTGAAAGCGCTTTTCTAAAATAGCCATTCTTTTTTCTATTTTTTTCTACATAAAAATCCTTGCAATATTCTCAGAAAATGATTACAATTGCGATATATTAAAAATCATAGTAATAGAAAAATCCTCATCAATCCGATGAGGTAGAGGTTGCGGCTTTTATTAGTAGTTTGGACGAGACGCAGAGAACGTCAATAACTCCAAATGAAAGGAAAAGCTGCCGAAGTGTATACTTCTTCTCTGGAAGTATATGCTGGGGCTGTTTTCGAATAGAAACAGAACTGTCACGTTTACAAAATTACCGTGTAAACGTGGGGCGCTATCTTAACGGAAGGTATGATGGGGTGGCTATTTTTGAAATGCTCCGCTAAAGTCCTTTGGCGGTTTTTTTTATTCCCCCCGCTCCTTCCTATCTTACAAGAAAAGGAGTGTTGAAAATGAACGGCGCAACTACAAAAGTTACCTCTACGTCTACAAATCAATCTGCACAAACAAATGGCGAACTAAGGCGCGGATTGAAATCTCGCCATCTTACAATGATTTCACTTGGTGGTACAATTGGTACAGGTTTATTCCTAGCAAGCGGTGGTGTTGTCCACGCAGCTGGTCCTGGCGGTGCTCTCGTCGCCTATGCAGCGATTGGTATTATGGTATATTTTTTAATGACAAGTTTAGCAGAATTAGCATCGTACATGCCTGTTGCAGGTTCATTTAGCACCTACGCAACAAGATTTGTTGATCCAGCTCTTGGGTTCGCATTAGGTTGGAACTACTGGTATAACTGGGCCATCACGATTGCGGCTGAACTCTCTGCAGTTACATTAATTATGAAGTTTTGGTTCCCAAATACCTCTTCCCTGCTTTGGAGTGGGATTTGTTTAGCTATTATGTTCCTTTTAAATTATTTATCTGTCAAAGGATTTGGGGAAGCTGAATATTGGTTTGCACTTATTAAAGTTGTAACTGTTATCGCCTTTTTAATTGTCGGTTTTCTTATGATTTTCGGTATTATGGGCGGAGAGCCTGTTGGTTTTACAAACTTCACAGTTGCAGATGCACCATTTAACGGTGGCTTCATGGCAATCATTGGTGTATTTATGGCAGCTGGATTCTCATTCCAAGGAACAGAATTATTAGGGGTTGCGGCTGGTGAAACTGCAGATCCACAACGCAGTATTCCAAAAGCAATTCGCAGCATCTTTTGGCGAATTTTACTGTTCTATATTTTAGCAATTCTTGTAATTGGTTTACTCATTCCATATACAAACGAAAACCTTGCAGCAAGTGATGTAACAGTAAGTCCATTTACACTTATATTCGATAAAGCAGGTGTTGCCTTTGCCGCATCAGTAATGAACGCCGTTATTTTAACAGCTGTTCTGTCTGCTGGTAACTCCGGTATGTATGCAGCATCACGTATGCTTTGGGATTTAGCAAACCAAGGTAAAGCACCTAAATTTTTAGGAAAACTAAATCGTCGTGGTATACCTGTAAATGCATTGATTGCAACATCATTAGTTGGATGTGCTGCTTTCTTAGCTTCTTTATTCGGTGATGGCGTAGTCTATATATGGCTCTTAAATGCCTCTGGTATGTCTGGCTTCATCGCTTGGGTCGGAATTGCAATTAGTCACTATCGTTTCCGCAAGGCATACATTGCGCAAGGAAAAGACTTAAATGACTTACCATATAAAGCAAAATGGTTCCCATTCGGTCCAATTTTTGCATTTGTACTATGTTCAATTGTTATTCTTGGTCAAAACTACGGTGCATTTATGGGCAAATCTATTGATTGGAACGGTGTACTTGTTTCATATATTGGTTTACCTCTTTTCTTAATACTTTGGTTAGGTTATAAATTTACAAAGAAAACAAAAGTCATTCCATTAGATAAATGTGAGCTTTAAAAATAACAACCTATCAACATATTGTTGATAGGTTTTCTTATGTACTCAGGTAGCCGGTTCATTATATTTTTGCCATAATAGAATAAGAGTTTAAGAAAAGGAAGGGATTACATGAATATTCGTGTTACAAATACAGCAATAGAAAAACTGCGACAATTACAAAACGAAGGTAAAACAATTATTAGAGTAAAAGGAACTATAGGCAATACCTGTACTGTCTATGTGAATATCGATTTAATTGTCGATGAATATCGTGCAAATGATGTCGTATTTGAAGATGAACAGCTTGTTATTCAAATCGATGACTTTACAAAAGATTATATCGGAAACACAATGACGCTAGATTACAGCACAGGATTTAAAATTACAACACCAAGTGAAACAATTGTGTATGGCTTATCGCTAAAAAAATAATATAAAGTTAAATTTCCATCAATGTTTTTTCACCCCACCTCATAATCTTGTGGTGGAGGTCTTACTTCCCGTTAATGCGAGATAAAAAACTCAATTTTCATAACAAGCAACTCTCTTATTTTAAATTAATTCCTAAATAAAAGAACAATTAACGCATGGATAAAAGAAACAATCCATGCGTTTATACTAAAACAATAGGTTTAAACTCACCCGTTACTTCCTGATAACCATTATTGCTTTCATATGGCTTCTCTTGCTCAAGATCGAATTTTTCCATAATCGGTAAATCGTTTACAGAGAAGAAGAACGTATCTTCTAACGCTACGTGTTCATGGACTGCCCAGTTCGGAATAATAAAGTAATCACCTTGTGACCAGTCAAATCGAACGCCGTTAATTATGCTGTAACCGGAACCTCTAAATACTTGGTAAATCGTCGAATGCGTGTGGCGATGAGCTTTTGAATGAAATCCTTTTGGAAGCTTCTGTATCCATGCTCCAATATTTGGATTCGCTGTTTGACCGTTTGATGGGTTAATAAATTCTACAGCATAACCATCATATGGATCTGGCTCAAAGCGCGATAATCCCTCAATAGCTTTCAATGTTTGATTCCATTTATAAGCACCAAGTGGAGCTGCCTTAGGATGACGATCGGAAATTGGGCGAACCATACCGCCTTCATATCGCTGTGCAGAATAGTTATCCGGTACTTTCGGTTGTTCGATTCTTTCGGGATAAGGCTGGAAAAACGTACCACCCATCATATAGATTGTCGGGATATCAAGAACATCCATCCAAATCATCGGCTCCGTACCTTCATGGCCATGGCCATGCCAGAGGTTTTTTGGGGTAATAACGAAATCTCCTTCTTCCATGAAAATACGTTCGCCTTCAACAATAGAGTAAGCGCCTTCACCCTGTGTAATAAACCGAAGGGCGTTTTGTGTATGACGATGGGAAGGTGCTACTTCATTAGGCTGAAGCAGTTGGACTGCTGCGTAAAGCGTTTGAGAAGTAGATGCCCATCCCCACGGCTGACGATAGTCTAAACCAGGGTTTTGAAGATAAATTGCTCTTCGTTCACCACCGCGCTCAGGAGTGAAAATTTGTGCCGCTTCTCCTAATTTTTTCTCAAGTAAATCCCATTTCCAGAGGTATGCCTGTGCATGTGGCTCAGGCTGATGATGCATCAATTCTGGAATTGCCTCCCAAAGTGGCCCGAGATTGTATTGTCGAATATCTCTTGTAAAGTCCTGAACTATTTTACTTTTAAAAAAATCCATTTTTTCAGCCATTCTCTATTCCTCCTATTCCATTACTTATTGACCCTAGATAAATTGCGCTCGATTTGTCCTAAATGCTTACTCGTATGTTCAACAAGTAAATGATCCACGATAAATAAAATAGGCTTTGTACCAAAACGAGGATTTCGGTTAGGAGCCTCCATCGTTAATTTCTCCTCATCTAATTTGTTAAGCGTTTGTTCTACTTGTGGTTTTAACGCTTCTAATTCTTTTAAAACATCGGATAAAGAAGTGCTGTCAACCTTACTTTTGTTTACAGCAGCTAAACGATCCTCATTCTGCAAGCCCCTCCCCCACTCTTTACCTGGAGTCTCTAAAAGCTGTTCAATTTCATCAAGCCAATAAGGAACCGCTTCGACGAGATGACAAAGAATTTGCATAACAGACCATTCTTCTTCAGTAGGGTTCCAACGAAGTACATCGTCGGAAAGCCCTTCTGCTTTTTGAATCACTTGATTAAGCGACTGTTGAACGGATTTAACGGAATCTTTAACCTTTAAAGTAGTCATCATTTTTTCGCCTCAACTACTTCTTTGATACTCGTTACACGGTTTTCAAGAGTACCAATTTTATCAATCTCAATTTTTACAACGTCCCCATCTTTCAAGAAGACTTGTGGATTGCATGCAACTCCTACTCCTCCTGGAGTACCTGTTAAAATGACATCTCCTGGTTCAAGCGTCATTAAGTTTGATAAAAATTCAACTAAGTACTGAACAGAGAATACTAGATTGGCAGTATTAGAACGTTGACGTTCTTCACCATTAACAGTTAAAACAACTTCTAAACTAGCAGGATCTTGAAGTTCATCAGATGTTACTAACCATGGCCCCATTGGTGCGCTTCCTTCAACAGTTTTACCTTGCAGCCATTGAAGGGTGCGTCTTTGAAGATCGCGGTACGTTATATCATTAGCAATAGTGTATCCAGCTACGTACTCGAGAGCCTCTTCTTGTGATATGTTTCTTGCACGTTTTCCGATTACGAAAGCAAATTCTGCCTCATAGTCAAGCTGTTCTGAAATTGGATAAAATGGAATATCATCTTGTGGGCCAATGACCGTATTAGCAAATTTAGCGAATACAACCGGGTATGATGGAAGCTCACGTTTCATTTCTAAAATATGCTCGCGATAATTGTGACCAACACAGATCATTTTTCCAGGTGCCGGAACTGGCGCTTCAACTTTGACTTCATTTAAATCATATACAAGTCTGTATCCATTGTCGGTTTTGTTTTCTAATGCATAGTCAATTGCATGTTGGGCAAGCTCCAAGCTTTCTTTTCCACCTTGTAAAAATCCAGTCATGTCTGCCGGAACAAATGCATCGGCAATTTTTTGGGCGCGAATTTTCCCTTCTGATACAAGTAAAGACTTATAGGCAACATGCAGATCGATGACTCCTTCATTGACGATCGCTCCAACACGTTGTTTTATACTTTCGCGGCTAAATGTAACTAACTTCATTTCCATATCCTCCATTCATATCATTCTTCATTATTAACAATTCCCTTTAGTTGCTAGGAGATATCCTCTAATCTCGTGAAAGATAATAAGTTACTTTAAGGTATCTATATAGCTAGCAACATATGTGGCAGGCTCTTCTAAACAACGATTCCCTTATTCTATACAGCTTCTTCATGCGTCTTAAACGAGATAAAATGTATTACCTTCTGTCCCAAGTGGCAGGTAACCTGCTTCAAGCAGTTCTACTATAGGTAAAAATAGATTCGGTTCTTCAGCCAGTACAGCTGTGCAAATCAGTATACTGACATACATCGCATGCCCCACAAGAAACTGAACCGTTTTTTCTTCACCAAACGTATGGAAAGCTCTTACAAAAACATTATGAAATACCGCTTCTGGTACGACATCCACTACCTTCTCAAGCAATGATTCATTACCAGCTTCGTTTACTTTAGCTTTCAATTGATCTGGTACTTTTTCTAAAATTATCCAAAGATTACTTCCCTCAAAGGTAAGACGTTGGATGGCATCGGACACCTGATTTTTAGACAACCATTTTACTTCATATTCATTTACACCCAGTGTTCGCATAAATTGATTTACCTTCTCCACTGCACCTTCTTGCTGTTGACCTGCCTGTTTATACCAATCAATAGCTAGTAAACGTTCTATCCAATTATTCACTGTACGAGCACCGGTCCCATGTTTTTCCTCATTTAGCATAACTACCATTAAGTTCCTCTCCTTTTTCCTTTGTCCTGATGCTCAGGTCCACTTTTTCACGCGAATTGGCTTCTCTCTTTGCATTAATATTTCGTTGTCAATTCAGGTGGACCAAATTTCGGACCATACGGACCTTCATCAAGCCAGCGACCAAGTCTTGGGACAATGGATGTGAGTGAAGCAGCGACTGCTCGTTTCATATCAATTTCTTTTGCCTCTCCCTGCAAATGGTGGAGCGCGGTTGTAGATCCATCACGATTCCACTGGGCAGCAATTCTACGTTCTGTTGCTGAAGCTTCGATCGCTTCCCGACGCATTTCCTCCGTATCTGCCCTAAGGGCTTTTTCAATGCCGCGTACCGCAATAATCGCATCCGGCACACCCGAATTCAGTCCGCGGGCACCAAATGGTGCAAATAAATGAGCCGCTTCTCCAGCCAAAAGAACTCGGTGCTTTTCATCCGTAAATGAATTAGCGACTACTTGATGGAAACGATAAGAAGATATCCAGGTAATACGCTTTGCATATTTCGGATCCATTACTTTAGACAGCCACTTTTTCACACCTTCAATATTTGTAAATTCTTCAACGTCGTCGGCTTCAAGTAATTGAAGATCAACGCGCCATCCACCTTTAAAAGGAACGAGCATCACGTTACGGCGACCCATTGCTGGGTGATGATAATGGAAAATCCGTTCAAGAGGAAGGGGATTTTCTTCATCCTCCTTGACATCTACAACGAGAAATGTATCGTTTGTGCGTGGCCCTTCCAGCTTAAGGCCCGCCTGGTCCCGAACCACTGAACGGGCACCATCTGCCCCAATAATATACTTCGCTTCCCAAACATCACCTGATTCGGTAATTAATGTTATCCCATTGTCCTGAATGTTTAGTTTAACGACAGGTGCTTCCCATACAAACTTCACTCCGGCTTCAATGCAGGCGTTATAGATATGTTTTTCAATATGGTCTTGATGAAGTGCAGTAAAGTGCGGCAATTTATTTGGATCCTGGTTGTTGGTGACCCCATAATTTTTCACATATACTTCTTTTCCTTTATAAAGCGTTCGCTTTACTGGCCAGATAATTCCGTTTTTGGCTAATTCGAAGCCTAGTCCTTTTGATGTTTCTTCCAACAGTTTTAATGTCGCGCTGTGTAGATAGATCGCACGGCTGCCTGGACGCGGACGGCCTTTCGGCTCCGCTTCGATAATCACGCATGAGATCCCCTTTTTTTGTAGCGCCAGCACGGCTGTCAACCCAACTGGTCCAGCTCCGACCACAATCACATCACATTTATTTACACTTTCCATGAATTACGCCCCATTTCTAAGTTTTATGGCATATATAAAGGTAAAAGGTTATAGCTATGAATGATGAATTGGCTATAATCTTTTATTGTTTTAGGAGTATCATCTGAATTAAATGGTAAAAAAGTGATTCACTTCTTTCTTATCTGTCAACAATTGCTTCAATTCTTTACTATCCCTACATATTCAGGCATCATTTTTTCTCGGATATGATTCGGAATCGGATGAGCCTTCGGTTTTTCTTTAAACGATGTCCAAGCCCGAATTTCATATCCTTCCGCTACCATCTTTTCATCTTTGAGAAACATGTGGCTTATTTTGAATACCTTTTGGTGCATTTCCACGACTGAACTGCGAACGGTCACATGATCTTCAAAAAATAGCGGACTCTTAAACTGACAATTCGCTTCAAGAAGCGGAACACTGATTTGCTGCTCAACATACAAAGTAGATGATGGAGACCCTATAGCAGCTAAAAATTCATGTGTGGCATCGTCCATCCATTTATAAAAGTTCGGATAAAATACAATTCCCGCAGCATCGGTATCTCCCCACCTTACTCTAAACTTGTAATCTACGATCATTTTCACCAACTCCTTTATACTTTTATTGTTAAGCACCTCTATATATTTTCAATATTCAAAAAGTTAATAACAAATAAATCCCAACATTCTATTTCTTCAAGATTTCATAAAATCATTGACGGGAACACATATTTGTATTTCTGTCAAATAATTTATCGCCCTATTACAATCGTTCCCAAATGGATGCTATCCCTTGCCCCCCACCAATACAGACAGCAGAAGCTCCATACCTTTTATTACGTCTTTTTAATTCATAAGCAAGGGAAAGAGTAATTCTTGTACCACTAGCCGCAAGTGGATGACCTAGCGCAATCGCACCGCCATTCACATTTCCCTTCTCCGGGTCAAAACCTAGCTCTTTCTGGCATGCTAAATACTGTGCAGAGAAAGCTTCATTGATTTCAATTAAGTCTAAATCTTCCATTCTTAATCCCGCTTTTTGTAAAGCATTTTGAATCGCAGGTACTGGTCCAATCCCCATGTATTTTGGATCAACACCAACCACATCCCAGGAAACCAGTCTCGCAATAGGCCTCAGACCTTTTTCTTCAGCATATTCACTTGAAGTGACAATAACAGCCGCAGCACCATCAACCATTCCACTCGCGTTTCCAGGTGTCACAACGCCATTTTCGATAAAGCGGGCTTTTAGTTTACCGAGCTTTTCCATGCTTGTTTTTCGAACATGTTCATCTTCTTCAACCACTCTGCTTCCTTTTCTGTCCGGAATCGTTATCGGAACGATTTCTTCTTTCAAATGTCCTTTTTCCATCGCTGCCAGCGCCCGCTCATGACTTAATAATGCATGACTGTCAATCTCTTCACGAGTGATTCTATATTTTTCTGCTAAATTTTCCGCAGTAACAGCCATACTACATCCACCATACGTATCATATAATCCATCCCACACCCAATCTTCTATAGTAGGCCCACCCAACGGGCTCCCCCATCTCATTCCAGGAATCACGTGCGGGACTTGACTCATACTTTCCGTTCCTCCGGCCAACACCACTTTTGCTTCGTCGTTCATAATATAGCGTGCGGCCGTCAAAATAGCTTCTAAACCAGTTCCGCATAGGCGATTAATTGTTAATGCGGGTACATGGATGGGAAGCCCTGCCTTTAAACCTACATGACGAGCAAGATAATGTGCATCTTTACTGGACTGCTGGACATTTCCAAATACGACTTGATCTATTTCCTCTGGGTCAATTTTCGCTTTACGAATCGCTTCTCGTGCTGCTTCCGCTCCTAAATCTGTTGCGGAAATCCCTCTAAATGTGCCTGAAATTTCTGTAAATGCAGTGCGTGCTCCATCTATCAGTACGATATTGCTCACTCTATCCATCTCCTCTTCATTTAAACGTTTTCATTTCAAACTATTTTTTACTTTTTATATAAATCTTCGGTTAATTTTGCTTTCATTTCAAAACGTGGTAGCGATTCTTCTAGAACGAGTTGAACATCAGCTGTGAAAAATAGTTTAGCTCGTAGCACAGATTCGATTTCTTTCTTCAATGTGCCTTTTTCATTTTCATTTAAGCCTTTTGAATACTCCACTTTAATTGGAAGTGGCGACTCCGCTAAAGGTGGCTTCTCTTTCAGTAGAATCCGAATTTCACCTGTTGTTTTCGGCCTAAAACTATTTACTACATCCTTGATCGCTGATGGAAAAACATTCACTCCGCGAACGATTAACATATCGTCGGTTCTTCCAACACAGCGCAGACGGAAACTGCGTCGTCCACACTTACATGGCGTTGTATCGACCTGAACTAGATCTCTTGTTCTGAATCGGACAAGCGGGACACATTCACGGTCAATGGCTGTATAAACAAGTTCACCCTCCATATGGTCGCTATGTGGAACAACTTCTCCTGTTTCAGGATCAATGATTTCGCAAATGACGTAATCCGATCCGATGAAGTGCATACCATTCTGCTCTTGGCATTCACTGAACATCACGGGAGCCATATCGGCATTTCCCATCGCTTCCACGACTTTGCACCCCCAATCCTGTTCAATTTTTTTACGAACCTCAGGTAATCCCCCACCTGGCTCGCCACCGACAGACATGAGTTTAATGCTTAACTCGGAAGGCTCCATGTTGTAATTTCTTCTGACAAATTCAGCTAAATGAGATGCATAAGATGGCGTACAGAACAAAGCGTCAGCCTCGAAGTCGATGATACTTCTAATGACTCGATCCGAGGCACCTGTACCAATCGGAATAAAAGTGGCGCCTAACCTTTCTATTCCATCCTTGAAGGAACTTCCAACAAAGAAGGAAAGGCCCATTGCGAAAACAACTTTGCTTTCTTTTCTAATCCCATGAGTATATGCAGCTCTTGCTAGCATTTCTATCCAAACATCATAATCATGTCTCGTGATTCCAACATAAGTCGGTCGGCCAGTCGTACCAGACGATGAATGCACACGAATAACTTCTTTCATATCGACAATCGCATGCGAACCTAGTGGTGGCAATACATTTTGGCTTTCCCTGATTTCATGCTTATAGGTAAACGGCAGTTTTGCTAAATCAGTTAACTCTTTAATGTCGCTTCTTTCAATACCTAATTCTTTAAACTTGTTCTGATAGAATTTCGAATTCCCAAAAATATAATCCAGTTGTTTTTGAAGTTTTTGAGATTGAATATCCTCCACGTGAATGCCAGGCTCCATAAACACTTCTTTTTTCCTTTCAGAAATTATCATTATCGTTCTCCCTTTAATGTAATTGCTTTCATAATTACTATTTTGAATATTATCACAATATTTTGTCATTTATAAACCAAACATTCTTCTATGTGGAAATTATATTTTTATTTTTAGAATATTCAATCAAGAATATTTTCTAGCGCTTTCCGATTTATAGCGAAAAGGTATCTTTTTTCTTCCGAAAAAGGATATTTTCTTGTATAAAACAATCTTCATGACCTATCCTTTCTTCGTTGCTTTGTATTGCTACAAATTAACGTGGTGAATGGTTAAAGGTGCATAATAAAAAAAGAGTTTTCTGACTGTCAGAAAACTCTTTTGATACTTCTTCTTTATTAATGATTCCTGTATAAGGATTTTTCCAATTCTATCGTGGATTCTACCACCATTTTTACATATGTATTAATAAAGGAAGGCCGAATGCGTTGCTCAGGACCAATTAATTCAATGGCAGCTATAATGTCTCCACTCTTATTTTTTACTGGTGCAGCAATTGATGTTAATCCAGAAGAAAAGTTGTTATAACTAATTGCGTACCCCTTTTCTTGAACGTGCAATAACTCGGTTAAATCATACTGAAGCTTATCTGTTTTATTAAATGTTGCATCCATGGAAATAATCCCCTCTATTTCCTCTTCCGATTTAGTGGAAATTAACACATTTCCTGCGCTTGTACTTAAGACAGGCTGAGATTTTCCTACGTACGTCAATCCATCATAAATAGGACGATCAGAATCCACTGTATTAACATAAAACGTTTGATTATTATATAAAATGCAGAGTGAGGATACCTCATTCACCTTTTTAGCCAGTGAATACAAAATTGTCGTAGATGCATTATATAAGGCCAAATCTTTTATTAAAACGGATTCTAATGCGCGTATAGCAATACCAAGACGATATTTATTATTTATAGTATCTTTTGCAATGAATCCTTCTTTTTTAAGCGTGGACAGCAATCGATGAGCTGTACTGTCAGCAATCGAAAGCCGGTCTGCAATCTCTTTCACACTAAAATCTGGTTCCTCAACACTAAATATCTCTAGTATACGTAATGCATTTTCAAGTGATGAAAAGCTTCTTTGTTTCATTACCTTTCCTTCTTTCTTATTCCATAATCATATTAATAGATATATCCAAGGCTTTTCGAAATGTCTTTTCCTGCTTTCACCGTACCTTCTACAATTTGTGGAATATCTATCCGGTTACTAGGTCCAGTAATACTGATTGAAGCAACGACAGATTCATTATAATCGTAGATAGGAGCTGCTATACTGGTTATGCCTTCGCTAAATTCATCTATACAAACTGCATATCCTTGCTTTTTGATTTGACTAAGATGACTCTTTAATTCTCTTGCATCTCTAACCGTTTTTGAACTAAATTGATGAAACCGTTGCAGTTCAATCGTTTTAATAATTTTTTCCTGTTCTGTTTGTTCTTTAAAAGCAAGTATAACTTTTCCGCATCCAGTGCAGTATACTGGATTATTCTTTCCAATGTGGGAAGATAGGCGGACTGGATGTAAGCCTTCCATTTTGTCCAAATAAATCGTTTCTGTTCCTTCTAAAACTCCAATATGGACAGATTCGCCAAAATCGTTGACTAATTTTTTTAAAATTGGCCGAGCTTCCCGATGAATTTCCATTGTTGTTTTGACAATACCGGATAATTTTAAAATCGACAGACTAAGCCTATATTTTTTAGTTCCTGACCCCCTCTCCAAATACCCATAGTTTTCCAATACATTCAAAAGGCGCTTTGTAGTACTGATACTCATGGATTTTTTTCTAGCAATCTCTGACAATGTCCATTCCCGTTTTTCTACTGTGAACAAACGTAAGATTTGCATAGCGTTTTGCACAGTCTGGATTGTATAATCTCTATTAATGTCATTCACCCCTTAAAATTCTCTACTACTTTGTAATACATATTATTTTCTTTATATCAGATTTTAGCAATTGTTAAATGTAATAAGAAATTTTTTTCCTTTCTCAAAAGTCTTCTATCAATAAAATAACAAAAAGAATAGCTCAAATGTATTTTTATACTCTATCCGTCTAATCAGGCCCTAGTTCATTGTTTAGATGGATAAGCCTCTTATTGTCGATAAAATTCCCTGCTCGAAAAGAAATATTTTAACTGATATTAATAGACTATTTTAAATATACATTATTTTCTCAACTTTTTGAAAAAATAAATATAATTATCATATAGCAGAATTTCTTTATTTATATACGACAAAATCACGTGTTACTATCAATCCAATCATTAAAAAGGGGGGATTATTTTGAACTTACAAAGGGAAAATTGAAGCGAAAAGTCAAAAAGACCGTAATGAGGAGTTTATTAAGCAGATGGATTATGTTTTTAAGAAATCCAACTTTTATAAATAGCAATCTTCTAAACAAGGAACCCTTAGATTAGATATTTAGCAGACCTAAAAATGTTAGCGTTTACAACAAAAACAATTACGCGAAAGCCAAAATATGTCTTCCTACTAACAAAATCATCTCTCACAGCAGAAGTTTTGTAAGTTCTTGATGGAACTTTACCTATATTTAAAACGAAAGCGAAACTGACTGAAATGCTCTCTAATTGTGATTAGAGATAAGCTATCAAATCTGTGAGTATATTCACCAAAGCAATTTGCTAAATATTGTAGAGCCTAATGATGATTCGTTATTTTAGGAGGAATGTTTAATATGAATTCATTAAATCAATCAATTGAAAGTACAACAATCAAAAAAACAATGATACGCATTTTACCATTTACGTTTATATGTTATGTCATTGCTTATTTGGATCGTGTGAATTTAGGTTTTGCAGCTTTAGAAATGAATGCAAGTCTGGGGCTATCCGCAGAAGTTTTTGGGTTATTATCAGGTATTTTCTTTCTTGGGTATTTCCTATTTGAAATACCCAGCAATATGATCATGCACAAAGTTGGCGCGAAGGTTTGGATTGCTAGAATTATGATTTCATGGGGCATCATAGTAGCTTTAACAGCATTTGTACAATCGGCCACACATTTGTACATTGCTCGCTTTTCACTCGGAATTGCTGAGGCAGGCTTTTTTCCAGGAGTTATTTTATATTTTACATATTGGTTTCGAAATAAAGAAAGAGGGCGCGCTTCCGCCTCTCTCCTTATGGCTTTGCCGATTGGTACGATTATAGGGGCCCCATTATCTACCTGGATTATGGATAACATTGCATGGTATGGGATAGCTGGTTGGAGATGGATGTTTATTCTCGAAGGAATCCCAGCCATTATTTTAGGAGTTGTCACGCTGTTTTACTTAAATAATCGTCCGAAAGATGCTACATGGTTAAAAGAGGAAGAAAAAAATTGGCTAGAAAATGAACTGGATAGAGAAAGACGTCAAAGCCTTGCAGTAAATAAAGCATCGAAATTAGAAATGTTTAAAGACTCGAAGGTATGGAAATTGGCCTTTATTTATTTTGCTAATTACACAGCAATATACGGTCTTAGTTTTTGGCTTCCGAGTATCATTAAATCATTTGCCACTAATTCAAATAATATTGAAATTGGCTGGTTAACGATTATACCGGCACTAATCGGTATCCCTTCCATGTTACTCTTTGGATGGAGTTCTGACAAAAGAAATGAACATAAGAAACATTTGATTGCAAGCTTCCTCATTGCAGCTTCAGGTTTTATTTTGTGTGGATTTGCCGATAGTGCTTTGACGATGATAACGTTGATTGCTTTCGCAGCGATTGGATTGTATGGATTTGTAGGCGCCTTTTTCTCATTTATGACCCTGTTTTTCACGGAATCAACCGCCCCAGCCGGCATTGCAACGGTGAATGCATTTGCGAGTTTAGGTGGATTTTTGGGCCCAATGATCTTCGGAAAATTAGCCATTTCAAACGGGATGTTCGTGATTGGTGCATTAGCAATTTTGGCTTGTGTGGTCACCCTATCTCTGAGACAAAATGGATTAAGTGTTGTAAATGGAAAAGAGAATATAGATAAAAATACTTTTAATCAGTGATATTGGGCGAACCGTAATCGTAACTAAAGCAGCTCAAGGAATTGGATATGCACTTGCAGAAACATTCGTAAATAATAGCGACTTTGTTGCGATCTTTGATTTTAATTTGGATGCAGCTAAATAATTAGGAAATGTAAAGGGATATAAGGTCTTGCCACAAAAAATAATTGATAATTCATTGTATTCAGTACAAATAGCGCGTAACTATAATAACGTTTATAGTTACATTTGTTAAATGCTTAATTTCTAATAGAAGGTTTCCTGTA
The DNA here is from genome assembly GCF_002582035.1 of Bacillus pseudomycoides. Classification (GTDB taxonomy): domain Bacteria; phylum Bacillota; class Bacilli; order Bacillales; family Bacillaceae_G; genus Bacillus_A; species Bacillus_A pseudomycoides_B. The sequence continues at coordinate 42,494 of NZ_NUQE01000026.1, forward strand.
AATCAAGTAGTTGCAAAAATTTTTGTACACATCTGTATTCGGCATCCCCTACTAAAATGTTTCTTTCAAATAAACAGGAAGAAGGAAGTGATAAGATGATTCAATTGGATACACTCTCTCAATAGACAGCGAATGTAAGCGGCTATGAGGAAGGAAATGAAGAGGCAGATGCTGTTAATATTTACGCTAGTTTCACTAGTCCTTCCCTTGCTTACCATTTGCAAAAATTAGGAAAGAATGTCATTGTCCTAGAGCAAGCAACGATCGGACACGGTGCCAGCTGTCGTAACAGTCGGATAGTATTTTGCCAGATTATAAGCCAACAATGCACCAGCTTCCCAATCCAGTAAGTTGGTATGCAAATTAATTTGGCTTAACTTGCTGTATAAACTATTTTTAGGAGGGTGTGAGAATGGAAATAGCAGGAAATCGTCCCTCGTCGAAGAAAGAAAAAGCAGAAATGATGAATAAGCCAGTAAATGATTCAGCACTGGGAACGAAAAGTATTCCGTTACTATATTTACGGTTTGCTTTGGCAGGAATTATGGCGAATGCGATTCTTGGAGTGGTAGCGGTTATTGATGGCTATTTCGTCAGCGGCTTTCAGGAGCTGGAAATCGAAGGGATCGGAATTGGATTTACGGTCACAGTTATTACCCGTATGCTTGGCGTTCTTTTTGGAATAGGAGTCGGAGCGGTCATTTCACTTCGACTTGGAAAAGGGAAAATCGAAGAAGCAAGGAATATTATGGGGCAAACTTTATGGTTTACTCTTTTCTTCTCCATTTTGCTAGCTGTACTTGGAGTGGTCTTTGATAATCAAATCATGACTTTATTTGGAGCGAGTCAAGATTCACTTCCATATGCGGTAAAATACAGCCGACCATTGTGGGTTGCATTGCCAATCACGATTTTGGCGGTTGTACTAAGTATTTTAACCAATATCGATGAAAAACCTGTATTATCAATGAACAGTTGGTTAGTTGCGGCAGTTGTTGCTGGAATTACAGAATGGATTCTGGTAACGAAATATGACATGGGAATGATGGGTTCCTCGTGGGCGAATACAATTTCACAATCGATTCCTGTTTTACTCATCTTTTATTTTTGGTTCGGTAAAACAAAGCTTAAGCCAAAAATAAAAGATATGAAGATTAATCTCAAGGTAATTGGTGAGGTAGCTTGGACAGGCTTTGCATCTTTTTCGAGTCAGTTCATGATGTTTTTTGCCATTATTTTTTTCAACAACTTACTGCAAAGCTACGGTGGTGGGCTGCACGTTGCTGCTTTCACGATTCAAAACGGTTATATTACAAATCTGCTCGCCTTAGTAGCGCTCGGTGGGATGACAGGACTTCAACCAATTATTAGTTATAATTACGGTGCGGGCAATCTTGATCGTGTGAAACAAGCAATTAAGGTTGGGCTCATTTTTACTGTTACCTTATTTTTGATTGTGACAGCTTTACTAATCATTTTTGCAGATCCAATTATGTCATTTTTCTCTGGAGGTAATCCGGATTTACAGAAACTAGGAATCTGGACGACAATCGTATTTAATTGCATGTTTACATTAAATGCCGTTAGCTTGCTTATCGCCGGTTATTTCGAATCACAAGAGAAAAACTGGTCCGCAACGTTTATTAATGTGAGCAAAATGTTATTTTTTTCATTCCCGTTCATGTTTATTTTCCCAAAATACTGGGGAGTTGATGGTATTTGGTATTCCGCTCCAGCTGCTGAAATTCCGGGTGTTCTTATTGCGATTTATTTTCTTCGAAAAGAGTTGAAACGTTTAAAGGAAACAAAAGTAACGTAAGCATACTGATATCAATTCATCTTTTGAAATTATTTACAAGAAAGAAGGACGATGATAATGTTTTTTGCGAAAAAATTACAGCTGAAGAAACACAAAGATTAAGTGTGGACTAAATCGTTTTTTTTGGCTAAAGATCTTGTTTATGAATGGGATTGCCCGGAATTTTCGAAAAAATTATACAATGAACCATGAAATCAATTTGAAATAACGTAAAATTAGGAGCGGTATCTACTCTTGCGTCATATGCGATTGTTGCTTATTTTACGGAAATAAAATTCAGAATATTATTAATTTTAGGAGGTCGCTAATAAATATGAATCAAAAAGCTGACATTGTTATCTCAAGTAATGCTGTTTTTACAGGTCTTACGGATAAGCCCATCCCTGCTTATATCGCCATTATTAATAATAAGATTATAGCCATCAGTTCTGAAATTGAAATAGATCCATATATTGGACCGGACACGAAAGTACATCATTATTCCGATCAACTGATTATGGCTGGCTTTCATGATTTTCACTTGCATATGTTATTTGGAAGTCTTGCAGAAGACAGTGTTTTTCTAGCCGATGCACGCTCAGAAGAAGAAGCGATAAAAATGGTAACCGATTTTGCTGATTCAAGACCGGAAGATTCATGGATCATTGGTTTTTGTTGGGATTCAAACAATTGGGACAACAAGGGGCTTCCCAATCGTGCTGCACTCGATCGTGTACTCCCAGAACGTCCTGTTATTCTCTTTCATATGGAAGGACATTATGTCTGGGTAAACAGCAAAGCGCTTGAGATTGCGAGTATCAATCGAAATACAGATAATCCGCCCCACGGAATCATTGCAAAAGATGAAAATGGAGAACCAACGGGTATTTTGTATGAGACAGCGAATGCACTAGTGTCGAATCATGCATTCAATTTTTCAAGGGAACGCCGTATGAGGATGATGAAAAGATTTCTCGGACAGGCGGCAGCGCTGGGTGTAACTTCGGTTAACGATTTGTATGGATCGCCTGCTATGGAAGAATTACAGGATTTTGAATTGTTTAGTGATTTGGATAAAAACGGAGAATTAACTGCGCGGATTCATCTTTCACCTCCCTTGAACGATGATATAGAGCGTGCGAAACAATTGCGTGATACTTATGCATCAGACAAGCTTCGAGTCTCGGGATTGAAACAGTTTGTTGATGGAGTACTAACTGGTTATACCGCGTATTTAGTTGAACCATATTCAGATAAACCAGAAACCCTTGGGGAAACGGCTGTTTCTCCAGATACGATGAAAAAATGGATTGTAGAGGCTGATCGAGAAGGCTTTCAAATCCGTATTCATGCGATTGGTGACGGTGGGATTCGCCTAACCTTGGATGCTTTTGAGGAAGCCCAGAAAAAAAATGGTAAGCGAGATGCTAGACATTGTGTGGAACATGTGGAGGTTATTCATCCGGATGAAATCGCTCGTTTCCAAAAGCTTGGCGTGATTGCATCGATGCAACCAGAACATTTGGCTCTTGGTAAGGAACAACGGATAGCTTATGTTTCACGTATTGGAAAAGAACGTGAGCCCTTTGTTTTTGCAATGAAAACGTTAAAAGATTCAGGTGCAATGTTGGCTTTTGGTACTGATTATCCAATTGTGCAATTAAATCCGATGCTAGGCATTTACCGTGCGCTAACAAGAATTGGATATGATGGATCACCGACAGAGGGATGGAATCCGCAGGAGCGTCTGTCACTATCCGAAGTCTTGAGAAATTATACGTTATCCCCTGCCTATGGATCATTCAGAGAAAAGGAATTGGGCACACTTGAAGTGGGAAAACTAGCAGATCTTGTTGTGTTAAACAGAAACCTCTTCGAAATTCCAGTTGAAGAAATACGAGATGTTCAAGTAGTCTTAACGATGGTTGATGGAGCTATCGTTTTTCAAGATAATTCAGCATGCAAGAAGGTCCCTTTATAAAGAAAAAACGAAAAAGGAACATTCGTTCCTTTTTTTGTTTAACAAATCCTACATTTTTAGCTAATTGCTCTAAAGCATCAGGTGACATATATCGTTGCAACTCTTTAGAAAACAATTCTAGTTCATCAAAAATCGATAAGTTCATATCAAAAACGCCATCCTTTCCTATAATTCCACAGAAAGAATAGCGTATTTTTTCATTTTAGGGGATTTTTGTTTTATTAGCTTGATAGCGATGTGGCGGGATCCCTGTAAGAAGATATCAAAAATTCAATATCATATGTTTTCCCTTCAACAGTCCATCCGCCTTTATATTTGTTTTATCTGTATTAGAAATACGATTCATATAAACTATTCCCATATCCATAGTTTTCACTGCAGTATCTATAATTACACTTTTTTAATTACTAATTGATCGGGACTGGAGACCGCCTTCGGTTTATCACCCACAAATGACGTCCACGCTCTAATCTCATAACCTTCTGCTAATAAAATCTCTCCTTCCGGAAGAATTGATGGGAAATTTTAAAAACTTTATTATGGATTTCATAGATGACACTAACGATTTGATTCCTATACATCGGTACCCATCCTAACTTAAGATAATTTGCTTATTTTACTGTCTCTTTGATCTAATACTCTTCTCGATTTCATCTCAAAACGAGGAAGTGTGCCATATTCAACCGATTCAACCTCGATTCGAAGCCCGATTCTCTCCCGCAAACGAACTTTTAAGTCGCTAACAACATCTGCTATCGCCTCAATCTGCACCTTCACCTGATTCATTTCTTCCAACGTATAGTAAATAATTCGAAATTCAGAAACCTGCGGGAACTCGCGGACGATCGCTTCAATAGATTGCGGGAAGATGTTGACGCCTCTGACGATGACCATATCATCCGCACGCCCGATGATTCCGCCTTCGAAAAAATAGTAGGGGTTGCCGCAAGCACATGACTTATTATTCTTTCTTACCATATCCCCTGTCCGATAGCGGATCAACGGAAAACCATAGCGACCGAGATTCGTCAGAACCAGTTCGCCACACTCCCCGTCCTCAACCGGTTCCAAGGTATCCGGATCGATGACTTCTGCCAAAAATTGTGATTCATTTACATGGATTCCGTTTTGCTGTGAGCACGAATATCCATAAGCACCCATTTCCGTCATTCCCACATGGTCATATAGCTCGGCATTCCATAGACTTTCAATCTGACTACGAACGGATGGGATCGATCCACCCGGTTCACCGGCTGTAATGATCGTATGAACATGGGAGCTTTTAATGTCAAAGCCGTGCTGCTCAGCTACCTCTGCAAGATGAATGGCATAGCTTGGTGTGCACAACAGTATGTTAGCCTTATTTTCCAAAATACTGTACAGCCTCTCTGTGGACGATTGGCCTCCCCCCGGAATCACCAAGGCTCCTGCTTTTTTAGCGGCCTCATAGGCCGCCCAGAAACCGATAAATGGTCCAAAGGAAAATGCCAGAAACAATCGATCGCGGCTCATTACTCCGGCCGATTTTAATACTTCCAGCCAGCAATCCTGCCACCAGTCCCAGCTTTCCTTAGTATCCAATACTTTAAGGGGCCTACCGGATGTGCCTGACGTCTGGTGATAACGAATATAACTGGATTCCGGATAAGAATGATTGCGACCAAAAGGATCATTCTGAATTTGATCTTCAGCCAGCTCTTTTTTTGTCGTTAATGGGATTTTGTACATGTCTTCCTGGATTCGTATGGGTAAGAATACATCTTTTAACTTCTCTTTGTAGAACCCATTGCACTGGGATGCAAAAACAAGAAGCTGATTTAATTTCTGCAGTTGATACTGTGCTAAATCGACTTCATTTTCATGAATTCGATACACTGCTTCCTTTTCCATATATTCCGTCCTCCTCAATAGCTTAAGTAAGCGCAAACATATTAGAAATATAAAAGTAAGTTTCAACTTGTAAATAGTGTTAAAGCAACTTAAAGCAAGACCAACCAAAGGCTGCTTCCTACTTAACTACGGCAATAACCGAATAAACTCATCCCAGATTTCCTGGTTTCCGTTATTTTCCGAATAGATTGCTTCCTGTTGAACTTCGAATTTCCGCATAATCTACAAGTTGACAATAGTCGAAATATTAATAATATTTCTAAAATAAATATAAACTAGTTTTCATTTTGTATATAAGATTGAATTTCTTCTATGTGGAACAATTGAAACTATTTTATAGAATTGTAACGCAACCAAAGCACTTCTCATCGTTCTTGTCTTGTACTGAATCCACAGCCATCATTCACTACCATTCCTAATCTTATAAAAATGGTCATACGGGCTGGGAATGAAATTTCTAAACAATTAGAACTGAATGAGAATGGGATAAGAAGATAAGGAATTGGCATCTAGGTTAGTTGTGATTCACGTTGTCGCCAAGAATTAACTACAACGCTGAGTAAGAAAAATTGTGGCTGCTTTTTGATTTAACTGTGCGCATAAAAAAAGGATGGCCCTAGCACTTTCGGTTTCTTCTCATACTTCCTGTTCTAATAACAATCTGGTTAAGAGCAGCAGGCGACATGTATCGTCGTAATTCTTTAGCAAATAAAAAGAAATCATAGTTTTTTTCAATCATTCATAAAAAAAGCGCATCATCCTTTCTATAATTAATATAAAAAAAGGATAACGCGCTTTTATAGGCAAATTTTTTAAACTTACTGTAATTGTAAACTTTATTTTTGGGTCCTGCCGTATGCCCAGCATGAACCTTTTGTCACTTAGTTTCATTTACTCTGTCTCGTCTACTTCACCTGCTAAAAATCCATCCACAAATTCTCCAATTGTTTCATGAAACGCATAATCAAAATACGATTCTTGCCCTGTTTGCTCGTCATTAATAAGGATTGTCGTTGCCCCTATCTCTCGTTTTGCTATTTGTGGGAATGACGCTACAGGCTGTACTTTTAACGACGTTCCCATTACAAGTAATACATCCGTTTCATACAATCGTTCAACAGCTGTTTGAAATTGAGGCAATGTGTCTCCATATAACACAACGTCAGGATTTAAAATGAAATTACACTTCTCACAGCGCGGCACTTCATGTTCAATCAGATATTGCAAGTTATACTTCATACGACACTTCGGACAATGAGCAGATTGCAGTGTACCATGTAAATCAATGACACGTTTACTCCCGCCTAGTTGATGAAGCCCATCAATATTTTGTGTTAAAACAACAATATCTTTTCCGCTTTCTTCTAACTGCGCAACAAACGTATGTCCTTTGTTCGGTTTATATTGATGAAATGTTTCGATTTGAAAGATTGCTTTATAATGTTTCCAAAAATCTTTCGGGTTTCGATTATAATATCCTCTTGATAAATACATTTCTACATTTGCATCCGCGTACAAACCGTTCGCTGATCGAAAGTCTGGAATCCCACTCTCTGTACTTGCACCTGCCCCAGTCAACACCGTAATCTTCTTAGCATTGTCAATGATAGAACGCACTTCTCCATAATGCTGCACAACATTCACCTCTATGTATATTTCTTCTTTCATTATAACAGGCATATGCAACAACATAGAAATTTTTCCTTAATGCGTTGTACCTTCTGCTACTACTATATCTATTTCTACTTCCAAAGCTGTTTGTATTAAAAGCTCTATTCCCTTTGTAATGTTAGAAAGTGACATGCTCGGTTGCCCAGGATATGCACTCGCCTGTTCTGGTAAAAACGGAATATGTACAAAACCACCAGAAATACGATCTTTCTGCTTTGCTAATATGTGCATAAGTCCGTAAAAAAGATGATTGCAGACAAACGTCCCTGCTGTTTGCGAAACAGATGCTGGAATTCCCCCTTCACGAAGTTGCTTCACAATCGCTTTTATAGGCAGTGTTGACCAATACGCCACTGGGCCATCCTCAATCACTGGTATATCAATCGGCTGATTTCCTTTATTATCAGGAATTCTTGCATCATCTACATTGATTGCAACGCGCTCAACTGTAATGTCGGAACGCCCTCCTGCTTGTCCAACACACACGACAAGAGCTGGCTCTACTTCATCAATATAAGATTCTAGCATTTGTAAGGATGTATGAAAAACCGTAGGAATTTGTTTACTAACGATTGTATATTCTCCTATTCTTTTTTGATCAAGTTGTTTAGCAACTTCCCAAGCAGGATTGATTTTTTCTCCTCCAAATGGTTCAAATCCTGTTAGTAAAATTTTTTTCATCAATCCCACCTCCTTTAAAATCGATATACAAGTGCGTACATAACAAGCATATTAATTACAAAAATTGCGATAGCAACCGGCGCTTGCGCTTTTATAACAGCATTTTTATCTTTAAGCTCTAATAACATTGCCGGAACAATGTTAAAGTTAGCAGCCATCGGTGTTAACAATGTTCCGCAATAACCAGCAAACATACCAAGTGCTGCCATAATTGCTGGATTTCCGCCGTGCATTTGAACAATAAGCGGTAATCCAATCCCACCTGTAATTACAGCAAAAGCCGCGAACGCATTTCCCATTACCATTGTAAATAACATCATTCCTAAGCAATATGCCATGACAGCCACGAATGGATATTCAGTCGGCAATACTTGTCCAACTAAATCCGCCACTACTTGTCCAACTCCAGATTTAGCAAATATACCGCCAAGAGCAGCAAGCATTTGTGGTAAAATAACGGCCCATCCGACTGCTTGCAGTAAACGGCTTCCTTCTTGAACTGGTTCTGTCACTTTTGCTTTTGTAATGGCCATCGCAAAAGCAAAGGCAACTAATGCACCTAATGCGAGTGCAATTAGTGTTACTTTTTCAGGATCCACAATAAATATATTGCCAATCTTCAGTTTCCCAAGAGTGAGCGTTCCGATAATAGTAAACAAAGGGATTAATATAGCTGGTATGAAAATTTTATTGCCTAATTTTGCTGCATGTTTTACGCGCTCTTCTGCTGGTGCTTCTTGTTCATTTGATTTTGTTACTTTGTTCAATGATGCTAAAATAACCATAACTAAAACGATACAACCGACATAAAACGAAGGTATGATATTTCCAAATAAAAATGTAATGGCAAACAACGCCCAAAACAAACTAGAACCAAAACGATTCGGATGTTGACGATCAAAAGCAACACGAATTGCAATAAATGCAACAATAATACCAAGCAGATAATAAATTGTGTCCAGTGTAATTAATTTCACGCTACATCGCCTCCTTATCTTGATTCGCTTCTTGTTTCATGACGTCGTCTATATGTTTATCAATTTGACGAAAACGAATCCAACTTACAATAAATGCAGAAATTGCTGTTGGAATCCCCCAAAGTGCCATATCCCACACACCAACATGCATACCGACAGAATCAAAAAATCCTTTCATTAATAAAATAGCTCCTGTTGCAATAAAAATATCTTCGCCAAAAAACCATGCTGTATTTTCTGCAGCCGCCGCGTATGCTTTAATTTTTTCTCTTAATTTCTCTGGAAGTTTTCCATAACGAGCGTGCGCTGCCCCTTCCGCCATTGGTGCAACAAGTGGTCTTACTGCTTGCGCATGTCCTCCAATGTTAAGTCCAATCGCTGCAGTTGCTTCACGAATGGTAAAATAAGAGAGAAGAACACGTCCCGTCGTTGCTCCTTTTGATTTTGTAATAAGCGCTTCCGCTCGTTCTTTCAATCCGTAACGCTCTAAAATGCCAATAACTGGAAGTGTTAATAAAATAGGCATAGACATATATCGATTTTCTATAAAGAATTTTCCAAATAGGCTCATCACTTCATGAAATGACATACCGGATACCATCCCTGTTACAATTCCAGCTACCATCACAACTAACAATGTATTAAGTCGAAATAAAAAACCAACTGCTACAATTAAAATTCCAATCAATTTAATCATATATACCCCCCCAACTTTTTTTACGTATTAAGGTGCACAAATGTTAATTTGTGCTTGCTGCAGTGCATTGTAAATGCTTTTCGCATAATCAACAGCATGCACGCCATCCCCATGAATACAAATTGTATGTGCTGCAATTGAAACGATATCCCCATCAACAGCTTGGACATTCCCTTTTTGTACCATTTGTAATACTTGTTTTATCGCATCTTCTTCATTTGTAATCAATGCATTTGATTCTTTACGATTTGTTAAGGTCCCGTTACTTTGATATGTTCGATCTGCAAATACCTCTTGTACAACACGAAGATTATATTTTTCTCCCGCATGCACAAATTCGCTACTTGCTAATCCGAATAAAAGGAGATCTGGATTTATTTTATAAATAGCTTTTGCAATAGCATCTGCGATTTCTGAATTTATTGCTGCTAGATTATAGAGCGCACCGTGCGGTTTAACATGGTTCATTTTCCCACCCAATGCACGGATAAATCCATCTAATGCCCCGATTTGATAAATCATATAATCGTACACTTCATCTGGTGAAACATGCATCATTCTTCTTCCAAAACCAATAAGGTCTGGTAAACCTGGATGTGCACCTATTGAAACATGGTGCTCTAACGCTTTTGCAACCGTACTATGCATAACTGAAGGATCACCCGCGTGAAATCCACAAGCAATGTTTACCGATGAAACATAAGGTAGAATCGCATCATCATTTCCTATGTTATATACTCCAAAACTCTCTCCTAAATCACAATTTAAATCCACTACCTTCATGATTTCTCTCCTTTTAGCTTAATGAGCATCTTTAAAAGACACATTGTCTGTTCTTGTTTTATATATATCTGCTGTGCTTCTATTACTGAAATTTTTGAAAACGAAAGGGAATCTCCTGGCTTTAATTGTGCAAGCAGCGGTATATCAACTGAAATTACATTGGCAATTCGCGGATATCCACCTGTTGTCTGACGATCTGCCATTAATATAATAGGCTGTCCTTCAGGTGGTACTTGAATTGTTCCATATGTCACAGTATCTGATAACAACTCTAATTTCCCCTCTACCTTTACCTGCTCCCCGTCTATACGATAACCCATTCGATCTGCATAATTGGAAATTTTAAATTGCTTTGTAAAAAAAGTACGACGACTCTCTTCTGTAAACTTTTCAAACTCTAATCCTTCCACGACACGAATCTTCGGACAATGATGATAGTTTGGTAAACAACTAGAGTTTATTCCCCACATCGTTGTATCTCGTTTTTCATTTACAAGCTGCTGTATAACACGCTTTGCCCAAAGAGAAGGTGTACCTATTTGCAATTGATCTCCCTTTTGTAAAGCACGTCCTTCCACTCCGCCTAAATTAGCTCGCGTATACGTACTTTTGCTCTGCATTACATCTGGAACATGAATTCCACCAGCAAATGCTACATATGCTCTGCACCCTGACTGAATTTTTTTAAAGCAAAGCATACTTCCTTCTTTTACCAATACCGGGCGCCACAATGGAACTCGTTTTCCATTTAAAAGTGGTTCCATATTCGCACCGCCAATTGCAATTAATGTCGTTTGCTTAATTAACAGCTTCGGCCCGATAATCGTAATTTCTAATCCAGCTTCCCCTTCTTCATTCCCAACTAACATATTCGCAAGTCTAAGTGCAACCGTGTCCATCGCTCCGCCAACTGGTACACCATATTGTTGATATGTATGTCTTCCTAAATCTTGTACAGTTGTCAACATTCCTTGTTGTAACACCTCTATGTTCATACATTCCCATCCTCCCATTGTTGAAATTCCGTTTCTGTTATGGGGATGAAACGTAAATACATACCACTTTGCAGATAAGTAGGCGGTACTTTTTGAGGGCGAAATAAAGAAATCGGTGTGCGTCCGATAATATTCCATCCGCCTGGTGTTTCAAGTGGATATATACCCGTTTGACTTCCACCAATCCCGACAGATCCAGCTGGAATCTTTAATCGCGGCGTATGTTTTCGTGGAGTTGCAATCCGTTGCGACATACCTCCTAAATAAGGAAATCCTGGCGTAAAACCGAGCATATAAACAAAATAAGTGGATTCACTATGAATACGAATTACATCTTCTGTTGTTAACCCATGATGCTTTGCTACTTCTTCCAAATCAGGACCGTATTCCCCGCCGTAACAAACTGGAATGGATATATATTTATATTCTTTCATTTCCTTATCAGTCTCATCTTGTAAAAGGGACTGCACATAATCACAAACATAATCATACGGTGACACATTTATCTTTTTCTCCCTATGCAATATATAAGCATCATAATAAATTGTCACAGATGTATAAGAAGGAACACATTCTATCATTCCAGCAAACGGTACATTTTGTAACGTTTCAAATAAAGATTGCACTTGCTTATAAATTTCCATATTGATTTTCTGTCCAAATGTAACGACAATCGCTTGATCACCTAATGCTGAAAATTCCATTATTCCCCTACCTTCTTTTCTTTCCATCCTAATTGCATTGATACTTGTGTCGTCGTTTGAGTAAGATTTTCAATCCATTTTATAATTGCTGTTTCATCATATTCAGCTTCTAGTCCCGAAATACTCATACCACCAACAACCATACCATCGCTTCCAAAAATCGGAGCAGCGATAGCCGCTGTATGATTTTCAAGTTCTGAATAACTAATGGTATAACCATTATCCTTTGCTGTTTGCAGCATATCACGTAGTTCATTTTCATCTGTAACCGTACCCTTTGCAAATGGAACAAATGTTGTATTTTTTATATAATTTTCTTGTTCTTCTTTTGAAAAATATGTAAGCAAAATACGTGGACACGCTCCAGCATACAGCGGAGCTCGCCGTCCAATTGCTGTATATACACGTACAGGTTGATCCCCGTCGATTTTTTCAATATAAATGGCTTCATCACCATCTTGAATAATTAAATTAACTGCCTGTCCAATTTCTTTTTGTAACTTTTCCATATAAGGCTTCGCAATTTTCCGTAAAGATAACCTCTCTGAAACAAGCTGACCAAATCGTAAAAAAACAAACCCTAACTTGTATGCACCATCTATTGTTTTTTGCAATAAACCCATTTCTTCAAGAGACCCAATAAGACGATATACTGATGTTTTAGGCATATTAGTCAATTTCACCATCTCAGCTAATGTTAGCGTCTCATACTCATAAAATAATTCTAAAATGGTCATTGTTTTCACTGCTGTTTTGTTATAACTCATGAAGTCCTCCTTCGTTCCGTATTTCGGAACATTAATTCCGATTTTCGAAATGAAATATCTATTTTAAATTATAAAATATTCATTCAATTCAAACAACATATTTTTATTATTTATTATTAATAAATAATAAATAATAAAAAAAGCAATCAAACTCTAAATGAGTTTAATTGCTTTTTCTAAAAACGATTATAACGATCTAGCATGTTGCAGCGGCCAAAATACAACTGAACCTTTCCCAACAATTTGTTCTTCAGAAACAAAACCAAATGCGCGACTATCCTTCGATACTTGACGATTATCTCCTAGTACAAACACATAGCCTTCAGGAACTGTTTTCTTTCCAGTTATCTCTTCTAGCGTAAAGTCAGGAGTTAGCTGCCCTCCAGATAGTTGCTTTTTATATTCATCTAAATATGGTTCAGCAACCGCCTTACCATTTACATATAAAACATCATTTTTATACTCAATTGTATCTCCAGGTAAACCAATTACTCGTTTTACTAAATCATGACCTTCATTCCCGTGAAAGACAATGATATCAAAACGATCTACCCCGTGTAGACTAAAACCAATTTTATTCACGACCATTCTCTCATTATCTTTTAGCGTTGGCATCATGGATTCTCCCTGCACAAGCGACGGTGTAAATAAAAATGCACGACAAACAAATGCAATAACCAAAGCTAAAGCAATACTTTTAACCCATGACATAATCTCACTCTTTTTCATCTATACCCTATCTCCTTTAACAACTAGTCAGTTTTACAATTTCTCGTACATTTTGAACGACAACTTCACCAAAGCACGATTTTCCTTCTCTCACCGCTGTACCAACATGAGCTTGTGTAATTCCAGTATCGTGTAGCAATTGCTGCACATTCTCTTTCGTCACACCACTGCCAACAACGATTTGTATTTGTCCCTCACTTGCTTGATTCATATCGCGCAAAACAGAAATGTTATCTTCTATTTTTCCTTGTCCACCAGATGTTAAAATATGTGTAATCTTATTAAATTCCCGTAATATTTTTACGCTTCCTACTAAATCGGTCATTTCATCAATTGCTCGGTGAAACGTCACATTCATTTCATCTACTTCTTCTAACAACTGTCCTAATTTTTCTTCATCAATTTTATTATTTTCATTCAAAACACCTAAAACAACACCAGTTACGCCAAGTTGTTTTGCGATGCGAATATCCTCTTTCATTAACTCTATTTCCTCTTTAGAATATACGAAAGATTTTGCATGTGGACGAATCATAACATGTACAGGAATAGTAACGGCTTCTATTACATTTTTTATTAACGCATAGCTTGGTGTAAGTCCACCTTCTGTAAATGCTGTAATTAACTCTATCCTTTCTCCGCCACCACGTTCAATCCGTTTTGCATCTTCTAAGCATGTTGCGATGACTTCTAACATATGTATTCTCCTTTTCATACATCACTTGCCCTTATTATATACGAAAAGGAAAAATAATGCCTATTTTTCAGTTTCAAAATCTTGCAATGCATGCTGCGCTAATAGTGAAATTGTCGCATCATCCATCGGAGGATTATGAAGTCCAGCACGTACGTGTAAATAATATCGATGTAACGGATTTTTCTCAGATAAACTTCTGGCCCCAACGATACGCATCGCCTTATCTACAATTGAAATTGCCGCATTTGTCACAGTATACTTCACCGCAGCCATCTCTGCTTGCAAACTTTCTTTACCTCCTTCTTCATACTGCTTTGCAATACTATATAAAAAAGAACGGGCTTGCATCATTTCTAATTCCATTTCTCCTATTAATCTTTGAACATTTGGCAACGTTGCTATAGGGGCTTGTATACTATTTGGTTGATACGTTGCTGCAAATTGCAAGGCATACCGACGTGCAGCTTGTGCAATGCCAAGATAACAAGCTGGAATATGCAACTGCCATCCTCTTCTCTTTTCCCTCTTACGCGGAGAAATAATCTCTACAAAATATTTACGCGGAATCACTACTTGTTCTAAAACTAAATCATGACTTGCTGTACCGCGCATAGCTACACAATCCCACGTTTCTTCAATTGAAACACCTTCTATATTACGCGGTACAAGAAATTCCCCTACTTCCTCCGTCCCTTCTATAGATGCTGAAACGAGAAAGTAATCTAGTACCGGGGCCATTGTTGTGAATGTTTTCCTACCAGAAATAATCCAAGTATTTCCCTTTTGAATAGCTGTTGTCTCCGGTTTTCCTCCTCGTGTTGGACTGCCCGTATTGCGTTCCGTTGCTGCTCGGTTTACAAGTGCTCCACGTTTCACTTTCTCACAAAGCCAAGAAAATACTTTCTTATCCCATGAGCGATTTTCCGAAAGTTCTTGTATAATTCCAAGATGCCAACCCATGCATAATGCTGTTGCCCCATCACCTTGTGCAATATATTCCTGAAATAGCAGAAAATCATATAGAGATATTCCTGCCCCACCTTCATCCTGCGGAACAGTCCATGCTGTATACCCAATTCCTTTTAAATCTTCTATATTTTCAAAAGGAAATGAATACAATTCGTCTAACTGCGGTTCTCTATTTGAGAATTGAGTGATATATGGTTGTAATTTACTTAATCGCTTTTGTTGCTCTCTCGATCTTACAAACTCCATTTCATCAGTCCTTTCCATTTCATGCTAAAATTATTATATGCACACTGTTCTCTTTAGCTACCCTAGTTATCACGTACTAAAGAAGTGTAAAGACCCCGCTGATGGAAGTTTCACTATATACACTCTTTTCTTAAAACATATTAATTTGCCTCTCAATTGTTACGCTATTCCGATGGAAAAATAATGTTTTAAATATAAAGAATAAGATTCCCTAAAATAGTAGGAAATCTTATTCTTTAATCACCTTTAAAGAAACGAACAGGCAAGGATGCAACATAACCAATATAAGAACATAGCTCTTTGAAAAAGAAAGGTAACTCTGTATCTAGACTACGAAAAGCAGACGTTGGCGTTGGCGAAGAATATGCATCCATACCAAGATGCTTTGCAATTTGCATCGCTCGTTTCATATGAAGTGGGTCACTTACAATTGTGTAAGTTTGTAAGCCATTTTCTTTTCCAATCTGCAGAGCATTTTTTAAATTCTCTTCTGTATAACGTGATTCCGTTTCAATTAAAATATCTTCCTCTTTTACATTATGCTTTAATGCATATATTTTCGCAGTACGCGCTTCTTCTAATTCCGCTTCAAATTTCGTACCACCTGTAAAAATAATTTTTTTAACATTCCCATTCTGATAAAGAGAAATGGCATGATTAATTCTCTCACGAAATACTGGAGATGGTTTTCCATTCCACGACGCGGCTCCTAATACAATCGCAGCATCCGTATCAACTTGATCTGTCTTAGAACGATAATGCCAAATATCATATGCCGCATAGCTCACAAATACAATAATTGCACCAAGTATAAATAAGAGCGCCTGTACCACCCTTATTTTTATACTTCTTTTTTTCTTCATAACATTACATCCCCCGTATTACATACATACTTTATATAAAAATTCGTTTGATCGAATGTTTGTTTGTTATTTGAATTGATTTGACAGAAGGTGTTTTCCCTCATAGCAGTTCTATGAAAGGATTTTCAATAAAAAAAGAGGTTTTTATATTTCACACTTACACTCGTGGTCTACTGATAATAATAACAACTTATATTTCTCTCAAATTCTCATACTTCTATATTGTAGCGAATTTCTTTTAAGAATGGAACGTTGAAACAAAAGTATATAAAATACGTAATAATTTTGTAAGAAAAAATGCCTTCTAACATGTTAGAAGGCATTTCTCTTAAACTACTATTTCAAAATCCAATATTTCATATGATTTTCCTGTAATACACAACAAAAACCCGATTTCTCTAACACTCTTGCAGAAGCAATATTACTTATTAAACATTCAGCTTTAATCGTCGTTACATTTTGCTGGTTCAATAACCATTGTACAAGGCCTTTTGTCATTTCTGTAGCATACCCTTTTCCTTGGTAATCTGGGACAATGCTATATCCAATTTCAACAATACCATTTACATCTGGACCACCCTTGCAGCCCATATCGCCAATAATTGTATTGTCTTCTTTATGAATAATAAGACCACTCCATTGACCACTTTCTGGATTTTCATGTAACCGCTCTGCTTTCCACGGTAAAATTTTCGCATAATCAGGCATAGGCCACTGATTAGAAATTTCATAAGGTATTACTTTCGAAAGCTCCTCGGTCCCTTTTATAGTAGCCTCTACTAATTCTAATGTGAAAGAAATCATTTTTAAACGTTCTGTTTCTATATATGGCATCTGCACCCTCCTAATTATTTTTTACACACATTAATTTATTTTCTAGTCGTTCTTTTACACTTGGCCAATCTTCTGAGATAACACTATACACAACAGCATCCCTTACATATCCATTTGGAAGTTGGCGTTCATTTCGCAGGATTCCTTCTTTTACTGCACCTAATCTTTCAATGGCCCGCTGTGATTTTTCATTGCGAGCATCTGTTTTAATTTGTACACGCAGCATCTCTAACTGTTCAAATGCATATCGAAGTATCATATATTTGCACTCCGTGTTTACACTTGTTCGTTGTACACTTGGACTATACCAAGTATGTCCGAGTTCTGTCGTTTTGTTTTTCATTGATATGTTGTATAACCGTGTCGTTCCCACAATCTTATTTGTAGTTTGATCAATCACAATAAACGGAAGGTCAACTCCCCTTTTATACTTTTCTACCGATTCTTCAACTAATCTTTCCATATCTTCCAAGCAATCCATTTTCGCTATTAAATATGTCCAAATATCTGGCTGTTTTTCAATAATGGAATACAATGAATATGCATCATTTATAGATAATAATTGCAACTTTGCTCGATCATATACAAATTCCACAGAACAGTCTCCTTTTCTACCTATCTCATTTATATAATAATATTAATTATATAAATTTTCAAAATAATAAACTTATGATCTACAATATACTCTAACAAGCTATCGAGAACTTACACCACTGGAAAATCCCGAATTATACTCTCTTTACGATTTTTCATGAAATCTCTTCCCCATGGATGAAGTTCTTCAATTTTTCCTCCATAAGTATGAAAAAGCTTTATATATCGCCCAATCTCCCTTAGTTTTATAAAATATGGAATTTCTTTAAGCCATACCTCTTCCAAACAGTTTTTAGCACGATATCCTTCCATAAACGATGGGAGAAATGTATTCGCATATGAACTCGAACTCATAATAGGAGATGCGTAAAATAATGCTACCGCAATATCATCAATAAACCATGAATACCTACAAGCATCAAAATCAAAAAGATAAATAGAATCCCCATCTATAAAAAAATTGCCGTAATGAAAATCCGCATGAATTAATCCATATGAATCAACTGAATACGGAAGTTCAGATAAATATTCCAACAATGCAACATACCGTTTTATAATGTCCTTCTCGGATATTGGCAAATCAATGCACAATACTTTCTCTGTTTCTATTGACCAGTCTGGCCTTCTTGTTATCAAGTCCTCATGAACATATTACTTTGTAATATTATGCATTTTCCCCATAAACATTCCCATTCGCTTGAACAGGTTTTCATTTTGATCACTTCTCCTTACTGGACGCCCCTGTGCTCCTTTAAAACAAACCACAGTAAAGTAATTATCGTCCACAATTAATCACTCTGCCAAATTTCCATCTAAGGAATGTACAGCCCTAGATATACGTAATCCCTTGTCACTAAGGAAATTAACCCATTGAACCTCCCCAATAATTTTTTCGAATTGTTTATGGAAACTATTCGTTACACGCAGAAAATATTTGGCGCCATCTAGCTCGAAGGATCCAACTAAACTATGCTCTAAAAAATGTGTTATTTGATTATCCCCAGACCCGATTCCAAACTTAGAAGCAGCAGCATGAAGAATCTTCGTGTGATATTTCTCCAAATGTTATCCCTCCCAAAACGATTTTCACCTCTTACCCCTTGTATACCATATATTAGTGAAATTTACATGGCCTCACTTATCAGAAGTACAAAAAAGACAGCTGAGATCAGCTGCCTTTCTGTTCAAATTCATCTTATTTATTAGCATTAATTTCTTGCTGTAATTTCTGATTAGAATTTTCTAATTGTTGATCAAATTTTTCTAATGCAGCATTAATAGCTGCTGTGTCTTTCTTTTGAACAGCCGCTTTCAATTCTTTTTGAATACCACGTTCGCCTTGTTCTTTACCTTTATCTTTATCATGATCTTCGTGTTTTCCAAAGATTGCTTCTAATTGCTTATGCGCTTGTTGTTTTGTTAATTTTCCACCTTTCACTTGCTGTTGAATAGAATCAATTTCTTGTTTATGAGCCTGGTAAAAAGCTTGTCGTTGCGCTTTCTCTTGTGCCTCTTGTTTTTGGAAACCAGCTGTTTTGTGCAATTGCTTCTCTAAATTTTTATGTGTCGCTAAATCTTGTGTAAGTTTATTTTTCAAATCAGAAGAAGCGTATTGATTAATGATATTCGTAAGCTCCTTCTCATGGTTACCTTTATGGTGATGTTCTGCTGTTTCATGTGTAGCTGATTTGTTAGATGTATTGGAATGATTCGTTACTGCACTTCCAGCTGATGGAGCCAATATTGATGCTGCTAATACAGGTACAATCAAACTTGATCTTAGTTTCATTTGAATTTCCTCCTAAAATACTTAATTGAGTTACAAGTAGAATTATCGGACATGTTTCTTAACTTTTCCTTAACTTTTAAAAAATACAAATAAAAAGGCTAAAAATCCCTATAAATAAAGGGTTTTTAGCCTTCGTTATGTTTTTTGTATATAAAAAAAGAAAATTCTATATTTTCATATCTAAAAATCCTTTTAGTACTCCAATGGTTTGCGGAGCTTGTAGCCTCGCTGTTATATATGGAAATTCTGGACTACCATCAAATATCATATGAGATGTTAACGGGGCACCTACCCACATTATTTCATCGTCAATGATAATGAATGGCATCACTTTGTTTTGACGTTGCACTTGCACGTTTTTTATCGGAACTTGAGCTTCTGTATAGATGATAACGGACGCTTCTGCACGTGCTAACACTTGCCATACCCTCTTATCCATGCGACTTGAATTAGGAATAGATACAATAATTTTCTTTTTCGCCGAAATAATATCTTTTAATAATACTTTCGTTTCTTCTCTGCTTGTTTGTACGAACCACCGCAATCTTTTCGTAATCTTCCGCTCTAGAATTGATCTGGATGTTGTACGATCATACACATTTCCTTGTTTTTGTAAATGCTGCGTTAAATGAGATAAAGCTTGTTTTCGTGAAAGATTTTGCCTCATATATTGACAATCTGATAGCTGAATAAATTTCCCTCTCGCCCTCGTTACTGCAACATTAACGAGACGGTGGTTTTTTTGGTCAAAGAACAGCACACCCGGCCGTTCTTGCGGATAACTATCAACTGTATCGAATAAAATCATATCACGTTCAGATCCTTGAAATTTATGAACTGTCGCTGCTAGTACAGGTGCATTTTTGAACTTTGTTTTTTGAAGAAATTCTCGAATACACGCTGATAAAAAACGAGCCTGAGCACGGTATGGTGTAACGATACCAATTGACGGTATTCCATCCACTAAACCAATTAAGGTAAGCTGCATCGCTAATAATCCAGAAAAAATATTATAACGTGAACTAGACGCAACATCTTTTAGTGAATAAGCACCGATATTACTTGTATCTAATAAAACCGCTGCCTCTTTTATAAAAGGCTGTAAATTTGCAATATCGTTTCGCACTGCAACAGATGGATGGTCGAACACTTCATTTTTATAAATAAACTGATTTGTAAATCTTGAAATATGTGGATGCATACGACGCTGTTCTTGCAGCATGTATAAATTCGGATGCTTTTTATGCTCGTTTACAGATTCTACTATACCTGCATGATAAAACATATCTTCTTTTAACCATTTATTCACAAGCTCATGATTTGATAAAGCAATCGGTGGTAATTGTAGAAAGTCTCCGCAAACGACAATCCGCTTTCCTAAAGAGGCTGCTAATGCAATTTGCGGAACATACGCCATACTTACTTCATCTACGACTACAAGGTCAAACGCTCTTTCGTAAACAAGTGAATCGATTGCACATTTCGACAATGTCGCCCCGATGACTTTTGCATTTTCAATATACTCTTTTTCAACTTCTTTTACTTTTGCTTTTTGCTTCCGAAGTTCTCCTTCTATTTCTTGCATTCTTCTCTTTTCGGAAGAAGTTGCTTTATAAGAGAGGATTTTTTGTCTTAATTCTTGTCTTAATTCTTCTAAATACAGCCGCTCTTCTTCCCAATCTTCATTTGTTGATTCAACTAATCGTGTAGTAAGTAACGTTTCATGATTACGAATTTGTTCATTTTGACTAAAGCCATAACGAATAACGTCTCCCGGTACCCATTTCTCTTTTTTCTCAATTTGCTTTGTTACTTCACTCATTAATACATCAACTGCAGCATTACTATGAGCTAATACAAGAACAGATTTTCCACTTTGATAATGAGCTGCAATAATTCGCGATAAATTGTATGATTTCCCTGTGCCCGGAGGTCCCCAAACATACGTTGTTGCATTATAAAAAGCACGGTATGCAAGTTCATTTTTCACTTTTTTCATTTTCACAATATGCTTTGGTTCACTAGTTCCTTGTAATAACCGTTTCACGCGCTGGCGTCTTTGTTTATCTTTTCTTATTTCTTTTAAACGCTCTTGTAACTGCTCTAACAATTGCCAAGGCTCACTATATAACGCCGCTTCTTGTATATGGTGCTGCATATAACAATTGAGTTTCACTTCAATGTCTAGTCCTTGAACAGATAGTACCTCTCCAGTTGCTTCCTCACCGTCAAATTCAATTCGAATTGGTGTTCCGTCCGGTAAACTGACTTCAGAAATAAGCTGGAATACATATACACTACTTTCATAGTCTGTATATAAAAAACGTCCATTTATAATAGATAATTTACTTCCACCAATTGTTTTCCAATGTTTAATTTCATATGTTAACGCTTGATGCCACTCTTTCATCGTTTCTGTTAATGAAGGAGTTTGCGCAGATGTAATCATGTTTATATCTCCTTCCTCTACTGCAAACATACTTTCTCACTATACCACACATTTAGCTTATATTAATGAAATTCTCATCGTTAAAATTCATAATTATTAACATTAAATATAAATACATACCAAAGTAAAAAAGGAGCACAATTTGCTCCTTTTTTGTTGTTAACTAAGTGTATATGCTAAATGGTACACTTAGTTATTATTTGTATCTTCAAATCGAAATCATTACATAGCTTGCAGAATTTTTTACGATTTTGGAAGCTGAATTGTAAACGTGGTACCTTCTCCTTTTACACTATGTACTGTAATAATCCCTTCATGAAGATCAACAATTTTTTTCACAATTGAAAGACCTAGTCCACTTCCTTCTATTGTTCTATTTCGCGCTTCATCAACTTTGTAGAATCGCTCAAAAATCTTTTCTGTCTCCTCTTCACTCATACCTAGTCCTGTGTCAGAGATAGTAAAATATAATTCCGTTTCTTTCTCTTCTCCGTAAAACGAAATGGTCCCTCCACTTTCTGTGAATTTAATGCTATTCGTCAATAAATTTGTCCACACTTGATGGAGAAAATTTTCATCTCCATATACTTGTATACTTGGAACATCCAATTCAATCGCGACATCTTTTTCACGCCATTGCCACTCTAACATAAAAATAACATCTCTTATTTGCTTTCCAGCATCAAACATTTTCTTATCCAAAATTTGTTCTTCTTTATCTAGGGATGCAAGCGTTAATAATTGTTTACACAAACTAGACATACGTCTACTTTCTGATTCAATAATTTTCAAATAACGCTTACGTTCTAATTCACTCATATCATTTGTTTGTAACGTTTTCGAAAATCCTTGAATGGACGCAAGAGGTGATTGAAATTCATGCGAAACGTTTGAAACAAACTCTTGCCGCATCCGATCTAAATCCTTTAAACTTTTTGCCATTTTACGAAAGCTGACAGCCAGTGTTCCAATTTCATCTTTTCGATATTCCGGCAGGGCTATGTCATACTCTCCATTTGCAATTTTCTTAGTTGCACCCGTAAATAGCTGAATAGGACGTACAATAAACCGAGCTGCAATTGCAATACAAATAATACTTATTACAACGGTTAAGCATATTAATGCAGCAAAGAAAATGCGCATTTCTCCAAATTGCTGTTCAATATCAGGACGAATAAAGAGCGCATAGTTTGTCCCATCATGTTGAATCGGAATCCCAATACTATTTACCAGCTCATTATCAAAAAAACCTGTTATAAATAACCGTGCAGGGTACGTTGAAATACCATTGTATGTGTGCCCTTTTAATACACTATCTATTGTTTCTTCACTCACATTAATTTTTCGAAATGCATTCCCATATCGCTTTCCTTGTTTTTGATCATCTACAACATAAATTTCAAAACCAAGCTTAGAAATAGATTGTAAATACTCCTCTCGACTATGTTCATCAGACTTTTCATATAAATGTTTAACTTCTTGGGCGTATTTTAAAATCTTTTCACTGTTATATGGTTTCAAATAAATATGATAATACACATTCGATAATAAAAAACCAACTATACTACTGACTAACATAATAACAATAGAAATTATAACAAATCGTGAATACAATGATCGCATTTTATTTCAACTCCAACTTATATCCAAGACCACGCACCGTCTTAATTTGAAAATCATCTGTTCGTTTAGAAAAACGATCTCGTAATCGTTTAATATGTACATCTACGGTACGTTCATCTCCCGCAAAATCAACTCCCCATACAAGTTCAATCAATTCTTCTCGGGAAAAAATTCGCCCCGGATAACTCGCAAGTTGTGATAATAATTCAAATTCTTTTAGCGGTAATAAAATAGTTTGTTCATGACAACGTACTTCATAGCTTTTCCGATCGATTATTGTTCCGTGTAATTGAATAATATCTGCATTTAACATTTGATAGCGACGTAACAATGCTTTCATTCGAAATAATACTTCAGCTGGTTCAAACGGTTTTACAATATAATCATCCGTTCCGACGGAAAATCCCTTTTCCTTATCTATTAACTGATCTTTTGCCGTTAACATAATAACTGGTATATCATAATATTTTCTAATTTCTTCACAAAGTGTGTAACCATCCATATGTGGCATCATAATATCAACAATCGCTAAATGAATTGTTTCTTTCTCCAATATAGACTGTGCTACTTTTCCATCTTCAGCTTCCCACACTGTATAACCTTCTTTTTGAAGGTGATAACGTAGAAGTTCTCTTATATGTAAATCATCATCAGCTAATAAAATATGTATCATTTATCTCGAGTCCTTTCTTCAGTTAGTACGACTTTACATTATAAGATTGATACAAAATATGCAAGAAAAAAAGAGAAAGCACTCTGCTCCCTCTTCTACTCTAACGAATGAATAAATAAACCACTGCGAAGCTTCGGTTCAAACCACGTTGATTTTGGCGGCATAACTTCTCCCGCATCCGCAATATCCAGTAAATCTTCCATTGTTGTTGGATACATAGAAAAAGCAACAGTCCACCCTTCCTCATCAACCATTCTTTCTAGCTCTTTTAGTCCGCGTATTCCTCCTACAAAATCAATTCTGTCATTTGTACGAGGATCATCAATATTTAAAATCGCATGTAACAACTGTTCTTGTAAAATTGATACATCTAACCTTTTTACAACATCATATGCATCGAACATATTTGCTTTTGCAGTCAATTTATACCATACCTTATTCAAATACATCCCAAATGTATGACGCTCTTCTGGTTTATATGGTGCTACTTTTGCTTTTTCTACATAAAAAGCTTGAGATATTTCTTGTAAGAACTGTTCTTCTGATAATCCATTTATATCCCTTACAATGCGATTATAGTCCCAAATCGATAATTCATCTTTCGGGAAAAGTACAGATAAAAAGTAATTAAATTCTTCGTCACCTGTATAATTGGAATATGCTTCGCGGCGCATCATTCCAACTTTCACAGCAGATGCTGAGCGATGATGACCATCAGCAATATATAAAGAAGGTATTTCCTCAAACTGTTCTATTAATGTAGCAATAACTCTTTCTTCATGAATAATCCACGCTTTATGCCTAATTGCATTATCTGCTGTAAATTCATAAACCGGGCTATGCGTTGCTTTCCAATTTGCAATTACGTTTGCAATTTCATGTTTCCCGCGATATGTTACAAATATAGGTCCAGTATGAGCATTGCATACATCAACATGACGAATGCGATCTTTTTCTTTTTCAGCTCTTGTCCGTTCATGTTTCTTAATAGTGTCGTTCATATATTCATCAATCGATGTACAAACAACAAGTCCAGTTTGAGAACGACCATTCATTGTAAGTTCATAAATGTAAAAACATGCTTTCTCTTCTTGTATAAGCACACCTGTTTCAACCATATGTTGTAAATTTCTCTTTGCTTTCTCATACACAGCGTTATCATAAGGTGAAATAGATGGATTTAAATCAATTTCAGCCTTATCAATATGCAAAAATGAATAAGGATTATCTTTTACAATTTCTCTTGCTTCATTACTATTGAGTACATCATACGGAAGAGCAGCTACTTCTTTTGCGCGCTCTTGTACAGGGCGAATTGCACGAAATGGTTTAATGGTTACCAATGAAATCTCTCCTTTATCCCACATTAACAAGCAGTAAGACCTCCACCTCAAGATTCAAAGAGAAACGAGGAAGACAGGTGGGGGATAAAGAATTCCCCCACTGATAGAAGTTTCACTTTATACAATCATCCGTACTGCTACGACACCTGTAATGTTTCTAATAGTTGCAACAACATCTTCTTTAATAATATCATCTATACCGTTATCAATATCAATCATTGTATATGCAAAAGAGCCTTTACTACGGTTGATCATATCTGCAATATTAATATGATGCTCTGCCAAACACGCTGTAATTTGGCCCACCATGTTCGGAATATTTTGATGCGCAATTGTAATTCGTTTCTTTCCGATATAAGGAAGTTCTACATTTGGATAATTAACCGAATTACGAATATTACCAGTTTCTAAAAAGTCTCGCAGCTGCCGAGATGCCATAACCGCACAATTTTCTTCTGACTCATTGGTAGATGCTCCGAGATGTGGTGTTGCAATGACATTTTTCATTTGTAGCACACGCTCATTTGGAAAATCTGTTATATAATGCTTCACAATGCCCGCCTCAAGTGCTTGTTCTAATGCCGTTTCATCAACAAGCTCTCCACGAGAGAAATTTAAAATACGAACTCCCTTTTTCATTACTTGAAATGCATGTTCATTTATTATGTCTCGCGTTTGTTCGACTAACGGAACATGCAAAGTGATATAGTCACATGTTGCAAAAATTTCCTCTAAACTGAATGCTCGCTGCACTTGTCTAGATAACCGCCAAGCTGTTTCAACAGAAACATATGGATCATAACCAACAACATCCATCCCTAATGATAGAGCATCGTTTGCAACTAGAGCTCCAACTGCTCCTAGTCCAATAACGCCAAGTCGCTTCCCTGCAATCTCTGAACCAACATATTGCTTTTTCCCTTTCTCGACAAGCTGTGGTACCTCTTCCCCTTGCAAATCTTTTGTCCACACAATCCCATCTACAAGATTACGAGATGACATAATTAAACTTGCAAGTACAATTTCTTTTACCGCATTCGCATTAGCCCCTGGTGTATTAAAAATAACAATTCCTTTCTCTGTACAGCGCTCAACTGGTATGTTATTTACACCTGCACCCGCTCTAGCGATGGCTTTTAACTGCTCAGAAAACTCCTCATGATGCAATGAATAGCTGCGCAGCAAAATACCATCAGGCTGCTCAATTGTTTCTCCTACTCTATATGTATCTGTTGAAAAAGTAGAAATCCCTTTTTCAGCAATTTGATTCAACGTTTGAATATGAAACATTTCTTCATCCCCTTATTTGTGTTTCTTTTCAAATATATGCATAAAATCCACAAGCGCTTGTACGCCCTCTACTGGCATTGCGTTATAAATGCTAGCGCGCATACCACCAACAGAACGATGGCCTTTTAATGTTTCAAAACCGTGCTTTTTTGCTTCTTGTATAAACAATGCATCTAGTTCATTTGAAGATGTTGTAAATGGAATATTCATTAAAGATCGATACGTAGCATTTACTGGTGAAGTGAATAAACTTGATTCATCTAAAAAATTGTATAAAATCGCTGCTTTTTCGTGATTTCTTTTCTCTATTGTCTGCACACCGCCTTGCGCTTTCACCCATTGTAAAACTAACTTTGTTACATAAATGCTAAAGGAAGGTGGAGTATTATAAAGTGAATTATGTTTACTGTAAGTTTCATAGTTTAGCATAGCCGGACAAGAAGAATTAGCAGAGCCAATTAAATCTTTACGAACGATAACAACCGTTAATCCTGCAGGTCCTAAGTTTTTCTGTGCTCCGGCATAAATAAGGCCGAATTTTGTTATATCATACTCTTCAGATAAAATATTTGAAGACATATCAGCAACGAGTGGAATTTCTCCTGTTTCAGGAATGTTGACATAACGCGTGCCCTCAATTGTATTATTCGTTGTAATATGCATATAATCTATTTCTCGAGAGAAAAGTGTGCTATCTATTTCTGGAATGGATGTAAATTTATCATTTTCTGAAGAAGCAATAACAGAAACGGTTCCAATTTTTTCCACTTCTTGAATTGCCTTTTTTGACCAAGAACCTGTATGTACATATGCTGCGTGCTTATATCGGTGCATTAAATTTAGTGGAATCATGGAGAATTGTAAAGATGCGCCTCCTTGTATAAAAAGCACTTCATAATTTTTAGGGATATTCATTAATTCACAAAGTAGTTGTTTCGTTTCATCTATAATGTCCTGAAATGCTGTGGATCTATGACTCATTTCCATTACAGACATACCTGTTTCATGATAATTTAATAATTCTTTTTGTACTTGCTCTAAAACGGGTATTGGAAGTATAGATGGACCAGCTGAAAAATTGTATACTCGATGCATCTCATTCTCCTCTTTCCTTTATATTTAAAAATTTTTAAACTTTCTGAATTATAACCCATATAAAATACTCGGTCAAACTGTTTCTCTCATTTTATTCCAAGACGTATTGGAACCGTTCGCACAAGTAATTTTTTATAAAGTGAAACTTCCATAAGTGGGAGTTTTTTCATCCCCCACTTATGGTTAGTTGAACCAATCGGGCTTTTACGGGCAGTTATCCTCCACCTATCTTCTTCACTTCTCTCTGAATCTTGAGGTGGGGGTTTACTGCCCGTTAATGCGGGATAAAGTGAAACTTCTCCACTAACAATCAGCTGAATCCATCAACCACTATGAGCAGCCCTCACCTTCTCTCTTTCTAAATATTGAGTCAAGTGAACCAAAATACAAAAAGTGTTAAGCACGTCTGCTTAACACTTTGAATAATAATTGTATAATTGCTAATTACTTGCAAAAAAACGGTCGTAGATTTGGTATAGTGCAGAAAGACCAATAAGCCAATAAATAGTGTCAACAAGTGCTGGTACAGAACCAAAAAGTTTTTCTACTAGGTTAAAATCTAACGCAACAAATAACCAATTCAACCCGCCAATAATCACCAGAATTGCTGTAAGGTAAGACAAAAATTTCATTATGATTGCCCCCTCGGTGAAAAATGGTGAAAGACCTTTCGCTATATTATATGTGGTAAATTCTTAAACTTGCACATTTTTTTTCGATAAAATAAAAAATAGAAAGATCCTTTGCAAGACCTTTCTATTTTACTTTTCCTTCAAATACTATTTTTCGTCCACACGGCTCTACAACTGTTTTCCCATCTCTTTTTACCTCATGAAAAATAGGCTCTTCCATTCGACGAGAAGGTGTATATCCTTCTTTTTCCATTCTCTCTAAACACTGTGCAATTGTTTCATCTGGTAATACTTCAAATTTTTTCTTCTTTAATTGTTTTGTCATTGTTTTACCTACTTTCTACTTTCCGTACCATTGATTGACTTCTCATATATGTCATATAAATAATCGATATAACTGCCATGACAATCATAACAGCAAGAAAAAAGCTTGTATACTGTATTTTCTCTATAAACAGGCCGCCTAATACAGGACCCGTAATGCTTCCGATACTAAAAGCAATTCCGCACAAAATATTTCCTGCTGGTAGTAAGTGCTTTGGTAATAAATCTGTCATATAACCAAGCCCCAGTGAAAAACATGATCCAATGACCATGCCCCCAATTAACATAAACGCAAATACAAATCCATAATACTCATCAAATACAGCTGCTAATAGAAAAATCAATGTACTAATGCTAAATGACCATGTTAGAATACGCTCCCTTCCAAACCGATCGCTAAGCATACCAAGCGGAATTTGCGTAACAATTCCACCAATAGCAAACGCTGGTAATAAAAATGAAATTTGCTCCACTGACCAACCTTTCCGCATTGCGTATACAGGTAAATTACTATTAAGCATCGCTTCCAATGCTCCATAAGCTAACGGTGCAAGCAGTGCAATCCAGCCAATCATCAACACTTGTTTATAACGCTGCAAAGAAGATTCACTTTCTTCATACACTTCCCCTTGATCCGGGAATGTATTTTGCGTCGGAATCAGCAATAACCAGCCTATTAAACAAAGAATTGTTGATACAATAAACGGAGTTGCAATACCATATTGTACTGTACTTGCTAAATACGGTCCGATTGCAAAACCGATACCGAAAAATGCTCCGTAAATGGAAACTTGTTTTCCTACTTTATGTGGGCTTGCAGTCGTTGTTATCCATGTTTGCGTCCCAACATGAAGCATATGATCTCCTACCCCAACTAAAAAACGAAGAACAAACCACACCCAAAAAGAATATGTTTGTGTAAATAAAAATAGTGCTCCAACAACAATAAAGCCCCCAATTACAATAAGAGGCTTCATCCCAAATTTTTGCATCGGTTTCTCAAGCCAAGGTGAAATAACAAGAATCCCAATATATAATGCCGTAGCATGAATACCATTAAAACTTGAGCTAATCCCTTCCTTCTCAAAAATCATTGCAATTGCTGGCAACAACATACCTTGTGAAAGTCCAGATATAGCAACAATTCCAATCATAACCCAAAACGTATACCGTCTCCCCATTTTATTACGCTCCCTCTTTGAACTCACATCCTTTATTATAGCTGTTTTATCCATAAATCGTATACTCTCAATTTTCAAAAAAATAAAGCTAGAAGTCCAAACTTCTAGCTCTCAGCCTTCCCATATTTGAGCTTTCACATATTTCTGCATATGATTTGAAAATGATTTCAAATTAGGGGTATACACAGCGGGTTGCTGCACAACTACACCTTGTACTGGATTCAAATAGATTACATAATACTTCGTTCCATATACTGGAGGGAATGTTTGAAAATATAATTTCTGAATATGCGTATTAGTTCCGTTTAACAAAGGATGCTTTTGTACAGTTCCATAACTAATAGATGGATAAACAGTTGTTCTTGGAATAATTGTCGATATGAACGTAACTGGTTCTATATAAAAAATATTCATGATTCTTCTCCTTTTAGAAACAATAACACTACAGTATATGTTATATATTCACAAAAGAAAGTGGATAGGAATAATTTACTATCCTTTTAAAAATATAATCATTTCGTTTATAAACACTTCTAAACAATCGATAAATGGAGAATGTCCACAATCCTCTAGTACGACTAATTTTGCATTTGGCAGATGCTTTGCTAGCTCTTCACCAACTGCTTTGGGAACAACATAATCACGATCACCTTGGAAAACTAATGTTGGTACTTGAATACGATTAATATTCCCATTCCCAGCTACAACTCCGTTATGTTCGTCTGATATATTGAACGTTACAAGCGCGTAATTTACATCAACAAAATTACGCTGCGTTAACATATCATCAAGATATTTTTCATACCGCTCTGGATCAGGTTGATGCTTGGTGTAGATAAGCAAATTCCATATAGTGCGATAATATTGCTTATTCTTTTGTTTTAAAGCTTCCACAACAGGTACAATTTGAACAGGATCTTGCGAAATTTCTTCTTTTGTTTTCAATAAGTCTGAAACAATCGGCTGACCGTTTATATCCTTCTTAAAAATCGGATATCCTTTCATCCCTACAGATTCAACTAGTATGAGCTTTTTCACATCCATCGGATAAGAAGCTGCAAACTGCATAGCAACTCCTCCCCCCATTGACCATCCTACCAATGAAAAATTTTTCAATTGCAATTCATTCACGAACAACTTTACGTCTTGTGCAAAATCATTTAGTGAATCGATAGGCTGATGGTAAGTTGAAAGGCCAAAACCACGTAAATCAAGAGCATAAATATGGTAAGAATTTTGTAACTGTTCTATAACTAAATCCCAATGCTGTGAAGATGTCATATTCCCGTGAATAAGTACTAATATTTCTGTTCCACTTCCCGCTTCTTGATAGGCAATTGTTTCTCCGTTTGATAATGCTACTGACTTCATAATTGCAGGTTTAATCATCCTCTTTACCCCCTCAAAATTATCAATAACACACAATTAAAAAGACAGAAAATTCTCAATTAAATAATACCATACAGAATATACGTTCTCAATCTATAAATTAACGTATTTTTAACATAAGCATAGCGCACAGGTCACTAGACAATTCAGAAAAAACGGGATATAGTTAGCTAGGTAACTAATTAGGAAGGAATAAAAATATGAACGAAAAACAACACTTTTTTCACGTCGTCAGCCAAACTTCTCGGAAATTTTCCAAGAAGTTTAATGAGCGTGTTTCTCCAACTGGTTTATTCAGTGCACAGTGGGCTGTAATCTTCAGATTGCATCAAACTGGACCGTGCACACAAACGGAATTGTGCCAATATTTAAATGTTGAATCTCCAACAATGACTCGCACTTTAACACGCATGGAATCGATAGGCTGGATCATTAGAAAAGAAGGAACGGATCGACGCGAGAAGCTCATTTCTTTATCAGAAACAGCACTGGCAATGATTCCAATGTGGCAAGAAGAGGTAGACTCATTTGAAGAAAAAGCACTGCAAGATATTAACGACGAAGAACTTCTTCGTGCTTTTGACGTACTACAAAAAGTAATTCGTAATCTCGATTAGAAATCGGAGGGATGACTATGGAAAATCAAAAACTTTGGACGAAAGACTTCACCGGAACATGTTTGAGTAGTCTGTTTCTCTTTTTAACATTTTATATGCTCATGACGACCTTACCTATATATGTCATCGATGAACTAAAAGGAAAACCTGGAGAAATGGGTCTTGTTGCAACAGTATTTCTAATTTCTTCTGTACTGTGCCGACCATTTACAGGTAAATGGCTTGATGATTTAGGAAGAAAGAAAATTTTATTTATCTCTCTCTCACTCTTTTTAGCTGCAACAGTAATGTATTTTGGTGCTCAAAGTTTATTTTTATTACTTGCTTTGCGCTTCTTACATGGTATCGGATTTGGGATGGCCACGACAGCTACTGGTACAATCGTAACAGATGTAGCCCCGGCCCATCGACGCGGCGAAGCGCTTGGTTATTATGGAGTATTTATGAGCTTACCAATGGTTATTGGTCCTTTTTTAGGATTAACTATCATTTCTAAATTTTCGTTTACAGCTTTATTCATTGTTTGTTCTATATTTTCTATGCTCGCTTTTCTATGCGGACTACTAGTAAATATTCCTCACGAAAAAACAACTGTAAAGAAAGAAAAGAAACCTATGCAATGGAAAGATTTAATCGAGCCTTCAACAATTCCAATTGCGATCACAGGGTGCGTACTTTCCTTTTCCTATAGCGGTATCCTTTCATTTATTCCGGTTTATGCAAAGGAACTTGGCATGACCGATATTGCAAGCTATTTCTTTGTCGTATATGCAATTGTAGTTGTTATTTCTCGTCCATTTTCAGGTAGAATATTTGATCGATTCGGAGAAAATGTTCTCATTTATCCTTCTATTATCATATTTATGATTGGAATGTTCACTTTAAGTCAAGCACAAACGCCATTTTGGTTACTTGCTGCCGGTGTACTTATTGGATTTGGATACGGAACCTTAATTCCAAGCTTCCAAACAATTGCAGTTAGTGTCGCTCCGCACCATCGACGCGGGTCTGCAACAGCTACTTACTTCTCATTTTTCGATACAGGTATGGGTATCGGATCTTTCGTACTAGGTATTATCGCAGCGCATTCAAGCTATCAGAATATGTATTTTATTTCTTCTATTATCGTTGTATTTACATTACTTATTTATTATTTTCTTCACGGACGAAAACAAAAGTTCAAAAAGCAAACAACACAAGGAAAATTATCTGCTTAATGATACAAGAGAGAGTAAACTTCTATGTTTACTCTCTCTTTTTGCTCTTTAAGAAACTTATATTATAATGAAAGCATAAGGAGGCTTGTTATGAGATTCAAAAAATCCCCTCTAATTTTAATTGTTTTTACTTTTTTATTTATATTAACCGGTATGAGCTTTACGTTATTCAAACAAAATAAAGAGATTTCTTCCAAACAAACAGTAACGAAAAAAAACTGGTTAAAAGATCCATATCTTCGCTGGTCGTATTCACATATGCGAGAATTTGCTTCCACAAAAGTTGTCGCTAAAAATCAAAATTATGTATCTCCCCTTCCAACTAACTTGGAAAATTTAGATGATTTACATATTACAGATGAAAATAATCATAATACGACTGTTCTTCAATTATTAGAAAAATACAAAACAGATGCTTTTATTGTCCTGCACGATGATAAAGTTGTATATGAACGGTATTTTGATGGATATAAAGAAAATGAACCACACGGTATGGCTTCGTTATCAAAAGTATTTACAGGATTTCTCATTAGCGAACTCATTGAAGAAGGAAAGCTACAACCCGATATAACTGCAGAAACTTACGTAAAAGAATTACAAGGAACACCATTTGGAAAGGCAACAATTCAGCAACTACTAGACATGCAAGTTTCAGTAGAATACCCAACTCATGGCTTTAAACAGGCTGGATTAGATAATCAAGATGCACAATTATATTTAGCGAGTAATCTTCTTCCTCGCGGTAAAAACTATGATGGACCGTTAAAAATTTATGACATGTTATTAGAAGCAAACGAAACTGCTGCTCCTGGAGAGAATTTTTCATATGATAACGGTTCCGCCGAAACACTTGGATGGGTGATTCGTACTGTGACAGGAAAATCCCTAGCAGACATGGTAAGTGAACGTTTTTGGTCACAAATTGGAGCAGAAGAGGATGCTTATTATGTTGTTGATGAAACAGGGGTGGAACAAGCCAGCGCAGGATTAAATGCGACTGCTCGAGATATGGCAAGGTTCGGAAAAATGATTGGAGACAATGGCGTATATGATGGAAAACAAATTATTTCTTCTTCTATCATTGATGAAATTAAGAATATTAAAAAATATGAACTTCCGGTTGGTGATGGTGAAGCATTTTCTTATCATAATCAATGGTGGATTCCCCATAATGAACATGGTGGATTCGAAGTACATGGAAGTTATGGACAACGCCTATTTATTTATCCACCTGCGCATATGGTTATCGTTCATTTCTCATCAAATGCGAATCATAACGGAGAAATACAATCTGTATATGGAGATATGTATTTACAAATCGCTAAGTTTTTACAGCAAGAACACTAAAATTAAACTTAAATTCTCAAAGTTTTTGTTACGAAAAGAGTTGTCTTATGGCAACTCTTTCTCGATGATTGTAATTACATTTTTCCATTGTTCTTCTGAAAAACATAAAGGTTCTAACTGAAATACCATCGAACACAGCTCTTCTATATAATGGACATTTGCCTGTAAAAATTCCCATCGGAGCAACTTAGGTATATATAAATCTGCAACCTGTTTATTTTGTTCTACTAAAATGTCTACTTCTCTCTCACAAATACCCCTTATAAGATATTCTTCCCGCACTTCTTGTTTAACTTTAGAAAATTGCTTGCTATTCTCTTTTATCCTAGATAAACAAGAAAGATAAGAATAAAACAAATCATCTTCTCTTTTACATACATTCATAATTTTATAAATCTGTTCCCTATTTTTCATAATTTCGCTGCCTTCTCATATATCTTTTGCAGCCATTTCTCTCTTTTTTCTTGTTTACTACTTTTCACGGATTGAAATACAGAACGCTTTATGTTACGTATTCCACAAAAGGACAATATTCCTTTCTTCATCACAATCCATTCAGCTGATCGGTATAAAAGAGCAGCGTACCATAAAGGAGAATCTAGTGAATAAATCACCCATGCTTGTTTTCCTGTAAGTAATCCTTTAGGCATTATCCCTTCATATTTGTAAGCAAAACCTGAAACAAATACTCGGTCAATAAATCCCTTTAATATCGCCGGCATACTCCACCACCAAACTGGATAAATAAAAATGAAGTAATCTGCCTCCGTAACTAATTTCCTATATTCCCCTGTTTCTTCCTCATGCACTAAATCTCTTCTCTTTTTTGTCTCATTAAAGGTTAGAACAGGATTAAATTGTTCCTTATACAAATCAAGAACAGTTACAGAGTGATTTGTCTTTTGTAACCCTTGTTCCACATGTTTCAAAATAGCAGCATTGAAACTTGACGGGTTTGGATGCGTGTATACAATTAATATGTTCATTGCAAACAACACCTTTCCTTTAATTTCCTTTTGACTTTTATTGGATTCACATGCTATTCTAATACATGTCAAAGGGCAAGTCTCTTCGACAAAAACAACGGCACCTATTCGGCGATGGTGTCTTTTTTATTTGTTAGCCGAGAACGCCCATCTTTCGGGGCACATTTAATTTTTGAACACTACACACTCAGCACCATTTCCATGTAAAAAGACTGCATAGTACAGTCTTTTTATCTACATACATCTAAAATAAGTGAATTTTCAAATAAATTATAACATATAAAAAGAGAGATCAACTCCCTCTTTTCTCTTTTACTATGTAGTAAATCCCCTTATCATCTATATATTGATGTGGCTCTGCTAAAGTAATTTTCCCATCCAGTTTTAGTTCATCAAGTAACCGCAGTAAATAAAATTGTTGAAGCATCTTTTTCGCAAATTTCCCTTTATGTTCAGAAGCAATATACTCTTGGATATCCAATAACGTAATCGGCTCTTCTTTTTCTTCCATATATTCGTAAATTGCACTTCGCAACGTAACATATTTCTCGATTGTCACAGCTATGTCCACTCCTTTCTTCTCGTTGTCCATCTTTCATTATCGGTTTTTTTGCAATAAAAAAACCTCTTCGATAAGAAGAAGCAGAACATATCTCTTCCTTCTTATCTCTCAGAACAAAACTGTTCTGCTGGAATTAGCACCTGCATTGCGGTTGCTGGGTTTCATCGGGCCAGTCCCTCCACCTCTCTGGATAAGAAAATATTCACTTTATCTCTTACTATAATGAATATAATCAAAAAAGTCAATTCTTATAAGAATAATCAGGATTTATTTTTTAGAAAACTATTATATTTTGTTTCGTTTTGCTCATACTACAAATGTATAGACCAAAGGAGGTGCAATCATGCAAAAAAATGCACGTGGTCATGTTCAAGATTCTTGCCAAGCTTTACATGAAGCACAAAATTGTTTACAAAACGCCTTGCAAACAGTTGAGAAATCAGATAATCGTCAACGCATTGAACAATCTTTACAAGCTGTCCAACATGCGCTGCAACAATCTGATAGTACAGCAGAAGTTTTATCTCAAGAATGAAATAAAGTGAAACTTCCATCAGTGGTGGTTTGTCTTCAGCTCTCACTGATGGAAAACTCTCATCAGTCGAACTCTTACGATTCGTTATCTTCTCCAATCCCTCAGAACCATCAGAATTTCCCTTCCAAACTTTCCACCTGGTCTAGATTCTAATCATAATTTCTTTTTTTACGAGTTTCTTTTTCCCATTCACTTAAATATGGTACATATTCAAACTCATATGGTTCATCAGATAATAGAGAAATGAATTCCAGCTTATTCCCATCACAATCGAGAAAATAAACACTTGCTGCCTGCATCCAACTTTGGACAATGGGTTCTTGATTCCCTTTCCCTTGGCTTCCAATCACTTCTATCCCCCTCGCTTCTAGCCAAGTTTTAGACCGCTTTAAAAAATCCAATTCTACTCCAAAAGCAAAATGATTAAGCTGAATAGAAGCATCTTTTGGCTTTTCCCATAATCCCAACATTTGTTGCTTTTCCTCTCCTACCCAAAAAAATGCTACTTTCCTTTCAGATAATTTACTCGCTAGCTTTAATCCAAGTTTATTTTGGTAAAAATCAATTGCTCTCTCTAGATGCCTTACATGTAAATGTGTTTCATATAGATTTTTTATCATGTTTTAATCCCTTCTTCGTACTAATTCAATCAGTTGCAGCGCTAGCCTATGCCAAGCCAACAGTTATCAGTTATCACTCATCTCCCCCCTTGTTTTCTCTCAATTTTACGATAGGGAATCTATATACAAAAGGAGGAAATCTGAAATATCACTCTCTTCATCACTACCAGTATATAGAAATATCATTATTGCAACATCCATCTGTTGTCTCATCTTTCTATCTATGAGTGTAGTACCATAGTATGAGAAACAAAGTATGAATTGGATTCTAATTCCTAAATAGTTCATTAAAAATGCACTTACTTATACATAAAAAAGACACCCCTTACATCATGTAAGAAGTGTCTCAAAAGGCGAACGAATATGTAAGTCGCGATCCTACTGTATATATGTATGTCTTATAAGAAAAACTTATTCCCTATTCACTTGAGAAAATGTGGGTTACTTTTCCTTATTCTAATATACCGTACTTCTTCTTAAAGCGTGCCAATATTTTAATCCAAGATGTGCTAAACACCAAAAGAAAAAATACATTGGAAAGTGCATGTGCAAGATCAAAATAAAAACTTGTAATGTATGCTTTTATAAAAGTATCCCATGTTAGTTCTTTCAAAAAGCCAATAAGAAACCATAAATTCATAATCCAATTAAAAGCAAATCCTGCTATAAATCCAAAGAGAGCTCGTCCCCATAATGTTTTCATCATCCACGTATGACGCAACAGTCCTGCTGAAAAACCCATCATACCCCAGCAAAACATTTGCCACGGGGTCCAAGGTCCTTGCCCTAGGAATATATTAGAAATCAACGCAGCTGTTGCACCTATAAGAAAACCCGTCTCACTACCAAATACAATTGCTGATACAATAATAACAAACGAAGTTGGTTGTACACTCGGAATGATTGAAAATGGAACGCGGCTAATCGCAGCAATTGCTGCTAAGACCGCTACAAGTACAATTTCACGCGAAACAAAAGCTTTTTTCTCGAAACGCACATAAAACGGCAACATAATCACAATTAAAAAGAAAAGACTGCACCATATATAATATTGATCCGTCACAAAAGACGTAAATAAAAGTGTGATAATCAACACTAAAAAAACGACTACAACTATACCAACATATCTTTTGGACACGCCTCAAACACATCCTCCCATGTCAGAGCATACGGCAATTGTTTACGAATAAAACGATTAACAGACGTTGTATAAAAAAAGTTCTCACTAAAAAAGCGTGCCGGTGTTTCTTCCATAATAATTTTTCCATCAAATAACATGATACAGTTATCCACATATTTTGCTGCAAACTCAATATCATGCGTCGCCATAACAATTGTCGTTCCTTCTCTTTGTAATTGTTGAAACAACTTGCCCAGTTCTTCTTTCTTTCCTGGATCTAGTCCCTTTGTCGGTTCATCTAATAATAATAGATTCGGCTTCGATAGCAACACCGTACAAAGAGCAATTAATTGTTGTTCTCCACCGCTACAATCATGCGGATGGCGATTACGAATATGCAGGATTGCAAACTTCCGAAGCATTTCTTCTACTTTTTCATTCGCTTCTCTTTTATATAATTCTTGCGCGCGGCTAAAAAGCTCGTCCCAAACAGTATCATGTGTAAAATGATAGTAAGGGTGCTGCGATACATAACCGATTTTTTTAAAGCGCTCTGTTACTTCTGTTTTATGAATGAGCTTACCTTCCCAAATCACTTTTCCTCTGCGACATTTTTGCAACCCTGCTAAAAGTGTTAATAACGTTGATTTTCCGGTACCATTTTTCCCAACAAGCGCTGTCCATTGTCCTTGTTTAACCGCCAACATCAAATCATTCAAAATGAACGGTCCCTGCTTTTCATATTGAAATGAAACATGTTTTGCTTGTAGTAGTACATCCTTTTTTTCTATATGCTGCGATGGTATGTCATACCGAAACTCATTTAAAATAGGATGTATTTGTTTCTGAGCATCACGCACTGTAAATGGAACGTGTTCAGCCTTCCATTCTAAAAACAAACGTGGAATTTGCGGAATATATGGACGGAACTCTTCTACTTTCCACATTTCTAGAATTACTTCACTTGGGTTTCCGTCATAAACAATTGTACCTTCATCCATAAAAACGATTCGGTCTGCCAGAGGAACTACTTCGTCTAAACGATGTTCACTCATAATGATTGTAATTCCTAATTCTTCATGAATTCGTTTCAACAGTCCTAAAAAATCTTTTGCTGCAATTGGATCTAGCTGTGCTGTCGGTTCATCTAATAATAACAATTTAGGCTGTAAAACAAGTACAGCAGCTAAATTTACAAGCTGCTTTTGTCCTCCAGATAACGTATGTACAGATTGATGCAACATATCTTGAAACCCTAAAAAACTGATTAATTCAGCAATTCTTTTTTGAATGACAGTTGTGTCATAACCGACATTCTCAAGAGAAAATGCAAGTTCCTGAATAACAGTATCCATCACAAGCTGACTCTCCGGATTTTGAAATACCATGCCGATTTCTTGAGCCGATAATAAATCTGGTATTGTATGTAAAGATTCCCCATCATAATACATACTGCCTTCTCTTATTCCAATCGGGAGAAGTTCTTTTTTGAAATGTTTTAATAACGTCGTCTTGCCGCAACCGGAACGTCCTGCTAACACGACAAATTCTCCATGAGAAACAGATAAAGATACATTACATAAAGCTGCAGACTCCTCGTCTGAATATGTAAATGAAAGCTGTTTTATTTCTGCATGCGCCACCATAACCACTCCCTTCCTTCTACTAAAATTGGTAGACTTATATACATTAAAAATGGAATAAATAAAAACAGATCATTTTGTTGCAAAAGGAGTGATTCTACTTTTGGATAAATCGTTAAAACACCATATCCTATACTTACTCCAAAAAGGCAATATACAAATAAACTCACTAACAAAGTAAGGACAAACCAATCTCTATGTTCCATACGATATCGAATATATGTACTTCGTTTTGTCACTCCAAATCCTCGTGCTTGCATAGAATCAGCGGTTTGAAGGGCTTCTTCTAATGAACAAACTAATAATACTTGCAAAAGCTTCATGCCGTTCTGTGCCCTTTCTTTTAGAGAACCCGCATCCACTTGAACTCCTTTTGTCTTTTGTACAAGTGTAATATGAGTGAGACGTCTCATAAATAAAGGTACAAAGCGAACTGTAATCATTGTAAGCAATGCTACTTTCGGAGAAATACGGGAAAATAAATATAAAAACTTATGACTTGATATCATTTCATTATAAGAAGCAAACGTAAACAAAATCACAAACAATGATAACGCCATTGTGTATCCATATGTCACTGCTTCTAATGTAATCGGATTATAACCTATATAAAATAAAATTGTACTACCTCGGTGTGTTAATAGCGGATTTATAATTGTAATCATAAGAGCGAAAAAAAGTGAACTTGGTAACATTTTTTTTATTTTTCCACCATTACCTTGTATGATATTTAATATAAGAATCATACAAATTGCACCAATTAAAAAAACAGGGTGAAGACATACCATACATAGTATAATCACCCCTACATAATACAGAAAATTGACAAGTGGATGCATAGAAGAAAATGCAAGTTTCATTACTACTTACCAATGTCCTTCCCTGAATCTTTTGTATATAACCATTCAACTTTATCTCCTTGTTTGACTTTATGTCTACCAGCACTTTCATTTATAACTACACCGTTAACACGATACATCCAACCACTTAGATCACCTTTATCTTTTTCATACAAATTATTAATCCCACGAACATATATACTGCTCCCAGAACCGATATATTCCATTTGAATGCCCTTTTGCTTCATTGTACGAGCTAATACTTTAAAAACAGTATCTCCCTCTTGAAGCTCTACTTCCGTCCCCCCTAAGATTGTGCTTTGATCATCACGTACTGATAACGTAACCGTCTTTACCTCTGGTTTTGGTTCCGGTTTTGGCTCTGGGGCAGGTTGTACTGGTGAAGGAGTCCCTTCAGAATGGACCTGTGTCGACTGTTGGTTTTCAGATGTTTGTTGTGTATTTTCCTGCTTCGGTGTTTCTTTCGGTTCATTTACAACTTTGGATTTTTCTTGGGATTGTGTTTTGTTCTCTTGATTTTGTGGTTGTTCTGTGTTTTGTTCTTGATTTTGTGATTGTTCTGCGTTTTGTTTTT
This sequence comes from Bacillus pseudomycoides, assembly GCF_002582035.1. Lineage (GTDB taxonomy): Bacteria > Bacillota > Bacilli > Bacillales > Bacillaceae_G > Bacillus_A > Bacillus_A pseudomycoides_B. The sequence goes on from NZ_NUQE01000026.1 coordinate 84,239, forward strand.
GCGCTAGATTCTGTTCGATAGATTTTGAATCTGCAGATTTCTCTTCTTGTTTCTGTTCTTCTGAAGATTGTTGTTCCTGTTTCTGTTCTTCTTTTTGCTCTGTTTGTTTTGCGGCTGTTTTTTTATCTGTCTTTACCTCATTTTGACTACACCCAGTGATAAAACTAAGTGAGAAAACAAACAACACAAGCCATTTCAGCATTTTCATAATTTCTCACACCTTTCTCAATAAAATTAGGAGCAAATATTTGCTCCTAATTTTGTCAAGCTGCTTTTCTTCTCCATAATACATATGCAGCGCCAATGCACAGTACGCCAAATGCAGCTGGCCTAGCAGTATTTAATCCAGACATACCTGTTTCTGGTAAACTACGTTTTTCTACTTTCGCTTCCTTTTGTACAACTTGGTCTTCCGAAGCCACAACAGGCTGTTTATCCGCTTGCTTTTGCTGTTCCTCTGTTACAGGTTGATTATCACTAGTTGGTTGTTTTGGCTCTTCCGTTGAGTTATTCCCTTCATTGGTTGATGTTGAAGCTTTTGTCCAATCGAAAATAGAACCTTTACCATTTAAATAGTTCTTATACTGAACAAGTGCTAACATCGCTTGTTCAGTTGCCATGCTATCTGCCTCAGTATCAGTTGGCAACCATTTAAATCCACCATTCTCTAATTGATAAGATAGTAAATTTTGCACCGCATTATAATTATTTTTTGTATATGTAGTACTTGTTGGGTCTATGCCAGCTGCTGCAAGTCCAAGAACAACTTCTGCTACACTGTTAGCATTTTCTACACCCCCGGATGTAAATCCACCTTTATCTGTCTGTGTACTCGCTAAATATTGCTTCGCTTTTTCTAATGCTTGCTTTACTTCCGCTTGATCTTGATATGGTGCTAATGCTGGGAAAACCATGCCAGTTACATCCGCATCACTTGGTTCCTCTAATTTTCCCCTATACGCCCATCCGCCATCTGTATGTTGTGATTTTAAAATTGCATTTACTAATGTATCGCGGTTCCACTTCGCGTTAGCTGGCACATCATATTTTTTTGTATCTAATGCAAGTAAACTAAAAATATATCCTGTAATAGAATCTATTTTCTCAGAGCTATATAATTTTGAAATTAAGTTATTGCTAGCAATATTTGTTGGATCACCATCGACCGCTGAAACTGCTAAAATTGTACGTGCTAACTCAGTGGAAGAAAAGCTGTCCTTTTCTTTTATACGCTCTGCTAATGATTGTAAATAGTTTGATTTCATCTCTTTAGAAACTTCTTGACCTGATTGAGCTAGACCAATCACTACCCAGTCACTATCTATACCATCTTTCATCATCTTTTGTGCAGTTTTTACAATTGCTTCATCAACTTGCTTTGTTAGATCACCCTTTGTAGGTTCTTGTGGTTTTGTTGTATCAGGTTTATCTGTACCTGGTTTATCTGTATCAGGCTGTTTCTTACATGTACCATGTTCATCTAACACTTGCTGTAAAGTTTGTTGACTCATATTGTTCCAGTCTGAAACAAAACGATAAGCCACAACATCTCCAGCTTCTAGCTTATAGCTATCTGCCCCAACCATCGGTGATTTGTTATTCACTTCATAAGACCAACCGCTCGTTTCACCAGCCATTAATCCATCTATGCCTTTCACGTATACACCATAATTCGTGTTTTCTGCCGTTACTTTACTGCCCATTTCTTTTTGTAGTAAACTATAGGCTGTTTCTCCATCTTGAATTGCAACTTCTTTTGGACATAGCATAATTCCTTTTTGTGAATCTCCAACAATTGCTAATGTTGCTGTTTTACCTTCAGCAAAAGCAATATGTACAGTGTTTGCAAATGACAAGAAAACTAATGCAATTGTCATGAATGACATGAATAACCATTTTTTCATGTTTGCCATATTATATATTCCTCCCCTTCCTAAAAATCGCATAAAAAAATACCCACAAGGGGCGCGCATAAACTCGCTTCAAACAAGCGTTCAATGGACGCACAGCACCTCTATCTCAGTAAGTTGTTGTATTTGCATAGGTAAGGTACCCAGCTTATAAAACAATAACTTTTTGCATCCTCCGATGAAAAATGTAAAAAGTCTTCTCATTTACATTAGCGAAATAACATAGGGCTTCCGCCAAAATTCTTCTTTTTTACATAGTGAAATGTTATGATCCTATATAATTCACAATATTACAAAATTCTGTACTATTTTACTATTTTTATATTTTTTTGTCTATCATTTCTCATATTTACCTTTTAAGAATACCAATATTCTTGTAACTCTCTTTTTAAATCCTTATATTGATGGGCTATCTGAAAATATTTCTAGCATTATTTACATTCGAATTTCCTTTTCTTCACATCATGACTGATGATGAAGTGCTGTTTTACATACAATCACACCATCTTCATCAACGTAAACATAATCTCCTGGAATCCAAGAAACTTCTCCAAAGGACACAGGAATACTTGCCTCTCCATTCCCTTCTTTCACGCTTTGCTTTGGCATCGTTGTAATCGCTAAAATACCGAGCTCAATTTTACTAAGCTCTACACAATCACGAACACAGCCATATATAATAATACCTGCTAAATTTCGTTCCTTTGCAATGTTTGCTAAATTATCACCAAGCAGTGCACAATTTGTTGAGCCTTCTCCGTCCACAACTAATACTGTACCCTCAGGTAACGTTTCTAGCGCTTTCTTCACAAGTACATTATCATCTTTTACTTTCACTGTTGCAATTTTTCCGTGAAACTGTTTTTTCTTTCCATATGATTGAAATAGAGGCTTACATACTTGCACTTCAGTTTCATATGCATCATAAAGATCAGTTGTTCTCCACATCTTTTTCCCTCTTTCCTTTTCAAAATATATGTTACATATTCTTGTCCTTTCTCATTTTCCCTGTCTTATTTTGCAAAAATTTGTATACTAAAAATAAGAAACAAAAAAGGAAGTGTAGAAAATGAGTAGTAAAACAAACGCTTGTCGTTTATTAGATAAGCACAAAATGCCATATACAATGCATGAATATGAGTGGGATGAAGAAAATTTAGATGCAAAACATGTTGCTGAACAAGTGGATTTACAATTAGAGCAAGTCTTCAAAACCCTCGTCCTTCGCGGAGATAAAACTGGGGTAATTATGGCTTGTATACCTTCACATAAAGAACTCAATTTAAAAGCATTAGCGTCTGCAAGTAAAAATAAAAAGGTAGAAATGGTGCTAATGAAGGAAATACTAGGATTAACAGGATACATACGCGGTGGTGTTTCACCTCTTGGCGTGAAAAAAAATTATCCGCTCTTTATTGACGAATCTGCTGCAAATTTAAACCCAATTAGCATAAGCGCTGGGAAAAGAGGCTTACAAATCTTTATTAATGGTGCAGACTTTATTAAAATAAGTAATGGAACACTTACATCTATTACTTCATGAAAAATCTGTCTCATACATGAGGCAGATTTTTCATTCTCACTACATTTCTTAATAAAGTGAAACTTCCATCAGTGAGCAACTTACTGCCCGCTAGCAGCGAAAATAAAAATTATTTGATAATTCAAACTAAGTTTGGTATGATATAAAAAAATTTAAGGAGAGATTGCTTATGTTAAATCGTAATACTTCTTTCCAACTTCATCATCGTACATAACGCCTTGTATCCGAAGAATTTTTTCTTCGTGGGTACAGGGCTATTCCTGGTTACCCACGAAGCGACTATAAAGCTATGTGGGTATTTTTATACCTACATAGCTTTTTTTATTTCAAAAAGGAGTGATAAACATGAACTTACAAAATGTAAAAGGAACGAAAGACTATTTACCAGAAGAACAAGTGCTGCGTAATACAATTAAACGAACTTGTGAAGAAACATTTGAAACTTACGGTTGTAAACCATTAGAAACACCTATTTTGAATATGTATGATTTAATGGCTTATAAATATGGAGGAGGTGCTGAGATTTTAAAGGAAATGTATACCCTACGTGACCAAGGAGATCGTGAACTTGCACTGCGTTACGATTTAACAATTCCTTTCGCAAAAGTTGTAGCTATGAATCCAGAAATTCGTCTTCCGTTTAAACGTTATGAAATTGGGAAAGTATTTCGTAATGGCCCAATTAAACAAGGAAGATTTCGAGAGTTTATACAGTGCGATGTAGATATTGTTGGAGTTGAATCCGTTATAGCAGAAGCAGAATTAATGGTAATGGCTCTCGACATATTTAAAAAATTAAGCCTAGACGTAACTATTCAATATAACAACCGAAAGCTATTAATAGGCATATTACAAGCTATTCAAATACCCGAATCACAAATACAAGATGCTATTTTATCTGTAGATAAACTTGAGAAAATCGGCATTGAAGGTGTAAGAAATGATTTAATAAATCGAGGAATACAAAGTGAAACGATTAGTAGATTATGTAAGACGTTGGAAACATGTATGTCTATGCAGCTCTCTCAGTTTGATAAGGTATTCTCTAATCCACTTGTAAAGGAAGGAGTTACTGAACTCCAAGAACTTGAGCAATATTTAATTGCACTTGGAGTTGAATCTAATACAGTATTTTCCCCTTTTCTCGCAAGAGGTCTCACAATGTATACAGGAACGATTTATGAAATCTTTTTAACTGATGGCAGTATTACCTCTAGTATTGGCAGCGGTGGTCGCTATGATAATATTATCGGTGCATTTCGAGGCGATAATAAATCTTATCCAACAGTTGGAATTTCATTTGGTTTAGACGTCATTTATACTGCTCTTATACAAAAAGAACGTGCCTCCTCTTCTGTCGATATCTTTGTCATTCCACTCGGAACGCAGGCAAAATGTTTAAAAATAGCACACACATTGCGAACAAATGAAAATTTAAAAGTAGAACTTGAACTAACAAATCGTAAATTAAAACGCGCCCTTAACTATGCAAACAAAGAAAACATTCCGTATGTACTTATTGTTGGTGAAGAAGAAATAAATAACAATGTAGCTGTTTTACGAAATATGAAGGAAGGAACTGAACAAACTATACCTCTTTCTTGTATTGAAAATGGCACGTTAAAACAATATTTATATCGTTAATCGAACCAATCCGCACATACCATATTTTTTATTAAAAAGTTGCGTTATGTATTTGTTGCAACTAATCATAAAAGGAGAAACGTACACATCTGCTACGTTTCTCCTTTTATTACGTTGGTTATATATAAGAGAAGATTTATTTTCGATTTCATTTTCTATTAAAGCTTGTTCAAAAATTGATTTAAATCTTGCTTTGTTTTCGTGGTTAACGTTTTTAACTTTTTTAAGTCCTGCTTTTGTTTTTCCATTTCAACAATTAGTGGGTATAAATTTTGTTCGATTGTTTTATAATCGGATGGATGTTTTGTTTCAACTTCTTTCTCAACTACATCCCATTTATCAGCAATCTGCTTTCCTAGTTTATTTACAGTTTCTTGTTTCGGATTTGCTTTCAATTGCTTGTCCACTTCTTCTATTAACTGTACAACTTCTGTTACTCCACTTTTCATACTAGCATTTTGCTTTGCATTTGTTGATTTTGTTTCTTTTGTTCCGTTTTTCTCATTTTTCGTTTGTTCTGTATTCGTTGATGTCGCTTCAGTTTTCTCATTTGCAGATTGTTCTTTACTTGTTGATTTCTCTTCATTTTTACTCGTATTTGCTTGTTCTGCGCTTGTTGTTTTTGCTTCTTCCTGAGCGTTTGTTTGTTCCTTTTTACTTTGATTTGCTTGATCTTTTTCTGAGGTACCGCAAGCTGTAATGGAGAGCATCGCTCCAATTGCCAATGAAGCAATCGATATTTTTTTCAAATTCATAATAAGCCTCCTATATATTACAATTTCACCTCCCAAATAGTTTTCTATATCCTCCCAGAAATTCCTTTTTATTATTTATTACAAACACAAATTTCTCAATAAAGTGAAACTTCCATCAGTGGGGTTTTTTCATCCCCCACTGATGGTTAGTTGAACCAATCGGGCTTTTACGGACAGTTAGCCCCCAACTATCTTCTTCACTTTTTTCTTCATCTTGAGGTGGGGGTCTTACTGTCCGTTAATGCGGGATAAAATCCTCCTGTCGAATGAATAATCTGCCCCGTCACCCATGCTGCTTCTTCACTTACTAAAAAAGCAATCAACTGAGCTGCATCCTTCGGTTCCCCAACTCTTCCTGTTGGAAACCTTGTTGCAAGATATTGTTTCATTTCTTCATTCATCCACCCTGTATTGGTTGGTCCTGGATTAACCGCATTTACTGTAATCCCCTTTTTCGCAGCAGCAGGTGCAACTGAATCAGTAAATGTTTCAATGGCCCCCTTTGTTACAGCATATGCAAGCTCGTCTGGCATCGGTCCCAATGATTGCCCTGACGTAAGATTAATAATTCTTCCGCCGTTTTCTTTTGTAAAGTGCTTTATAAATAGTGAACTTAATAAAATTGGTGCTCTTACATTCACTGTATAATGGGAATCTAACTTTTCCACATCGATTGACTCGTAATTTGTATTTACAGAATACGTAGCATTATTTACTAAAATTGTCGGCTCTCCCAAACGTTCTGATACCATATATAACAAACGGTTCGGCGCATAAGACTGCGCCAAATTAATCTCAGTCATATCACAACGCACACCAAAACTTTCAATTTCTTCTTTTAATATAAACGGCTCATCCCTCTTCATTCCCCAAGGCATCTCTTTATCATAGTAAGACCAATAAGTAAAAAAGATATCTATCCCTCTCTGAGCCAACTCTTTACAAACCGCTGCTCCAATCCCATGTAACCTTGTTGCACCCGTGACAATCGCAATTTTCTCCATAGCGACTTCTCCCCCTTATGTAATAAATCCCCTGTATAGTAACAGAGGATTTACGATTTATTTAATATTTGCTAGGATGCGTTCAGCACCAAGTTGGAAACTACGAGACACAATACCATTTACAATAGTAAAAACAACTAGGATACTTAAAAACATCCCCCATATTCCAACTCCTAATAAGAAAAATAACGCACATACTCCGCCAACAGTAATACCAACTAATAATATATTCACAAGAAAATTCCAAAGCGTAGTATAACGACCTTTAAACATTTTTTGTTCGGAATCCCAATGAATATCAGCTGTTTGTGCATCCCAGCGTGTACCAATTAAATTAATCAACCATAACCCGTTTGCGCAAAGCAAGAACCAAAGTAAGATAAATACTGGTGAAACACCACCTACAATGATAAGTACAAGGCCAAAGATAGCTAAAATGGCGATATTAATGAGCCAAGCTGTAAATACTTTCGCAAAGAAAATGCCCTCTGCCTTAACTGGTAAATAACGATTAATAAACCAAGTACGACCTTCTCTCGAAAAAGATGTTGTCGCAATCACATTGGATCCCATTAAAAACATGCCTGCACAAAAAGCAAGACCAAGCGCAAGACTTGCTGTTTCACTATCTTTTATAAATTTATTTAACCAATCTAAGTTACCATCTTGCACAAAAATAATAAAAAATAACATAATTGGCATCACGAAAGTTTGCACAATACAATTAATGAAAAACTGTGGTGTGCGAATCAAAATACGAAACTCTTTTTTCACATATGCTTTCCAATGTGAATTTTGTACAGTAGCTTTATTAAAATTCTCAGTAGAAATCACTTCTTTTTTCGCAGTACTATTCGAAATTCCAATAACCCCTTTTAAATATGTACGCTCTGCAACATAGAAAAATAATACATAAAACGCAAATGAAATTGCAGTGAAAAGAAGTAAATATAGAATTCCTTTCCACGAAGTACTTTCTATTAACGCCATTACACCAAAATATGTTGTCGGAAAATAGTTTGTCATTTCTACTAGAAACGAAGATTGATTATTTAAAAAATAGTCTGCTGCCGTTTGTCCAGAAGCAGCACTTCTATTTTTCCATTGCATAAATACATTAATGCCCACAACCAGCAATAAAGTAAATAAACCCATTAGCATATTACTTCGATCTTTATTTTTGGCGATATTTGTATAACGCATAATGACTGTCATAAGAAGTGAAGCAAGAACCAACGGAATAATCGGGAAAAATAAGTAAACAATTAAAACATAAATATAATATGTAATAAAAGCACCACTTTGTAATCCATACACAATGAAAATTGGAAATAAAATAAACGCAGACATCACATATTGTGTAATTAAAACTGTAATAAACTTCGCAGTAATAATGTGGGCTGGCTGAAGTGGTAGTGGTAATAACATTTCAACGTCATCGCTATAATAAAACACCGTTAAAATTGTCGTAATACTGAACAAAAACACCCATATACTTCCAACTGCTAATCCCATGCCAATCAGTAAGTTTTCCTGACCAAATTGTTTTAATACGCCATACATGCCGTTTACCAGTGGACCTATAAATAAAAATCCAACACATAAAAGACCCAATAATGAAAGTAAAGATACAACACGCTTCTTCTTATCGGTTAGCATATCAGCATAGTTCATTTTTAATAATATTTTTGTTAACATCCAAATTTTATTCATTTTCCGTCATCTCCAAGAACATTTTTTCAAGAGATTCATTAGATTTAAAGTGCTCTCGTATTTCTGCTAAGTTCCCTTGAAATTGAAGTGTTCCTTTATTAATAATCGCAACTTGATCACATAATTTTTCAGCAACTTCTAACACATGCGTTGAAAAGAACACCGTTTTCCCTTTATCGGCGTGTTCACGCATCATTTGTTTTAATATAAATGCCGATTTGGGATCTAATCCAGTCATTGGCTCGTCTAAAATCCAGACATCTGGATCATGCAAAAGAACTCCAATAATAATAATTTTTTGGCGCATTCCATGTGAATAACTTTGAATTTGATCAGACAATGCTTCGTACAAGCTAAAACGTTCTGCTAGTGTTCGAATCTTTTCTTGACGCACGTCTTTCGGAACATCATACATATCTGCCATAAAATTCAAATATTCAATCCCTTTTAAGCGTAAAAACATATCAGGACTGTCAGGAACATATCCAAATAACTTTTTCGCTTCAAGCGGCTCTTTCGTAATTTCTTTTCCATTTACAGAAATCGTCCCGCTATCAAGAGAATGAATACCTGTTATCATTTTAATTGTCGTTGATTTTCCTGCACCATTTGGTCCTAAAAAACCAAATATCTTTCCGCTGGGTACTGTTAAATTCATATCTTTTACTGCGAATGTACTACCATTATAACTCTTTGATACATTAATAATTTCAATCATTAATATCCAGCCCTTCTCTTATTTTCCAATAATTTCATCACAATTATAACATAATATTTTTCTGTATTTTGGAATTTTTTAGAATTGTGAAACACCACAAAATTCTCTTACTCTTTATCTTACATTAACGAACAGTAAGACCTCCACTACTGGAAGTCTCACTATATTTCTACTATCCTATGTTTCCTTATCCATAAAAATATATATACGAAGCTATCCCAACTGCTAGAACAACACCTAAAAGAAGATAAATAATTGAAAGTCTTGTAATATTTCCTTTTGTTGAAGTTCCGTAATTTTCTTCTTCTCTTTTTCCTACCATAATCGTAACCATAACTGTCACTGCTACTATGATTAATACCCCTAATATCCATGTCAACATTTCATCATCTCCTCCCTTCATTTCAAATTTTACGTTATTTATACTATTTATAGTGTGGATATCTTTGTGATTATTTCAATAATTTTCAAATTAATTGTAAAATAAAGAAAATAAAAAAGATAGAGATTCTAAAAAGCAATCTCATGACTCTTTAAAATCCCTACCTTCTATACATTTTGTAATCAATTTATAAACACGAAGAAAACATTGCTTGTATATCTGTAAAAGATGTATAAGGTATTCCCCGAAATACATAAGCAATTTGTTCATCTCCAAAATCTTGATATACAACTGTACCTCTTTGTGGATGTGCATAATACTCACAGTTTCCAATCTTTTGCGGGGAACTATAGTTTCTGATCCAAGAGGATACAGGACGATAACTATAATCCGTATGTCGACATGCCCATAGCGCATATAACTGATCTTTTGTATCCCAGTATATATACTGTGTTTCATGATCACCAATACCAACAGACTCTAGCTTCCATAAATCTGGAACTAGAAGCGGTAATGATACAAACTCTTTTTCCTCAGGGGAAAACCATATAGAGCACCTATTAATTTCTCCCCTGCCATCTTCTATATGGGTTTGAAAACTCAATTGATGAAAGGGTATGTTTATTTGTTGTTTCGCTTTCTCTAATTCCAATGGTTGTAATCCATATAAAAATTCTTCCATCTGATGTTGTTCTATAACTCCATTATCAATAGAAATTTCAATTTGCATTTTCCACTTAGAAGTGACGTAACTATCGTTCCCTTTATAATTTATACCACGCCAATATGTTAGTGTGTTATATCGAAAACACTCGCCCTGTCCCTGATACAAACAACTATCAGGAAAAGTCGGTTCCATAATATCCAGAAAAAACTGTTTCACACGAAACATTCCTGTAGGTGTTATCACCTGAAACCAAAGCGTTTCCCACTTTTCTCCCTCCTGGCGTTGTGATATGTGTTCCACATGCCAGCCTGGAAGTAAAAATTCAGGATATAACGGAATTATTCTTTTAAATGTTTGTTTTAACACACAATTCCCCCTTGATTTATCCCGTAAAGGCCCGATTCGATTTGATGGACTTTCCATGAGCCGGAGATGAAGCCTCTCCACTCACGGAAGTTTCACTTTATTTCTTTAATACTTCGAAGGGGAGCTCTATTTATCCTTGTCCAATCACCCTTGTATATTTCTCTATCTTCCCTAACTGTATACAGTTGTTGTTTGAAAACACTCGTTTCATAGTATCGTTCATCTCATCTGTGCTACCAATGTAATAAGAAGCACCTATTTCTTTTAAAATGTACAGTGCTTTTTCATGCAGCATTGTACCATATCGTTTACCGCGCATATTCGGAACAATACCAAGGTAAAACAATCGTCCTTCTTCTATCGTACCTGGCTCTATATGTGGAAGAATAACTCCTACTGGATCGTCTTCTTGAAAAGCGACTAAACAATGTTCGTTCCATCTGCCGCCAATTTCTGTTTGAAAAGCATATAATAATTGATCTATAGATAACGGTTCTTTCGTATTGAAAGAATACTGCATAGATTCCAGCCAAATTGTTTTAAATGTTTCTTCTCCTACTTCATCTATTGTTTTCAGCGTAAACGGATCTTCCACATCTGTAATATCAGATAAATCTTTCAGTACCATAACACAACTTTTTTGATGCTGAAATTGTAAATGCTGAAACACCTCTTCATAATGTGTATAATTTGGACTTTTTGATGAAATAACGAAATGCAAATGTAAAACTCCTTTATCCGTTGCTTTTTCTATCCAATATTGTACAACCTCTGTAACTTGTTCCTTTGTAAAGAAAACTGTATTATTTTCTTCTATCGTAATATAGTGCGGTTCTCCTACTAATACTTTAAAATCTCGTTCCATATTAACAAATTGATTCATTCTTTAACCTCTTTCTGTAAAATTTTTAAAATAACATGTTTTCTATTGCATGAGCAGGAGTTTTTATGAATATGTAGAATATTAGACATTTAATGTTTATAACATAAAGATTCTATTAATATAGACTTTCTTCACCCTTCACCAATAATCAACCTGAACAATTAGGCTCTTAAAAACACTAGGGAGCTTGTCGATAAAGCTATAACGGGGGGAGCATCATTGAATACCATTATGTTGCAGCAATTACTAGAAACCATTCAAAAAAACGGATATTTACTACCTCAAAATATAGATTTAAATCAATTAAGCTTACATATGCTAGAGCATATCGGAACATTAGACGGCAACTTACGTGATCAACTAATTTACTCTACATTTTCTCACCTTATTTCACGTGATTATTTTCTTGAGGCTCATTTAGAAAAATTACTCATGCTAACTTTAGAAGAAAAATATTTATTTTATGGCATCACTTCTGATAACACAAATAGTGTGTTTACACGTTCTTTTACAACATTATTAATTGCATTAATATTGTCCGCAGATAATGGAACAAACTTTTTAACACAAGAAACTATTATTACCGTAAAAGAAAAATTAGTAGACTATATGAACCAGGAAATTGATTTACGAGGGTACGTACAACCTTACGGGTGGGCACATAGCATCGCTCATGCATCAGATGCTTTCGATGCTCTTATTCATAATCAAAAATTATCGTCACAATATTATGACGAACTAACACATTGCCTTTTAAATAAAATATTCGTTTATTCCATTGTATATCATTTTGATGAGGATGAGCGTATTATTACCCCTCTTCTTTCTATGATATCTCTCGGTTTCTCGCAAAAGCAGCTATTCGATACAATTCGCGTCAAACTAAACTTACTGCCACTATATAAATCGAGACTACCAATCAATGAATATTGTAATTTATGTTCAAATGTGAAAACTTTCTTGCGTAGTTTATATTTTAGAACAGTAAATAATCTTCAATTTACTTATATAACATCACAAGCAGAGATGATGTTAAAAGAACTACCAACACTTTATTAATGCACGGAGGAAAACAATGGATATCGAAACAATACAAAACGCAATTGAAGCACACCATTGGGATTATCCTGCTAAGTTAATTCCAAATGAAGTTGAATTTATTCATACAACGGATCTTATTATGATTAAAAATAAAAGTATTCCTAGTATTCAATCTAATAAAGTTGTTCGTTTTACATCGCAGCAGCCACTAGAAACAGCATTGGACTTTTTTCAAAATATACCATTCTCTTGGTGGGTGCCTTCGCAGCAAAAAGAACTAATTAGGGCAATAACAAAGCAAAATTTTGTATGTATCGACGAATGTGTTGGAGTAGCTTTACAATTATCAAACTTTTATATTCCAGATTTACCACAATTATACTACTTCATCGATGCGAAAACAGACGAAGACATCGCAAAGCTTGTTGATGTTAGTATTGCGATTTGGGACTACCCTCCCTCCGCAAGAGACAATCTTTTTCAGCAGCGAAAATCGTATATTGAAACTAGTGGCGAAAGTAGTGGTTATATAATTTGCTGTGACGGGGATGTCGCTGTCGGCTATGCAAACTATAGATACAGTCATGATGGATCTGGAGTTTATTTTAATGGTTCCGGCGTATTACCTACTCATCGAAACCAAGGAATTTATAAACATTTAGTTTATAAACGATTACAAGATGCAAAGGAAAAAAGCGTTATTTTAGCAACATGTCAGGCAAGAGCAGGTCATTCTGCTCCCATTTTAGAAAAGTTAGGATTCACTCCATACGAAACATACTTACAATTTGCACGTATGTAATATAAACAAAGGAAAGGTGTATATATGGGATATGTCGAAGAAATGCGCAGTTTAGTTGGAAACCGTCCACTCATTTTAATAGGTTCACATGTTATTATACTAAATAAAAATAATGAAGTACTCCTTCAACTTCGCAGTGATTACAATTGCTGGGGCATAATTGGTGGGGCACTTGAATGCGGTGAAACATTAGAAGAAACCGCTAAACGAGAAGTTTATGAAGAAACAGGGTTAATTGTTAAACATTTAGAACCATTTCAAAACTTTTCTGGGAAAGAATTCTTCAATGTTTACCCAAATGGAGATCAAGTATATGGTGTTCTCGTTACATATATTTGTCGTGATTTTGAAGGAACATTACGTATCGATTTCGATGAATCAAAAGATTTGCGATTCTTCCCTATTCATAACCTTCCTACCAATTTAGGATTATTACATAAAGTAATTTTAGACGCCTTTTTAAAAAATGTTATAGACTGAACATCGCCTGTCTTATTGGAGGTTATCACTCATGTCTCAAGTAAGTCTCAAAAAAATAACTTCTGAAAACTGGCGGGAGGCTCTTGAGCTTTCTGTAAATATTGAACAACAAGGGTTTGTTGCTGCAGTTACACCTCCCGTTGCTATTGCTCTTGCCAAAGCATACATTAGACCAGATAATAGAATTATCGAACCTTATGGAATCTACAATCAGCAGAAAATGGTAGGTTTCTTTAATCTACACTATACACTTGACAGCAAAGATGACTTTTGGCTTTTTCATTTTTTCATCGATAAAAGATTTCAAAGAAAGAAATTAGGGTCTGCTGCGCTAGATGTGTTGATTAAGCATATCAAAGATACGCATCCTTCTTGCCATTGCGTTCGTTTAACTGTACATCCTAAAAATGATGCAGGTAAGAAATTCTACACAGATTTTGGATTTACCGATGATCAAATTCTTACATACGGCGAGCTGACATATTCCCTGTACATTTAGAAAATTTTTAATCCAGCATGACAACTACCGATAACATTGATTTTATGTTAACAAAAGGTGCTTTCATGTACAGAAAACACCTTTTCAGTCCAAAACTTTATTTAATAAAACAAAAGGAACTAAATCTTTTCCTTTTCACATTAACACCCAATCCGTTTTTTTATTTCCACTAAATTCTTCTTAGCAATTTCCCTTGCACGTTCTGCTCCTTTTTTGAGTGCTTCCTGAAGCAACTGCGGTTCATTCATATACATTTCATATTTCTTTCTTGGTTCCTCTAACTCGCGATTAATAACTCGAAGTAGCTCTTTTTTTACATCCCCCCAGCCGATGCCTGTTGCGTATCGTTCTTTCATAATTGTCACTTCCTCAGCTGTAGCAAACTCTTTATACAACATAAATAATGTTTCAACTTCCTTCGGTTCACTCGGTAAAGATGAATCCGTTTTAATCTTAAAAATAAGTTTTTTCAACTTTTCTGGTTCTTCAAATAATGAAATAGCATTTCCATAGCTCTTACTCATTTTTCGGCCATCGAGACCTGGTACAATTGCTCCTTCTTCTTGAATGATATACTCTGGCAATACAAATACTTCACCAAACGTGTTATTAAAATACGTTGCGATATCTCTTGCAATTTCTACATGCTGAATTTGATCTTTTCCGACTGGAACATAGTTTGATTGAAATAACAAAATATCGGCAGTCATTAAAATTGGATACGTATATAATCCCATGTTTACACCAGTATCTATATCTACTCCTGCTTCTATATTTTGATCAACCTTTGCCTTATATGCATGCGCCCGGTTCATTAAACCTTTTGGTGTAAGACAAGCTAAAATCCAGTACAATTCTAAAATTTCCGGTACATCTGATTGACGATAAAAAATCACATGCTCATCTAAGCCTAATGATAACCATGTCGCCGCTACTTCCTTCGTATATTCACGAAATTTCATTGGATCTTGCACTGCATTTAATGCATGATAATCGGCAATAAAATACAACGCCTCTCCTTCTCTTTGTTTAGAAAGTTGCAAGGCTGGTTTAATTGCTCCAATATAGTTTCCGAGATGCGGTTGTCCAGTTGGCTTAACTCCTGTTAACATAATATTTTTATGCATAACAATTCCTCCTTTATCACACAAAAAAGTCCCTCAATCCTAAAAAGGACGAGGGACTCCCGCGGTACCACCTTTATTAGCTACAATTACATAGCTCTCTTTACGATTCGAATAACGTCGAAATAACCGTCATAGCCTACTCAGTTCAGCATGAAGCTCCAGAGTCCATTCCATATTTTTCTCTTACTGATTCCCACCTGCCATCAGCTCTCTGTAAAGTTCCAAATATGTACTCTTCTCTATCATCGCTTTTTCTTTTAAATTTTCCTTATTATACCATGGTTACTTTTCATATAAAAGAGAACTTTCTGTCTTATTTTGCAGGAATTTTTCTTTTTTTATCTAATTAGATAAAGGTTTACGGAAAGGATTCATACAACTACGGAGGATTTATTATGGTAAAATACATTTCAATTCTTGGATCAACTGGCTCTATTGGGACATCAGCACTAGATGTAGTCGCTGCTCACCCAGAACACTTTCAAATTATCGGTCTAAGCGCAAATCAAAATATTGATATGCTAGAACAACAAATACAAACATTTCAGCCACGCATTGTAAGTGTGGGTACGAAAGAATTAGCGCATACACTGCGCTCACGAATTTCTACTCAAACAAAAGTTGTATATGGAGAAGAAGGATTAATTGAAGTTGCTACGCATCCTAATAGTAATCTTGTCTTAACTTCTGTCGTTGGCGTAGCAGGGCTTCTTCCAACAATCGAAGCACTAAAAGCAAAAAAAGACATTGCAATCGCTAATAAAGAAACGTTAGTTGCAGCAGGACACATTGTTACAGAATTAGCAAAAGAAAATCATTGTCGACTTATTCCAGTAGATAGCGAGCATTCGGCTATTTTCCAGTGCTTAAATGGTGAAAATAATAAAGAGATTGAAAAGCTAATTGTAACAGCGTCTGGCGGGGCATTCAGAGATAAAACACGCGGAGAAATGAGACTTCTTAAAGCAAAAGATGCGCTAAAACATCCAAACTGGCTAATGGGAGCAAAATTAACAATTGACTCTGCAACATTACTCAATAAAGGCTTTGAAGTAATGGAAGCACGTTGGTTATTTGATGTTCCTTACGAAAAAATCGATGTTATGATTCATAAAGAAAGCATTATTCACTCTCTTGTAGAGTTTGTGGATGGTTCTATCATGGCTCAGCTCGGAGCGCCTGATATGCGTATGCCTATTCAATATGCATTCCACTATCCATCGCGTTTACCATCTGCCTTCAAAAAGTTAAATTTATTAGAAGTTGGCAGCTTGCATTTTGAAAAACCTGATTTAGAGAAATTCCCTTGCCTCCACTACGCTTATGAGGCTGGGAAAGTTGGTGGCACAAAACCAGCTGTACTAAATGCAGCGAATGAAATTGCAAATGCTTTATATTTACAAGACAAGATTTCATTTTTTGACATTGAAAAAACAATCTATTCTGCATTAGAAGCTCACCATAATATTGCTAATCCTTCATTAGAAGAGATATTAGCAGCCGATAACTGGGCACGTCAATATGCAAATGAATTACTTGTTAAAAATTAGAACTAGTTATTCGAAAGAGTGAGAATCCTATATTCTCACTCTTTTCATAAAGGGGGCCTCCACTTGATTCGAAAATTATCTCCTTCTTCTATTGAAGAAACTGCGGAAATTTTAGAAGTTCAAATTTCCGCATATAAAATTGAAGCACAATATATTCAAAACAATTCAATTCCTCGATTGTATGACACAATTTTTGATATCCAAAATTGTAATGAAATCTTTTATGGTTACTTCATTGATGGTACTTTAGCTGGATTTATTTCATTTCTATATAAAGATGATGTTGTTGATATTCATCGCCTCGTTGTTTCACCTACATATTTTCATAAAGGAATTGCAACAGCACTATTGCAACATCTTTTTCAACTACATGAGGAAACGACAACCTATATTGTACAAACTGGTAAGAAAAATACACCTGCCATTGCCTTATATAAGAAACATAATTTTGTAAAAACAAAAGAAATTACATTACCAGATGGACTCATTCTTGTACAGTTTAAAAAATTATAAGATAATTTGCTTGTTTTGAATAAACATTTTATTCTAGAAAGCAAGAGAATAGCCGAGGTTTGTAGCACTGCAAACCTCGGCTATTTCATATAACTTGAACTTGCTTTTCTCTTCGCACGATGCCTCTTCACTTTTGCAATTGTTCCGCAAGCTCTTCCCCCTTCTCCTTCAGCGTACATACCGCACCAGCGTTTACTACCATTACGAGATTGATCGTAAAACACCCACTTGCAATCCGGACAAGCTTTCAATCTTCCCCACTGTTTATTTACAATCGCAGAAGCAATAATTCTCAATAAAAATGTATATAAATTTTCCTCACCAATTGCTTGATATGTAATCTCATTTTCTCCATCCTCAAGGCTTACTTGTAATGGATACTTCGCGAACAACGGCTTTAACGACTTCTGCCGTTCAACCACCTCTCGAATAGTGTCCCGGAAATTTTTCACTTCCTCGACTGAACCAAAGGGTAACTCTTCATTCCATTGTTCATTCATAAACAAATATACATTTTCTTCTGTTTCAAACAAATCAACCGATGTTCTCGTTTCATTTGGGATTCTCCATGTATTTAAAAACGCTCTTATACTTTCTAACATCTCTGGTGCAGTTTGGTTGCTACTCAAAATCACCACCAACTTTCCATAGTTTACTTTTTTTCTTATTTTCAGTATAATCATAACATAAAAATGTTAACCATTAAAAATAATAGAAGGTTAACAAAAAAAGGAGTGGATATTTTGAAATCTTTTTCATTGCCTATTCGTTTTGTATTATTTTCTACTTTTTTTATGACGCTTGGTCATTTTGCGGTAATGGCTTTTCTAGCCATCTATTTATCTAATTCTTTACATTTTTCTGCTATGCAAGTTGGCACAATTTTAACAGCGCTTACAATTACTTCTCGAATATTTCCGTTATTTACGGGAATACTGGCGGATCGAGTTGGTTATATCATCATGATGATAACCGGAACCATTTTACGAGGTATTGGCTTTCTTTCTTTAGGGATATTTTCTGGATTTTATACTATTATGCTTGCAACAATATTCATTGGATTTGGAACTGCTTTTTATGAACCATCTGCACGTGCTATTTTTGGTTCTCAACCTGCTCATATAAGAAAGGATACCTTTACATACTTAAATCTCTTTCTAAATGGCGGAGCAATCATTGGGCCGATTGCCGGTAGTATATTACTTCATTGGAATCCACTATATTCATTTTTATTTACCGGATCACTCATGTTCGTTATAGCATTCCTATTCTTTCTTCTTAGATCTCACTTCCATGTTACTGTGCATGAAACACAACCTTTAGCAGGAATAAAAGTGGCTGTACAAAACAAACCCTTTCTATCTTTTTCACTCATCATGGTGTTTTTTTATACGATGTTTACACAACTTACGGTTGCATTACCACTTCATATGAACAACATAAGTCACGATCAAAATTTAGTGGGACTCGTCATTACAATAAATGCTATTACAGGCTTTTTATTTATGATTGTTTTTAAACATCTTTTCAAAAAATATCATGCACTTTCTCTTATAAAGTATGGTGTATTACTAATGGGAATCTCCTTTCTTCTTATTCCCATCTCTTTTCATCCATATTGGCTATTGGTGTGTGTCATTTTATTTACTATCGGAGAAACGCTCGTATTACCTAATGCCGATATTGCTGTAGCAAACTTTAGTAACGAACAATACACAGCAACCTATTTTGGTTTCTTCCAATTATCACTTGCCCTAGGGTTTACTATCGGAAACTATACAGGGACTTTCTTTACGAAGTATTGGCAAGATATGAGTTTTCCTTGGATTATTTTTGGTCTTTTAGGCGTGGTTGGGTTTTCACTCCTTCATTTTTTGAAAGGAAATATTAAAATAAATGAAAATCCATTAAATATAAAACAGAGTATGTAATGTTCTTACATACTCTGTTTTCATCTTCACATGTTTTAAATTAATCTACTACAAATCCAAAAATAACCTTATTTTCATATATTTGT
Organism: Bacillus pseudomycoides; assembly: GCF_002582035.1. GTDB lineage: Bacteria > Bacillota > Bacilli > Bacillales > Bacillaceae_G > Bacillus_A > Bacillus_A pseudomycoides_B. The sequence goes on from NZ_NUQE01000026.1 coordinate 103,853, forward strand.
TATAATATAAAAAGAAAATAATTACTCTTAATTTTATGAACGACCTGAAAGGAATGAAACATATCATGACAAAAGAAACAAACAAATCCCGTGTTATTTTCATGACTTTAGTTTCTGCATTGCTCTCCTGCTCTTTGTTGGTTGCGGCTTCACTTTCCCCACTCGCTAATTCCGGACCTAACGCTAATAAGTTTGGCACGATGGGTATGTGGGCGGCAATAGGCATGACTCTTGCCACCTATCTCCTCCCTTTAATTCTATATATAGTAGGATTGAATGTAATGAAATTCGTTATGGCAGTCTTTTGTGGATTTGGACTGCTCATAAACTCCGTAATACTTATAGTCGTTTTAACTATGGGTGGATTTCCTACTTTACTAGGACTTTGCATAGCTACATTAATCATTAATGTCATGTGGTATTTCGTAGCTTTTCGTTCGTCATCAAAGCTTAATCACCAAAAACGTTTTATCTAAACGAATTATTTAAAATAAAACTTGTTTTAAGGAGCTAGAAAATGCATGGTAAATTTGTAAAAGTTGAGGTATTATTACCAGAAGAATATATAGAAACATTAAGAAGTAGACTAAACGATATTGGGGTTTTGACAGTAGGCAAGTATGATCATGTTATTTCTTATTCACTAGTTAAAGGATCTTGGAGACCATTGGAAGAATCAAAACCTTTTCATGGTACTATAGGAGAAATATGCTTTGGGACTGAATATAAAATGGAGTTTAGATGTTTATATCAGAACATTGAAGAAGTACTAAGCATAATCAAGAACGTCCATCCCTATGAAGAACCTATAATTAATGTATTGCCATTATTGTTCTGAGTTTCCCCTAAAATTTACCCAGTGAAACGTTATTAAAATCCGTTCAAACTAAATTCATAAGAGAAAAGGCGAAGCTAACTCAGCCTCGCCTTTTCTCTTATGATGCCTGATCATCTTTTTTCTTCATTAACGCACGTTTTTTCATCGCTTTCGTTAAGTAACCACCTTTAAAAGAGCGTATCTCATACGAAGCCATAAATGCTTTCGGTGCAATTTCATTAATAATCTCTACCAACTCTTTTTCACGCGAACGTTTTGCTACAATATCTAAACGATAGCGCTCCGAATTAATTCCTTCTCCGATGAAAACTGTTACCCCAAATCCTGCATGTCTTAGTGCAGTCACAAGTTCTTCGCAACGCTCTAGTAAACTAACATTATACGTAATATATCCAATCGCTAATTTATTTTCAATATAACCACCGAGCAACAAGCCAGCGCTAAACCCGATGACATAAGCTACAATATTCATCATGTTTGATAAGTCTTGAAATACAATTCCTAAACTAACAATATAGATGACTCCTTCTAACAACCCAACACCAGCAGCGGACTTCGTTTGATTCTTTACAAGCAGAATTGTACGGATTGTCAAAATTGGCACGTAAATAATTTGCAGTAAGAAAATAAGTAACGCTTGTAACATATGTATCCACCTCTTCCTAAAAGTCTGTTGTCATAATAACATACAGAGTCGTAAGAAAGCGATGAATTTTATTTATTTTCTTTCTTTTTTCACTTTTAAAATTTCTGAAATAACAAAAATAAAAGGAATCTGATTAGGATTCCTTTTTTATTGCCTTTATAATTAAAAAACTTGGTTGTTTCATTAATTTTTCATAAGATGATGGATAATTTTTTTTCAATTCTTCCGTCGGAATGGGCTCTACAATTTTTTCAATTATAAAATGACGAAGCGTATTATTTATAATGTCTACTAGTGGTCGGCGATAAAAATACATATCAACATATTTATCGCTTTTCTTCCATCTATCATGAAGCAATTCGTGCTTAAAATATTCTTTTTTCTCTGACAGATGAATATCCATTGCCGGATGATGAACGGAGAACAAAAATGTTCCGTTTGGATTCAATATTCTCGCAAATTCGGTAAATGTCGGATTCCAATCTGAAATATAGTGAAGAGCTAAAGAACTAACAATGCTATCATATGTATGGTCTGCAAAAGGTAACGTATTTTCAAGGTCTAGTTGATAAACCTCTGCTTTTTCCCCTACCCTTCGCTTCGTAGCAGCAACCATCTCTGAACTTACATCAATCGCAGTTACATTTGCTCCCCGATTAAGAAACTGTTCTGTATACCATCCTGCTGCACAGCCAGCATCAAGTACCTTCATTCCTCTCATATTATCAGGAAACTCATTCATCATAGCTGGCCGTTCATAATCTGTATTATACGGACTCTCATAATCGACTCTATGTTCATAATGACTGGCGAGTATATCGTACGCATCAATAATTTGTTGTTTATTCATACTCCTTCCTCCCTTCACTTTAAAAGACGTAATCTTCATTTTACCATAAATTTTAATAATTAAGAATATTGAATCATTAAAATGAAAATTCGTTGTTCTCTCACACTTTGACATGCAAAAAAAAGCAGCAACTATACAGTTGCTGCTTCTTCTTGTTGTAAATCTATTTTACGAATTTCAATACGCTTAATTTGGTGTGCGTCTTTTTCTAGAACTTTAAATTCATATCCTTCTGTTTCAACAAATTGCCCTTCTTGAATTTCGTGATTTTGCGTCATCACCCAGCCGCCAATTGTATCAACTTCTACCTCATCAATGTGTAATCCAAATAAATCTTGAATCTCACTAATTAATACTTTTCCGTCGACAATTTTATGATACTCATCAACATGATGAATCGGAGGATGCTCATCTTCATCATATTCATCACGAATTTCTCCAACAATTTCTTCTAATATATCTTCAAGCGTTACAATTCCCGCTGTCCCACCGTATTCATCATACAAAACAGCCATTGGAATTCGCTTTTTCTGCATTTGCAGAAGTAAATCATGAATTGGAATCGTCTCCATTACTTCAATGATTGGACGCATAAATGTTCGGATAGATGATAGATCTTCTTTATCATTTTTCATATAGCGAATAAAGAAATCTTTTACATTCACCATACCGATAATATCATCTTTATCTTCTCCAAAGATTGGGTAACGTGTGTACTTTTCACTTCGGATAATGTTCATATGATCTTCTACTGAATCTTCAAGATAGAAACCAACGATTTCTGTACGCGGCACCATAATCTCTTTCGCAAGACGATTATCAAATTCAAAAATATTGTTTACATACTTATACTCCGCCTGGTTAATTTCACCATTTTCATAGCTCTCTGAAAGAATTAAACGTAATTCTTCTTCCGAGTGCGCTACTTCATGCTCAGAAGCTGGCTTTAATCCGAATAAGCCAGTTACAAGACGCGCTGATTTATTTAACAACCAGATAAATGGAAACATGATTTTATAAAATATGATAAGCGGTGTTGCAAACAACATTGTAATTGTCTCTGCTTTTTGAATTGCTACTGTTTTCGGTGCTAGCTCACCAACAACAACATGTAAAAAGGTAACTGCTGCAAACGCAAGAAGGTACGATACTGAATTCGCAACCGTTTCTGGGAAATGTAAATCTTGAAATAACGGCTGTAACATACGATGAACCGTAGGCTCTCCAAGCGATCCGAGCGCAAGGGATGTAATGGTAATTCCTAACTGACACGCCGATAAATACTCATCTAAATTTGTTGTTACCTTTTTGGCTGCTAATGCACCACGTTTTCCTTCCGCAACAAGTTGGTCAATACGACTTGAGCGCACCTTTACCATAGCAAACTCTGTTGCCACGAAAAATCCAGTAAATGCGATTAAAATCGCAATTATAACTAAATTAAATATTTCCAATGAATCCCCCTTAGTTCGAAAACTAAGGTGTCCACCTCCTGTATGAATAGTTGCTTTCTTTTACTCTCTAAATTTAGAAAATAAAACGCTATACAGAAATTAAAAGGGTGGATAGCTCTACCTACTATAAAAGTAAGATAAGAGATTGTATTAAAGCTGTCGCCTGATTTGATAAATGTTTCGTTAGTCTTTCGCGTTGTGAATCTGTTAACCCATCTAATAACGGTTTTAGTTCTACTAATTCCGTCTCCAAACGGTGGATACGCTCTGTTACATCATTTACTTGTTCCGAAACGTTTTCATTAACACCGAGCAGCTTTTTTTTCTCCTCGATCCTATCCTTAATTTCAGAAAGCGGTATATGCATTTCTTTACATCTCTCAATAAAACGTAATGTTTCAATTGCTGTTTCATCGTAGTAGCGATAATTAGATTGAGATCGCTCCGCTTTCAAAATACCTAGATTCGTATAATAATCAATCGTTCGTTTCGAAACATGAGCCATGTGAGCCAACTGTCCGATTCGGTACACCTTCCCAACGACCTTCCCCCCCTATATATGTTAAAAACATCATACAATACATAAACTGTACAGTCAAACGTTATAGTTAAAAGGAATGGTTTATAAAAATATTAAGATGCACTTTCTCCCGAGCAAAAAAGAAGCTACTAATCTGGATTCTTTTGCCTATTATATTCTACCTAAAAAATAATAATTTTGAATACCATTTAACAAAAAGTTATGGACTCATTTTAACTGATTTAATTTTTCGAAAATTAAGTTATAATCTTATTATAAAGCTTTATACTGTACTAACTGGCAGTAAGAGCCTGATTGGTTCAACTAACCATCAGTGAACCTCCTACTGATGATCTTTTAAATTTAAACCGAATTCAATTAGACACATGAAATGGAAATAAAAGTACCATTCGAACCTATAAACAAATAGGTTTCCAGCAAGAGGGATTTCTTCGCGAAAATGAGTATGTAAATGATGCCTATTATGACACTTTTATTATGGGATTACTTCGCAAAGATTGGGAAAGCCCCCCGAATGACGTACATAAACATGCTTATCATATACAGAAAGGAGAATAGCGATGTACTACAACAACTTATTCGAAAATGATCAACCAGTAATCCGTCTCTAAGACGGGCATAATAAAATTGCTTCGTCTTAAGGATATCTATTCCTAAAAATAGACGGAGGTCATATAATATGAAACAGCCATTACTTGGTGCATTTTGTTTATCGCTTGCTGCAAGCATTTGGGGCGGCATGTACGTTGTTAGTAAATACGTACTAGACTTTGTTCCCCCGCTCACGCTTGTTTGGTTACGTTTCGTTATTGCATTTGCGATTTTATTTATGATTTTACAAATAACACAGCAAAAACAGAAAACAAAAATTCCGATTGAGAAAAAAGATTGGTTATTATTTGCCTGGATCGGTTTTATCGGTTATTTTGTCTCCATTACATTTCAGTTTATTGGGACAAAATTGTCTGATGCACATACAGGCTCTTTAGTAACATCAGCAACACCAGCTTTTATGATCATTTTTGCAAGAATAATAGTAAAAGAACGTATTACCATTCGCAAGTTCATTTCCGTACTCCTAGCAACTTTAGGTGTTACCATTGTTATCGGATGGGATATAAAAATTGGAACGTATTTCACCGGAACAATCATCTTAGTCGGGGCTGCTATTACGTGGGCATTATTATCTATTTACGTCAAAATCGCCTCGCAACGTTTTTCGTCCTTAATCATTACAACGTATGCGATATTTTTTGCGATCTTGTTTATTACACCTTGCATGGTATGGGAATTACAATCTAACAGCATACAAAGTCTTAACATATCAATAATCTTAGGGATTTTATACCTGGGCATCATTTCAACTGCTGGTGCATTTTTTCTTTGGAACAAAGGTATGGAATTAATGGATGCAGGAATAGGTTCACTCTTTTTCTTTTTTCAGCCCCTTGTTGGATCATTTCTTGGATGGTTACTACTGCACGAACAGCTAAAAACTACATTCTTCATTGGAGCTGCACTCATTGTAGTGAGTGTTCTTATCGTTACAATTGATAAAAGAAAAACAACTTCTAGGAGGACATCTCATGGCACTAGAAATGAAAACAAACTGTCAAACTTGTAATACTTCTCTGCAAGGAGATTCAGAAGCATACATATGTGTGTATGAATGTATTTTTTGCCTACCTTGTACAGAGAACACACATCATGTCTGTCCAAATTGCGGTGGTGAATTAGTACGGAGACCAAGAAGAAAGAAATAAAGGATTCTCTTCCACATAATAAAAGCGCAAAATCTATAGGATTTTGCGTTTTACTTTTGTTTTTCAAAACTTGACATCTTTTACCTTATTAATAATCACTTTTGTTAAATATTTATATCCACACTCCCGAAAAAGCTTATCATTTGGAAGCAAGTTTAAGAGTCTTTTTATTTATGTATTAATTTCCCTTCAAGTGCGTCAATATACCTTTTCGCTGATTTTTGGACAGCTTCATTTGCTTTTCCCTTCACGATTCCATGAAATGCATTATGTAAACGATTAAACTTTAATTTTTTTACTCTTTCAGCCATCTCTTTCACCTTACTTGCTGGCAATGGAATGAGATTCGGATAACTATACATAAAACTTACCCATCTTGAATCAGCAACAACTTGAATGATATCTCCAGTTAATAAAATTCCTCTTCCTTCATCTCCAGTTTCCCAATGTAAAACAGCACCACCATTAAAATGCCCACCTAAACGATACAATGTAATACCTTCGGAAAGTTTTAAAGATTCTCCAGACCAGAATATAATACGATTACTTGGGCGCATCACCCATTCTTTATCATCTTCATGAATGTATATAGGAACATCAAAGCGTTCCGCCCATTCTACTTGTGTAGAATAATAATGTGGATGCGATAAAGCAATCGCATGAATTCCCCCTAACTCATTTATTCTTGCTACAGTCTCCTCATCAATATACGTAATGCAATCCCATAACACATTATACTTATTAGCTTGAACTAAATAAGCATTTTGACCAATTGCAAACTTTGGATTTGTTGTTATGTTATATAAATTTTCTACTTCTTTTACAATCTCATTCTTATATGATTTATTTTGCTGTAGGCTTTCTAACGTTGTCCATGATTGCCCCATCGGATTTACATATTGGCGTTCTTCATTACAAATTATACAGTTTACAGGCGGTTCTTTATAAAGTGGATATTGTACACCACACGTTGTACAAACATAGTGCTTCATTCTATTTCTTCCTTTCTCATTTCATTGAATACAAATTAATCCAAAATATCATGAACAATATGTAAAATCAAATTCCCACTATTTAACAATTTGACATTTAAATAACAAAATATCTCTCCAAACGCTTATTTCTATCCATATTATTACAAAATTTACCTTTTATTCTATATTTTCTGAATAATACACTCTTTATTTT
>NZ_NUQE01000027.1 GCF_002582035.1 Bacillus pseudomycoides
AAGAAGTTAGGTGGGAGATAAACTGCCCGTAAAAGCCCGATTGGTGAGGGCTAATAATCAGTGGGGGATGAAGAAAACCCCACTGATTAAAGTTTCACTTTATGAACTCGTTGTGCTTTGCCTCATGTATTCTTGCCATAATCGTGTCAAAGAAAAACTATATCGCAACCGTATCAAAGATTACAACAAGTCCTAAAAAGTTCATCATAAGAATATGAAGAGTGTTCGGGGACAGACTAAATGGTCTTGGTATTGATGCATCACATGCTTATGAGCGTACACATGAGACGTCGATTGCGCGCACGGAAACGCTTATTTATGGCGTATGTACAATTACATTTAGTAGAAGAGGAATAAGGAATAGAGAAAATGGTCTCCATTGCAGATTAGCTCTTTTTGTAGAATGCCATGTTGAGAAAGTTTTTTTAGAGTAAATGGTCCTGGTATTGATGCGTAACATGCTTATGAGCGTACACATGAGACGTCGATTACGCATACGGAAGCACTTATTTATGCGTATGTACAATCACATTTAGTAGAAGAGGAATAGAGAAAAGAGCTAATCTTCATTGCAGATTAGCCCTTTTTGTAGAATGCCATGTTGAGAAAGTTTTTTTAGAGTTAGAATTTAGAAAAATTTGTATTTTCAAACACTTCTTTTTGTTAGTATATTAGTAGTATATAAGCAAAGGAGAAGGGGATATATGAGTGTCCATGTGATAAAACAAGAAGAAATCACGTCACTTTTAAATGAGTGGTATCGAGAAATCAGGGCGCAAAACTTTATGAAAGCAAAAGAATTAAAGCAAAGTATTGATGCAAAAATTAAGAACATGGAAGAAAATCGGACAAATGAAGAGCATTATCTTCTTTTAGATTTTCGTTTTAAAATGTTGAGTGCAGAATTTTATCCTCATCAATCTGATATATCTAAAAATGATATTCAAGAAATGAAGTTAGATAAAGCTCCATCAGATAAATCTTTATTCTATTATTACTATTTCTTTAAAGCTTCTCATGCAACTGTAATTGGTGATTTTAAAGAAGCTGAACAAAATTATGAGAAAGCAGAATCTTTGCTAAAAAATGTTCATGATCCAATAGAAATTGCAGAATTCAATTTGAAATTGTCCAGCTATTATTATTATGTTTCTCAACCTGTTTTAGTCATTCAACATGCTAATAGGGCAAGAAATATATTTACTGAACAGTATGGATATGAAAAGAAAGTTGCAGCATGTGATAACATTTTGGGATTAGCCTGCATAGAATTGAGTGAATTTGAACAGGCAGAAGTTTACCTTATGTCGTCTCTAAATATGTTACAGAACCAACATGAAGAATCATTAATGTTACGAGTTCGTCATAGTCTAGGTGTTATGTATGCCGAACAAAATTTGTCTGAATTAGCAATTCGCTATTTGTCAGAAGTATCTCAAAAAATCCCAAAGCATTTTAGAGCGATTTTCCTAGAAGCGAGAGAGAATTATAAATTAGGGAATACAGAGCTGGCAGCAAGTTTAATTCAAAAAGGATTAGAAGTTTGTAGTGAATTAGAACAAGAGGAATACAAATATCATTTTGTTATTTTAAAAGCTTTGAATGAGAATGCTACAACTGAAAAGTTAGAAGTAGTTATTTGTGAGGGAATTGCATTCTTTAAAGAGTCTGGTTTATGGAAGTATGTACAGGAATATGCAGAAAAATTAGCAGTGCAATATTATGAGACGGGAAATTCAGTAAAAGCGAGTGAGTATTTTTATTTAGGACATAAGGAAAAAGAAGAAGGATTTAAGAAAGGAGCTTTAAAATGAAAAAAATTATAACTAGTTCAATGGGGTTAATTATGACAGTATTATTGTTAAGTGGGGTAGTAACTTCAGTAGATTCACAACAAGTTGAACCAACGAATGATACACAATATACTCATGGCGAGCCATGGGGTTGAGAAAAAATATTTTAACAGAATAAAGCAAATGTGAACAATTTTAAAATATTTTTCTATAGAATTGACAATGAAATTTTATTTCTCTATAATTGGCTATAATTTAACATATCAAATACGTTGAAAGAGCCCAGTAGCAGTTTGTCACTGTTATCGAGAAAGCTAGGGGTTGATGGAACCTAGCACAAACAAACTTGTGAATTACACTCTGGAGTATCTTAGGTAATGCTAAGCGGAGTAGCAATCGATACTATTGCTAAGAGTGGTACGAATAGTAGAATACATACTATTTGTACAATTTGGGTGGTAACACGGTTAAAAATCGTCCCTATGTCTAGTGTAGACATAGGGACTTTTTTTATATTCTTACCAAACTAAGGCAAGAAAAACTTACAAATTAAAGGAGCTGGAAAGACATGAACATCATTGATGAATTGGAATGGCGCGATGCCATTAATCAACAAACAGATGAAGAAGGATTACGTAAACTAGTAGAGGAGAAAAAGATTTCCTTGTACTGTGGTGTAGATCCAACTGGTGACAGCATGCATATTGGACATTTAATTCCGTTTATGATGATGAAACGCTTCCAATTAGCTGGGCATCATCCAGTTATTTTAATTGGAGGAGCAACGGGAACAATCGGTGATCCAAGTGGACGCCAAACAGAAAGACAACTCCAAACACTAGAACAAGTACAGCATAATGTTGACGCATTAACAGCACAAATGAAAAAGCTATTTGACTTTGGCGGCAATAGCGAAGTGAAAATGGTAAATAACTACGATTGGACGCATGAAGTAAGCATCCTTGAGTTTTTACGCGATTACGGTAAAAACTTTAGTATAAATAATATGCTAGCAAAAGATATCGTAGCAAGTCGTTTAGAGACAGGGATCTCATTTACAGAATTCACATACCAAATTTTACAAGCGATGGACTTCCATCACTTATACAAACACGAAGATGTACAACTGCAAATTGGCGGTAGTGACCAATGGGGGAATATTACAGCCGGTTTAGATTTAATTCGTAAAAAAGAAGGATCAGATGCAAAAGTATTTGGTTTAACAATTCCATTACTATTAAAATCAGATGGTACGAAGTTTGGTAAAACAGCAGGAGGAGCGATTTGGTTAGATCCTGAAAAAACAACACCATTTGAATTCTACCAGTTCTGGGTGAACACAGATGATCGCGATGTAATGAAATACTTAAAATTCTTCACATTCTTAACGAAAGATAGAATTGATGAATTAGCGGTTAAGGTTCAAACAGAGCCTCATAAACGTGAAGCGCAAAAAGTATTAGCAGAAGAAATGACGAAGTTTGTTCATAGTGAGAATGCATTTCTACAAGCAGTAAAAATTACAGAAGCATTATTTAGCGGTGATATTAAATCATTAACTGCGGATGAAATTGAACAAGGCTTTAAAGACATGCCAACTTTCCATGCTGCAAAGGAAACAAAAAATATTGTCGAGTGGTTAGTAGATTTAGGAATTGAACCTTCTAGACGCCAAGCAAGAGAAGATATTAATAATGGAGCTATTTTAATGAATGGAGATAAAGTAACAGATGTAACTACAGATGTTACGGCAGAAAATTCATTTGATGGAAGATTTATTATTATCCGTAAAGGTAAAAAGAATTACAGCTTAGTAAAATTAGGATAATAAAGCTCTGTAAATATATAAACACAACCCCCTTTTCTTTTTAGGTGGGCGAGGGCACCTGGCCATGCATAGAAGCGGTCAGGGCCTTTTTCTGCCAGCAAAGGGAACCCGCTATTCGCAGACTTTCCATCAGTGGGGGGATGAAGAAAACCCCCACTGACGGAAGTTTCGCTTTATTCTGCATAGCAGTGACTTATCTGTTGGAAAATTAAATCAGATTTACATATAGATAAAGTGAAGGTAAGGGGGATTAATTATGCTGACATCATGGGAACGAACTTTAGAATTAGCATATGTTAATCATTATGTGATAACGGAAGTTAATAAAAAACAGCAAGTCAATTGGCTATTAGTAGATTTGGGCTTAGATAATATAAACGAAGAACAAATTAATGGGATGCTAGATAAGATGTTAATTGGGTTCAATCGGTTATTTAAGTATAAATCTGTACAACAAGCGAATTTGGGTTATTTTAGGATGTTGGATATTTTAAAAAAAGGTGATATGTATCATCCGAGAATTCACGTGTTACTTCCGATGATAAAAAGCTATTTTCAGGGGAGATACTATATCAAACATGATAACTGGATCTCTTTGTGGAGCAGAGCATTAGGGATAGAAAATGATTTGTTTGTAAAAGTGAAAGTAGTGAATGGAAAAGAAGCTGATCGTGAGATTTTTCAAGAAAAATTGTTAACATTTCGTGAACAGAGAAGTGAAATTCCTCTTCGGGAAAGTAAAATAATTACATCTAGACGTTTAATAGGATACAGCAAATTGTTAAAAAATGTAATGGAACGTTTATTTTATGAAAATGAATCTCATTTAGGTGTGGATGAATTATGTATAAACGATTCAATTGCAAATCATGCGTTTGTAAATATGTTAGACTGGCATCCAGGTTTAAGAGAAGATGAAAAAATCCTTTTTTAAAATAATAATCAGCCTTTTTCTGTAGCAGAAGAGTGAAGCAAATTCACTCTTCTTTTTTTATAACTTTTACCGTGGTTATTTATCGGGTTTTTGTGTATTAATATTCATTTTTATTTATATTCATTTTGATTATTTTTATAAATAAAAGATTTAAAGCTTTAATGGATAAAAGCATTAAACCTTTAATGCCCTAAATAATAAGTTTTTGATTTTTGGTAATAAACACTGTCAAATCAGTGTTTTCTAGGTTGTTGACAAAACAAAAATACAGGAGTAGACTGACGTCATAAGTTGAATGTGTAATGCTTCACAAGCAAAAACCTAAGTTTTCATAAATGGGTTTTTAGAAAAACAGATGATTATTTTATGAATATTATTCGTTTCGTGTTCTGAAGAAATGTATGGATGTATTCTACGAAATAATAGCATTGTTTGAAGAAAGGAAGGATTCTATAGGATCTACACATTTTGTCTTAGATATTTTGTTTTAATACCCTAGTTTTTAACGTTTGTATTTTGACAGTGCAGTTCTTTTAAAAATTAGCGTATTAGTTCAGTTTATTTCTTCTATGAAAATTAAATAAGGGAAAGAAGGACATAGTTATGGCCAATACAAAAAAATTAACGCTTTTTGGGTTAATTGGTATTACGATGGCATTCTTTGGCACTGTACGTAGTGTACCGACGCTTGCTATTACAGGATGGACGCAAATTTTCTATATGTTAATTGCTGCACTTGTATTTGCTCTCCCTATTGCGCTCATGTCAGCCGAACTTTCAACAGGATTTCCTGAAGAAGGTGGCCCACAAGTTTGGGTTAGAAATGCATTAGGTGAAAAATGGGGATTCGTTACCTCATGGTTATTATGGGTTCAAATGTTTTTCGGGATGGTAATGGTTTCGTCAACTGTTGGTGTTCTCTTCGGTTACGTTATTAATAAGCCAGAACTATCTTCAAACAACTACTTTATTTTTGCCGTAATCTTAATTTCATACTGGGGTGTGACTTTATTAAACCTTAAGTTTGATATGGTAAAAATCGCAGGTAACTGGGGCGCTGTTATTGGTGTATATATTCCATTTGTTATTCTCGTAGTTCTAGGTGTTATCTATATGATGAAAAATGGAATTCAGCCAAATAGTTACTTAGGGAATTTTAAACCAAGTGATTTAGTACCTAATTTAAAAGATTTAGGAAGCTTAGCGTATTTATCAGGGATTATCTTTATTTTTGCGGGGGTAGAGATCTCATCTGTACATGCAAATAATATTGAAAATCCAAAACGTAACTATCCAGTTGCTGTTATCTCTTCTGTTATTTTACTAGTAATCTTTAATATTATCGCTGGTTTAACAGTTTCTAACGCAGTGCCAAAAGGGCATATAGAGTTAGCTAACATTACACAACCTTACTTGATTTTCTGTAATGATTTAGGAATTCCATCTATCTTTGTTAACATTATTTCTTTAATGATTTTAATTGGTGTTTTAGTACAGCTAAGTGCATGGGTACTCGGACCAAGTAAATCGATGATTAAAGTGGCAGAGGAAGGGAATTTACCGAAGTTCTTCCAAAAAAGAACAGACAAAGGTATTCCAATCACGTTTGTGATGATCCAAGCTATTGTTATTTCGCTAGTATCTTTCTTATATGTAGTCGTTCCAGATGTTAATAGTGCATTCTTAATTATTACCATTACAACAACGATTCTATATTGTATCGTATATCTTTTAATTGCAATTTCAGCAATTCGCTTACGCTATAACATGCCTGATGTAAAGAGACCATTTAGATTAGGTAGTAAAGGAAATGGATTAATGTGGTTTGTATCTACTGTATCAATGATCGGTATTGTACTTACCATTGGTGTAAGTTTGATTCCACCATCCATTTTAAAACCAAGTCAGTATACTGGTTACGTCATTTATCAAGTGGTCGCTACAGGGGTTATGATTGGGATCGCTCTTATTATTAACAAATGTAAGAAACCAGAATGGAAGAAAGACTATCAACAAGAAGAGCATTTAAAACAAGCTAACTAAAATTAATAATTCCTTATATTAACATAAATTAATTGAAAATGGAGGAACTGAAAATGAAATACGAAATGCCAGAAATTAATTTAAAAGCGTTATTCTTAGGAGATAAAGGTGAAAATGTAGATTTATTTAAAGAATTATTATTAAAAATGGTAGATGAGCATGTTGGTTGGAGACAAAACTATATGCCACAAGATTTACCGGTGATTACACCTCAAGATAGAAGCTCTAAAAATTTCCAAGAAACTGCAGATCATATGCGTAGTGTGTTCAACGTATTATCTTCTAAATTACGTACGAATTCTTTACCTTGGCATAATGCTGGTCGTTTCTGGGGACATATGAACTCTGAAACATTAATGCCTTCTATCATCGCTTATACAGCAGCAATGTTATGGAACGGTAATAACGTAGCATATGAGTCTTCACCAGGTACTTCTCAAATGGAAGAAGAAGTTGGACATGAATTTGCTGCACTAATGAGCTATAAAAAAGGCGAAAGCTGGGGACATATTTGTGCAGATGGTTCTATTGCTAACCTAGAAGGCTTATGGTATGCACGTAATATGAAATCCTTACCACTAGCAATTAAAGAAGTGGCTCCTGAATTTGTTGAAGGTAAATCTGAATGGGAATTACTGAATATGTCTACAGAAGAAATTCTAGCTATTTTAGATCAAATTCCTGAACAAATTGATGAAATTAAAGCTCATTCTGCACGCAGTGGTAAAAACCTACAAAAATTAGGTAAATGGTTAATTCCACAAACAAAACATTATTCTTGGTTAAAAGCTGCTGATATTATCGGTGTTGGTCTTGATTGTGTAGAACAAGTAGATGTTGATGACAACTATCGTATGGACATTGATAAATTAGAAGAAAAAATTCGTGAACTAGCAGCACAACAAATTCCTGTTCTAGGTGTTGTTGGGGTTATCGGTACAACAGAAGAAGGTCAAGTAGACCGTATTGATAAAATGGTAGAACTTCGTGAAAAATTAGCAGAAGAAGGCATCTATTTCTACATTCACGTAGACGCTGCTTATGGTGGTTATGCTCGTGCTATTTTCTTAGATGAAAATAACGAATTTATCGAATGGGATCAAATCGAAGAAGTGTACGCAAAACACAACATCTTCTCTGAAAAATGTGAATGGTTAACAAAAGAAATTTATCATTCATTTAAAGCAATGAACCAAGCAGAAACAATTACAATTGATCCACACAAAATGGGATATATTCCTTACTCTGCAGGCGGTATTGTTATTAAAGATATTAGAATGCGCGATGTAATTTCTTACTTTGCAACTTATGTATTCGAAAAAGGTGCAGATATTCCAGCATTATTAGGTGCATATATTCTTGAAGGTTCTAAAGCAGGTGCAACTGCAGCAGCAGTTTGGACAGCTCATCAAGTGTTACCTTTAAATGTAACTGGTTATGGTAAATTAATTGGCGCAAGTATTGAAGGAGCTTATCGTTTCTATGACTTCTTAAGTGATAAAGAATTCAAAGTTGGCGATAAAACAATTCGTGTTTACCCATTAACAAAACCTGACTTTAACATGGTTGACTACGTATTTAATGAAGAAGGTAATACAGACTTAGAAAAAATGAACAAATTAAATCATGATTTCTTCGATCACGCTTCTTATGTTAAAGGCGGATTATATAATAATGAGTTTATTACATCTCATACTGACTTTGCTACTCCTGACTACGGTAACAGCCCACTTCCATTCGTGAAGAGTCTTGGATTTAGCGAAGGAGAATGGGATCGCGAAGGTAAAGTAACGGTGCTTCGTGCTTGTGCATTATCTCCATATGCTCATGATAAAGATGTATTTGAAGAATATGCTGTTAAATTAGAAAAAGCAATTCAAGCTAAACTTGAAGCAATCTACGATGAAATGAAATAAGTTTAGTAGAAAAGCATTTTAATAGAATGAATGCATAACGTTAAAAATCCGTTATGCATTCATCTTTATATATAATTGATTTTATTTATTTGAGTAAGATCAATTGAGGAGTGAAAACGTGATGGTAAAAAAAGTATTAACGATAGCAGGTTCTGATTCAAGTGGAGGAGCAGGATTACAGGCGGATCTGAAAACATTTGAAGAGTATGGCACGTTTGGCCTAACTGCCATTACAACAATCGTCACAATGGATCATGATAATAACTGGCATCATCATGTTCATCCGATTGAAAGAGAACTTGTACAAGCGCAATTAAAAACAATTTTCTCTGGCGGAAAATTAGATGCGATGAAAACAGGAATGCTTGGATCTATAGAGATGATTGAGCTCGTAAGTGATGTAATTGAAACATATGACATGCAAAATGTTGTCATTGACCCGGTTATGGTTTGTAAAGGAGAAAACGAACCACTGCATCCTGAAAATGGACTTGCCATGCGTGATCTTCTTTTACCAAAGGCAACAATTGTAACACCAAATTTATTTGAAGCAGGCCAGTTATCTGGAATGCAAAATGTGAAAACGGTACATGATATGAAAGAAGCGGCAAAGAGAATTATCGATTTTGGTGCTAAAAACGTTGTCATAAAAGGCGGAAAATCTATAGCAGATCATAAGGCAATCGATTTACTTTATGATGGAACAGATTTTGTACTTTATGAAGTCGAGAAAATTCATACGAACTGTAACCATGGTGCTGGGTGTACTTTTGCAGCAGCGATTACAGCCGGACTAGCTAAAGAACTTTCAGTAAAAGAGGCTGTAGCAAAGGCGAAGGATTTCACAACAGAGGGAATTAAAAGAGGATTTAATTTTAATACATTTGTTGGTCCAGTTTGGCACGGTGCATATAACAAAGCTGATTTGCGTTAACTGTTTTATATTTTTAGATGAATAAGAAAGGGCATAAACATCCATTGGTATGATTTGTAAGTAATATATATACTCATCCAAAGCATTGTTTATGCCCTTTTGTGGTTTATCCCGCATTAACGGGCAGTAAGATCCCCACCTCAAGAGTCAGAGAAAAGCAAAGAAGATAGGTGGAGGATAACTGCCCGTAAATGCCCGATTGGTTCAACTAACCATCAGTGGGGGGTGAAGCCCCCCCACTGATGGAAGTTTCACTTTATCTAAGACCCCCACCTTAAGGTTCGGAGAGAAGCGGGGGATGAAAAAATCCCTACTGATGAAAGTTTCACTTTATTTTCATTGATTCTTTTTTAATATAGTGTTTAGATATTGAATGTGCAATTGTTCACAAAAGTTAATAGGAAATGGATTAGTTGATAAAATCCTACAATAATTTAAAGGATAAGGAGTTTATTAAAATGAAAAAAGACGTAACACTTAAAGAAAGTATCTTTCTTTTAGTTGTTTTATTAGCGATTATAGGAACTTGTATTATAGGCTTAAGTTTACCTCCTCAAGTACCTATTTTAGTCGCTATAGCAATTGTTATTTTATTTGCAAAAGTGAAAGGTTTTTCTTGGGACTCAATTCATAAAGGGATTCAAAATGGGATTACCCCAGGTTTAATTCCTATCATTATATTTATGTTAATTGGAGTTTTAATTAGTGTGTGGATTGCGGCAGGAACAATTCCGACTATCATGGTTTATGGATTTAAAATTTTATCTGCAAAATTCTTTTTACCTTCTGTTTTTGTCATATGTGCACTTGTGGGAATCATGGTGGGAAGCTCCTTTACAACGATTTCAACTGTGGGCATTGCGTTTTTAGGAATGGGACAAATGATGGGGTTAGATCCAGCGATGATTGCAGGTGCTATTATATCGGGTGCTTTTCTGGGGAATAACATTTCTCCATTATCTGATACAGCGAACTTAGCAGCTGCTATTGCAGAAGTAGATTTATTTGAACATATTCGTAGCATGATGAAGACAATTATTCCAGCTTTTGTTATAACTCTTATCTTTTTCTTATTTGTAGGACATGGAGCATCAGCATCAGCAGGAAGTGACATCGACGTGTTGGTTCGTACACTCCATTCATCTTTTACTATTTCAGCTTTTACGTTAATTCCAGTATTAGTATTATTTCTATGTGCACAAAAAAAAGTACCAGCTATTCCGACATTATTACTTAGTATCATGATTACGATTGTTATCTGTTATATTTATAATCCGCATACTAGCCTTAGTCAAATGGCTTCTTATATGCAAGATGGATTTGTTTCGAAAACAGGTGTCGAGAGTGTAGATGTGTTACTTACTCGCGGCGGAATGCAAAGCATGATGTGGTCTGTTTCTCTTATTCTTCTCGCTTTAGCATTAGGCGGATTATTAGTGGAAGTAAAAATTATTGAAAAGCTAATTTCTAAAATTTCGGGCATGGTAAGTACGAAAGGAAACTTAATGCTCATGACTGCATTAAGCTCTATTGGTATCAATGTTCTTTTAGGAGAGCAGTATTTATCAGTTATTTTACCAGGTGAAGCGTTCAAATCACAATATGAGAAAATTCATGTCGATCCGAAAAATCTTTCAGGGATCTTAGCGAATGCCGGGGCTGCTGTCAATCCATTGATTCCATGGGGAGTGAGTGGTGTGTTTATCGCTGGTACATTAGGTGTACCCACGCTGCAGTATTTGCCGTTCACTATATTTTGTTTAGTAGTTCCTGTAATTCATGTTGCTTTAGGATTTCTTGGGAATGGAAGACAACAATCAAAAGAACATAAAAAAGCTAGTTAACGCATCATTTTCCATCGTGAAAGAAAATGTGATAATTTATACAAAAAAAAAGCTGGTATTTACCAGCTTTTTTTTGTATATCATACATAATTTAGACAAAAATTTGCCACTAATATTTAATATAGGGGCAGGATTTAATATAAAAAAATAGTGATATAATACCTTATACTCTTTAAAGTGTTAAATAGGATGGAAATAGGGGTGAATTACCTTTTTTTATATTTTTCTAATATATCTATAGGTTTGGATTTAATAGGAGAGTGTAATCGTACTATTTATGTTTGCGAGGGGATTCACATTTGATATAGAAGAAAAGAAAAAATCTTATTAGATAAAACATAGCATAAGAATGAGGATCTTGTGGCGCAGCGGCTACTACTCTGATGAAAGTGGAGGTAGGTATATGCTAATAGATAAATTACGTGGAAAAGATTTAGATGAATTTTTTGAAGCAATGTTAACATTGGAAACAGTAGATGAGTACTATAGTTTTTTTGATGACTTATGCACAGTGAATGAAATGAAGACAATCTTTCAAAGATTTAAAGTAGCTAAAATGTTATATAATAACAACACTTATCATGAAATTGAAGAAGAAACAGGAGCTAGTACAGCGACAATTTCTCGTGTGAAGAGATCTTTAAACTATGGAAACGATATGTATGATGTTGTTTTTAAGCGTATGAAAGAAAAGTAAGTTTCACCTTATCCCGCATGAACGGGCAGTAAGACCCCCACCTCAAGATTGAGAGAAGCGAATAAAATGGGTGGATATGGAAACGATTCCGGGGATGAGAGATTGCTCTAGGCTATCATACAATCAATTTGAAATCAAAGAAGAAAGCAGGCCCATTTGGCCTGCTTTCTTCTTTTTCATCCCGTAAAAGCCCGATTGGTTCAACTAACTATCAGTGAGAGGGGCGTTCACTGATGGAAGTTTCACTTTATACATGTTGATCTGTTTGATCCAGTAAATTTGCCAGTATCATGCTATTCTCTTGGTCTGCATCGTACTGTACAATATCGTCATACTCAAACAGTTCGAATCCTTCATCAAATTCCCGTTTCATGAAGTTGATAAATTCTCCAATGTTTTCTCCGATTTCTTGATTACGGCGAAATTCCATCATAATCGCTCTAAAACGGTGGGGAGGAATTTCGCACTTAATATGATAAGCTTTGCTGATGCCAAAAGAATCTCCTGAATCGTATAAGGTGTATGTATACAATAGAGAGCATCTCCTTTTTTACGTGATATGTATATCGTTCCATAGTTGAATAAAATTCATCCATGGTTATGAGATGGTTGCTTGTATCATTCATTCATCATTTTCAGTATGAATGATTTTAAGAAAGTAAAAGACGTTTGTTTCTTTATCCAGCATTTCCGATTAGTAACGGTGGAGGGATGAAGAACACTCCTCCACTGTTGGAAATTTCACTGCAAAAGAGTCACTACTATGCCGTAAATTGATAATCCAATGAAAGTTGGAATACTAACAATAACAATTTGCTTTACATTTTCATACGCTTTCGGTTCTACAAGCGGTAAGTCTTTTTCCTCCATTTGTCGATATTGTTCTCGTTCCATATTATCCCACCTTTATGATTGTACGATAATATATTCAAACAAGGCGGTTTATGTTAATTTCGCTGAATTTAAAATAAATGTTGAATATTCTGTATATTTGTATTATTATTGGTTTATTACTCGGATGACAGTGATTAGCCTCCCTGCAAGCCCGAATATTGTTACGTTGAAGTGAATAAAGATTAATTGGCTTCTTTCCACTTGAACTTCCTTAGCAGGAAGACGAGCCATAGGGATAGAGACAGCAAAATTCAATGTAACTCTTTACGTTGTTTTTCTGGCTCTTTTTATTGTTCCTATAAATAAGAAAAGGGTGGGAATTACATATTCCTATCAGAAGAACGATTTATAGGAAGGTCTTACGAAAGCGTTATCAATAGCGGTCGATATTTAAATCTTAAGTATGCTTACTCTAATAGAAGAATTTATGAAAATAAATACTTATAGGTTGGTGATCTTTTTGGTAAAAGAAAAAAATGAACTGCAAAAAGACTTGAAAACCAGGCATATAACAATGATTTCAATTGGGGGAGTTATCGGAGCGGGATTATTTGTAGGGAGCGGCACAATTATTCAGTCAACAGGTCCGGCGGCAATTTTATCCTATATTATTGGTGCTTTAATGGTTGTACTCGTCATGCGGATGTTAGGGGAGATGGCTGCTGTAAACCCTGATAGTGGCTCTTTTGCAACATATGCTCATAAGGCGATTGGACCTTGGGCAGGGTACACAATCGGTTGGTTATACTGGTTTAACTGGGTCATTATTATCGCAATTGAAGCAGTATTGCTAGGAGCGATAGTCAACGATTGGTTCCCTTCCATACCAGCGTGGATAGCGAGTATTTGCATGATAATTCTTATGACGATTACGAATATTTATTCTGTAAAGTTATATGGAGAGTTTGAATATTGGTTAGCTTTTATTAAAGTTGCAGCAATTCTTGTATTTTTAGGTTTAGGAATTGCTATGATTTTTGGGCTGGTCCCTGGTGTAGACAAGCCGAGTTTGTCGATGATCTCTGAAAACGGCGGCTTTTTTCCAAAAGGGATTGTTCCAGTATTGCTGAGTGTTGTATTTATATCTTTCTCCTTATCGGGGAGTGAAGTAGCTGCCATCGCGGCGGGAGAATCTGAAAATCCAGAGAAAAATGTTATAAAAGCAATTAATACTGTTGTGTGGCGTCTTATGCTCTTCTTTGTAGGATCTGTAACAATTTTGGTCATTTTCATTCCGTGGAACGATGCGGCATCATTGAAGCTTCCTTATGCAAGTTTATTTCGTATGGCAGGAGTCCCTGCTGCTGCAGAAATTATGAACGGGGTTGTGTTCCTATCTTTGCTTTCTGTTTTAAATTCAGGATTATACACAAGTTCTCGCATGTTATTTTCGCTTTCTAAAAAGGGAGATGCTCCTCTTATTTTTTCAAAGTTAAACCGTAGAGGGGCACCGATTTGGGCGATATTGGCAAGTGTATTATTTGCATTCATTTGCGCGATGCTGAAGTTTATATCTCCTGATAAACTATTTGCTTTTTTAGCAAATAGCTCAGGCGGCGTTACGATGCTTATGTATATGTTTGTTACAGTTTCTCATATTCGATTAAGAAGAGAAGCGGAAAGGGAAGGCCTAGGAAAACTAAAGGTAAAAATGTGGTTATTCCCTTATCTCTCATACGCAACGCTTCTTATGATTGTTACGATATTTGTTTCGCAAGCATTTATAGCTGATATGCGTATGCAATTTTATTTAACGATTTTAGCTGCTGTCGTAGTGATAGTATCCTATTTCCTAAGAGTTAGAAATAAGCAAGTGCCTATGAAGGAAGATGGGAACAGGTTGGAGGATTTTACAGAATCGGTTTAGAGTCGTATGAAACGTAAAATAAAAAATGAAAAAAGGGGTATGTTCCAATGTTAAAAGAAAAGCAAAATATTGTAACTACAAAATCTGATGTTTTAAACGAGAGAAGAAAAAATGCGGTGCCCGCAGGTCCATATAATATTACTAATTTATATGTTCAATCAGCAAAAGGAGCCATTATTACTGATGTAGATGGTAACGAATTAATCGATTTTGCAGGTGGAATTGGGATGCAAAATGTAGGGCATTGTCATCCGCAGGTAGTAAAAGCGATTCAAGATCAAGTGGAATCTTCTATTCATAGCTGTTTTCATGTAGCGCCGTATGAAAGCTATATTGAGTTAGCTGAAAGATTGAATGAATTAACGCCAGGAGATTTTAAGAAGAAAACAATGTTTGCAAACAGCGGAGCAGAAGCTGTAGAAAATGCTGTGAAAATTGCTAGAAAAGCTACTGGGCGCAGTGCCATCGTTTCGTTTGAGCGAGCATATCATGGACGTACATTAATGACAATGTCTCTTACAAGTAAGGTAAAACCTTATAAACATGGATTTGGTCCATTTGCACCAGATGTGTACAAGCTTCCTTATCCGTATTACTACCGCGCAGAAGACGGTATGACTAAAGAAGAAATAGATCAACAAATCTTAGCGTATTTTGAACGCTTTATGTTAGAGGAAGTAGCAAGTGATAATATCGCCGCAATTATTTTGGAACCGCTTCAAGGTGAAGGTGGATTTATTGTACCATCTACTACTTTTATGCAAGGGGTAAGAAATCTTTGTGATAAATATGGAATTATCATGATTGCCGATGAAATTCAAACAGGCTTTGCTCGTACAGGGAACTTGTTTGCGATGGATCATTTTGGGGTAGCTCCTGACTTAATGACATTTTCAAAATCTATCGCAGCAGGTATGCCGCTTAGTGCAGTGACAGGAAGAGCTGAACTAATGGATGCACCTGGCCCAGGACAACTTGGCGGAACTTTTTCAGGAAGCCCGGTTGCTTGCGCAGCTGGCCTAGCGGTTTTAGATGTAATCGAAGAAGAAAACTTAGTAAACCGTGCTCGTGAAATCGGTGATCGTATGATGGAAGTGTTCAATAGCTGGAAGGATAAATATGAATTAATTGGCGATGTGAGAGGCCTTGGTGCCATGACGGCTATGGAACTTGTAAAGGATCGAAATACGAAAGAGCCGGCAGCAGAAGAAGTGAAAGCAATTATGCAGGAAACACATAACAAAGGTTTAATTACAATAAGTGCTGGTATTTATAGCAGTGTACTTCGTTTCTTACCACCGCTTGTCATAACAGATGAACAGCTTGAAGAGGGACTTGCTATTCTTGAAGCAGCAATTGCCAAAGTATCTAAATAAGAAAAAACGGTTATTTTTCCAGTTGGAGGTAGTAGAATGAAGTTTTTAAATTATATAAATGGTCAATGGAGAGAGCCATCTACTAATCAATATTCGAAAAACTATAATCCGCATAATGGGGAAGTATTAGGAGAATTTCCATTAAGTTCAGCAGACGATACACAAGCAGCCATTGCGTCTGCGAAAGAAGCATTTCAAAATTGGCAAGGCTTATCGTTTCAAGAGCGGGCAAGTTACTTATGGAAAGCAGCAGCGATTTTAAAAGAACGAGTGACTGAAATCGGTCATGACCTAACGAGTGAGGAAGGAAAAACACTTGCTGAAGGTATAGGGGAGACGAAGCGAGCGATTAGTATTCTTGAATACTATGCAGGAGAAGCGAATCAGCCGGTGGGAGAAATCATTCCTTCCGCAAATCCGAAAACGATGCTCTACAGCAAACGAGTAGCGGTTGGACCAGTAGGATTAATTACGCCGTGGAATTTTCCAATTGCAATTCCAGTATGGAAAATGGCACCGGCACTTATTTACGGAAATACCGTTGTTATCAAGCCTGCAGAAATTACACCAAAATCAGTATTTCACCTCGTGAATGCTTTTCATGAGGCAGGAATTCCTGCCGGCGTTATCAATTGTGTATTTGGAAAAGGTTCAGTAGTTGGAACGGAATTAACAGAAAACCCTGATATAAAAGCGCTATCCTTTACCGGTTCGAATGGAGTTGGAAAAACAATTCAGCAAACTGCTGTTGCGAACGGCAAAAAAGTGCAACTAGAGATGGGTGGGAAAAATCCATTAGTTGTATTAAAGGATGCTGATATTAGCAAAGCAGTGGAGATTGCGATCAAAGGTGCATTTATGTCAACTGGACAAAAATGTACAGCAACAAGCAGAGTTATCATTGAAGAGGAAATTTATGAAGAATTTCGTAATGAACTCGTGCTGCGTACAGAGGCTCTTAAAGTTGGAAACCCATTAGAAAATAATACGTTTATGGGCCCATGTGTATCTGAAAGCCAGCAGCAAACTGTTTTATCGATGATTGAATCAGGTAAGGAAGAAGCTTCTTTACTTTGCGGAGGAAGCGTACCGGAAGAAAACGAGTTAAAACAAGGATTTTATATTTTACCTACTATTTTTGAAGATGTACCTCACGATGCACGCATTGCGAAAGAGGAAATTTTCGGCCCAGTTATTTGTTTGTTTAAGGTGAGCAATTATAAAGAAGCAGTTCACTTGGCCAACGATACGGAGTATGGACTTAGCGCATCCATTTGTACAAATAATCTAAGCCTTTCCCAGCAATTTATCGATGACATGGAAGTTGGAATGGTTCATGTAAACTCCGAAACAGCAGGAGCAGAGCCGCAAGTTCCGTTTGGAGGCATGAAAAATTCTAGTGCTGGACCACGCGAACAAGGAAAAACAGCTGCAGAATTTTATACAAGAATCAAGACAGTGTATGTAGATCAAGTATGAGTTGAACCAATCGGGCATTAACGGTCAGTTATCCCCCGTCTATCTTGGGGGATTCTACTGATCGTTAATACAGGACAAAATAAATCGATGCACAATAATGGGGGATGAACATGCGTAAAGGTACTTTTTTCATGGCAGGACATGCGAGGCTTCCGAAAGGGATGGCTGTACGCAGCGTCTATGAAACACTAACGATTACAATAGAGGCAGATCACAAATATCATGTAATTATCGAATCATCATGTACCCTTGCGACAGGACATGGAAGGGATTTTATTTCTCAACTTTTAAGAGGACATAGTTTACGAGATGGTATTGAAGACGTCATTCAAGAAATTTCTTACCATTATCAAGGAAAAGCACAAAATGCGATCATTAGCGCTTTAAAAGATTTGTACCGCCAATATACAAGTTACGTAAACGGCGAAACACCTCAGGAGGAATATGAGGAAATTGGTCCGTTAAAGTAAAACTAAATTATGAAACTGTCGAGTTTATTGCACTTTCATGTTTAAAGAGCGTTCGTAAACGAGAGCCAGTTGTATTCCAGCTTATTTGATGCCTGGAATATAACTGGCTCTTTTATTTTTACATAATAAGGAGGCAGGAACATGTCAAAACGAAGTGAAGTTCAAGGTGTAAAGGAGCAGGTAAAGCCCAAAAGAGGGTGCGTAGAAAACGATGCAGAGAAATCGTGTAAAATGTGTAAAGTATGTCGGCGAAATAAAGACAAGTATACGAATGCAAATAAATAACATAAATACATTGACAATCAGAAAATTTTGAATTATTATCTAGTTATAAAGTGATAAGATCCATATGAGAAATAAGCCTTCTCTACATCCGATCTTCGCTTTCTGTTTTGCACATATTTTAATAAAAAAACTGTCTATTATTATTGTACTTTAAGCGATTAAAGAACACTCGTAATTTTAAGCCAGTTGTACGTTTCTACAATTTATAATTGTGGATGCGTATGACTGGCTTTTTAGTTTATTTGGACTAAGGAGGAAGAGATCGATGATTATGGAACAAGAAACGAAGATGAAATTTGCAAAGAAATATGAAGGATATGAAATTGTGCCTCATCCGGAACATAAGCGCTTGTATCATATTGTGTTAGATCAACAATTGCTTCAACAATTCTTTGAAGAGGTAAAAGAACATTCTGAGCAATCGTTGCAATATATTCCTTATTCTCGCTTAATCCTTGCTGATCAAATGAAAAAGATCTTTGGTGCATCCTTTATGGAGAATATTCGAGGGATTATTCACGACCGTGAAACGGGCGGATTTACAATTGGTGTACAGGGCGAAACGACAGATGCAGGAGACTATGTGAAATTTGCAACGGCATTAACGCACTTAATTGGTACACCTAACTTTGATGCAATGACAGGAACGTATTATGCTAGATTTAACGTGAAAGATACAGACAGCAGTGATTCTTATCTTCGCCAAGCGTATCGTTTGTTCACGCTTCATACAGATGGAACATTTGTTGACGAACCGACAGATTGGCTGCTTATGATGAAAATTGAAGAAAAGAATGCAG
Organism: Bacillus pseudomycoides; assembly: GCF_002582035.1. GTDB lineage: Bacteria > Bacillota > Bacilli > Bacillales > Bacillaceae_G > Bacillus_A > Bacillus_A pseudomycoides_B. The sequence goes on from NZ_NUQE01000027.1 coordinate 19,161, forward strand.
TAGGCGGCGAATCACGTTTACTTCATTTGGATGATTGGGAGGAGCTTGATAAGTTTCGAAATCATTCGCTAGCATCTGTCAAAATGACGTACAAAGCACCGCCAAGTAAAAATACACAAGAAATTGTATACCGTGAAACATTTTTTGATGTAAATAATGCGCCGTGCATTTGCTTTATCGATCAATTCGCTTATCCTGATAATATTGAACAGGCAACATATCTGAAGGAACTATCACACTCTGTTGAAAACTCACCAGCAACGCATGCATTAAAATTACCAGTTGGTGATTTAGTTCTTTTAAATAATCTATTTTGGATGCACGGGCGAGCGCCTTTTGAGAAGAATAAAGATTTATATCGAGAGTTAATGCGCCAACGCGGCTGCTTCTCTAAATAATATACATGGCGGGCCTTCCTATAAGGCCTGCCTTTCATGATATATAGGTATACGTACATATACAATATAAGGAGGAAGTTTGATGTATGATTTTATAATTATCGGTGGAGGGATTGTTGGGCTGTCAACTGGGATGGCCTTAACGAAAAAATTTCCTCATGCCAAAATCGCAGTCATTGAAAAAGAGAGTGGACTTGCACATCACCAAACTGGACATAATAGCGGTGTGATCCATTCCGGCATTTACTATAAACCAGGCAGCTACAAAGCGAAATTTGCAAAAGAAGGAAATGCAGCGATGGTCCAGTTTTGTAAAGAAAACGGAATTGCCTATGATATGTGCGGAAAGGTAATTGTAGCGACAGAAAAAGAAGAGCTTCCTCTTTTGCAAAACCTTTACGAGAGAGGTTTGCAAAATGGCTTGGAGATTTCTAAAATTGATCAAGGAGAATTAGCAGAAATTGAGCCGCATGTAAAAGGATTAGGAGCGATTCGAGTTCCTTCTTGCGGCATTGCCGATTATAAAGGGGTAAGTTATGCGTTTGCACATTTCATCCAAGAGCACGGGGGAGAAGTGCACTTAGATACAAAAGCAGAACATATTTTTGAGAAAAAAGATTTTGTTACAATCGAGACAAATCAAGGCGTTTTTGAAACACGGTTTCTTATTAACTGTGCAGGGTTACATAGTGATCGGATCGCTAAAAAAACAGGATTATTAACGGATATGAAAATTGTACCGTTTCGAGGCGAGTATTATGAACTTGTTCCAGAAAAGCGCCATCTCGTGAAACACTTAATTTATCCTGTTCCAAATCCAGATTTTCCGTTCCTAGGTGTTCATTTTACACGAATGATAAACGGAGACGTACATGCAGGACCAAATGCGGTATTAAGCTTTAAGCGCGAAGGATATACAAAAAAAGATTTTGATCTAAAAGACTTTATGGAAACAATGACCTACGCCGGCTTTTGGAAAATGGCAATGCCAAATATGAAAGAAGGCATGAAGGAGATGATTCGCTCTTTTAGCAAACAATCATTCCTTAAAAGCTTGCAGCGCTTAATACCAGAGCTCACTGATAAGGACATCGTTCCAACTCATGCTGGTGTAAGAGCACAGGCGATTCTATCCAACGGAAACATGGTAGATGATTTTTGCATTATTTCAGGCACTAATTCCATGCATATTTGCAATGCTCCGTCTCCGGCTGCGACAGCGAGCTTGAAAATTGGGGAAGAGATTGCGGAGAAAATTCCAGATACAATTGCAGATAGTTTAAGTTCTTCGGGGGCGTTTCGGGTGAAGGCTTGAATAGGTGAGACTTAATAAAAGGATGGTTTTGGTTCATATACCGAAACCATCCTTTTATGTTGTTGCTTTCATAAAATATGGTAAACATATAAGTCGTTTGATAAAATTACCGTATTGAACATTTTTTGAACAGAAAATGAAATTGTGGTTAAGAAAATACAAATCTAGCATGTTGTATTTATAAAAAGGAGGTTTAGAAATGCCAGAAGGTTTTTGGGATCGAGCTGGGAATTTATTGCATATTGGTTATACAGAAAATGAACGAAAACGTGATCAATATGATCGGTTATATGAATATTTAAAATCGAAGGAAATACAAGTAAGACAAAGTATTGAGAAAGCAGAGTCGGCAAAGAGAAGTTATGCAGCAAAAAGCAATGGCTTGCCGGCTGGGAAAATTCCAGCTCGGGAATTTGAGGATAAACGTCACCAAAAAGATGATACTTTATCAGGACTCATGACTCATTTTAAGGATTCTTTAGATAGCGTTACACATGCTAAAAATAGAGCATACAGTAAATATTTAGAGTATAAAGCAAAAGCAGTGGCAGAAGAACGGGAAGCTGCGGCAAAGAAAAAATAAATGCAAACTACGAATTATAGCGGAAGTTTAGTAGAAACGGAGGTTTAAACATGAGTGGGAAAGAAATTGAAATTTCTGGTGAGGGAGCGGCAAATGCAATTTCCTATGCACAGCAAATTGAAAATAGTGTAAAAGACGCACTTCAACAAGCGAAAGACTTACAAGCAACTGTAACAAGCTCTCAGTGGAAAGGAAAAACACGAGATGAATTTCTATGTTATTTGGAGTTAATCATTCAGTTCAATGCAGATATGGCAGATGCACTTGAAGATCATACAAAAGCGTTGAAAGATCTCGACACACATATTCATACATTCTCTAACACAACTGAAGTACAAACGATTAAAAACCTGTAATGAATACTCCCCCACTTAACTTCGTTTGAAGTAGGGGTTTCTAACGTATCGAACATTGCTGAATGCTTAACGTTAGTGGAGTTGACACAATGGTGTGCTAAAAACACCCAACCCCTCTATCCCATTAGTCTTGCTTTTGGGACTGCGTATGAGCCTACTGCAAGATTCTTAAGAGTCATCAACACGTCTTCGGCTACTTTTTAGGCTTGAACATTTTACATAGCAGAGCCAATATGTACCTGCTACAACTTCGTATGTTCAGTTTTCAAAGTACAACTTGTGCATGGGAATATCATATCATAAGAACAAATGTTTCGCCTAGCAAAAACCGAAATTCACCCCGCTACTTATTTCTGGGCTGCGCCCTTCGCGAAATTGAAGTAGGGGTACTCTTTCGGTAAAATCTGATAGAAATGAGGGATCAAACGATGCAAAATCACATAGAAAGCTTCAGTCCTTCTGAATTGTATGTCTTAGCTGGTGCAGCTGGCGTTACTTATTTATTTGGTTTACCTGAACGGGAAAAACTCATAATGGGTGATGCCGATTGTGTAACGAAAGCAACCGAAAGCTTGAGGAGAAAAGGGCTTATTATGGAAGACGGCGGACTGACAATGGCTGCATTCCAACTCATTGAATTACTGAAAGCATATCAAGAAAGTCAGGAATATACGCGATTCAATAACCTGCTTGTAGGATTTTTACCAAATGACAAAGACCGAGTAGCTGTACTAACAGAAATAAAGCCAGATGAGAAATATGAACTCCATTACATACCGAAGCGGGATGTGTATTTATCGTTATTAGAGAGAATTCCATTTCTAATGAGAGAACCGAGAGAGAAAGATACTACGTTTCTAACAAATAAGATGACGCAGGAAGAACAGGAAACATTTGAAGAAATGGATTTATCGCAAAAAGAAATATTAGCAATAGAAACATTCAGTCGACCGCGTACAACAAGTTTAACAGAACAAGGAAAATGGGATTGTTTCTTATACTTCACAGAGGGAGAAGATTATATCCAAATTGATGTAGAACGGAAACGATATGAATGGATTAGTCTATATGCCTTAAATAAGAAAATATATGATGTGTTAAAAATGCCATATAAGAAATTTATTGATCCAAAAAGTTTATCATTAGGAGGAATAAACTGATGCACGCACAAATGACGGATGGCAGTTCAGGAGGAGGCGGCTCACAAGTTTTAGTCAATTTCACAGAAATGGTTGATATCGCAACGCGCCTGCAAAATATTTATAACCTGTATGCTGATGGCGTAGCGAAAAATATTGATAGTCTAACAAACTGCGATTTTTATCGAAAAGGCGAAGCAACAGAAGTCATTAAGCAGTACAACGAAATATTAGGAAAAACGATGGAACTCGCAGACAATTATAGACAAGCGGCACTCCTTGTGAACTATACACTAGAAGAAATGATCAAAAAGGATGAAGAATTACAAAAAATCTTAGGTACTATCGGTTAATCACTATACGGCAAAGGGGGATGAAAAAGAAATGGATGTGCATTACAAGCCAAGTGATTGGCAAGAAATGGAGAAAGGAATCAACGAACTCACAAAAGAGGCACTAATGGAATTAAAACATGCCAATGACCTTCTAGAAAAGATAGAGACAAAAATACATTCTCTAGACTCCGACCGAAGTATTCACTTTCAACACACGAGTCAGCAAGGAAAAATCAATCGATTGCTTGACGACTATATCACACTAGGAAACTACTGTACAAAAGCAGGGGAAGCTGTATCGAGACATATCGATGAACCTTTTCATAAGGACATGGACAAATTTGCGGGAAAAATGAGAGACCTATCGATTCGAAACTACTCTACGAAAAATCGAATTGGTTCTACTACTACGACAACTATGCCAAACGCACATGGTTATGGCATGCCACAAACGATTACAACGAAAAAAGATAAAATAACAGTGGACGATATTTTCAAAGACTCTGTAGCATTTGATAAAGTCCTCCACACACAGTATCAAGAAATAAAAAAACAAAATCCAGATGCGAAGCTAGATTACGCCGAATACCGAAAGCTTGTCCCATCCATGCGTGGATTCGAGTACAAAACGAGAGAAGACGAACAAAAAAAGCTGGAGACGTGGCGTGATCTTGCAATAGGAGCCGGACTTATCATTTTAACCATTGCTTGCCCGCCAGCCGGACTAACAGCCTCAGCACTATATGGAGGCTTACAAATCAAGAGTGCATACGACGGAAAAGACTGGGGAACCGGCAGAAAGTTAAGCGATGCAGAACGAGCAGAGAACGGAATATTCGGAGCGCTCGATGCCATCCCAGTTCTTGGAACAGCAGCAAAAGGATTCAAAGGAATCGGCAGTGCTGCATCCCTGGCAAAACTATCAAAAATGCAAGATGCAGGCAAAGTATTTAACCCAAATACAGGGAAAAATGTGGTACAATCGTTGCATAATAGTAAGAATATTATGCTTGACCGTATGAAACTAGGAAGCCTAAAAGTAGAAAAATACGGAAATGACAAGATGTATCAGCTTGGCGGAAAAATGGCCGAGGGTGTGGATAATGTATTAGCTTCCTTCAAGAGCTACGAAACAGCTGGAAACGGTACATTGGCAGCGAAGCAAGCTGGTGGACCAGGAAAAGTTACCGAATGGGTTAATAAGCATCATACAGAGAGTAGTAAGATTATAGATGATAAGATAAAGAATGTAGAGGGTTCTCTTGCTAAGGGCACGGGTGATGATAGCACTTATCGACATCTTAATGATTATGAAAGTAATACTTATTTTACTAGAAGTGTAGAGTATAATGCAGGTAAAGAAGGAACAGGCTTTACTTATAAAGTCTATCAAAGAGGAGATATTGATTGGAATATGGTTCGAACAAAGGGAGCGAAAAAAGGACGTGGATTAACAAATGCAGAGGCCGCTTCCAAGTATGGTCTAGCTCCTATCCTTGATGATGCGGGTAGTGTTGCAACGTTACATCATTCGCAACAAAAAGGAGTGGGTCCATTGTTTGAAGCATCGACCAGATATCATAATATTAGTAATGCCAAAAGGCCACCATTGCATCCGTATAAAGGAAAGTTAAATCCATTTTATCCTATGGATGAGCCAACAAGAAAAGCATTCCAAAAAGTAGATTCTATAAATTATTGGAAAACTAGAGGGAATGAAGCTTTAGGAGGGAATTGAAATGAATGTTTTGCCTGATAATTTAGAACAAGTTCTTGAAGAAGACATTTATAAACGTGAAGATAAGAATAAAGTGAAAGAGACATTAACTAACTTAGGTGTTGAAGTATCTGATACATTCAGAGAATTTTATTATCGGTATGCGGGGCCTTTTTGGGAAGAACACGTTCCTTATGAGTTGCTAGATGTTGTAGATGAAGAGAATAATATTGAATCATACACAATTATTGCTCGAAATGAGCATGGATTTCCTAAAAAATATTTAGTTTTAAGTGAAATGTCAGCAAATGCTATACTAGTACTTGATAGTGTAACTGATAAAGTTTATTCGGTTAATTTTGAAGGTGGAGATGAGCTACTTTTAAGCGGAGAGTTAGAGGAAACTTGGCCAACGTTTTATGAGTTTTTAAAAGAATATTTTAACTGTTAGATAGAGACTAAGTTAATGTAATGAGAAATTTAGAAAAATATATAAAAGAGTATTGGTATAAGGGACATTCGGATGAAGCATGGTATGATGCACATGAAAATAAACATGATATTTATAGTGGTTACTGGAGTTTTGAAAGCGGAGCAATCGCAAAGATCTTAAAATTAGATGATTCAACTTTGAAAGATACCACATATTATCCATATGACATGGTACATTATCAAGAAAAATAAATGTAAGAATCCACAGTAGAAGATTTTTTAACTGTGGATTTTCTTTATTTTTTAACCTTTAATTATATTACTAAGTATTATATGAGAAAATTGATAGCTAGATTATCTAAAACTAACAATTCTAAAGACAGAAAAATAAGAAAATAGGGAGATATATTATCTTGGCGGAGTAAGAGAGATAAACGCAGGGGTGTTCGAGCCAGGAGGATTAGCCAATAAATAAAAAGGAGCATTAAAATGACAATAAATGATGTGGTTTTCGGTAAACTTGAATATGATTATGTTTGGTCTAAGGATACTACCATTAATTTTTTTGGAAATAAAGTTGAAATAGCATTAATGGTAGATGGTGAAGAAGATGGTAAATTTGATAAAGAACAATATGAAGCATATAATTCATTAATGCAAAATTGGAAGCAACTACAGCAAAGTTTTTTGCAACCAATATTAGACTATTACAAACAAGAGCGACATGAACTAGGTTATGATATTGAAGTAAATGAAAATTATCCATTAGTTGAAACAACTGATCAAATACTAGAAATGATAAGTTTAGATGGAATTGTTGTTCCGTATGCGGGTATTTTTGAAGGTCGAGATATCGGAATTACATTTAATTGTACATGGGATATAGAAAATGGACTAGGGCTTCGTCTATTAAATGAACAAGTAACTGAGGTAGGTTACCAGGATGTTGCGATTTGAAGATGGAATTTACTAGCAGATATTGACAGAGAAAGATTAATGAAATATGAAATTGATAAAGGTGAATTTAAAGAAAAATAAGGAAATATATATTGTGCAAGAATCTAAGAGATGTTTTTAAAGGTAAAAGTAACTGACAAATACGCTTGATACATTTAGAAGGCCTATTCCAACTTGAATGATGAGGAGGACACAATGAATTTTAAAGAGCAAATTTCCATTCTATATAAAATGCGTTTTCTAGAGAATGAGGGTGACAATATTGAGGTGTTTGAAAATATTCTCAATGAATTATCACATCAAGGGACGAATGATATAATTCCTGATCTTTGTACGATTTTTGAGGATGATATTGCTGAACCATCAGCTGGCGATTACCTTATCGAAACGATTTTCTATATTGCTAAACGTAATGGTGTAGAGGAAGCACTTCATAATGTAGCTATAGGGATTCCTAAAATGTTACCTCATGCGGAGTTCTGGACAGAAAGAATTCATCGGACACTTTTAAATTCAAAGGATTTAGTAGTGCCGTATATTAAGGTGTTAGAAAATGTAGATAACTCAACGAAACAAATTATCAAAGGAATTCTTCTTGTGATAAAAGAGGAAGATCCAGATTTATATTTGGAAAAAATTAATTTGATTTTAGAGAAATTGAGTTAAAATAAGGAGCAGCTTGAAGACATAATAGAAGTTAAAAATAATTATGTGAGATAATGGGTGATATAGATGAGTAAGGTACAATGGAGATCACCAGATGAACTTATTATACGAGAAGATGTAAAGAATGTTGAACAGGAATTAGGTATTAAATTTCCTTTAGATTATATAGAATGTGTGATGAAGAATAATGGAGCGCATGTTAGTCCAGAGGTGTTTGAAGTTGAAGGGAAAAGAAGGGTTTTTGGAACATTACTAACTTACGATATGGATGATGATGAAAATATTATAGAAGTATTTAATGATTACAAGGATACACTCCCGGCAGAATTAGTTCCTTTTGCTTTTGACCCAGCAGGGAATTTAATATGTTTTGACTATAAAAATAACAAAAATAACCCTGTTGTGGTATTTTGGGAACATGAAAATGTTGGTGAAAAAGAAATGTTGATGCGAGAAGAAGGATTAACAGAAGAACAAGTGGAAGAACGTGCAAGAGAAAATGTATTTTATGTGGCAAGTACTTTCACTGAGTTTTTAAACAAATTACATGATTAATAGATATTTAAAATAAAAGGGGTGTTCCATAAGTTGGTTTCGTTTGCTTATGGAACACCCCTTTTTGTTTTAGAAGAAAATGATTTATTTAACCGACATTTTAAATAAAAGATTCATATAAGAAAGCTAATAGCTAATTTATTTAAAACTGGTCGGCTTAAAGATAGGAAATCTGGAAATGACAAGATGTATCAGCTTGGCGAAAAAATGGCCAAGGGTGTGGATAATGTATTAGCTACCTTCAAGAGCTATGAACCAGCTGGAAACGGTACATTGGTAGCGAAGCAAGCTGGTGGACCAGGAAAAGTTACCGAATGGGTCAATAAGCATCATACAGAGAGCAGTAAGGTTATAGATGATAAGATAAAGAATGTAGAAGGTTCGCTTGCTGAGAGAATTCTTAATAATTTAGGATTAAATGAAGAAAGTGCAGCATGGTTTTCTAACGCTGTAAAAAATGAAAAGATTCAACAAAGCGAGTGGACAAGGGAAATCATGTAGATCTTGATCAGATAAAATCTTTGAGAGAACAAGCGAGTCAACTAGCCGATGACTATGCAACTAAGATAAGAAGTGATGAAAAATGGACACAATTAACCAAGGAACATGCAGCATCAGAGCAGCCTTCTACAATACTTGGTCATGAATTAGAAAATGCAGGTATACCAAGACCACCAAAGCATGAAGCACATCATATTACTCCTTATAACCAAGGGAGATTACGTAAGTACATAGAGAAATACGGTATAGATGGAAATTCAGCTGCTAATGGGGTATTCCTACCACAAAATTATTCGCCTAATTGGCCTGGGCAGGTTACGCATAGTGTATGGAATAACTTGGATGAAAAAGGGAAAATGATGTTTAGGCATGGTAAGGATTATATCCGATATTTAAGTGATAATTTAAAAGCAATTGATGAGTTACCTATAAGCAACCAACTTAAGCGCGAAGAAATATTGGGATTTTTAGAGGAAACTAGAAATGGTCTATTAACAGGAAAAATAGATTTTCTGTATAAAGATTAGGAGGGAGTAGTTTAATGAAAATATGGCGAATTATTATTAATAGTTATAATTTTGACGAATTAGAGTGTGGAAATGAAGATGGGCAAGAAATTTTTGATAATAATTTTAAAGGAATATCCATGATTGATACATGGAAGCCACTGCAAATGAAATTATCAAATGAGGGGGAACCAACCGATTTATTAAGTGAAACGCCTCTTATTTTCACAAAGAAAGCGGTAGACATAGTGTTTGATTTAATGAAAGGGAAGGTTGAAATTCTTCCGCTTGTTCATGAAATATATGAATGTTATGCAATAAATGTAATGAATGTATTAGAGTGTATTGATTATGAAAACGCAGAGCCTAATAATTTTGCTGGATTTAACAAATTTGCTTTTCTTTCAGCAAAAATCAAGGGGGAGCATATTTTTCGCGCATTAAATACAAAGCATAAATATGGGGATTTTCCAATTGTATCGGTACAAACTTTCGTGTCAGACGAATTTAAAGAGAGGGTTATAGATAGTGAACTAAAGGGATTTGATTTTGAACTGGTGTGGACATCTGATGAGGAAAATAACGAACAACTCATAGAAAACAACCCAACGATACGTCCGACATCGATAGAAGATTTTGAATCTCACATTCAGCAGTATTATGGTCCTATTACAAACCATATAGAAGCAAATACAAAGATGGTAACGGATATAGAACTGTATGATGTTGGACCTAATGAAATAGTAAATTATCATACATTAGTAACGTATCGAAATAGCTATTTTCGTATGCCAGCACCATCAAGTGTAGATAGTGGCTATGCGGAACTTGTCATGCATCTGCCAAAGGATTGGGAAGTATCTACATCTACTTTAGAACATCCAAAGTACGGCTGGCCATTACGTCTTTTACAAAACTTTGGTAAAGATGTTATGCGAAATGGATATTGGTTAGGACAGTGGCTTGTATTTCCGAATCAATCGGAGGAAGATTTAAAACAGTCATATGTAGCTCAGCTAGGGGGAGCAGAATGGAATCCAAATGCCCCAATTCATCCTTATAGTGAAAGTACGGAGTTTTGTGGTGTTATGATTGTACCACCACTGCCACAATGTTCAGATGCTTTCAAAATGGAGTTCCGTGAAGATGGCAAAAGAATAGAAGGGGACTGGCCAATCTATTTCCATACATTGCTACCATTATATAAAGAGGAAATTATTTGTTATTTTACTGAAGGACATGATGTATTATTACAAAAGCTAATGAAGAATGGCGTTGAAGCGGCATTTGACTTTAATCGAGAGAATACGTGTAAATAAGATTTGAAAGGAACACCTAAACGATTTAAATTGTTTAGGTGTTTTATTTTTATAGATTAGAAATTAGGTCATAGGAAAAACATGAGTACCGTCAATATTTTTGTGTAAAAAGGTTGAATTAGTGGAATCGGTTTTATCAAAAGAAATATTCAACCCATTATAACTGGAGAAAATTTTTGATGGTCAACCAAGAATCGATGGGTTAACTTGGCATCATCATCAAGTATCTGGGAAAATGTAGTTAGTAATATCTGATATTCATGGTGTAAATCATCTAGGTGGAAATAAACTTTGGGGAGGCGGAATCAGATGACAAATATTGTATGGAGAAAAAGCGATGAAAATATAGGTGAGGGTATAATAAAACAGATTGCAAATCAACTTGGAGTACTATTTCCAGAAGATTATATAAAATGTGCACAGATAAATCATGGTGGTAGGGTGCGTCCTGATGTGTTTGAAGTCGACGGAGAAGAACGGGTGTTTGGTATACTGCTTTCATATGATGAGAATAGTGAAATCAATATATTAAAAGAATATCACTCGTATAAAGATACATTACCAAAAGAACTAGTACCATTTGGAATCGATCCAGCAGGAAATTTAATCTGCTTTGATTATAAAAATCATGAAGAAGATCCGATTGTTGTCTTTTGGGAACATGAAGATGCATGGGAAAAAGAAGGACTGATGGAAAGTGAAGGGATTACAACAGAAGAAGCAGAGGAAGTAGCAAGAGAAAATGTATTTTATGTGGCAAGTACTTTCACTGAGTTTTTAAACAAATTACATGATTAATAGATAGTTAAAATAAAAGGACTGTCCCGTAAGTTGGTTTCACTTGCTTATGAGATAGCCCTTTTTGTTTTAGAAGAAAATTATTTGTTTAACCGATATTTTAAATAAAAGATTCATATAAGAAAGCTGATAGCTAGTTTATTTAAAATTGGTCAGCTTAAAGATAGAAACTCCGGAAATGACAAGATGTATCAGCCTGGCAGAAAAATGGCCAAGGATGTGGATAATGTATTAGCTACCTTCAAGAGATATGGATCAGCTGGAAACGGTACATTGGTAGCGAAGCAAGCTGGGGGATCAAGAAGGGTTACCGAATGGGTCGATAAGCATCATACAGAGAGTAGTAAGGTTATAGATGATAAGATAAAGAGTGTAGAGGATTCGCTTGCTAAGGGTACGGGAGAAGGTAGTATTCATAATGTCGAAAAGGAATAGGGGATTACTGGAATAGATGATAAAATTACAACTAGATTAGAAACCTAATAATTCAGGAAGGTGAGAAGTTGATTTTACCAGAGGAGTTTAATGAGAAATGGGATGTTAGCAAAGATGGTCCGCTAATGAAATTTAATTATAAAAATCTGATAGGCACTAATTTTTCTGATGAAGTGAAGCGATTTTTGTCTATAGGAGGCTTACCTGAAACTACTCCACCATATTTAGAGTTTACTTCTTCACAATCATTATTAAAATCTATTACGAGTATATTCAATATGCCAGAAGAGTTTCAAAAATATTGTTTTTTGGGATCAACAGGTTCTGGAGATCCAATATGTATAATTGAGAAAATAGAAAATGTAGTATTTCTTAATAATGGTGATGGTTATAAAGAAGTATTTATTAATTCTTCTATAGGTCAATTTGCAGAATGTTTATTAGTATATTCAAGAATGATTGACAAGGCAATACAAGCGAATGGTGAGGATGCCTTTATTGATAATGATATACCAGAATCTGTGATTAATTGGTTAAAAGAAGAACTAGAAAGAATTGACTTTAAATGTATGGAAAAGGGATGTTTTTGGTTTACTGAGACTGAAAATTTATATGAATAACTGTAAACAAGTATATTATCTTGGATAGGCCATTGTTTTTTAGAGTTTTAAGTTTTAAGGTTGAAAATTCAAAAATTCATATTTAAATCAAAAGCTCATGTCGGCATGTAGAAAGACGAGGAGAGGTAACAATCGACCTTTGGGAAAGGTGGATAAACAAATGAAATACGGAAAAAACACTCAATTAGTCGAAGAGGTTATTAATTTTATCATACTTCCAAAAGAATTCCCCTTCCTCAAGGAATGAGAAGGGCGAAGCCCAATGAGTAGGAAGGGGATGAATTTTGGTTGGCGTAAGCCAAAGGAATGAAAAAGGAATTTCCTCAAATGAGACAGAAATTATAGAAAGAATACTTTTGATCTCAAAGTGATTGTTTGTTGACTGTAGGCGGTGCACCATTAGAAATTCTAAAGCAATACCGAAACACAAGGATAAAACGAATGGGAGGTGATGACAATGTTGTTGAATCAAAAATATGAAATCATTCCAACAGAAGCGCAAAAAGAAGTGCTAGACCGTTGGCTACAATATTGTCGTCAAACCTACAATTCTGCCTTGTTGGATAAAGAACGGAAATATAAGCAAAATAAAGAAAATTAC
>NZ_NUQE01000028.1 GCF_002582035.1 Bacillus pseudomycoides
CTACTGATGTAAAGAAAGAAAAAGCGAAAAATCATGCTGACAAAGAACAAAATGAAGCAGAAAAAGTAAAAGTACATATTGGAAATAATATCGAAGCATTAGCAAAAGTGCTTGATAAAGTGAAAAATCCGAAAGCAAAAGCTGCAATTGCTAAAAATATAGAAAAGAGTTTTTCAAAGATTGCAGATAAGATAGAGAAAGAACAACAAAAACAAGCTGATGCTCTTGCAAGAGAAAGCAAGAAAGCAGATCAAAATACAGAAGTAACTCCAGCACAACCAGCACAACCGGCACAACCAGAACAACCGGCACAACCAGAACAACCGGCACAACCAGAACAATCGGCACAACCAGAACAAGCAGCACAGCCAGAACAAGCAGCGCAACCGGCACAGCCAGCGCAACCGGCACAACCGGCACAACCAGCACATTCAGCGCACGCAGCACAACCAGCACAACCGGCACAGCCAGCACAACCAGCACAGCCAGCACAACCAGCACAGCCAGCACATAAACCGGCTGTTTCCCATGAGAAGCATGAGCAATCAAGCCAAAAGGGTCAAGCAGAAAACGATGATCATCAAGACAACGGTAATCATCAAGGCAATGATAATCATCAAGACAACGGTAAAAAAGTTGGTCACGACAAGCAAGAAGAAAAGCACAAAGAAAAGCAGTAAGAAAATGTGGTATAATGGTCACTTCTTTAGTGACCATTTTGCTATTTGAAGCAAAAGGGGGGAGGGGGATTAATAGTGTTAAGTTTAATAATGAAAATTATAAAAAAACCGGCCATAGAAGATACAGTATTCAACATACAAAACAATGTAGGAGATAGGGACGCTTTTATTGCACAGTATCAGCCTTTTATTCGAAAGTCAATCTCCTCTGTTTGCCGTCGGTATATTACGGAACAGGATGATGAATATAGCATTGGACTGTTTGCGTTTAATCAAGCAATTGAACAATATTCATATAAAAAAGGAAAATCTTTTCTGGCGTTTGCTGAGCTTCTTATAAAAAGAGATGTAATTGACTATATACGTAAAGAGTCTAGGCATAATCTCGTCTTTTTAAAAGAAGACCAGCAAGATGAAATGGTAGACATGCAAGTATCGCTTACCGAATATATGAAAGAGATGGAAAACAGTAATCGTAAGGAGGAAATTCTTCATTTTCAAAGTGTGCTGATCGAGTTTAAAATCACGTTTGCAGAGCTTGCTAAGGAATCTCCAAAGCATCGTGATACGCGTGAGCACTTAATAGAAATTGCAAAGATAATTATAAAAGAAGAGAAAATGATAGAAGAGCTGTTCCGGAAGAGGAAACTACCGCTTAAACAAATTGAACCGCGTGTTAGGGCGAGTCGGAAAACGTTAGAGCGGCATAGAAAATACATTATTGCAATGTGTATTATTTTTGTAAACAACTATACATACATTCTTGATTATATAAGAGAGGGGTAGAATGATGAATAAAGGGATTGTGATGGATATACAAAAACGCAGCGTAGTTGTTTTGACGCCGGATGGAGAGTTTATCACCTGTAAAAGAAAATCGCAATCTTATATGATTGGGCAGGAAGTCTCTTTTGACGAAGAAGAACAAAGATTAGCGCGTTTTTCAATTCCTTCTTTCTTAAAGCCAGCATCGCTGCTTGTTGCTTGTTTTCTATGTGTGTTTCTGTTTTTCTACAACCAACCGGAAGAAAAAGCACTTGCTTATGTTTCTGTTGATATTAATCCGAGTTTAGAGGCGAGTGTGACAAAGGATCTTCGTGTTGTAGAATTGCGAGCTTGTAATGATGATGGAAAACGCATTTTAAAAGAAATGAAACGATGGAAAGATCAACCTTTGGAGGACGTAGTGAGTAACATTGTAAAGCAAAGTAAAGAGGATGGATTCTTAACTCCTGATAAACAAGTAATGTTAACATCTGTCGCACAAGAAAAATCGTTAGAGCCGGAGCTACAGAAGGCTATGCAAAGGTTAAAGCAGGAATATGCTGCAAAACATGTTACAGTGGTATGCCAGGAAAGTACTATGAAAATGCGAGAGAATGCCCAGAAAGCAGGAGTCGGCACAGGTGTTTATATAAATCAAGAGAATGAGAGGAAGAAAGCGCTTGATCCTCCTGCACCGTCGTCTAATCAGGAGGAACATCCTCCGGAGATACACCCGCAACCAGAGCCATCACCGGGTTCATCATCGAATTCGTCTTCTGTAAAGGAAGACAACTATGAGGAGCAAGAGAAAATAGAACAAAAGCAATCTCAGGAACAGCAGCCCCAGCAACCAAAAAGAAATAATGGGCATCAAGAAGAAAACAAAGATCAAGAGTATAAACAAGAAAATAAACAACAGAAACAAGAACAGAAACAAGAAGATAAACAACAGAAACAAGAATATAAACAGCAGAAACAAGAACAGAAACAAGAAGATAAACAACAGAAACAAGAATATAAAGAACAGAAACAACAAGATAAACAAGCATATAAAGAACAGAAACAAGAAGAGAAAGAGTATAAAAAAGAAAACAAATAAGTTCCTGCTCCAAAACATGAGGGGAAAGAAAAATCTATAGAATATGTAAAAAGCATAGGGTGTTGTACACCTTATGCTTTTTTTTATTAATGTGATATGTAAGGATAAGCCAATTTTTAAATACTGTTAAAATATTCAAAAAACTTCTTCCTTTTCTTGTTTTTTGTTATATAATATGAACATGAAAATCAAATCTGTTATAAGACAGTTTGGAGAGAAGGAGATGCTAATATGTCGACACAAACTTCACAGGTCACACTCGTTGGAAAAGTATTACCGGCGTATTTGGAGATTTTGACACCAGAAGCACTCACGTTTTTAAAAGAGCTGCATAAGAATTTTGACGAGCGTCGTAAAGAATTACTACAGAAACGAATAGAAAAACAAAAGAGAATTGATACAGGAGAGTTGCTGCATTTTTTAGAGGAAACTGCACATGTTCGAGAGGATGATTGGACCATTGCGCCGCTTCCGCATGACTTACAAGACCGCCGCGTAGAAATTACAGGGCCGGTTGATCGCAAGATGGTGATAAATGCTTTGAATTCAGGAGCACATGTGTTTATGGCAGATTTTGAAGATTCTAATGCACCGACATGGCAAAATGCAATTGAAGGGCAAATAAATTTAAGAGATGCGGTTGAGGGAACGATTTCATATGAAAATTCAAATGGAAAAGAGTATCGGCTTAATGAACAAACAGCTGTATTAATGGTGCGGCCACGCGGTTGGCATTTACAAGAAAAGCATGTGTTAGTAGATGGTGAAGAAATATCAGGTAGTTTATTAGATTTTGGATTGTTCTTTTTTCATAATGCAAAGGCGTTAATTAAAAAAGGGAGCGGTCCATACTTTTACTTACCGAAAATGGAGAGTTATTTAGAAGCAAGACTATGGAATGATGTGTTCGTATTTGCACAAGAATATATCGATATTCCAAACGGAACGATTAAAGCAACTGCACTTTTAGAAACGATTCACGCTTCATTTGAAATGGATGAAATTTTATATGAGCTTCGCGATCATTCAGCAGGCTTAAATTGCGGACGTTGGGATTATATTTTTAGTTTCTTAAAAACTTTTCGCAATCATAAACAGTTCTTGCTTCCGGACCGGGCGCAGGTGACGATGAGTGTTCCGTTTATGCGCGCTTATTGTTTGCGTGTGATTCAAACGTGCCATCGCCGTAATGCGCCGGCAATGGGCGGGATGGCAGCACAAATTCCAATTAAGAACGATTCGGTAGCGAATGAAGCAGCATTTGAGAAGGTGCGTGCTGATAAAGAGCGTGAGGCATGTGAGGGACATGATGGGACTTGGGTTGCCCATCCGGGACTTGTACCTGTAGCAATGGAAGTATTTGATCGCATTATGACAACACCAAATCAAATATATCGAAAACGAGAAGAAATTTGTATAACAGAACAAGATTTATTAGAAGTTCCAGCGGGAACGATTACAGAAAATGGCCTTCGTACAAATATTAGCGTTGGGATTCAATATATTGCATCGTGGTTAAGTGGCAGAGGTGCAGCACCAATTTATAACTTAATGGAAGATGCGGCAACAGCAGAAATTTCACGTGCACAAGTGTGGCAATGGATTCGTCACGAGGAAGGAAAGTTAGAGGATGGACGAAAGGTTACGTTTGCACTAGTAGAACAGTTCAAAGAAGAAGAGTTAGCAAAAATAGAACAGGAGATTGGTAGTGATCGTTTTGAAAAAGAACGATTTATAGAAGCTACAAAACTATTTATGAATCTTATTAGAGATGATGAATTTGCGTCATTTTTAACGTTACCTGGGTATGAAATTTTATAAAGTGAGGTTTTCATCAGTGGAGTTTTACTGTTCACGAATAATAATGAGATAAATAAAGAAAAGGGGATGGAAGAAATGGTAAATGAAAGAATACAACAATTACAAGAGAGCTGGGAGCTTGATAAACGCTGGAAGGGAGTTACACGTCCATATTCCGCAGAAGACGTAATTCGTTTACGCGGATCAATTGATATTGAATATACGTTAGCACGTCGCGGCGCGGAAAAGCTTTGGAATTCTCTTCATAGTGAAGATTACATTCATGCATTAGGAGCATTAACTGGGAATCAAGCAATGCAGCAAGTAAAGGCAGGTTTGCAAGCAATTTATTTAAGTGGATGGCAAGTAGCAGCAGACGCAAACTTAGCAGGACAAATGTACCCAGACCAAAGCTTGTACCCAGCAAATAGTGTGCCGGCAGTTGTAAAGCGTATTAATCAAACATTGCAGCGTGCTGATCAAATTCAGCATATGGAAGGCAGTGGTGATATTGATTACTTTGTACCTATTGTTGCCGATGCAGAAGCTGGCTTTGGCGGACAGCTGAATGTATTTGAACTTATGAAAGGGATGATTGAAGCAGGAGCGTCTGGTGTTCACTTTGAAGATCAGCTTTCTTCTGAAAAGAAATGTGGTCATTTAGGTGGGAAGGTATTACTACCTACACAAACGGCAGTGCGCAATTTAGTATCAGCACGTCTTGCGGCTGATGTAATGGGAGTACCAACGCTAATTATCGCAAGAACAGATGCAGATGCAGCTGATTTAATTACAAGTGATATTGATCCTGTTGATCAACCGTTTATTACAGGAGAAAGAACACCGGAAGGATTCTTCCGCACGAAAGCTGGACTTGACCAAGCGATTGCGCGCGGCTTAGCATATGCACCGTATGCAGATCTTGTCTGGTGTGAAACATCTGAGCCAAATTTAGAAAATGCGAAACGTTTTGCCGAAGCAATCCATGAAAAATTCCCTGGTAAACTATTAGCTTACAACTGTTCACCGTCCTTTAACTGGAAGAAAAAATTAGATGATAAAACAATTGCAAACTTCCAAAAAGAAATTGCATCTTACGGATATAAATTCCAATTCGTAACACTTGCTGGCTTCCATTCCTTGAACCACGGCATGTTTGAACTAGCACGCGGTTACAAAGAGCGTGGTATGGCTGCCTATTCAGAGCTGCAGCAAGCTGAATTTGCAGCAGAACAGTACGGCTATTCTGCAACGCGTCACCAACGTGAAGTAGGTACAGGATACTTTGATGAAGTAGCACAAGTGATTACGGGTGGAACTTCTTCAACAACAGCATTGAAAGGATCTACAGAAGAAGAGCAGTTTACGCGTTAATGCGGGATACAGTGAAACTTCCTTCAGTGGGATAAGAAGGAGTCAGCTTTCGGGCTGGCTTTTTCTTGTATTACAAATATTTCGAAATGTTAGAATAGAAAGTTTTATATAATAAAATTTTATTTTATACAGGAAGATTATGCTGTTTAATTTTAGTATTTATAAAGATATATAAAAGGAAATTTTAATTTAATAATAAGAAATTGTAAAAAAACTGAAAATAACGAGTATTCCTGAATTGGAATGGTACAATTATCCATGTAGATAATTACATAAAAATTATCTAAAAATGAAAAAGGAGTGAAAAAAGATGACAAGTGAAGCTGAAAAGTATACATCACAGTACATTATTAATTCAAAAACAATTGCATTGCTTCCAATTGTTTTGAAAGATAAACGAATTGTGACGCGTGTGATTGAAGAAAGTGATGAGTTTTTTGTGTACCAAAAACCACTTGAGATTGTGGAGCAAAGCTGTCGTCAATATGGAGCTAGCTTTGGCGGGCGGAAAGACGGCACGAAAGCATACACAGGTTTTACGCATAAAGCACCGATTGCAATCAGTCCTACAGATCATATTTATTTTTTTCCCACGTTTTCTTATTCTCGCAAAGAATGTGCCTGGTTATCTCATTTTCATATTGAAAGTGTGACAAAACTTCCACATGGAAATATTCTCATTGAATTCATAAATGGTCAGACAATTAAATTAGAAGTATCTAAAAACAGTTTTGAAAATCAGAGAAACAGAACTGCACAGCTGCGTGCAGAATTTGAAGATAGAAGAAGAAAACAAACAGAGCCTAAGTTTTTAATTGTTAATCAAAATGAGATTTTAGAGCTAAAACCAGCATATGAGAAAATGTATATTTTAAAAACAGAAGATTGATTATATACGAAATAAGAAAAAGGGAGGCAGATCCTTTCTTTTTCTTATCCATACATAGGAAACGTAATCTAATAATATGGTATTTTAAAAAAGTCACTACTAAGAGAATTACTATATAAATCCATTTTGAATTGTGTTTATATAATCACATACGACATTTGAAAAATTAAACTACCTATTTATCACTTAAGATTTATATTTTTTACTCTACAAGGAATAGTTACAATGTATAAATCTACAGCATAAATTGTAACCCAAATTCCTTTCCCTTCAGCTGCTAATTTTTCATTAAAATTTTGATAGTTTATCTCTTAATTCTAATTCTCCCTCTGTTTCAAAACCCTAAAATAATAAATGAGCAATTTGTTATGATAAAAAACACATTATATTCCTTTGATAAAGTGAAACTTTAATCAGTGGGGATTTTCTTCATCCCCCACTGATTATCAGTCCTCACCAATCGGGCTTTTACGGGCAGTTGATCTCCCACCTAACTTCTTTAGAAAAGNNATTCTAGCCGCTAGAGCTGGATAATGCTTTCGCTGAATTTTGAGGTGGGAGTCTTACTGCCCGCTAATGCGGGATAAATTACCATGAGGATATGGACAAGAAACCCCCACTTCAAGATCAGAGTGGGGGAGTGTTCATTAGTATTTAGCGTATGGAGTAATACTTACAGGGTCAGAAATAGATGTTGTACCAGTCGTTGAGTTCATCATTTTAACTCTGTAAAATTGCGGCATTGATAATGATGGGTGTGAAATTCCTAATGACATAGCGCAACCTACAAAATATTGTGGGTCTCTTGAAAATGGATAAACAACATTTTCCCATGTTCCATCTGGTTGTTGTACTTGCCAAACTACTTTACCAGATCCAAAATTCGAGTCGACAGGTATTTTTAGATAAATAGAATTTGTATTCACATTTTCATATACTGTTGGTGCTTTGTGAACGTAATTTTCTGTTTCTGCAGCAAAAGTAACAGTTGAACCTGCACCTATTACTAAACTTAATGCTAAAATTGTTGATTTTATCAATTTTTTCATGTTGTCACCTTTTTCTTGTATATTTAGTTTTATGAATATAATCATATCATATTTAAAGGGAATGTTTACTAATAATTTTTCCGTTATTAGTAGAACTTTTTTATCTCGCTATTCGCGAGCAGTAAGACCCCTACCTCAAGCTTGAGAGAGAATCGAAGAAGATAGGTGGCAGATGAAGAGAAATCTCCACTGATGGAAGTTTCACTTTATATTTTCTTATTCTCGTAAATTATGTTGTACATTCTTTTTTAAGTATGATATAGTTAATTTACAGTTTAATACTTAAATCAAGCAATCCATATATTATCAAATGCCGTGAAACTAGCGAGAAAATTATGTATGTGTTCTGTTTCGCATTTGATAATGTGTGGATTCTTTTTTTATGTTGTGAAAACTACAAAATATATTTATTTCCTAGGAGGAAGTTATTATGAAAACAGGTCAAGTAAAATGGTTTAACAATGAAAAAGGTTTCGGTTTCATCGAAGTTCCAGGCGAAAACGATGTATTCGTACATTTCTCTGCTATCACAACTGAAGGTTTCAAATCTTTAGAAGAAGGCGAAAAAGTTAGCTTTGAAGTAGAAGACGGTAACCGTGGACCTCAAGCTAAAAACGTTGTAAAACTATAATCTTATAGATCATAGTGTGAAAAAGGATGGCATTTGCCATCCTTTTTTTGTTATTTGAAACAGGATTTTCTCTTAAAAGTATGGAACACTAATAAATATATATCTAGTTGTCATATGTGTTATTTCCCCTTATTGTCCAATAATGGTAAAGTAATAACAGGAAAAGGTAAAAATGAAATTTCTATTAAGAGATGTTTTTCTCATTGATGGGAAGTTCGCACCAATCGGGCTCTTATACGAAATATATTCCTCATTCAGAAAACATGTTACTGCCCGTTAGAGCAAGGTAAAGGGGTACAGAGTAGAATGGATTTTCAAACAATCAAAGAATATTTCACAATAGAAAATATGAAACACTTGTTAGAAAGTTACCAGGCATTTGGCCCGTTAATTGGAATGGGCCTTCCGATGATTGAAGCGTTTATTCCAGCTTTGCCGCTCTTTTTATTTGTTATGGCAAATGCAGTTGCTTTTGGATTATGGCTTGGATTTTTTTATTCATGGCTCGGTTCATGTATAGGGGCATTGCTCGTATTTTTTATCATTCGTCGTTTTGGCAGAAGTCGTTTTTTTGCTTTTGTAAATAAGCATCCGCGAGTACGCAGTGCGATGGCGTGGATTGAGCGAAAAGGATTTGCACCAATCTTTCTTTTATTTTGTTTTCCGTTTACACCATCTTCGCTCATTAATGTTGTAGCAGGATTATCGCGTATTAGCAAACGGCAGTTTGTTTTAGCACTTTCTCTTGGTAAGCTTGTGATGATTTTCGTGCTAAGTTACGTTGGGCATGATCTGGCTTCTTTTTTGCATAAGCCAGTAAAAACAGTTATTGTACTCGGCGTCATTTTTATTTTATGGTATGTCGGAAAGAAAATTGAAGTAAAGCTTGAACTGACTAGAGACTAGACTTCACAAGTGAATGCAGCCCTGTTATATAAGTTGAAGGGAAGTGGCATGATGAAGCGAAAGTGGAAAAAAGAAAGCATAGAGTGGATGAGAGTCATTTTTATAGGTGTTTTATTAGCTATATTTTTTCGCGCTTTTTTCTTTGCAACGTATGTTGTGGAAGGAAAATCGATGATGCCTACACTTCAAGAGGGGAACATGCTGATTGTGAACAAAGTTGGTTATCGGTTGGATCAGTTAAACCGTTTTAATGTTGTTGTCTTTCATGCAAATAAACAGGAAGATTATGTGAAGCGAATTATCGGTCTGCCAGGGGACCAAATTTCATACAAACATGATAAACTATATATTAACGGAAAATTTATTGAAGAACCATATTTAGATGCATATAAAAAACAAATTCATGGACGACAGTTAACAGGTGATTTTACTCTAGAAGAGTTAACAGGAGAAAAGGTTGTTCCGCAAGGGTTTATTTTTGTAATGGGAGATAATCGTTTAGGAAGCTGGGATAGTCGTCACTTCGGATTTGTAAAAATAGAACAAGTTGTTGGAAAAGTTGATTTGCGCTATTGGCCAATCAATGAAGTACAAACAAATTTCTCTAAAGGGTAATTCGAAATTTCGAATTACCTTCTTTTTCGGGTATCCCTTAATTGATCCCGCTATTCGCGGGCGGTAAGCCCCCCACCTCAAGATTGAGAGAGCAGCGAGGAAGATAGGTGGGGGATAACTGCCCGTAAAAGCCTGATTGGGCGGGCTTTCCATCAGTGGGGGATGCTAATGGAAGTTTCACTTTATAGAGGTTCACTTACAGAAAGGCGGGTTTACATGTCACTTCGATTTATTTTAGGACGAGCTGGAAGTGGAAAGAGTACACAATGCTTGCAAGAAGTACAACAGGAGCTCCAACATCGTCCAAAAGGTGAAACCATTTTATATCTTGTGCCAGAACAGATGACGTTCCAAACGCAGCAAGCATTAATTAATGGAAACGTGAGCGGCTCCATTCGTGCACAAGTGTTTAGTTTTTCACGTTTAGCGTGGAAGGTGCTGCAGGAAGTGGGCGGAGCAAGTCGCCT
Organism: Bacillus pseudomycoides; assembly: GCF_002582035.1. GTDB lineage: Bacteria > Bacillota > Bacilli > Bacillales > Bacillaceae_G > Bacillus_A > Bacillus_A pseudomycoides_B. The sequence continues at coordinate 10,276 of NZ_NUQE01000028.1, forward strand.
TCATATTGATGAATCTGGTGTGCATATGTTGCTTCGTAAAATTGTGGAGGCGCGCAAAGAAGAGTTATATGTCTTCCAAAAAGCAGCGGAGCAAAACGGATTTTTTGAACAACTTGGCAGTATGATTGCTGAATTTAAACGCTACAATTTAACGCCGTCAAATGTGTATGCGATGTGGCAAGAGTTAGATGCTCACAGCAACGGAAATGAACAGAAATTGTTAGCAAATAAAGTGTATGACTTGCAGCTTCTATATGATGATTTTGAACGAGCGTTAATTGGAAAGTACTTAGATTCGGAAGATTACATGCAGCTTTTATTTGAAAAGCTTCCGCATTCAGAGTATGTGAAAGATAGCATCATTTATATTGATGGCTTTCATACATTTTCACCACAAGAGTTAGAAATTGTAAGACAACTATTAAGATGCGGTGCAAAAATGACAATTGCATTAACGCTCGATGAACAAACGCTATCAAACAAGGCAAATGAGCTAGACTTGTTTTACCAGACGCTTATAACGTATGAAAAAGTAAAGCAAGTAGCAAGGGAAGAGAAAATCGTTATTGAAGATACAATTGTAATGCGAGAACAACCGCGCTTTATTTCAAGGGCACTTGCGCATTTAGAGACGCATTATGATTCTCGTCCGTATGCAGAATTTCAAGGAGAATCACAGATTACGCTATATTCTGCAGCTAATTTGCGGGCAGAAGTAGAAGGTGTTGCGCGCGAAATTCGTAGGCTAGTAGCAGAAGAAGGCTATCGTTATCGCGACATATCTGTTCTACTTCGCAATGGTGAAAGCTATTACGATATGATCAAGACGTTGTTTGTTGATTATAATATCCCATTCTTTATTGATGAAAAACGCCCGATGCTTCATCATCCATTAATTGAGTTAATTCGCTCAGCCTTAGAAGCTATTAGTGGGAATTGGCGTTACGATGCGGTATTTCGCTGCGCGAAAACCGAACTGTTGTACCCGTTAGATGTGAATAAAGCGAGAATACGTGATGAAATGGACGAATTTGAAAATTACTGTTTAGCGTATGGAGTACAAGGGAAACGGTGGACTTCGGAAGAACCATGGACATATCGTCGTTATCGCTCATTAGATGGTGTACATGGCGGCCAAACAGATAGTGAACGAGAAACGGAAGAGAAAATTAACCGTCTTCGTGAGATTGTCCGCACACCTATTATCCGTTTGCAAAAGCGATTAAAACGAGCAGCAACAACAATGAGCATGTGCGAAGCGGTTTATTTATTTTTAGAAGAGCTAGACGTTCCAAAAAAATTAGAAAACTTACGTTTGCGAGCAGAAGAAGAGGGGAACTTCTTATTTGCAAATGATCATGACCAAGTATGGGAACAAGTGATTACGCTTCTGGATACGTGCGTTGAAATGCTCGGAGAAGAGAAAATGTCTCTTTCTATGTTTGTAAACGTTATGACAACAGGATTAGAATCACTGCAGTTTGCTAATATTCCACCGTCTTTAGATCAAGTTTTAATTGCAAATATTGACCGTTCTCGTCTTTCTAACATTCGGGCAGCATTTGTGATTGGAGCAAATGAAGGGATTATTCCAGCAGCGCCATCAGATGATGGTGTATTATCTGATGAAGAACGAGAAGTACTTGTTTCAGCGGGAATAGAACTTGCACCGACAGCGCGGCAAAAGTTATTAGATGAACAATTTGTCATTTACCAAGCGGTTACTAGAGCATCAGAGAAGTTATATATTTCTTGTCCACTAGCAGATGAAGAAGGAAAAACGTTACTAGCATCAAGCTTCATAAAGAAGATCAAAAGAATGTTTCCTTCTGCCGAAGAAATATTTGTAACGAATGATGTAAATGATCTGTCATCTCGTGAGCAAATTTCATATGTGGCAACGCCAGAAGTGACACTTTCGTATTTAACGCAGCAACTGCAAAACTGGAAACGCTACGGTTTTGAAGGAAATCTTTCTTTTTGGTGGGATGTATACAACTTTTATGTTACGTCGCCAGAATGGAAACAGAAGAGTAGCCGTGTGTTATCAAGTTTGTTTTATCGAAACAGGGCGCGTAAATTAAGTAATGCTGTAAGCAAAGAGCTATATGGTGACAAAATTAGAGGTAGCGTATCACGTATGGAACTCTTTAATCGCTGCTCGTATGCTCATTTTGCGCAGCATGGATTATCTTTAAAAGAACGTGATATTTTCAAATTAGATGCACCAGATATCGGCGAACTGTTCCATGCAGCTTTGAAAAAAATTGCTGATAAGCTATTAAAAGAAAAGCGTACTTGGGCTGATTTAACAGTAAAAGAGTGTGAATATCTTTCTGTCACAGTCATTGAAGAGTTAGCACCGCTTCTGCAGCGTCAAATTTTATTAAGTTCGAATCGTCATCATTATTTAAAACATAAATTGCAGCAAATTATTTTCCGTACTTCACTTGTTTTAAGAGAGCATGCAAAGTCGAGCGGCTTTGTGCCTGTTGATTTAGAAGTCGGATTTGGTATGGGCGGAACAAATTCATTGCCAGCTATGAATTTTGAACTATCAAATGGTGTGAAGATGGAAGTAGTCGGGCGAATTGACCGCGTTGATAAAGCAGAAGATGAAACGGGAACGTTTTTACGTATTATTGATTATAAATCAAGTGCTAAAAAACTAGATTTAACGGAAGTATATTATGGTTTAGCATTGCAGATGCTTACGTATTTAGATGTTGTCACGACAAACGCAAGTAAATGGATGAAACAAGGTGGAACTGCAAATCCTGCGGGAGTACTTTATTTCCATATTCATAACCCAATTGTTGAAATGAAGGGTGACGTATCAGACATTGAAATTGAACAAGAGATTTTAAAGAAATTTAAAATGAAAGGGCTTGTCCTTGGAGATGCTGATGTTGTTCGGTTAATGGATAACACATTAACATCAGGAAGCTCTAATATTATTTCGGCTGGCTTGAAAAAAGATGGTAGTTTTAGCGCACGTTCTGATATTGCGAGTGAGCAAGAGTTTGATGTACTGCAACAATACGTACATCGTACATTTGAAAACATCGGGACAGATATTACAGAAGGTGTCATCGATATTGCACCGTATAAAATGGGGAATAAAACGGCATGTACGTTTTGTAATTTCCGCTCTGTTTGTCAATTTGATGAGTCGTTAGAAGATAATAAATACAGAGCGTTACAAGATATGAAAGATAGTGAAGCGTTAGAGAAAATGAGAGAGGAGACCCAGTCATGACACAAACTTGGCCAGCAAAACCAGAAGGAAGTCAGTGGACCGATGATCAGTGGAAAGCAATCGTTGCTGATGGACGTGATATTTTAGTAGCAGCTGCAGCTGGGTCGGGGAAAACAGCGGTACTTGTTGAACGCATTATTCGTAAAATGATTCGAGAGGACAATCCAGTTGATGTCGATCGTTTACTTGTTGTGACGTTTACAAATGCAGCAGCGCAAGAGATGAAAAACCGAATTGGGGAAGCTTTAGAAAAAGTATTAATCGATGATCCAGCTTCGCCGCATATTCGAAAGCAGCTCAGTCTGCTTAACCGAGCATCCATTTCAACAATTCATTCTTTCTGTTTACAAGTGATTCGAACGTATTATTATATGCTCGATATTGATCCGCGCTTTCGCATTGCGAATGAAACGGAGAATGAATTATTAAAAGAAGAAGTACTGGATGACATATTAGAAGCTGAGTACGGTATGCAGGAGAATGAGGTCTTTTTTGAACTTGTCGATCGTTATACGAGCGACCGTAGTGATGATGACCTACAGCGTATGATTTTAGCTCTTCATACAGAGTCAAGAGCGCATTCCAATCCAAACGGTTGGCTTGATAAATTGGTTGCAGCATATGATGTAGAAGGAAAAACAATTGAAGATCTTACGTATGCTTCGTATTTATTGGAGGATGTAAAGGTTCAGCTGCAAACAGCAAAGCAATATGTAGAAAAAGCAATCGAACTTGCGATGTTACCAGATGGCCCAGCACCGCGCGTTGAAACGTTGCAAGCTGATCTTCTTTTAATTGAGAACTTGTCCGGGGCAGCGAATGAATCTTGGACAAGCACATACGAAGCAATGAAAACTGCTTCTTGGCAAACGTTAAAGCGCATTAAAAAGAGTGATTATAATGAAGAGATTGTGAAACAAGTTGATTCTTTACGTAATAAAGCGAAGGATGAAGTAAAGAAATTACAAGAGGAGCTGTTTAGCCGAAGTCCAGAAAGCTTTTTACGTGATTTTCAAGATATGCATCCCGTACTGCAAAAGCTTGTTGATCTTGTAAAAGTATTTACAGAACAGTTCCAAGCGATTAAACGTGATAAGGGAATGGTTGATTTTACAGATTTAGAGCATTTTTGTTTACAAATTTTAAGCGAGCATACGGATGAGGGGAAAATGCGTCCATCACCAGTTGCGTGGCAATATCGCAATAAATTTACAGAAGTGCTTGTCGATGAATATCAAGACACAAACTTTGTACAAGAATCTATTATTAAACTAGTAACAAAAGATTCGGAGCAAGACGGTAATTTATTTATGGTAGGCGATGTAAAACAGTCCATATATCGCTTCCGTTTAGCAGAGCCAGGGCTATTTTTAGGGAAATATAGACGCTTTACATCTGAAGGTATAGATGGCGGCATGAAAATTGATTTAGCCAAAAACTTCCGCAGTCGTCATGAAGTATTAGCAGGAACAAACTTTATTTTTAAACAAATTATGGGCGAAGCTGTTGGGGAAATTGATTATGATGAAGACGCTGAGTTGAAGCTTGGGGCGAGTTATCCAGATGGAGCAGATACATCAGCGGAACTGTTATTTATTCATCAGTCTGATAGCACCGCAGCAGTGGATGAAGAGGAAGGCGTGGAATTAGAAAAGGCGCAATTAGAAGCGCGCCTTATTGCGCAAAGAATAAAGGCAATGGTCGATTCTGGTTATGAGGTGTATGACCGAAAAACAAACGGGATGCGCCCAGTTACGTACCGTGATTTTGTTATTTTACTGCGCTCTATGCCATGGGCGCCGCAAATTATGGAAGAATTAAAACAACAAGGCATTCCAGTTTATGCAGAGCTTGCGACTGGTTATTTTGAAGCGACAGAAGTGAATGTAATGATGAACCTATTTCGCGTAATTGATAATCCAGCGCAAGATATTCCGTTAGCAGCTGTTCTTCGTTCGCCGATTGTTGGATTAACAGACGAAGACCTTGCGATGCTGCGTACTCATGGGAAAAAGGGCTCCTTTTATGAAGTAATGCGCTCTTTCTTGCAAGGCGCACCATTAGAGGAAGAGAAAGAATTGCATGAGAAAATATCGTGGTTTTACGAGCATTTACAAGAGTGGCGTGAATTTGCCCGCCAGCAGTCGCTTTCGGATTTAATTTGGAAAGTGTACCGGGAAACAGGATATTATGATTTTGTGGGCGGTCTTCCTGCTGGTAAGCAGCGCCAGGCAAACCTCCGCGTGTTATATGACCGTGCCCGCCAATATGAAGCGACTTCATTTCGCGGTTTATTCCGCTTCTTACGTTTTATTGAACGTATTTTAGAACGCGGTGATGATATGGGTACAGCGCGTGCTCTTGGGGAACAAGAGGATGTTGTTCGTATTATGACTATTCATAAAAGTAAGGGCCTGGAGTTTCCAGTTGTATTTGTCGCAGGGCTTGGAAGACGTTTTAACACACAAGATTTAACGAAGCGTTTCTTATTGCATAAAGATTTCGGATTTGGCTCGCAATTTATTGATCCGAAAAAGCGTATTAAATATACAACTTTATCACAGCTAGCGATTAAGCGGAAAATGAAAATGGAGCTTATTGCAGAGGAAATGCGTGTGCTATATGTAGCTTTAACACGTGCGAAAGAAAAGCTCATTTTAATTGGGACAGTAAAAGATAAAGAAAAAGAAATGCAAAAATGGTTAGATGCACGTGAGCATACAGACTGGCTATTACCGGATTATGTACGTGCCGGGGCAACTTGTTATTTAGATTGGATTGGACCATCGTTATGCAGACATAGAGATAGTGATATGCTTCTTGAAATAGGACAAGGAAGTATTCCGACTGATATATATGAGTATGATACGAACTGGAAAGTAGAAGCAGTTGACGGAGCAGGATTACAAGCACCGGAGCCAATAAAGGAAGAAAAGCAAGAGCTATTAGAAGCGCTTCGGGAACAAAAATCAGTTTCTCTGTGTAGTGAGAAAAAAGATGAAGTGTATGAAAGATTAACGTGGCAATATGGATTCCAAGATGCAGCAGCGCACCGCGCAAAGCAATCTGTTACGGAAATTAAACGAAACTACCAAGCGCAAGAAGGTAGTGATACGGCGTTTATAAAACGAGTGCGTGCACCAATTGAAACGCGTCCGCGTTTTATGGAGAAAAAAGGGCTCACGTATGCAGAGCGCGGGACGGCTGTGCATACTGTTATGCAGCATGTAAACTTAACGAAAGCAATAACAATTGAAGCCATTCAAGAGCAAATTGCTGAAATGGTAAATAAAGAGCTCTTAACATTTGAACAAGCAGAAGAAATAGCACTGGAAAAGATTGTTGCATTTTTTGAAACAGAATTAGGCAAACGAGTGTTAGCAGCAAAACATGTAGAGCGCGAAGTGCCGTTTACGATGATGTTATCAGCAGAGGAAGCATACCAAGATTGGAAAGATGAGCAAGATGAATCGATCCTTGTTCAAGGTGTTATTGATTGCATGATTGAAGAAGAGGACGGCATCGTTTTAATTGATTTTAAAACAGATACAATTGAAGGTCGTTTCCCAGGTGGATTTGAACAAGCGAAATCAACATTAGAAGAGCGTTACAAAATACAGCTGGAACTTTATCGTAAAGCACTAGAGAAAAGTTTGCATGAATCAGTAAAAGAAACATATTTATACTTCTTTGATGGCAGCCACGTATTGCAGGTAAAATAAGTGTGTCGAAAGTATATAAGCGTGGACTTGATTGAAGTTTGATTAGATAAAGAACGAAAAAAACGGAGGGAATTCCCTCCGTTTTTTCATTATCCCGCTATTCGTGGGCAGTAGGCCCCATCTCAAGATTCAGAGAAAAGCGAAGAAGAAAGGAGGGGGGGCAACTGCTGGCATGCGCCCGATTCGTTCAGCTAACCATCAGTGGGAGATGAAGAATCCTCTACTGATGGAAAATTTACTTTATGTGAAGAGCAACGCATCAAAATAGTGTTTGCTAGTTGTTCTGGAGCTTCGCTTTCAATTACTATTTTGTCAAACTCATATCCTTTCAAACTAAGAATTATTACTTTATTGGCGTCATGATAGGATAAGAAATATTTCTTTTCATCAATAATGAAAAGCCCAGCTTTATAACCAAATGTAGTAATGCCTGTTCTTCTAATAGCTGTCCAGGGAAACTTGAAATTTCCCACTTGTACTTCTTCGACCGAAGTGTAAGGAATTTTTATCCTCTTTTTCAAAGTAGTAATCGCTGTCCATCCCGAAATATTCAATATTAAATCACTATCATCTAATACAATTTCAACACTCATCTTTTATCTACTCCTTTTTACAATGTCACGATTCATTTATCCCGTATTAACGGACAGTAGGCCCCCCACCTTCAGGATTCAGAGAAAAGCGAAGAAGAGAGGTGGGGGCTAACTGTCCGTAAAATCCCGATTGGTGAGAGATTTCCATCAGTGGGGGGAAAGAAGACCCCACTGATGGAAGTTTCACTATAGTATCTTTTAAGTTCTCTTCATACGTATGCTCCATCAAGGTTATTGTTATATATATTTAGTTACATAGAAGGTAACTCTTTTCGGGATAAATAGAATTTTGATAAAAACAGGAAAAATGCTATGAGTAATAACGTTACAGCTAATGTTGGTAATAAGTGAGGTAAAGTATTGCCGGTTATCATGATGTTGACTGCATGATTCGTCAAATGCGCAGGATTTAAAATTTGAAATCCAGATCCAAATGCGGTTACGGCTTTCAAAAGAATCAGAACAAAGATTGATAACACAGCAACTGCTGAGGATCTAGATAGTAAAACGCCTATCATTAATGCTAGCGTTAGCATAAACAGGCACCAAATGTAATAAACGCCAAGCCCTGCCGCGACTCTAGCTAATGGTACCGAGTTATACAAGTAGAATGTGTAAAATATTGCCGCGATCATTCCGGTTGTAACTGCCCCTGCGACAATAGCGGCCTGCCCAATCCACTTGCTCAGCAAATACGCGCCTAGTGTTGTGTTGCGTGTCAAAATAAACGTCAGCATTCCGCTGTTTTTATCGGATACAACGATACCCATCATACCAATTACGAGAACAATTAAGCCCAATTGGTCAAATTGATTGGTTAAGGTTGAAGCCAACACATCTTCTGCAGTAAACTTGGGTAACGTAATATTCATACCTTCAGGCAATCCACCAGCAATCTGCAAAATTTGAGGTAAATAATAGGATGAAAGAGGCTGAATGATTCCTAAAAGCATAAATACTATAGGAAACCACAGTAACTTATAACTTCTTCTAGCTTCAAGCCATTCTTTATTTAATAGAACAGGTAAGTGATTCATGTTTATTTCACCATCCTTAAAAAGATTTCTTCTAGACTTTCCTGTACTAGTTCAAACTTTTGAATTGGCAGTTGTAAACGATTAATATTGTCTAATAGCCAGATTCTTCCCTGTTCAATGTTTTTAACACGCACTTTTGCGGAACTACCTGTTTGTACAATGGATTCAACGATATCTTCGTTTTCAAGTTGTGGAGCCCACTCGCTAACTCGAGGTGCCTGAATAATAAAAATAGGTTGTTGATTATGCTTAATTACTTGATTAATAGAGCCGTTGAAAAGTAATTTACCTTGGTTTAAGATAAGTATCTTATCGCAAAGCTCTTCTGCATCGTGCAGGATATGAGTGGAAAAAAGAATGGTCGATTTCTGTTTGATCACTTTAAGTAATTCCAACATATCTCTTCGTCCTAGTGGATCCAGCGCGGAAACTGGTTCATCCATAATTAGTAACTTAGGTTGATGGATGAGTGCCTGGGCGATACCCAACCTTTGCTTCATTCCTCCCGAATAGGTTCCGATCTGTTTATCCTTCTCTTTACTCAGCCCCACTAATTCTAGTAATTCGTGCATTCGTTGTTTTAAACTTTTCTTATCTATACCTGAAAGTCCACCCATGAATTCGAGCAATTCCTTTCCTGTCATCCACGGATAGAAAGTGGGATGTTGCGGCAAGTATCCAATAAACTGACGCATTTGGTCATGACGCTCTCCTTGGAATAGAATTTGACCACTTGTAGGTTTTGTTATATCTAAAAGCATTTTGATAATCGTTGTTTTACCAGCTCCGTTTGGACCAAGGAGAGCGACACATTCACCGTAATCGATTTGAAAATCAATGTTTTTAATGACTTCAAGATTCCCATAATTTTTTTGAAGATGGTTCACCTGGATTATGCCCATATTACCGTTCTCTCCTTCCTACGGTAAAATATAAAATCGGACCAAAAATACTAACAAGAACAATAATCGCGGCCCAAAGCCATTTGTATTCATTGCTAAGATCCCTTTTTAACAAATCCCATAATGCTACAGAAATTAAAATTAATTGTAAAATTAGGAGGGGAAGAAGCAGTGGCAGCCAATTCCAAAGTTCCTCTATCCCAATTTCATAACCATAATGCATTGGCGATTCCTCCTTATTCTTTTTGTGATTTTTGCGGAATAAACATGCCTGCAAAAATTCGAGTGGTTCGTTCAGGTGTCGACTTGTTATTTATTACTTTTTCAATAGACGTATTAATAGACTGGACAAGTTCCTGAAATTCTTCATCCGTCAGATGAATAGGTGCATACCAATAAGCGAATCCATCTTCTTTATACTGTTTTGGGGGAGTCTCTGTTAGATAAGATGTCACTAACTGAAGCAAATTACCGTGGAATACTGAAAAATGGCGAATATGGTCTTCTTGTGGAGTCGTTTCGATTTCTTTTTCGGGAACCTGTAAGTTCTCTTTTTTGACCGCAAATACTCGTTCTTCCGTTCCTTTCACTTTTTTCGTATTAATTATCTCAATAAAATTTGCTGCAATTAAAAGATTCATATGACGATATAAAGTAGCCTGAGGAACATCGCCAAGCGCATCTAAAAGTTGTGCAATCGTTAGTGGTTTACCTAGCAGCAATTGTTGTATAATCCGCATTCGAATAGGATGAAGAAGCAAATCAGCTTTTTTTGTCATTGTATTGTCCTCCTCAGTTATTATCATTTTATAAAATGATAATAATATTTACTTTTTTGAAATTGTACACAGTTAAGGGGATATATTCTAAAAGGAACGACTTTATTGTCAATCAACAACCTCACTATTCACGTGCAGTAGGTCTCCCACCTCAAGGTTCAGAGAGAAGCGAAGAGGTGGGGGATAACTGCTGGCATGTGCCTGATTGGTTCAACTAACCATCAGTGGAAAACCCCTCTACTAGAAGGAAATTTCACTTTATGCTGTTCCGATTTGATCTTGATCCGCTACATCTGAATCAAATGTATTTGTACCGCTTACGCCGTTAAATGTATTAAGGATAAAAGCAACATTTGATGAACCAGATCCATTGTAAGCTTTCGTATTTTCTTTTGGAGATACATTATAGAAGTCTCCTAAGTTGAAAGAGCCGTTACTATTTTGAACGACTAAGTTCCCAACGACAGACGGCATATTTTCACCTACTTCATTTTGCTTTTATGGTACTATATGATTTATTTGCTAAAAGGTTCTTCTGTAACAAAGTGTCGAATTTGTAAAATGCGTGAGTTTGAAAATACGTAATCAATAGATCCGATATGAAGACAAGAAGCGCTTAACATACTTTGAATGTTAATGCAGCCTACTTCGATAAAGGGGTTTTCATTAATGACATTCATGTTTACTTCGTTTACGCGAGTTGGAATCGTGATTTCGTCATCAACAAATATTTCGTATACTTCCCAATTCCCTTCTTGGGCAAGAAAGTAAGGAATTTCGCGCTGAACGATAATCGCTCTGTTTTTTAATTCCGCATGATTTGTATCACCAATTTGAGTAATGGCATCAAGTCCTAGTGTGGTGACGGAGAGCTGATGGACAACGGAAATATGTCGAAACATAACCAGTCCTCCTTATCTAGGAGTGGAAGGTACAGCAGTTACGAGTGGTACAAACGGGCCTCCTGTAACAGATTCAAATGGTGTATCTAAAATAGAAGATGAAATAATGAGATTTGCATCGCCGACTAAGAATAAAGCAGACGAAGATATCCCAAGGGATTTAATGTTACCTACTTTGATTTCGTGATTAATAACAGTAAAATTCATATGCATTTACTCCTTTCCGAAGTTACGCGGTATATGCTGAATAAAAGAAAGAAATGCTTTATCAATATCTTGTTTCATTGCTTGAATAATGACATTTTTCATATATTGTGGATTTGATGTAATTTCTGGATGCGGCTGTACTTGAGATAAATAGTATGGAAGACGGTGTTCCATTTGTTGCTTTATATCGTCAATCATCATTTGACGGTACATTTCATCAAGAGGTGTTCGTTCTTCCTGTTCGAAATGAAGAATGCGGCTATACGCTTCTTCGTCTAAATAGCGGTGCATTTCTTGAATGATATCTTGATAGAAGTCTGGATTAACCTGGGTTTCGGGATTTACTTTTAATGTTTCAGTCTCGACATTAAAGTCTTCAATTACTTCCCCTTTGCTCGTAAATGGATTTAAACCGATATTTAATGTACCATTTAAATTTTCGACTTTTAGCTGATCGAACTTATATTCAACTTTTCCGATTGAAGAGGAAGGACGCTGTTTCAGTTCTTCTATTTGTTCTGTTAGCTGCGCCAGTTGTATTTCTAAAGCATTTATTTTGTCTTGTTGTTGTTGAATGAATTGTTGTAGCTGCTGTAAATAAGTATATAAATCTTGACTCACTGCAGGAAGCCTCCTTTTCAATCTGGAGGGTGTATTGGTATATGTCTATGATATTGGTACGTTAAGAAGAACTAGGAGTAGGAGGAGGAGGGGAAATAGAAATAATTTGTCCTTCAGCTGTTAGCGGCGGGGTTGGTTGTGTAAATCCACCTGTATTAGAAAACTTTGATAATGTTTTAATACTCCCGGCACTTCCGATTTGAAAGACAGCTGAAGTTGTAAGGTTATCTATTCTTATATTTTTAATAATAATACTTTGATGTACATACAGCTTCAATTTTTATTCCCCTCCTTTTTAATAAGTAGCAGTTACTGGCTGATCGATTACATCAGTATCATTTACATTTGTTGTACTTTCGTAATTGTATATAGATACATTTTCTCCAACATTAAAAGAACCCGCTCCTGCAAATGCACGGGAGTAACTAATGGGACGAATAGCAAATACATCTCCAATATGAAATACACCGCTTGATCCGATATTAACAATGTTAACGTGTCCAACCATTGCAGGCATAGAAAACACCTTTCATGTTAAAAAATTTTGTATTTGTCCCTTTTTCATCCGAATTTCTATGATAGGAGTTTTACTCTATTATTGTATGGGCGTTTGTGCAAATATGTGTCTGTTATTTTAAAAATAAAAGACGTACACTCAATGGGAATGCACGTCTGTATTTTGAGTTGGCACATGATCTATTTGTATGAGTAACATAACATTTAAGAGCCTGTCCAGCTCTTGACTACAACTAACTGTTTTTTGAGATGTCATTCCATAACGTTTGGCTAAGTATTTCATTTTTTCGCGTTTTTTTTCAATTGCCTGCTCAAACATAGAATCGGCTCCGTCTCCTTATAGATTTTAAGAGTATCTTTAGTACATATTATACAAACTTTCCATAAAAAAGAAACACATTCGCTAAAAGAAGAAGGGATTCTACATATTTTGGCAAAAAAACATTTTAATTGCATAAAAATAGATAGAATATTGTAAATTAAAAATATTTTTAGGAGGATTTTCATTAGTAGGTACGAATACAATTACAGTATGAGTTTGAAGATAGGATGTGGAGATATGCGGTTTGTGACAGTAAAAACAGATGAAAAAGTATTTGTTGGTGTTGTAGATGACACATCACAGACAGTGTTGCATGTAAGAGAAGCGCAGAGGAAAAAAGGAGAAAAAGTTACGATTCCAATTACAATGTTAGAGTGTATTGAACAGGGAGAACCTTTTACTACGAAAGTAATTGAGATTGTCGAATGGGCGAAAGAAAATTGTAAAGATGCTTATTATCCATTATCGGAAGTTAAGTTGTTGGCACCCATTCCAAGGCCAAGAAAAAATATTCTTTGTGTTGGGAAAAATTATCGTGAGCATGCAATTGAAATGGGCGGAGCAGAAGCAGTTCCGGAAAGTATCATTATTTTTACAAAGGCTCCAACAACTGTAATTGGTGATGGTGATAAAATTTATAGTCATCCGCATGCTACGAGTGAACTTGATTATGAAGGGGAGCTCGCCATTGTGATTGGAAAGCGCGGAAAGGAAATCTCGAAAGAAAATGCCCTTAATCATGTGTTTGGTTATACGATTATAAATGATGTTACAGCCAGGGATATCCAGAAGAAGCATAAGCAATTTTTTCTTGGAAAAAGCTTTGACACATTTTGTCCAATGGGTCCCTCTATTGTACATCGTTCAATGATTGCTAATCCGAATGCACTTCATATTGAAACGAAGGTGAACGGGGAAGTACGTCAATCTGCTACAACGGAAGATATGATTTTTTCAATTGAAGAAATTATATCAATCGTAAGTAAAGGAATGACGTTAGAGCCAGGGGATATTATTGCCACTGGAACACCAGCCGGAGTTGGAAAGGGTTTTAAACCACCTCGTTTTTTACATGCTGGTGATGAAGTTGTGATAACGGTTGAACATGTTGGAACGCTCCGTAATCATGTCAAATAATATACCGCGCTCTCCTTATTTCTGGCTTATTCCTACTTTTTTTGCTTTGCATAATGCAGAAGAGTATTACTTTTTTCCAGAAATAAAGTATTTACAGCCTATTCAGATGGAAGAGAATGCGTTACAACAAAAGCATTTTTTAATAGCATTACTTATATTGACTGTTTTTGTGTGTGCGATTGTGCTTATACACAATCTGTTTTTGAAGAAGATAACGTTATATGCGGTATTGTTTACGCAGGCAATGATTTTTATGAACGGGATTGTTCATCTTGTAGGGGCAATCTTGAAGAGGGGATATGTACCTGGACTTGGTACAGCCTTCTTTTTAATCATTCCTTTTTCATTGTTTTTGTTTTGGAGAGGAAATGTAGTTGGTTGGTGGAAATGGAAGCATGTGTGGATATCATGTATCATCGGTATATTACTCATGTTTCCTATTCTAGCTGGTTTGTTGTATATAGTGAGAATCATTACATAGCAAAAAGAAGGTTGCCTCTTAAGGGGCAACCTTCTTCAATATTAAGATAATACTTCTTTAAGTTTTTCGAATGCCCATTGTAAATCCTCTTCAGAGATAACAAGAGGCGGAGCAATGCGGATTACATTTTCATGTGTTTCTTTACATAGTAAGCCAGCTGCTTTTAATTGTTCACAGTAAGGACGTGCTGGTTCGTTTAATTCGATTCCGATAAACAAACCTCTTCCGCGTACTTCTGTGATCATTGGATTGTCAATTTCACGTAATTGATTTAACAGCTTTTCTCCTAATTGTAAAGAGCGCTCTGTTAATTTTTCTTCTAATAGTACATCTAGAGAAGCAAGAGAAACCGCACAAGCTAGTGGGTTACCACCGAATGTAGAACCGTGAGAACCTGGCTCAAATACACCTAAAATTTCGCGGCTTGCAGCAACGCAAGAAATTGGGAACACACCGCCGCCTAATGCTTTTCCAAGGATATACATATCAGGACTAACATTGTCCCAATCGCATGCGAACAATTTTCCAGTACGGCCTAAGCCTGTTTGAATTTCATCTGCAATAAATAATACATTTTCTTCTTTACATACATTG
This sequence comes from Bacillus pseudomycoides, assembly GCF_002582035.1. GTDB lineage: Bacteria > Bacillota > Bacilli > Bacillales > Bacillaceae_G > Bacillus_A > Bacillus_A pseudomycoides_B. The sequence goes on from NZ_NUQE01000028.1 coordinate 25,348, forward strand.
TATGCTGCTTGTAAGAAACCTGCTGGTGGAATGTTAATACCAGCTTCACCTTGGATTGGCTCTAAAATAAATGCAGCTGTATTTGGAGTGATGGCTTCTTTTAATGCTTCGATGTCGCCGTAAGGAATGACAACAATACCTGGAAGCATTGGTCCGAATCCGCGTTTATATTCGTCGTTGGATGACATGGATACTGCGCCCATTGTACGGCCATGGAAGTTATCAACACATACAATAATCTCAGCTTTGTTGTCTTCAACTTTTTTCACATCGTATGCCCAGCGTCTAGCCGCTTTGATAGCGGTTTCAACAGCTTCAGCACCTGTATTCATTGGTAGTACCATTTCTTTATTAGTTAATTTCGCTACTTTTTCATACCAAGGACCTAATTGATCACTGTGAAATGCACGAGATGTTAATGTTACGAGTTGTGCTTGGTCGATAAGCGCTTGAATAATTTTTGGATGACGATGACCTTGGTTTACAGCAGAATATGCACTGAGCATGTCCATATAACGGTTGCCTTCTGGGTCCTCTACCCAAACACCCTCTGCTTTCGCAATTACAATCGGTAGTGGATGATAGTTATTTGCTCCGTATGTTTCTGTTAATTCGATAATGTCTTTTGTTTGAATCATGCTAGTTCCCCCTTTTGCTTTTACAAGAAGTTTGTAAATACTCTAAATATTATATCATTTAAATGTGGAAAAAGCGAAATATTTCCTGAAAAGAAATGGACGTGGTATCATATAAAGTGAAAAAATATGGAAAAGAGGAGGGAAAGGTTTATATGATACATATGCATATTACTGCATGGTCGTTAGGGATTATTTTATTTTTTGTAGCATATTCGATGTATAAGAGTGGAAAGCAAGCAAAGCCAATGCACATGGTGGTTCGTTTGCTGTATATTTTGATCATTGTATCAGGATTATTAATTTACAAAGACGTCCACTGGATGCCTATGTTATATGGGATGAAAATGCTCGGTGGTATTTGGGTAATTGCTGCGATGGAAATGGTTCTTGTGAAAGCAAGCAAAGGAAAACCGACAAGAGCGCTTTGGATTCAATTTGTTATTGTGTTGCTAGTTGTGTTATACCTTGGTTTACGATTACCACTAGGGTTTTCGCCATTTGCTTAATACAAAAAATGAGGATGTTTTCAAAAGTAAGTATTCCATTACTTTTGAGACATCCTCGTTTTTATCCCACATTTACGGGCAGTAAGACCCCCACTGATGGAAGCTTCACTTTATCATATCTGGCAAGAAGACCCCCACCTCAAGCGCGAAGCAGATAGGTGGGGGTAGTTCAATTTCAATTGTTCATATGCAATTCATCGCCATCTGCTTTTGTGATTTTAAATATATCCTTATTATGTTTAGAATAGCGTACATAATGGTGATGAAGAGCACAAATCATTTCTTCATTATCAAATAAAAGAAAATTAACTCCTTCGCATGGCTGGTCCTTTGGTTGGAAGGATAGAGAATTATGGGAATATATACAGTCGTATAAAGAGTAGCCTAGCGATTGTAATGTTCCGGTTATGAGTGAAAATGAGGAATCTGGAAGTTCTTCTATCCACTCATGATAGCTTGTCATTAACTTTTTTCGAATCCGAATTAATTCACCGTTTTGCAGCGGGTGATGTTCATTTGCTACTTGCAAAACATTGTGTTCATAAAAACGAGCGGGTAACCAATTATTGTTATATAAAATTTCGAATCCATCTTCAATCATATCTTCTAGTAAAAAAGCTTCATCGCTTTCTTCTTCAAAAAATACCCATTCTTCGTTTATATATTCAACATTTCCAATTGTATGAGCGCGCGGTTGACTATACAAAATATGTTTACGTTGTTTCATTCCTGTGCCCTCCTTTTTTATAGAAGTTTCTAATTCTTGTTATAGACAGTTCGACCTTTCTTTATAACAAAGAAAGGAACATAGAATCAAAATTGGGCATACAATAAAAACAGACTGCGGATACGAGATGAGGAAGGGTGATTAATATGTGTGGAATTACAGGGTGGGTGGATTATACAAAAGTGCTATTGGAAGAAAAAGAAACAATAATGAAGATGGCAGAAACGCTCGCGAAGAGAGGCCCGGATGATACGAATGTTTGGCTTAGGAATCATGTTGCTTTTGGGCATAAACGGTTAATTGTTGTTGACCCAGAAGGCGGAAAACAACCAATGACGCGGATGAAAAAAGAAGAACGTTATACAATTTCCTATAATGGAGAGTTATATAACACAGAAGATATTCGAAAAGAATTATGGAAAAGAGGCTATACGTTTCAGGGACATTCAGATACAGAAGTATTATTAACAGCCTATATAGAGTGGAAAGAGCAATGTGTTGAGCATTTAAATGGCATTTATGCATTTGCTGTATGGGATGAGGAAGAAGAAAAAATTTTTATCGCGCGCGATCGATTAGGAGTAAAACCATTATTTTACAAATATGATACAGGAAGGTTGTTCTTTGGCTCAGAGTTAAAAGCTATTTTAGCTCACCCGGATATCAAGACGGAGGTTACGACAGAAGGGTTAGCGGAAGTGCTTGGATTGGGGCCGTCTCGAACTCCCGGGCATGGTATATTTGCTGGAATTGAAGAATTGCGTCCAGGTCATGCACTTACGTTTTCAAAAGACGGTTTAAAAGTTTGGCGTTATTGGAATGTCGTGAGTGAAGAGCACACACATAGTTTTGAAGAAACGGTAGAACAAGTTCGTTTTCTATTGCAAGATGCAATTACAAGACAGCTAGTATCGGATGTTCCGTTATGTACATTTTTATCAGGGGGCGTCGATTCTAGTGCGATTACTGCATTTGCAGCGATGGCATATGAACGGGAAGGAAAAGGGAAGCTTCATACGTATTCGATTGATTATGAGGATAATGAAAAATATTTTAAATCAAATGCATTTCAACCAAATTCAGACGCTCCGTTTATTACGTTAATGACAAATACATTTGATACCATTCATCATCGTTGTGTCATTTCTAATGAGAGTTTAGCGGAATATTTGACAGAAGCTGTAATGGTTCGCGATTTGCCGGGAATGGCGGATATTGATTCCTCGTTGTTATGGTTTTGCCGGGAAATTAAAAAAGACTTTGTTGTAAGTTTGTCAGGTGAATGTGCCGATGAGATTTTTGGAGGGTATCCGTGGTTTTATCGCGAAGATGACTTACAATCAAGTGCGTTTCCATGGATGCGATCAACAGAAGCGCGTGAACAATTGTTAAAAAAAGAATGGCGTAAAAAACTAAAATTACAAGAGTATGTACAGTATCGTTATGAAGAATCAGTGCGCGAAACACCTGCGTTAGAAGGGGAAAGTATACTTGATGCAAAGAGAAGACAATTATTTTATTTAAATATGATTTGGTTTATGACGACCCTTCTTGATCGAAAAGATCGGATGAGTATGGGCGCTAGCTTAGAAGTGCGTGTGCCATTTGCTGATCATCGTCTTGTCGAATATGCGTGGAATATTCCGTGGGAAATGAAAATGTATAAAAACCGCGAAAAAGGTCTTTTACGCAAGGCGCTAGAAGGTGTATTGCCGGATGATGTATTGTATAGAAAGAAAAGCCCATATCCGAAAACGCATAATCCGTATTATACGAAGGCAGTTACTTCATGGCTACAAGAGTTATTAACGGATAAACAGTCCATTCTTCATGAATTATTTGATAACGAGCAGTTGCATGGGTTAATTGAATCAGGGGGCAGTGCATTTCAAACGCCGTGGTTCGGGCAGCTCATGACAGGACCGCAGTTGTTGGCACACTTAGGGCAAATTCATGTTTGGTTTAAGGAGTACAATATAAATATTAAGGAATGAAATCGAGGGTCATAGCTTGCATGCTATGACCCTCAGTGTTAATAAAAGCTTTTTGAAAGCTGTTCTTTTGTTGTTGAGGCAATACGTTACAGATTGTAATATTTTTTACTTCATGTGCGATTAGATCGAATAGATTTCCAGACCCATTGGATGCACAGGCCGCAAAGTAAAAATAATACAAGGACAAGTGTAATAGTTGCCCCAGGCGGCGTCCCTAATTTATATGAAGAAGTGAGTCCTAAAAACATACTAATGACGCCTATTGCCATACTAAATAGAATAGCTACTTTGAATCCTTTTACCATACGCATCGCAATAGCAGCTGGTAATATCATAAGCGCTGATACAAGCAATGCACCTACAATAGGCATCATAACGGAAATGGTTAGACCTGTTAATACGCTAAAGGACAATGATAGCCATTTTGTAGGTAGTCCGCTTGTAAAGGCTGTATCTTCATCAAACGTCAATACGTACAGAGGGCGTTGGAACACTAGATAATAGATTCCCACCAAGATACAAACTACTCCTAAGAAACGAAGCTGTTCTTTGCTAATCGTGATAATAGATCCAAACAAGTATTGTTCTACATTAGTTGACGTACCGCCCTGATTTAAACTCATTAGGACGAGAGCGAAGGATAATCCCGCTGCCATAAGGATAGCTACGGATACCTCTGAATACGTACGATAGGTATTTCTCATATATTCAATTCCTAATGCACCGATAATAATAACGATAATTGTAACTAAATTAACATTGGAATGAAGTGTTAGACCAAGTGCTACCCCAGCCAATGAAATATGAGAAAGGGTATCCGCCATTAAAGACTGGCGTCTTAAAATCAAAAACATTCCTAATATGGGAGCTATGAGGGCAATTAATCCTCCTGCCAAAAATGCTCGCTGCATGAACCCAAAGTGAAGCATCTCCATTGTGTGTTCTCCTTTCTTTCTAAATAAATGTTTCGATCTGCATAGGGTTTTACATCATCCAAGTCATGTGTAACCATGATGACCGTTCGTCCATGTTCTGTGACATGATGTCTCATCAATTGATAAAAATGATTGCGACTTTCAAAATCCATGCCAGTAGTGGGCTCATCTAAAACTAGAATGTCTGGTTCAGAAGCTAGGACACGAGCGATACAAATGCGTTGCTTTTGTCCTCCTGATAGCTCTCCAATCTTGCTATTACGAAATTTCCACATATCGACTCCAAGTAGCGCTTGCTCAACATGCTCATGATCTTCTTTAGAAAGTGAACGAAACCACTTTCCGCGAGGAAAACGACCAGATTGTACAAGCTCTAACACGGTACTTGGAAATCCTGCATTAAAGGAAGAAACTTGTTGAGGGACGTAACCAATGATAAGTTTCTTCCCTTGTTCATTTTTTTTACTGATGCTTACGGTTCCTCTCCAGGGCTTTAATAAGCCTAACATAATCCGTAACAGAGTAGATTTTGCCGCTCCGTTCGGCCCAGTCAGTGTAACAAACTCACCGCTATTTATATCGAGAGAAATATCTTCTAAAATGGTTTCGTTTCCATACTTAAATTGAACTTGATTCATAGATATGATTTTCATGAAATCCTCATTTTCCTTTCTTTAGGTGTAAGTAGAAAAAGTGCGTTTTACATGATTGTAAAACGCACTACTATTGCTATTACATAATAGATTGTTTTAGTGCATCCAAGTTCTTTTTCATATAGCTAATATAGTCGCTTCCCTTGGCTTGTTCTTCTTTTGTAATTCCTTCAATTGGACTTAATACAACTGTTTTTGCTCCCGTTTCATCCGCAAGGGTTTTTGCTATTTTTGGAGAAGTTAGTTCCTCAAAATAAATGACCTTAATATTGTTGTCCTTCACATATTTTTGAAGTTCCGCTAATTTAGCTGGACTTGGTTCCTGATCAGGAGAAAGACCGGCAATTGGAATTTGAGTAAGGCCATATTCTTTTGCTAAGTATCCAAATGCCGCATGTTGCGTCACGAATTCTTTATGTTTTGCATTACCGAGAGTTGTTCTAAATTGGTTATCTAAATCTTTTAGCTTTGCATTAAATTGATCTGCGTTTTTTTCATAGTCTTGTTGATGAGTTGGATCTGCTTCTATAACTGCTTGTTTAATATTTTCTACTTCTTTTTGGGCTAACACTGGATCTAACCATACATGAGGATCCATCGGATGTTCTTGTTTCTTATCTGTATGCTTATCTTCTTCCTCAGCGGTTCCTTCCATAAGTGAAATACCCTTACTTGCATCTACCACTTTTATATTTTTATTATCAAGGCTTTTTAGTACTTTAGGTACCCATGTTTCCATGGAGTCACTGTTGTACACAAACACATCGGCACTTTCAATTTTAGCAATATCTTTTGGAGTGGGTTCAAAATCGTGTGGTTCTGTCCCGGCAGGAATTAACACATCTACATTTCCATTGGATCCAACCACATTTTTAGTAAAGTCGTACATAGGATAAAATGTGGTTACGACCTTAAGAGACTTGTCTTGTTTTGTATTGCTTTTTGACTCATCTTGTTTAGAGCAGCCTGCAATGGCGGTCGAAAGGGCCAAAGCAGTTACTAATGCACCATATTTCCATTTTTTCATGATGTACTCATTCTCCTTTTTACAAATATGAAGCTTAATATAAATAATAGTAATTACGATTTACAAAAAGAATAATATCCCCGAAGGTTAACAGCTTTTCTAATTGTCCCCTAGATATTGGCGGAATATCCTGGGTTGTAATCGTTTTAATTCTAGTGTGATATATTGCTTTTCATTTATTATTAAGTCTATTTTATTTAGTACGACCACAGTGGCACCTGTAATTTGATTCTTAAGTATATTACGAACAGATTTAAATGAAGAAGTACTCTGATTGTATAAAACGAAATTGTTTCGATTTAGATTATAGCAAGTATGTAGTCATAGGTACATACTATATACTGACGTTTTCCTATGAAAATATTGTACTAATTGTAAGGAAGAATTTTTGTATTATAGGAAACAGTCTATCTGATGAGACAAGTAGAGCGAACCGACTAATGGATAAATGAAATATCTTTTGTGTTAGTTTTTATAGTGTATTAGACATATTGAATTTTGATAATGAGGTGTATAGGATATGCACTTTATGTGTGTAAAGAAAAAAAGGAAGGCAGAAGGCTTTCCTTAGAGATAGTATATTGAACCAAACGGAATTGTCGAGAGATCAGTTGGATACATGACATGATGTATAACATGATGATATGCACCATGATGGGGGATAACATAATGGTGTACGACATGTGTAAAAAGAGGATCTGTTGCCATCACTTGATGAATTGCATGAAGTGTCTGTTGTGCAGCAGCATATGAACCGGCACCCACGCCCGCTTGCCTTGTATTGCTAAAGACTGGATTTATCATAATAATTCATAGCGCTCCTTTGTAGTGGTTGGATTATTTTTTTATATGTTATGCCCTGGATTTAGGAAAAGAGCGTATCTTTGATCAAATTAGGTAGATTATTTATTAAGTAGTTCTATCCTGCTATTTTGGGGCAGTAAGACCTTCACCTCCAGATTGAGAGAGAAGCGAAGAAGATAGGTGGGGGATAACTGCCCGTAAAAGCTCGATTGGTGAGAGCTTTCCTTAAAGATAGTATATTGAACCAAACGGAATTGTCGAGAGATCAGTTGGATACATGACATGATGTATAACATGATGATATGCACCATGATGGGG
>NZ_NUQE01000029.1 GCF_002582035.1 Bacillus pseudomycoides
CAAAGAACTTGTTTGCCGCTTATTTGCAACTTCCTTATGTTAACATCTTTGTTTTTCAATGTCAACTAAGTTTTTTATTTCGTTTTCGCTTTCTGCTCTGTTGCATCAGCGACTCGTATAATACTACACCTCTATCTAACAATAGTCAATGATTTTTTTAGAGATATTTATTCTTTCTGCAGGATTGTACAAACACCTCTTTATTTACTGCTTCTGATAGCTTACTCATGAATTACCTTTCCTATTTGATTCTGTCCTAACAACCTTATTTTAACAATTTATAGTATATAATTTAGATAGCAATTATATTTTTCATTCACAAAACCATCATACGACCTTGATTTATACAAATTACACTACCAACAAAATCATATTAGAAGCAGGTGGAAATATGGAAGATATCCGTGTACTTATAGCAGACGATGAAAAAGAAATACGAGATTTATTAAAAAAATATCTAGAACGGGAACTATATACAGTAGATATCGCTATAAATGGCGAAGAGGCTCTTCACTTATTTGAACAAAATAAATATAACCTCATCATATTAGATCTTATGATGCCTAAAGTTGATGGCATCGAAGTATGTAGAAGACTTAGAAACAAAACAAATATCCCGATATTAATGCTCACCGCTAAAGATCATGAAGTAGATAAAATTTTAGGACTGAGCATAGGTGCGGATGATTATATTACAAAGCCCTTTAGTATTAATGAAGTGGTCGCTAGAGTAAAAGCTCTTATGAGACGTTTTTTAATATTAGGAAGTAACGCTAACACTCAAGAAAAAACACTCCTAGCATTTAAAGGACTAACAGTTGATTTAAAAAAGTACACAGTTAACATAGATGGAAAAGAAATATCTTTAACTGGGAAAGAACTTGAGCTATTAAAGTTTTTCGCTTCAAATCCTGAACAAGTTTTTACGAAAACGCAACTCTTTCGCAATGTTTGGGACAGTAACTATATCGAAGATGACAATACAGTTATGGTGCACATTAGAAAGCTTAGAAAGAAAATAGAAGCTAATCCCTCTGATCCTAAATTCATTCAAACTGTATGGGGAATCGGTTATAAATTTGTAGGTGAAAAGGATGAAGAATGATAAAATCCTCTATCTTATTATATGTCAACTTATAATCATCACTGGGCTTCTATTTATAGACATGGTTCACACATTAAAATTAACTTTGTTCATTACACTTATTGTTATAACAATAAGCCTTTTCTTTACAAGACTTCATTTTATTCAGAACCGAAAGTCTATAGCTGCTAAATTAAAGCGTGCAATTAACGGAAATTTACATACAAGACTATATACAAATAACGACCATTCATTAGATAATGTAGTTTTTTCTGTAAATGAATTAATAAGCGAGCTAGAAAAGGTCCAAGTTGAAGCCAAAAGATCTCAAGAGGCTCGAAAACAACTGCTATCTAGTATCTCACATGATATTCGGACACCTCTTACTTCTATTATTGGATATATCGATGCTTTAAAAGATGATATTGCTGCTTCTGAAGATGAAAAACGAGAATATCTTGAAATACTCTCAAAGAAATCAAATGGCTTAAAACAATTAGTTGATGAAATATTTAATATGGCCAAGCTAGATGCTGATGAGTTTCCATTAAAGGAAGAACAACTTGATTTTTCAGAGATTACTAGGGAATCTTTAATTGAATTTTTACCTGAACTATCCAAGCAAGGTATCGAGTTACAAGTTAACATCCCTGAAGCCCCTTGCCCGATTACAGTAGATTCTCTTAGTCTAATGCGAGTTATCGGTAACCTCATGAAAAATGCCGTATATTACGGAAAACCTGGGAAGGTAGTAGGAATAGAGCTCTCAGAAACCACAAATGAATATCAATTGCTCATTTGGGATAAAGGACCTGGAATTTCAAAACATGATTTAGAGAACGTATTTGAGAGAATGTACCGAAGTGATCAATCAAGGAACTATTCACATGGTGGTAGTGGTCTAGGACTCGCTATTGCGAAAGCTCTCGTAGAAAAAAACGGCGGACAAATATGGGTAGAAAGTATTCCGTGGGAAAAGACCACCTTTGGCTTTTCCATCCCGAAGCAAACTGTTTTTAAGAAAGAGTTAAGAAATGATTAAGCAGCAGTTAAATCCTCCTTTTTATCATGTAATTAAGAGATTATAGAAAGTAGGTGTTTCAAAATGAGTGCAATTATAAAAACCACAAATCTTACTAAAATTTATGGCAATCAAAAATCTGTAGATAATCTCAATATAAATGTGAACCAGGGAGAGATTTATGGATTCATCGGACGAAACGGTGCAGGTAAAACAACGACAATCCGAATGCTACTAGGATTAATAAAACCCACAAGCGGAAAAATCGAAATATTCGGAGAGGATTTTTTCAAAAACCAAAAAGAAATTTTAAGAAGAATTGGTTCTATCGTTGAAGTTCCAGGTTTTTATGAAAACCTTACTGCAAAGGAAAATTTATTAATTAATGCCAAAATCATTGGGGTTCACAAAAAAAATGCAATTGAAGAAGCATTAGAAATTGTAGGACTGCAGCATGAGACAAAAAAATTAGTAGGTAAATATTCTTTAGGGATGAAACAACGATTAGGGATTGCAAGAGCTCTTCTCCATTATCCAGAGCTATTAATATTAGATGAACCGACTAACGGTTTAGATCCCATTGGTATTAAAGAGATGCGAAGGCTCATTAAATCTTTAGCACAAGAAAGAAAGATCACGATATTAATTTCTAGTCATATTTTAGCTGAAGTCGAGCAACTAGTGGATCATATGGGAATCATTCATGAAGGAAAACTCTTAGAGGAAGTTGCTCTTGATACGCTCCGAAAAACAAATCGTCAATACTTGGAATTCCAAGTAAATAACGATAATAAAGCTGCAATCCTTTTAGAAAAACAATTCCATATTTTTGATTACGAAGTACATGATGAAGGAAATATTCGCATTTACTCTCACTTCGGACAGCAAGGACAGATTAATAAAACATTTGTTCAAAACGATATTGAAGTATTAAAGATTATGATGAGCGAAGATAGATTAGAAGATTACTTCACCAAATTGGTTGGGGGTGGGACAATTGGTTAATCTACTATATACAGAACTATTAAAGTTAAAACGCTCTAATATGTTCTTGATTAGTATTATCGGGGCAGCGGTAGCACCATTTATGATAGTTTCGGCCTTTTATATAGAAAAGAAAACAAAACCATCTGCTCCAGCTGCAGGTCTCGATGACCTTTTTTATAACGCTAATATGTATACTATTTTATTAATGGGAGTCCTTCTATACGGAGTCGTTACCTCTTATCTCTTTAATCGGGAATACGCAGAAGATACATTAAAAAGCCTATTAACCATTCCTGTATCACGTTTTAACTTTATTATAAGTAAATTTATTCTTCTTTTTATTTGGATTATGATGTTGACTATAGTTACTTGGGGACTAACTTTACTATTAGGACTATTAGGAGGCTTTCCTGGCTTAAGTGGCCCATTACTCTTGCAATCTTTACTGAAATTTTTGCTGAGCGGTGGATTCCTTTTTATCTTATCCCCTCCTATTGTACTGCTAACTCTTGTAATGAAGACTTATGTTCCACCTATTATATTCACAATTGTTATAACGATGGTAAATCTTATGATTACAAATTCGGAACACAAAGATTTATTCCCTTGGACGGCTACACTCGATATAGTAAACAACGAACTGCAACCGACATATCCTCCAGAATATTCTTATATCGTTATTGCCGCTACAGCTATGATCGGATTTATCACAACAATCTTCTATTTTAAAAAGGTCGATATTCATTGATTTATACGGATGAAAAAATATTTCAAAAGTCTCTACCTGTTCTCAAGATTTGAAAGAAGAATTTTCATTTATATATTAGGAGTGAAATTATGAGCGACACAATCATCGCCTTTATACTTGGTATCATAGAAGGACTAGCAGAATTTTTACCGATTTCCTCTACCGGCCACCTTATATTAGCCAGTCACTTGTTAGGATTTGAAGGAGAAAGAGCAAAAACATTTGAGATTGTGATACAACTAGGCGCTATTTTAGCCATTGCTGTTTTATATCACAAACGTCTTGTTTCTTTATTTAACATAAAACCTCTGCTTCAAAAAGAAAAGAAATTTAATGCATTACATGTAATACTAGGTGTGTCCCCAGCTGTAATTGCTGGCTTACTATTACACGATGTGATTAAAACATACTTGTTTGAGGCACATACTGTCGTTATTGGACTTGTAGCAGGAGCAATCCTTATGATTTTTGCAGAAGTGAAAAAACCAAAAGCTACCACTTATTCATTAGACGATTTAACATATCGTCAAGCATTAACAATTGGATTATTTCAATGTTTAGCAGTATATCCTGGTTTTTCAAGATCCGGATCTACAATATCTGGAGGGCTATTAGCAAAAGCAGATTATAAAACTGCCTCAGAGTTCTCTTTTCTTATCGCTCTTCCTGTTATGCTTGGGGCAACCAGTCTAGACTTATTAAAAAGTTGGAAGTATTTAAGTGTAGACGATATTCCAATGTTCGCAGTAGGATTTATTACTTCTTTTGTTGTAGCAATGCTAGCGGTAGTAACTTTTCTAAAACTGCTAGCAAAAATAGGTTTAAAACCCTTTGCCTATTATCGTATTTTGTTAGCTATTGTATTCACTACTTTTGTACTGCTTTAACTATAACAATCTCTTCTATTCGAAAGAAACAACTAGTCAGCGGTGTCCTTTCATTTAGTTATGATGCAACGTTTTTAATAAATCCTAAAAATATTATAAAGTGAACCTTCCATCAATCGGGCTTTTACGTGCAGTGCTTCGCTTCTCTCTATCTTGAGGTGGGGGATCTTACTGCCCGCGAATAGCGGGATAAATAAAAATAGCACCGTTCAAGATTACTTGAACAGTGCTATTTCCACTTTATTTCAAAGCCAATAACAAAAAAGTATTTCTTTTCATTACGAAAATATCTTCATTTTAAAAATACACTTAGAAAAAACAAAATGAATTTCTCATCAGTAGAGGGATTTGTCATCCCCTGACTATCCCCTTTATTTTTCCTAAACCTCGAGGCAAGACAAGTAACTTAAAAAGTAAAATATTTCTTAATAACACTCTGAGTGTATCTAAAAATCCCTAAGTAACCCTAACTTATTTAACTCATTATAGCTATATAGATTCACATCATTTTGCTCACTTTATTCTCACTATAACTGTTATTACTAGTTCTTTTTCTTACTTTTATGTAGTAGTAAGCATAACAAGCAATAATAAACGGTACAGTACAATAAATTCCTAGTCTCTGATCAGGAATAAAGATAAGACTTACTAATATAAGACCGTACAGTCCAAAGCCTAAAATTGGGACAATTGGATAAAGAGGTGTTTTGAATTTCAAATCTTCTAACTTACCACCTTCTGCTAGGTAACGCCTACGGAAAAGAAATTGAGAAGCACAAATGGACATCCATACAATAATTGTAATAACGCCCGAAATCGAAATTAACCATAAATACACAGTTTCAGCAGCCACAACACTCGTCAAAAGTGAAAAAGCAGAAATAGATATCGTCATAATTAATGCATATAATGGAATACCACGTGACGATACTTTCTGTAAGAAAGCTGGAGCCATGTCATTTTTGGACAATGACCAAAGCATCCTTGTTGCTGCATATAATCCTGAGTTAGCAACCGAAAGAACCGCAGTGAGAATGACAAAGTTCATAATATCAGCAGCATATGGAATACCCATATTATCAAAAACGGCAACAAATGGACTCTTCGCTAACCCTGCTTCTTCCCAAGGAATCAAGGCTGCAAGAACAAATATCGCTAAAACGAAGAAAAACATCGTCCGCCATATAATATTTCGAATGGAACGCGGTAACGTTTTTTCAGGATTTTCACTCTCACCCGCTGCAATACCAACCAGTTCTGTACCCTGAAAGGAATAGTTGACCGTAACCATTGTTAGCAGTATCGCACCAATTCCGTTTGGGAATAGACCACCGTAATCTGTAAAGTTTGAAAAAAACGGTGCCGCTTCACTCCCTTTTAAATCAATAAAACCAAACATCGCTGCTCCTCCAAGAATAATGAAGGCAACAATGGCTGACACTTTAATGCTCGAAAACCAAAATTCCGTTTCCGCATAACTGCGGACTGATAATGCATTGATACTAAAGATTGTAACACCGAATGTTAAACACCAAATCCACACAGGAATATCGGGAAACCAGCGCTGCATCGTAATACCTGCAGTTGTAAATTCAAGTCCGACAGTATTTGCCCAGCTTAGCCAATACAGCCAGCCAATAGTAAATCCAGTAGCAGGACTTATATACTTCGTAGCATATTCTTGGAAAGAACCAGACACCGGCATAGCCACCGCGAGCTCACCAAGACATAACATGACGAGGTACATCAATAATCCCCCAGCCATAAAAGCAAGTACTGCTCCTCCAGGGCCGGCTTGTCTGAGAATAAAACCAGAACCGTTGAACAAGCCAGTTCCGATTACACCACCAAGTGCAATCATAAACAAATGTCGACTTTTCATCGTACGCTTTAATTCGTTACTCTTGCTATCGGAATGCGTCATTGTTTTCCTCACTTTCATAATCGATATTATCAAAAGAAGTTTTTTCCGTATTACGGAATTGTTTCCACTATACGAAATCTTGTTTATAATTTTCAGATAATTATATAAAAAAGTCAATAATTTTTCATGTCTTTTTTCTTTATATTTTGTTTATTCTGAAATTTAATTTGATTTCATTTTAAATTTTTGCTAAATTGATAGTTAATTAAAGAGGTTTACACACTACAAGTAAAGTCGAGGCTAGTTATGGTACAGTCCATTGATCGAGCTATAGGTATTATTAAATTACTAAATTCTGATAACAATAAAGAGTACTGGTCAATTTCTGACATAGCCGAAAGAACATCTCTTCCGGTTAGTACAGTACACAGGCTACTCAATTCTCTAATGAGACATGAGCTTGTTTCACAGATCCCAGAAACGAAGCATTATACGTCAGGACCCATGTGGATGGAAATCGGCTTACGTCAATTAGAGAAAATTGACTACAAATCTGTAGCAAGGGAAGTTATGAAACGTTTGGCACATGAAGTGGAAGAAAGCGTTTATTTAAACATTCCAAATAGAGCACATTCTATCATTATCGAAAGAATTGACAGTCCGTTAAAAGTTCGTGTTATTGATAACTTGGGAGAGCGAATTCCTCTTTCTATCGGTGCAGCAAATAAAACGATACTCGCTAATATGGATTCTAGCGAAGCACATCACGTTATTGACCAATTATTTTCTTCCTCACCAGAACAAAAGCAAGTTCTTTTACATCAATTATTAGAAATAGAAAGACATGGGTACGCTGTGAGTTATGGCGAGAAAACTGAAGGCACTGCATCTGTTGCGGCACCCATTATAGGCTTTAACAATAAAGTGATAGGAGCATTAAGCATTGGAGTGCTTAGTCACAGTATCAACGATGATCGACTAACTTTCCTTATCAGCAAGGTGAAACAAGCCGCTAGTGAAATATCTACTAAAATCGGCAGAACGTCAGTATTATAAAGACAATCTGCCGTCATTTTTTATTCATATAGTGGAAACTGATTTCATAATACGGAAAATGAAAGACATATATACAAGTTTTAGACTTGAGGCTAGTATGAGTTGTTATCCAAAATGTTGTTGCTGTTTTCTTTTTAAAGAATAAAATACATGCTTTTACAAACAATTTCTTTTTTAACCGGAAAATTAAGGAGGATTTATCTTATGTATCAACAATTACGCTCACTATCTCTAGAAAAACAAGTCGAAGCACTCACAAAACATCTCGTTTCATTTAATAGTATTAACGGAACTGAAGGTGAAGCACGTATTATAGATGAGCTTTATCTTATTTTAAAAAGCCTTCCATATTTTAAGCAGCACCCTGAACATTTATGGATACAAACTGTTCCAAATGATCCAATTAGCCGAAAAAATTTATTTGCATTTGTAGAAGGAAGCAAAAACTCAACTTCTACCATCATTTATCATTCTCATCTAGATACAGTTGGAATTGAAGACTTTGGCCTATTAAAAGAACATGCTTTTTCTTCAGAAGCATTAGGAGAATATTTTCAAACATATGAGGGAAATCTTGATGTCCAAACTGATGCTAAATCTGGAGATTGGCTATTTGGTCGAGGCTCTGTTGATATGAAAAGTGGGGCAGCTGTCCATATTGCTAATATTTTATATTTCTCACAACATACCGATCTATTAGAAGGAAATCTTCTTTTACTTTTCAATGGTGATGAAGAGGGAGAACACCGCGGAATTACAGCTGCATTAACTGAATTAGAAAGACTACAACAAGAAAAACAATTACACTATCGTCTGGCAATTAATAATGATTTCATCACACCCCTATACGATGGAGACAATCAACGCTATATTTATACAGGAACAGCGGGGAAACTTCTACCTTGCTTCTACATTTATGGAAGAGAAGTACATGTTGGAGATACATTATCAGGAATTGATCCAAACTTTATTGCTGCTCAAATTACACGTAGATTGCATAACAACTATAAACTAACTGAATTTATTCCTGATGAGCTTGTTCTACCTCCAACATGTTTATATCAACGCGATAATAAAGACAGTTATACTGTACAAACCGCAACAAGCAGCCAGCTATACTTTAATTATTTTATTTACGAATCTACACCTGAAGAAGTTCTTGAAAGACTTTTAGCTGAGACAAGAGAAGTGTGTAAAGAAGCTGAAGAGTACCTGAAAGAACAGTTTCAGCATTATTTACTTGTAACAGGCCTGCCATCACGTGACCTTTCATGGGAGATTGCTGTTACAAGTTACGGAGATTATATAGAAGAATTACAACAACATGGTATAAATACAGAAGTAATTATTCAAGATACACTGAAACAAAGCAATAATAGTGACTTACGTGAAGTTTGTTTTGAAATTGTTGCTGCTCTGCAAGAAATGGATCCCGAGAAAAAGGCAAGGGTTATTTTATTTTTCGCACCGCCCTTCTTACCACATAACTATTTAAAACAAACAAATGAACAAAATCGTCAATTACAAAGCAGTATTGAAGTAATACTACAAAGTGTACAAGATGAGACTGGAGAACAATTTGTTTTGAAAAAGTTTTTCCCTTATTTAGCTGATGGAAGCTTCCTATCTATTCACGAAACAGACGATGAACTCAAACCATTATTACACAACTTCCCGAAGTGGGAACAACTATATCCACTTCCATATGATACTATACGTAAATTAAATATCCCTTCTATTAATATGGGGGTGTATGGGAAAGACGGTCACAAATGGACAGAACGTGTCTATAAACCATATTCATTTCATGTATTACCTTCACTTATTCAAAAAACAACAATACAACTTTTAAAGGATTTTAAGAAGAATTCAAACCATGAAACAGTTCATCATTTACTATAGGAACAACGAATTACTTTATAATTTACATTGGAATGAAAAAAGTACTTTTAAATACATTTAATTGTTTACAGAAAATAACCTAAACCGACTAAAGAAACTGTTTAAAGTCTTATTCATCATATGTAAGCACATAAGCAAAGCATCATATTTTTAATATCCAATTACACTCTTTATCATTCATAAGATTCAGTTCATCAAAAAAAGACAGGAAATCCTGTCTTTTTAAAATAATACTGTAAAATATAATATTCGGAGACAGCATATAGAAATTCATTCAACTAACCATCAGTGGAGGGTACCTCTGCTGATGGAATTTTTATAAAACGAAGCCCTTCTATAGATTAATAGGGAAATTACATAAGTACACTTGTAACATTCCTTATCCAAATACAAAGAATAAAGCAGTATCCCATACTATCCTTAATTTTCATTCCTAATACACCTAAAAGAGGCAACGCCCAAAATGGTTGAATCAAATTTGTCCATGCATCCCCCATCCTACTGTCATTGCAGCATTCGCTGGATTTACACCTAATTTCAATCCAACTGACCAATATGTAAAAATATCAAAGGTATCTTTCAATACAATGGATACCATCTATTCAATAATAGTACTACCTAATCCTGAACTATCTAGCTATGTTTTCTTTATAATAAACAAAAAAGACGAGTCATACTGACTCGTCTTTCGTTTGCC
>NZ_NUQE01000021.1 GCF_002582035.1 Bacillus pseudomycoides
GAGAAGGAAATCCAAATACTGCAAACAAAAATAACGGACTATGAGGAAGAAATAGAAAGTCAAAATAAATTGCATACAACAAAAAATATGGACTATGAAAAGGAATTGAAGATCCTTAAAGAAAGAAATGAAACCTTGGATGGAGAGTTGGGAAATTACAAGACCGAAAAAGAGAAGGAAATCCAATTCCTTCAAACAAAATTAATGGACTATGAAAATTATCAAAAAAAATTAGAACAAGAGAACGCTAATCTGACAGGTGAAATTGAAAATTATAGAAAAAAAGTAGAAAAACAAATATCTATGGAAAAGGAACAGGAAGAATTAATCATTACCTTAACTGAAAAAATAAATAAATTTCAGAAAAAACAAAAAATATATGAAACTTTACAACAAAAATTAAAAGGGAAAAATGAAGAATTAAATATGGAAGAGAAAAGGAGAGTTGTTCTTCAACAGCAATTGCAAAGGAACACAACGCATTTAGCTTTAATGCAAAGCACTGAGAATAGAGTCGATTATGAACAAATTCAAAAGTTAGTTGAGCAAATAGAGGAATGTGGAAAAAATATAGCTGAAAGTGTTTTTTCAATTCATCATTTAAAGAGAGAAATTACCCAATTAAATAATGAAATTTTAAAATGGGAAAATATTATTTAATAGATGCGATTCGATAAATCATATAGACTTTACCGTACTTAAAAAAGAAAAAATATCACTTTATTTCGATTTGGTTATTAAACTTTATGCAGGAGCAAATCTGCAATGGAGTTGGTTGTTGTGAAATATCTAAATTATAACTATGAAAATCACATGCTTTTAACCCATCAGGTATTAAAGTTAATTGATCTGGCGATATTTCAAAAAAAAGGTCTCTCGCTAGCCCGCTTTGGAATTGGAGAGATCACTTATTTAACAAGTAAGGCAAGTACCGTTTTAGTTCAGCAATTTGAATGCTATAAATCCTATGCTGGAATTACTAGTTCACCTGAAGAGATTAGAAGGCAACTGATTCAAGCATTGAAGACCACTGATATAGCCGGTTTAATTTCAACCCCTAGGTTAGACTTCTGGGGAAAAACAACTAAGCAAGTTTTACAGGATCTTCAGTTCATACCTATGAAAGTTTGTTGTGCCTGGGTTATGCACGATTTTGTAGGTGAAGGAATGTTTTGGGAATGGATAAGGGATAAGAAAATGGTCCTTGTAGGACGACGCTCTGAGCATGCCAAGATATTGTTCCAAAGACAAGGGATACAAGTTGTTGATACGATAAACTTGGAAGGATATAAGGATTTAGATAAAGTTCAAAACTACCTCGCCCAGCTTGCTGATTGGGAAATTGCCCTTATTTCTGCAGGAATCCCTGCCACCATTTTAGCACCAAGAGTTGCAAAGACAACAGGTAAAGTAGCGATCGATTTTGGGCATGCACTCGATATTTTGCTTGACGGTAAAAACTTCAATCATTTTCAGTTAGTTCAAGAATGGGAAAATCGGTGTATGGACTCAGATGAATACGGGAATGACGATAATTCAAAGTAAAAATATAATACTCGCAACTCCAATTTGCCTTCCTAAGCGAGTAGAGAGCTGCGAGTTTTTGGTATAATACATTTCATCTGTAAGTGGCAAATCAATTTCAAAACCCACAGCTCTTACGTGCCAAAAGTTTTGAAAATATAAAAAGGAGTACCTCCGAAAATTCTTGTATATTGAAGGTAATGATACCAAACAAAAACAAGAATAGAGGTAGACCCCTATGTCTATTCTATGATGAGGAAGTCTGTTTGACATACAAGATTTATCCCGCTATTTGCGGGCGGTAAGGATTGGTTCAACTAACCATCAGTGTAAATGGAAAAAATTATCACTAACAAAAGTTTCGCTTTATATGACTTCCTAATTCACAAGTTTGATATTTAATGGGATAACTTTTTTTTCATTGATTTGAAAGCATTTCACTACTGGTGTCTTATTGGCAAACGATATAATCAGTTGCGCGACATTGGGATAATTGCTGTAAGCAATATCTCCTGCAGATGGATATGCTTTGTCTGTCGGATGGGAATGATAAATGCCTAATAGCGATTCATCCATTTTGGCCATTATCTCAAAAACTCGGCGGATTTCTTCAAGATCCATTGAAAAAGAAACAGGACTCTGATCCATATTTTTCATTTGCCATATGGTCCTTGCTATTCCGTTTTTTCCTGTTAATAATCCACACGCTTCATAAGGTAATTCCTTTTCGCAGTGATTGATTATTTCTTTCCATACCTTATTTGTTAAAGAAAAAGATCTTAAGGAAGAACTAAGATTGGGCTCTTTTCCCGCAGCATCCTCCTTTTTGGATCGAATTTCCCTGTTTAAGGGGATGAATAACGGACTGATAAGGCTGTGTTTTTATTTCGGATTGGCTGTTTTCTTTAGCCTCGCTCATTTTTTTAAGTACGTACTGTCGGAAACTTTCAAAACTCATTCTTAATCATCTCTCCTTTTTTACTAACATATAATATTTATATGAACTTAGGTATTGAGTGGTAACTTTGTTATAAAGAAATAGGTTTTTATTTCATAGACTGACTGTTTGATGAAGGTGATAAAAGGTAAGGGGGATAAGAAATGGATGTAATAGTTAACCTTCAAGGTCAAGAGAAGGGGAAAATCCCTTATGAATCATTGGCAGCTTTTTATCTCATTTTTCGTGAGTTAGGCTACCAAGTTCGATTTGATTCAGAACATCAAAAGATTAATATAAATTCGGGATTATCGGGTAAGCAAATCC
Source organism: Bacillus pseudomycoides (assembly GCF_002582035.1). Taxonomy (GTDB): domain Bacteria; phylum Bacillota; class Bacilli; order Bacillales; family Bacillaceae_G; genus Bacillus_A; species Bacillus_A pseudomycoides_B. The sequence goes on from NZ_NUQE01000021.1 coordinate 2,789, forward strand.
TTATCTCTCAGGATGAAAATAAAATGTTTGATTCATTTAGAAAAGATAAGCTAGAATGGGAATTTCTTGAACATATCCAAAAATTCCTGTCAGGATGCGGAGCAAACGTAATTATAAAAAATGATCAGGATATTTCGGTAAAGGCTGATTTGCATGTTAAACTTTCACTTTTGAAAGTCCCATCTATAAAGCAACCTGTCCTAGAATTGACTCATGATTCAACATCAATGAACCAAAAGTGGCTGGACATTTTTCGGAATGAATGCTGGAAAATCGGAATAAAATTCAACGCCAATGAGGCAGCCAATCAAATAGTTCCTTATGTGAGGGTTCGGTTGAAGTATCCGGAATTTAATGATGAGCTATTTTGGAATAAATTTGGTGCAAACGGTGCTATTATCGTTGCGATGGGGATATTAGCCCGTTTACAAAGAGATGCTCCTTTATCTTTTTTGTCCAATGTCTCTCTTGAAAATTTTTCGATTTTATTCGGAGCTTCATCAAGTAAAAAGCAAATAAATAATGATTTGAAAAAAGTAAAAAAAGACGCTGTAGATGATCAAGGCCTTACAATTGAAAAGTCGAGTAAGGTCATTAGGGAAGCAGAGGTATTTTTTGATTACCGTCTTCTTATAGATAAAAGTGATAACAAGAAAATTAAGGTTTTGGGGAACCTGCATATAAAAAATATTGGAACCGAAGTATTACGGAATCCTGTTATTTGTTTACGCTCCACACCTGAGGAGAGCATAAAGATAACTGGACAGATATTACCGCCGAATATAGTCAAAACCTTTGGGGTTATGAGTAACGAAGGAACAAAAGGATGGAAATACATGAATGAAGATTGGTTTGAACAGACTATGAAGGGAGAAAACTGGATATGTCCTATCCAGCAAGTGAATATTTATCCTCAGCAAATAGAATCATTATCAAATCTGCAAATAAACATATCCAATCTCGAGGAACAGGAAAGCATTCTAGTCGAGGCATTTGTATTCTTTCAGGAGCAAGAATTGGAATTTGCCGCTAATAACCGAATATCCATTTCATTATTGTAAGTATCATTTTAGTATACTGATGAACAGCCCCTCAATTTTTTTATGTGCAATTAGGCATTTATATAAAATATAAACCGGGAAAAGTTTTTCCCGGTTATTTTAATAGGTATAGTTATTTTAATTTTACGACTAGAAACGTGAGCATGCTGCAACTGATATTGTTCCTGTTGATGGAGGAACTCCCACAGAGACATTTTGCGCTAAAACTAATGTATCGACACCGCTACTCTCTTTGATGATTAAAGTTACAGTTCTTGTTGCAGAGTTTAAGACTAGCGTGAAGGATGCATTTTCTTCCGCCTGGCCAGCCAATTTAAATATGCCGACGCCAGTTACTGTAAGTGTAGTAGGCGGAGTTCCAGTTCCGCAAGTTGGTTGGTTAAATTGAGTCGCTACAAAGGTAAAGCTTTGATCAACTGCAGGTTCACCAGTTGGATCTTCTTGCGGGAAGTCTCGGAAATTGACTAATAATTCACTTTCCGCTAGAGTACATTGATCACAAATTGTAGTAGTGAAAGTGTTAAAGTTTCCTGTAACGCTAGCTAAACCAGTGCCGTCGGCTACTAAAATAGTTCGTGTTTCGGTACTTGGTATAAATGCGCTCCCTTGACATAAGCAGTTTTCAGGCGGGAAGAATGTTGGACATTGTTCTGGGAAAGCAGGGAATGGCGGACATTGAGGAGTTATCTCCTCAATTGGGATCGCTTGACGAGGACCGCAGAATTTCGCCTCCACTTCTAATTTAACTGGTCTTGTTACTTGAACGTCTTTACATAGCACAACATCAAGTAAAACAAAGTCACCTAACAATTGATTGAAGACTACACTACAGTTTGTATCGAAGACATTACACTCGATGCTAATTAATGGATCAAGCGTAGGGTCTGTCGGTACACAGAGTATTACTTCGTCAATAAAGGTAACAGGTACGGAGAAAGTACAAAGAGTAGTAGTTACTGGTGGAGTACCAGTAGTACAAGTGAACGTAACCGTTACAGTTGCTGTGATACCAAGAGTTACAATTCTAGCACTAGGTACGCCAATATTTGCAGGTCTTGTATCCACTACTTCACAGAACGTGTCAGTTATTCCACATGTCGCATTTACCGTTCCCCCAAGGTGAAGGCAATTTTGAATGTCTGCAGTACAGCCTGCGGGAATCGAAACTTTGTTGCGATCCCGGTTTGTCAGGACAACCCAGTCATAAACCTTTGTAACTTCAATACATTCCGGGCCAATTAGGTTGGGAGTCTGTCTACCCTGAATGGGCTTAATATTCTTCTTCATGTTACACCTTTCCTTTCGATAATTACCTAATTTCATTTCAATATATTGTATGGGTACTATTAATGAGTGGTACGCCCTATTTTAAAAATAGGCTTAAACATATCCGGAAGAAATAATGACAAATGTAATGGTTTTTAGTATTTGAAAAAAGAATTAAGTCTCTTTTAATTATAGAAAATCTAATAACAGCAATTTGTTTTCCTAATAATATGTTCAACAATTTTACAAGTTTAAATAAGTTCCAGTTATATAGGAATATCATATAATATGTTAAATCGTTTGGAATGAAAGGTGTGAATATGTATGTTTCATGTTGAATGGCTAGACTTTGTCATCGTTATTTTAGCATCTTTCCGTTTGACCCGCTTGATTGTATTTGATGAAATTACTACCTTTATTCGTAAACCTTTTTTCTCAGTAACTGTTAAAGAGGGGGGGTCCGGACAAATAGAGCAAGTCATCGAATTGAAAGGGGAAGGTTTACGTTATTTTATTGGTTCGCTTTTAAGTTGCTACTGGTGTGTCGGATTTTGGTGCTCCCTGGCAGTTGTAATTGTTTACTTCTGTTTCCCTTTTACTTTTCCTATTTTTCTTGTTTTTGCCGTGGCAGGGGCAGCTGCTGTGATTGAATCAAAAATATAATAATGTGTAGATGAAATTAATGGGGAGAAGGATGATAAATTTAAAGTGCATTATTATTCTATAGGAATAGATAGCTGAAGAGAAAAAACAGGAAAATGCGGCTTAAGTAAGTTGTATCACTGACCTCTACGCCGCCAGCGTGGGAAGTATAATTTCCTATTGTATACTAAGGTGTCTGTAAATAACTTTATAATAAGGTTTTGAATGAATTTTGCTTTTTTAATGAACTGTAATTTCTGATAGTTTTCTATAGTGTGTAACCAATTTTGCACTAAAGTAGCCGGCAATGGCTTTATATCAAGTTTTTTGAGATGTTATGATCATAATTGGTAAGAAAAGCTTCATTTAGCTTTAGCCCCTTGGTTTAGTGACCAAGGAGGTATTTTTTGTGAAAGTAACTGTTGAATGGGTAATACCTACTTAACCGAACTGATGTTGAACGAGCAACATAGGATCAAGTTCGAAAGACAGCATAATCCTCACTTCTTTGTGTCCAACTTATTGACTCAAATCCAACCATTACACATTAAGGGATGGTTCTTGCTACTTTTCTCAATCAATTCGCCGCCTTGTCAGTGTTTAAGATTAGTCCAAGATAATACTACCCCTTTATTATTCGTGATAAAGAAGTGTATGACGGAGCGATGACTTCTGGAAATAGTGTGGCAGCCGTGTACGTCAACAAGTAGAAGAAATGTTTACAACGTTCTCAAAAGTATTATCTTCATATGGAAGTGGGCATGCACAATTTTTACAAAGTTTATTGTTGATGAAGTCTCCTGAAATAGAAATTGTCATTGTTGGGGAAGATAGTGATGGGAGAAGAATATTAGTGAAAAAACTACATAAGTCATTTACTCAAAACAAAGCGGTATTAGTTGCAGAATCTCCAGCTGAATTTTCGGGAATTGCAGAATTTGCGATTCGTCATAAGAAGATTGAAAACAAAATGACGGTGTATATTTGTCAAAATTACGAATGTGAGCAGCTGTTGACAGATATGAATGAAATAGTAAGGAAAATATAGTATAAGGTATACTTTTGTGTTTGAGTAATGTGATATAAAAGAAATTTAGTAGGGCGCGAATTCTTAGAGAAGTAGCGTCTTTTTTTATGTGCTAAAGAACAGACTGGTTACAAAAAGAGGGATAATAAGATATTTTGTCGAATGAGTTTTCGTAAAACAATGAATTGAAAAAAGTTAATATGTATTACAGTAGAAGTTATAGTTAAAAAAGGGGTACTCACATTGGATAAAATAAAAAAATTATCAATCCCAAATAACGTAAGAGTCATTGTTATTTCTGATATTCATGGAGAATTAGAACTTTTCAAAGCGTTATTAGAAAAAGTTAATTTTAACACAGAGGATTACTTAATTATTAATGGTGATCTTTGTGAGAAAGGCAGCAACAGTAAAGGTGTTGTAAGCTATGTAATGGAACTTTCAGCTAAAAATCCAAAGGTTCATGTTATAGAAGGCAATTGTGATACTTTAGTTGAAGATCTTGTAAATGAAAATCCTCAGTTAATAAACTACTTATATACGAAACAGCATTCTATATTCAATGAATGGCTTGCGGACTTAGGATATTTTGTGAGCGAAGATACAAATATCGGAGAGGTAAAGGAAATATTAATAAGTCATTTTTCAAAAGACATGAAGTGGCTTACAGAATTACCAACTGCTATTGAAACAGAAGACTATATTTTTGTTCACGCAGGATTAGAGGACATAGAGAACTGGAAAGACACAGATCGAGATACTGCTTATTACACTGCCGGCATTTTTACATAAGTCACATCGTGCGAATAAATATGTAATAGTAGGGCATTGGCCAGTTGTTAATTATTCTTCAGACGTCCCTGCTGATAATCCGATTATTGATTAAAACAAAAAAATAATTGCAATCGACGGTGGAAACGCCATTAAAGAAACTGGTCAATTAAATGCATTTATCATTTATAGATCATCTGCTGGAGATATATTTTCGTATACATACATGGACCATTTTCCAAAATGTAAAGTGTTAAAAGACTTTCGTGCAGAACCTATGATGGTTGGTTCTATTACTTATCCACTATATGATATAGTTCCAGTCGAAAAAAATGAACACTTCACTTTATGCAAACGGCTAGAAACAAAGCAGCTACTTTACGTTAAAAATGAATATCTTCATAAAAATAAAACCGGGTATTTTACTGCAAAAACAGATGTTTCCTGCGCGCAAATAAATGTAAGTAAAGGAGATATTGTATCTGTAGTCGATGATAGCTGTACGGGATATAACTTGATAAAAAGAGATGGTGTAGTCGGCTGGGTGGCTAAAAATATTCTTGGTTAAAACAAATAAGTTACTTAATATATGAAAAGGAGAATTGTGAATTGGTTCATCAGCTAGAAATAGAAGAAATTAAAATAATTGATGAAGATATTGAAGAGCTTTCAGAACTTTTAAAAGTAGTAGTGGATGACGGGGCATCAATAGGTTTTTTACCGCCAATGAAACAAGAAGAAGCGATAAAGTACTGGGAAACCGTGTTAAGTCCTGAAGTTATACTATTTATTGCAAGGATAAACAATGAAGTAGCAGGCAGCGTACAATTGCATTTAAGTACGAAGCAAAACGGAAGTCATCGAGCTGAAATTGGAAAATTAATGACTCATCCTAAGTTTAGGCGTAATGGAATTGGACGTGCACTCATGAAAAAAGCAGAAGAAAGAGCAAATCAAGAAAATAGATCTTTGTTAGTATTAGATACAAGAGAAGGAGATCCTTCTAATCAACTATATGCATCATTAGGATTTGTTGAAGCGGGGAAAATTCCACGCTATGCGGAATCGGCAAACGGAGAATTACATACAACGGTTTTTTATTATAAATGTATTTAGTAACTTTTTTATATTCCCGTAGGGTAAATACAAGGACAAACTCCATTTATTAGCTTGGTTTCATAACCCATCTGAAAATGATGTGATTACAGTGGCAATAACATTGATTATTACCTAATTATTGAAATACAAAATGAGAAAATGACAACGTGGAGGGGAAATTATGGGCTTTTTCAGTAGATTTTTCAAAAAAGTGGAACAAGTAAACAATAGAGAGGTAACCCTCAATGAATTAAATGAAGAATTATATGTTGAATCTCCAATAGAAGAAGCAAATAGCTTTTGGGTATCAATGGCACAAAATTTAATTGTCAATACTGTAAAAGCCGCTGACAATAATGTGGAACGCGCTTTTATTTTGGTAAATTTTAAAAAAGGAGAGGCTTCTTTTGATATTTTTTATCAAATTAACGGGCAATTGTATTTTTGGAATCAGCTAGAAAATCAGATGATTAAAAATAGAATTAAGAATGAGTTGTTACCACAAGCTTCGGAAGTTTCAGATGCAGTAAACCAGCAATTTCATGAAGCGGACCATCCCACAATCTCGTTTGCAGAACTGCAATTTGAATGGGAAACAAAGGCCTGGTTTTCACACATCATTTGGGAAGACGACCCCGCCTCACAATTACCAAAAGCTCAAATATTAAACGAATGGTTCAGCCTAATTAAAAAGGAAACTCAGAATAAACCACTTGATAGTGATACAAAATTTTCTTGGTATCCATCAATCCCTTAAAGTTGATGAGCTTGGGTGCTACCTAAACGTCAAGTAACTCCAAAATGTACGACAAAAGTTAATTTTGGAGTTATTTTTTGTTTATGTTTCAGATAAAATGACAAAATTAAACAAAAATCTCGTATAAAGGTGGGGAAAAAGATGAATATTTCTAAACAATTCATTAAACCGTTTCCTGCATATGAAGAAGTATTTTATGATAATTTGGAACAGCATAAAAAACACTTTTTACCCATTTGCTCCATAAACTTACAATACATTGAACCTGAATGGGACGAATGGTTACATATTGTGTCAGCAAAGGAAATTCACGACGGGTGCGTTGGCGATTTTACCCAACCGTTTCACACGAATTTTACGAAAGAAGATACGTTAGGCTTTGATGTCGTTGACGGAAAGTATAAATTTGAAGCAGATTGGAATTACTTTGAAATTGAGCAGAATCCTTCCGACATTGTAGAGAAAGCCTATGTGCGTAATGAAAAAGACTATCAAATCCGTAAAGAATTTTTCCAACGTAATCAGAAAATTTATCCTTATTCTAGCTTTGGAAAAGAATTTACATCCGTAGAAGCATTAGAGCAAGAGTTTGTCGAAAAGCAAACAAATGGCTGGGGATTAGATTATCCCGAGGTAAATGGAATTCTGGATGATATACGTTTTATGACAGAAGAAGGGCAAGAATTATTGGAAGACTGCGTTAGCGAAGACGAAATTTTTGACTATACCAATCTACTGTATGTGCCAAAAGATGAAGATGGCCATCCATTTACATATGTTGGATTTGCTACAGGCTATTATTTTCAAGCTTATGGTGCGAATCATATATACCTATTTTTCAATAAAAAATTAAGAAAAGCAGTAATTTGTTTTGAGTATACATAAGGTACAAGAAGCAGGAGAGACGAGAAAAGGTTGTCGGCAAGCATTTGATAGTTAAGTAGGCAATATGCACGATTCTGGAACAACACATTAAAGGGATTAAAAACAACTTACAGATCCTGATTCTACAGAAAATAAATCCATTAAAAAAAGTCTAATCAAAATGGATTTGTTACTTTTTAAATGAACATTTAGTTTTATAAAAAAGTTTAATCAAAACATATTTATAATTCTTTAATTGAAAATATAAAGCATCGCAACTTTATTCAAAACTTCGCGTCTTTCTTATAAACATCGTGACTTTATTTCAAATCCATACAAACAACTATTTTATTTTTTTAATAGCTTTATTATTTAAACAGTAAGTGTTTTAATAGATAAAAAACAGCTGTTTTCAGCACAAAAATAGTGCTATTTCTAGGAGGGATTTTTCACTTCCCCTTAGGCTAGCGCTACACTACATTCGTTAAGCTTTTGGTGCAATCTTTAACAAAACTTTTTAAATGTAGTGTAGTGCTTTGAGAAAAAAGAAAAATCTTTAAACAAAAGAAATCCCTGCTTTCGAAACAAATAGTGGGGGTTTTTTGCATTTTAACGGACTTAGGAAAGCGAATTAAAACACGTTGTTTATTCAGGAAAAGTTACTTTAAGTAAAATTAGTCACCATGTTGACATGTTTTTGTGAGATGTGGTATTTTATATTTGTAAACATGGTGACTAATATAAAGGAGAGCTAGATATGGATATCAATCTTTTAATGAAAGAACTGCATTTTATGCAGCAAAGTTATGCAACTTTGTTTTCGGTTGTCAATAAGGTTCAAACTCGGGGAGACGAATATATGGAGATATTAACTGCCCGACAACACATGGCTCTGATTGCTATTGCACATTTGCCAATCGAAAGTACGACACTTATTAATATTGCTAAAAAGTTAGGTACAACAAAGCAGACCGCTAACAAGTTGATTACAGGTCTTGTGAAAAAAGGTTATGTTAAAACTGTGCCGAGTAAAATAGATAAACGTTCTATCAATATTGAGATTACCCCTGAAGGAAAAAAAGCGTTAATTACTTGTTCAGAAAAGTCTACATACTTTTTAGCAGATATGTTTCACGATTTCACAACTGACGAAATTGAAACATTTTGGAGGTTATTACAAAAGCTCTATCGCTTCGACGGCGAAGAACAAGACGGTTTTGAAGAAAATGCAAATTTCGAAGTTGATGAGCAGGCGCAATTAAACCCAGATAGTTATCAGGAAAAAATCTTGGCTGAGTTTTCAAAACGCCGAAATGGGGGTGCGAATTGTGAATGAAGCTTATATTAGTAATATGCTTCGTCAGAAAGCAAAAGATATTGAGAATAAGATTAAAGAAAAAGCCTATTATGTTAAGAATAGGGCCCGGAAATCTATTTCTCAGGTCAACCATAAATTTCACCGTAATAAGAAACTAAACCGGGTTGGAAATTGTGTATCAATTGCCATTGCGCTACTCATCATAGTCACTTCTTGGTTAACCGCAACAAATTGGCTATTTTGGATAGGTGTAGTAAGCATTGTAAGTAATGCTTTATTGCTCATTATTAACCTTATCAAAAAATGATTTAAGAAAGGTCACTTTAAAAGACCTCAATGGATCAGGATATTTAATTGAAGATTATGTGCCGATTGCGTCGAAAGTAAAAACGTATTCTGCTTCTCTTCAATAATAATTACACATGTTCAAATGAGGAGTTAGAAGATAACAGTCAGCTATACATATGAGCAGTCGCTGACAAATATAAAGGGGATTTGACTGAAATTCTAGAAGATAAAAGGATATCGACATTTGTTGATATCCTTTTTTATATTACTGAATTGGAAAAATATCGGATAAATGTATTGACAAAAAACACCTATGTAACTAATATAGTTACATCTTGTTTGTTACTCTATACTATGATTTATTGAAACAATTAAAAAGGGTATAAGTAACTTGAAGTATAAAGTGAAACTTCTATCTAATAGAGGTTTTCTTCATCCCGCTTGTTAGTAGGAAGATAAAAAAGGGGGTTATATGATTGCAAACAGAATTACAAATGAAAGTACAAGTCGCAAAAGATAGGCGAATCATTTTAGCGATCATTCTCGGAAGTTTATCTGCGATTGGGCCACTTTCTATTGATATGTATCTTCCGGCTTTTCCAGCTTTAACAAACGATTTGCATACAACAAGCGCACTTACGCAGTTAAGTTTAACGGCATGCTTATTAGGAATTGCGTTAGGCCAATTGTGGGTCGGTGCATGGAGTGACCGTCAAGGGAGGAAAAAACCGATTGTAATTGGTCTTGTTATTTATGCAGCAGCTTCCTTCTTATGTGCATTCACACCTTCTGTATGGTTGCTCATTGTATTGCGCTTTATTCAAGGGGCAGCCGGTTCAGCTGGAATTGTACTGTCGCGTGCTATTGTTAGAGATTTATATACGGGATCTGAACTTACGAAATTCTTTTCTGCTTTAATGCTAGTAAACGGTGCGGCACCAATTTTTGCGCCTATTATGGGCGGACAAATTTTAAACTTTGCTTCTTGGCACTGGGTGTTTATTGTATTAGGTGTATTAAGTGGACTTATGTTATTAAGTGTTATTTTTATCTTGCCAGAAACGTTACATGAAGAGAAAAGAACAGCAGGTGGATGGGGAGAGAGTTTATCCCATTACAAACGTTTATTACAAGATCGAGTATTCATGGGATATGCACTTTCGCAAGGGTTTATCACAGCGGCAATGTTTGCTTATATTTCAGGATCACCATTTGTTATTCAAAATATTTTTGGCGCTTCGCCGCAATTATATAGTTTGTTTTTTGCGATTAACGGTTTTGGGATTATTATTGCAACTCAAGTTACAGGGCGCTTGGCAGGGCAGATTAAAGAGCGCACTATATTAGTAGCTGGACTTCTCTTTGCGTTGCTAGGAGGAATTACTCTTCTTCTTATTATTTTGCTGGCACCTTCTTTAATAGGAGTGTTAATTTGTTTCTTTATTATTGTGTCTAGCGTAGGGATTGTTGGAACAACTGGATTTACGTTAGCGATGCAAAATCAGCAGAAATCAGCAGGAAGCGCCGCGGCTTTATTAGGACTTTTACCTTTTATATCCGGCGCTGTAGTAGCACCTTTAGTTGGTATTCAAGGAGAACAGACAGCTGTACCGATGGGAATTACAATTGTTTGTTGTCATATCGGTGCGATGCTTAGCTTTATTCTTTTGACAAAACGAACAAATAATTAAAGATTTCATTTCGATATTATTATGCATCGTAATGTTTACGTTATAAAGCAACACAGTTTCTGTGTTGTTTTTGTTTTAATGCTAAGGTAAGAACATAGATAAATAGCAGCTAATTCCCTTCTCATGAGAACTAAGGTAAAATATAAGAAGGATGATTTTATACAGAATCCTCTTTTATACATAGATAGAGGTGAAAAAGAGGATGCTGCAAGAGATGGCACTTCGTATATTTGTAGCTATATTAGCAGGGGCACTTATTGGAACAGAACGACAGTGGCTTCATCGTATGGCAGGGTTAAGAACGAATGCTTTGGTTTCATTAGGAGCATGTTTGTTTGTTCTATTGTCAGGTATTGTGACGGGGGAATCTAGTCCAACACGGATTGCAGCCCAAGTTGTTAGTGGAATAGGTTTTTTAGGCGGGGGCGTCATTATTCGGGATGGCTTTAGCATACGTGGTTTGAATACTGCTGCAACATTATGGTGTTCTGCAGCTGTTGGGACTCTTGTCGGAGCAGGTTTTCTAAAAGCAGCTATACTAGGAGCGTTTGGAGTTTTATTAGCTAATATTTTCCTTCGTCCAGTTGCATTATTTATGAATAAAAAATCAACTGATCAAATGCCAGAGAAAATGAATTATGCGATATCGGCAACGTGCTCTAATAAAGACGAAGTCCATATTAGGTTGTTACTAATGCAAATGCTAAATACAGAAGGAATTGAGCTAAGAGAACTATATAGTGAAGAAATTGAAGAAGGTAAAAAAATTATGATTCGAGCAGTTTTACATTGTGATGCTCAAAAAACAGCTTTGATTGAAAAAGTAGTGAATGGTCTTCGGTTAGAAGCGGGCGTTACAGCTACTGGATGGAAATCTATTTCTGTACAAGAGGTTGACTAAATAGATTTTTTTATAAAATGAAAATAATAAATTTGGTACATGTCAAAGGTCAAATATTTAAAATGGAAACGCCATCATGAAAGGATGAATCAACATATGCATTGTGTTGATTCATTTTTTATGTGAACTTCATTTGAAATATTTAGATTATTCTGTATAATGTAAAACAAAACTTTTTAAATCCTACAGTGAGGCGGTCAAAAATATGAAGAATGTGAAAGAAATGATCAAAATTGAAGATATTCTCGTTGCGTATAATACGTTAAAAGATGTGATTCGAAATACATCTTTAGAGCGAGATCCGATTTTATCAGAGAAATATCAATGTAACGTCTATTTAAAAAGAGAGGACTTACAAGTTGTTCGTTCTTTTAAAATACGCGGTGCTTATAACTGTATTAGCAATTTACCGATGGAAGAGTTGAAAAAAGGTGTTGTATGCGCTAGTGCTGGTAACCATGCACAAGGTGTAGCTTATACGTGTCATAAATTACAAATTCCAGCAAAGATTTTTATGCCAAATACAACACCAAGTCAAAAAGTATCACAAGTTCGTTTTTTTGGAGGAGATTACGTAGAGGTAATGCTGCAAGGAGATACATTTGATAGTTCTTATGGGGAAGCTGTGAAATATTGTGAAGAGCAGGGATTAACATTTATTCATCCATTTGATGATCCACATGTGATTGCAGGACAAGGGACGATTGGTGTAGAAATTTTACATGATACGGATTGTACGATTGATTACATGTTTATGGGAATTGGCGGAGGAGGCTTAGCAGCTGGAGTTGGAACATACATAAAAGGGGTTAGTCCTTTAACGAAAATTATTGGAGTTGAACCAGAAGGTGCTGCTTCGATGAAAGAGGCGTTTGCACAAGGAGAGGTTGTTAAACTTCCGCATATTGATTCGTTTGTGGATGGAACAGCGGTCAAACAAGTTGGTTATCTTACATATGAAGTTTGTAAACGTGTACTAGATGATATTGTCGCTGTACCAGAGGGGAAAGTGTGTACGACATTACTTGAACTTTATAATAAAAATGCGATTGTTGCAGAACCGTCTGGTGCCCTGCCAATTGCAGCGCTTGATTTATATAAAGATGAAATTCGTGGAAAGACGGTTGTTTGTATCGTCAGCGGCGGCAATAACGATATTGATCGGATGCAGGAAACGAAAGAGAGATCGTTAATTTATGAAGGACTGAAGCATTATTTTATTATTAATTTTCCGCAGCGTCCCCGTGCTTTGCGTGAGTTTTTAGATAACGTTCTCGGGCCTAATGATGACATCACTCGTTTTGAGTACACGAAAAAGAACAATAAAGATAATGGTCCGGCTCTTGTTGGAATTGAACTTCAGCGAAAAGAAGATTATGAGCCTCTTATTAGACGAATGGAGGAACAGGACGTACGTTATATGGAAATCAATCACAATCCAACATTATTCAATTTATTGATCTAAAAGGGGTATTGAAAATGAATTTAGAAAAAAAGAAGTCAGGTGAAGAAGAAATAGCAGAACTGAAAGAACTTGTAAAAGAATTGCACGGTTCCATCCATCAACTGCAAGCAGAAGTGCAGCAACTACGGCACGAAAGACCTATTGTTCAAATGAAGAAGGGGATGGAATGGACACCAGCGATGATCGGTCAAGTTGGAGGTATAATTTTAGGAGCTCTTGCAATTATAGGTATCTTTTGGTGAAAAAGAAAGGTTTGCAGCTTATGCTGCAAACCTTTCTACATTAAATAACGTAAATAAATATATGCATGTGATAAAAGCAGGGCAACAATGGTTAAGGGTAACCCGATTTTTAAGAATTCCATGTAAGAGAAACCGCATCCTTCACGTTTTGCAATTCCTGCTACAACGACATTGGCAGAGGCACCGATTAACGTACCGTTTCCTCCTAAGCAAGCTCCAAGAGATAAAGCCCACCATAGTACTTCAATTTGCGGAGAATCCGGTGAAAGTCCAAGTCCGCTTGCTAAGTTTTGAATAAGCGGAATCATTGTTGCTACAAACGGAATGTTATCAATTGTGGCAGAAGCAGCACCAGATACCCATAAAATCAAGATGGATGCATGGCCAATATCTCCGTTTGTTATATCCAATACTTTCTGTGCAAGTGAGGAAATAAGTCCAATATCAACAAGTGCACCGACAAGAACGAATAAACCTGCAAAAAAGAAAATTGTTACCCATTCAATATGAGCAAATACATCTTCTATCTCGTGTTCTTTTACACCGATTAACATTAAAAGTACAGCACCAGTCATCGCAATTACAGCAGCATCAACATGAATGATAGAATGAAGAATGAATCCAAGTATTGTTAATCCTAAAATGGATAAGGACTTAACGAGTAAGCTGCGATCACGAATGTAGTCTTTTTCATTTAAAGACATCAGTTTCTGAATTTGTTCGTCTGTTGTTTTTAATTTGTTGCGATACATAACATATAAAATAAGTAATGTAACGGCAGCAATAATGATAACAATGGGTGCTAAATTCAGTAAAAACGCATTAAAATCAAGGTGCTTATTTGCAGATCCAATCATAATGTTTGGCGGATCACCAATAAGTGTCGCTGTTCCGCCGATGTTAGAGAATAATACTTCTGAAATTAAATACGGAACAGGAGCTACCTTTAAAATACGTGTAATCGATAATGTAACTGGTACGACTAATAAAACGGTTGTTACATTATCTAAAAAGGCAGAACCAACTGCGGTTAAAAGGGATAGTAGCAGTAAAATTCGAATTGGTTTTCCGCCGGCTGCTTTTGCAGCTTTAATAGCCACATATTCAAAGACACCAGATTGACTTGTAATATGTACGAGAATCATCATCCCAATTAATAGAGTAATGGTTTCCCATTGAATATGTGTAGTAAAGGCAGTATGTAAATCTACAATTCCCATAATCACCATAATGGCAGCGCCAAGTAAAGCAATGACAGCACGGTTAATTTTTTCTGAGATAATAAATCCGTATGTTACTAAAAATACAGCAATGGCAAAGTAATATTGCCAGTTTGCAACTTCATGTGCTGGATGTTCCAATGTGTTCACCTTCTTTTTAAATATCTATACATAATAGTGTATAAAACTGTCGAACTATATCCCTCTGCATAAATTTCATTGTAGCAAATTCGCATACAGAAAGAAATGGAAATACTGAATAGATCAAAAATATATAATTTCACGTACCGTATTGAAAATAAAAATAAAAAGCAAAAAAGTAGGCAAAGTAATTATTGTCCTCTATTATAAGAGATAGCAATTTACATTGTTTTTTCGTAAACTGATTAAAAGAGGTGAAATCCGATGGAAATAATTACAGATACTTCTGTTGTACAAAACGAAATTGAACGTTTTCTAAATAACGATGTATACCTTCATTTAGAAACGACGAACGGTGCATATGCCTCGCATATAAATGAAAAAGCGATGACAGTTGGGGCATTTGTGCGTAATGCAGTAATCCGCTTTGAACGCGGTAAAATTACGGGAACGAATCCATACCGTATTGGTTTAAAAATGGAGCACGGATGGGTATATGCAGAAGGTGTGACACATTGGGAAAAAGATGAGAAAAATCGTCTTTTATTAGCAGGTCATGATGAAAAAGGGCGTTTAGCAGTTGCGCTGCAATTAAGTTTAACGCCATTTGCATAAGGAGTGGAGATTATGGAAAGACACATACTTGTTGTATTTCCGCATCCAGATGATGAATCATTTGCAGCGGGAGGAACAATTCGTCAATATCGAAATAATGGAGTTCCTGTTACGTATGCTTGC
Source organism: Bacillus pseudomycoides (assembly GCF_002582035.1). Classification (GTDB taxonomy): domain Bacteria; phylum Bacillota; class Bacilli; order Bacillales; family Bacillaceae_G; genus Bacillus_A; species Bacillus_A pseudomycoides_B. The sequence continues at coordinate 18,279 of NZ_NUQE01000021.1, forward strand.
GGCACACTTGGACAAATGGGACGTAACATGGGGAAAAATGTATTTGCAAATCGCGAAACGATCCCAAGCATTCGAAAACAAGAATTAGAAGCCGCTTGCCAGGCAATGGGCATTGAAGACTTACGTTTACTTGGTTTCCATGATAAAACATTAGAATTTGAAGATGTTGATTTTGTAGCGGATAAAATTGAAGAAGTGATTCGTGATGTGAATCCTTCCTTAATCATTACATTCTATCCGGAGCACGGTGTACATCCAGATCATAACGCATTTGGGCGCGCGGTTGTTCGTGCGGTAGAACGTATGCCAAAAGAAGAACGTCCAGTTATTCATGCAGTGGCGATTACGAAAAATCGTGAAGAAGTATTAGGAAAGCCAGATGTAATTAACAATATAAGTGATGTATTAGAGCAAAAGTTAGCAGCGCTTCGTGCGCATCAATCACAAACAGAAGCGATGTTAGAAGAGATGGAAGCAAAGCTAAAAAAACAAGACCCAGCGACACTAAAATGGTTACAAGGTGAACAATTTTGGACGTATAAATGGGAATCATAAGCTAGAAAAAATTAATTTTCCAGCTTATGATAAAAAACGAGATGCCGTAATTATGGCATCTCGTTTTTGTTAGATAGGCACATCTATCTAATCCCTTTCATACAATACAAGCGAATTGTAGAAAGAGGAGGTAATAATCATGGATTATTCATCTGAAGATATGTATGGGGATTTTCGAAATGGTTATGAGTTGAGCGGAGAAGTAGTTTCTAGTGTTGATCCGTATGTTGTGCAAACGTTACAAATGATTGTTGGGAAAAATGTTGTTGTGGATACAATGCGTGGTAGCGTGCATGGCATATTAAAAGCTGTCAAACCAGATCATATTGTAATTGAAGAAAAGGATACACCTTTCTTTATTCGCATGCAGCAAATTGTTTGGGTAATGCCGGAATAATAATACACATGAAACAACCTTTATCTTTCATACATCAGTAATGATGGCAACGATGAAGATAAGGGGGCTTCATACTAATGATTAAACGAATTGACAAGTTGATTATCCCACTCCCCGACCCGAAGTATGCTGATGCAAACGCAGCGGCTGCGGTGCAAGAATTGTTAGGCGGTCGTTTTGGTGAGATGTCGACATTAAATAATTATTTGTTTCAATCGTTTAACTTTCGCGGAAAGAAAAAGTTAAAACCATTTTATGATTTAATTGCCAATATAACAGCGGAGGAATTTGCACATGTTGAATTGATTTCAAATGCAATTAATCTTTGCTTAACTGGAACAACGTATGCGGGAGATCCAGATATTGGAACAATGAAAGCTGCGAAAGATAAACGTAATACACAGCACTTTATTTCAACCGCACAAACTACTCTTGTCGGTGATTCAATGGGAAAAGCATGGAGCGGAGATTATGTGTTTAATAGCGGGAATTTAATACTAGACTTATTGCATAACTTTTTTCTAGAATGCGGAGCACGGACAAACAAAATGCGAGTTTATGAAATGACAGATCATCCGACAGCGAAAGAAGCAATTGGATATTTACTTGTCCGTGGCGGCGTTCATGTTCTGGCACACGCCAAAGCGTTAGAAGTAGCAACAGGTGTCGATGTGACAAAAATGCTCCCAATTCCTAACTTATCTAACAAAGTATTCGATGTGGCAAGACGCTTTGAAGATCAAGGTGCACACTTAAAACTGTACCGTTTTAGTGATAATGATTACACAGACATAAATAAAATTTGGAAAGGAAAACACCCGGAAGATGGGCAACCGCTTCAAGTTATCGATGGCCCCCCGCAAGGTGCACCAATTCCAGACTTAGATGAATTGCCAGAAGAATTTGCCCCAGGGATATCACAGGAAGATTTCTTTGAAATTGTGAGAAGGCTGCAGAGGTCGGCTGGGTTGTAGGGAGAGGGTTTGGAAATAGACCTTAATACTCGTTACTAGTATCAGATAAATGATTATGTTTTATTTTGAATGAAAAAACCGATGTGAATTGGTTTTTTCATTTTTTTGTATTTGTTGATTTTTAATGAATTAAAAATAGCTACGAAAATCATGAGTGTATCAGAGGACAGTGTATACCAGAAAGTGAAGTTCGTCATATTTTAAGATTGAACATGTAACAAACCATAGCCATACATACTCATGCTTCATCAAACAAAAAGGAGGTTTAGAACGTCGGATTCAATATGTGCCAAAAGAATGAAACATATGAATTTCGAATTGATTCTCATTTTTGTAAAAGCTATATACAGTAAACATAATTTACGTTGCTGCATCATATAAATTTGATAGCGTCTATATAAATCATAGAAGGTATTCAAAGTAAGTTTATAAAATGAAAGGAGAATATAAGTGAATAAAACACTTTCTACAAAACTAGTTGTTGCAATTGGAATCGGTTCAGCGATATACGGTGTATTAGGATTATGGGGATTTTCCATTGCACCGAATACTTTTATTAAACCAGCACTTGCTTTATTAACGATTTTCGGTGCTATCTTTGGGCCAATTGCAGCTTTATTAATTGGACTTATCGGTCATATCATCACAGATGCGATTGCTGGCTGGGGCATTTGGTGGGGTTGGGTGTTAAGCTCAGGAATCATTGGTTTATTTATGGGATTTGTTCAAATGCGCCCTACATTTAGTGTGAAAAATGGAACGTACAGTAAAGGAGATATTATCTACCTTTCTAGTACAGGTGTAATTGGTATTCTTTTAGGAATCATCTTTGCGGGTGCATTTGACATTTTCATTATGGGTGAACCGTTCGATAAAATTATGATTCAAGTAGGCGGCGCCATTATTGCAGACGTTCTCGTATTTTTCATACTCGGTTTACCAATTGCGTTAGGACTTGTGAAAGCGAATAAAAAGAATACACAATTAAAGATTGAGAAGTAGGGATATACATATGAAACCGATTATTTCTTTTGAAGAATTCACATTCCAATATAAAAATGTGGTTGAACCGACGATACAGGATATTACCTTTCATATTTATCCTGGCGAAAAAGTGTTAATCGCTGGGCGAAGCGGATCAGGAAAGTCTACATTAGCTCATTGTATCAATGGGCTAATTCCTTTTTCTTATGAAGGGACAAGTACAGGAAATCTTTCTGTGTGTGGTATAGACCCTAGACATGCGAGTATATTCGAGTTAAGTCAACATGTAGGAACGATTCTGCAAGACCAAGATTCTCAATTTATCGGATTAACAGTTGAAGAAGACGTTGCGTTTGCAATGGAAAATGATTGTGCGGAGCAAGGGGAAATGAAACAAATTGTAGAACGTTCACTTGAAGGAGTAGACATGATCAAGTTTCATTCACATAGCCCTCATAATTTATCAGGGGGGCAAAAACAGTCTGTTTCTTTGGCAGGCGTACTAGCCACAAACGCTGAGATTCTACTATTTGATGAACCTTTAGCAAATTTAGATTCTATAAGCAGTCAAAAAACAATCCAACTTATGAAAAAGATTCATAGACAAACGAATAAAACGATCATCATTATTGAGCATCGCATTGAAGAAATGCTTGCTCTCGCTTTAGATAAAATTATTCTTTTGGAAAATGGCCGTATCGTCGCAATCGAAACACCGACTGATCTATTACGGACAAATGTTTTACAAAAAATAGGGCTAAGGGAGCCTGTATACATAGAAGCATTAAAAACATTGGAATATCCATTATCGAATAAAGAAGTTTATCCAATGGAAAATATTAATTCTCATACATTACATGAAGCGTTATCAAAATGGATGTTACAAAACCCAATACATACAGAAGTATCTGAAAAAGAATGTATATGTAAAATAGAAAATGTATCGTTTGCATATTCAAACAGAAATTTTGCATTGAAGGATGTATCTATGTCTATATACAAAGGCGAAGTACTCGCTCTTTTAGGAAACAACGGTGCTGGAAAATCAACATTTGCTCATATCATAACGGGAATGAAAAAACTCCATCAAGGTAAAATTCTTTTAGAAGGAACTGATATTACAACATGGTCAATCCGAAAGCGAGGAGAGGCCATCGCTTATGTGATGCAAAACCCTAATCACATGATTACACAAGCAACTGTTTGGGAAGAAGCTGTATTTGCTTTAAAACTGAAGAATGCTTCAGAAGAAATGCAGAAAAAAGTAGAAAATACATTACAAATCTGCGGCTTATATCCATTTCGAAATTGGCCGGTACAAGCATTAAGTTATGGACAAAAAAAGCGTTTAACGATAGCTTCGATTCTTGTTACAAGTCCTAAACTTATTATTTTAGACGAACCAACTGCAGGACAAGATTATTTTCACTACAAAGAGTTTATGATGTTTATAAAAAAACTAGCGAAATGTGGCATTGCTTTTTTATTCATTACGCATGATATGAACTTAGCATTAGAATACGCAAATCGAGCGATTGTACTGCATAACGGAGAAATCATTGCAGATGATGCAGTAACTACTGTGTTGGCAAACGGGCATATTTTAAAGCAGGCAAACCTCAGTGAGAGCTCACTTACCAGCTTAGCGAAACACGGGAATATGCCAATTCCGCAGCTATTTGTTCAATCTTATATGGAAGAAAGGAGGAGGGACCATTCATGAGTAAGATGGGGACACTACACATAGAGGGCAAATCATATTTCCATCGTATGGATGGTGCTGTAAAACTGATTCTATTTATTATATGGATGATTCTCACATTCCTATTTTTTGATTTTCGGATTTTATTATGCTTATTTCTAATCGGCTGCATACTGCTAGGCATCGCAAAAATTCCAACGAGCAGCATGTTAATTATGTTTAGTGTTATTTTCACATTTAGTATTCTGAATTCCCTCATGATTTTACTCATTACCCCAACACATGGATCAGAGCTAACCGGCACATATACGTCACTTCTCCATATTGGCTATGCGACTATTACACTAGAAACTCTTTTTTATGCAATGACACTATCATTAAAATATTTCACCTTATTACCGTTTACACTTATTTTTATTTACACAACACATCCGAGTCAATTTGCAAGCAGCTTAAACAAAATTGGACTGCCGTATAAAATTGCCTATGCGGTTAATATTGCACTGCGCTACATTCCGAACATACAAATGGAATACGAACTCATTAAATATGCGCAGGAAGCAAGGGGAATTCCATTTCATAAAGGAGAAGCAACCCTTTTTCAACGCATTAAAAATCGAGTGACGATTTTTTGGCCGCTTGTAATCAATTCATTGGATCGAATTGATACTGTTTCGAATGCTATGGACTTACGCGGTTTTGGAAAAAAGGAGAAGCGAACTTGGTACTATAGGACGGAAATGCAGCAACTTGATTATATGGCTCTTCTTATTGGAATGTGCGTCTTGATTATTGCTATCTATTTGAAACTCACAATTTTTAATTCATTTTGGTATCCCTTATGAATATTAAATGAATATTTGGTCGCTTACGTATAATTGATTTCAAACGAAAATAGGGTATTATCCAAGTCAAAGAGTACTAACTTTATACTTTGTAACATGTGTTTGCTTCTTTTAAGTTCCCCTTTGTGAAGAATTAATCGAGTCTATTAATGCATTCTTTACTTTGCTTTTAGTATAATTGATATAGCTATCAGTAGGGAAAAATTTCAAAAGGGGGAGTTGTTTTTGAAAAGAGTTAACGTGGTTTCTGCCTTCATTCAGGATGACAATGATAAAATATTAATAGTTAAAAACATAAAGGGTGATTCTTTTTATTGGAGTCTTCCAGGTGGGGCAGTTGAAGGAGAAGAAACCTTAGAACAGGCTGTAATCCGTGAAGTAAAAGAGGAAACAGGATTTCATATTGTTGTTACTGGATTGAGTTCCGTTAGAGAAGTGTTCTTCGAAGAACGAGGTCATCATGCTTTAATCATTACTTTTCATGCAAAAATCATTGATGGAGAAATAAACATCAATGACCCTGATAATGATATTGTTGAAGTAAGGTGGGCAAATAGTGAAACAGTAAAGGAATTGATGCCGTCCTTATTTGAGAGGCTAAAAATAAATTCTGATACTAATAAAACACGGGCTTTTTATGCATTTGAGGGTACCAAATAAAATTGAGAAAAGGTTTTATTATTGATAAAAGAGTAGGATACATAGGGACTTTGTTATAGACATAAGAGAATCGTTTCTTTGGAGTGGTTTGGTTGTGGTGACTTGATTATATCAGAAAAGGTGCTTCTTTTTTATTTATATACAAAGGAAGAGGCTGCCCAAGAGTTTCACTTTTGGAACAGCCTCTTTCACTATATAAAGGGGAGTGGAACCTATTTTACACCAACTGCATCATACGACTGTTTCACGGCTGCCATTTCTGCAGAGTTTGCGCCGTATAAATCAGCTGCTGCTTGTACTAAGGCAGCACGTGCTTGACTAAAAGTTGCAGATTGAGTTAAGTATAGTGTATTTGCACGATAGTAAATTGCACCTGCTTTATCTTTACCAATGCCATTCACTGTTACACCATAATGTGTACCGCCATTTGCTAATAAGTAAGCAGCTTTATTGATAATACCGCTATTTGTATGGACGCCGCCATTATCGCTCGTTCCAGTATAACGTTTAGAGTAATGATCTGGGTCACCATATTTTGTTGGGTCGCTCATAGAACGAAGTGCATCCCCAGCTTTACCAGGTGTATAAATATCTTCACCAACTTCCCAATCTGGATTACGATTATCATAGTATTCTATTAATGTTCCAAAAATATCGGAGATTGCTTCATTTAATGCACCAGATTCATTTTGATAAATAAGGTTTGAACTATATTCTGTCACAGCATGTGTTAACTCATGTCCAACAACATCGATACCTCCGGAAAATGAAATAAATGTAGATCCATCTCCATCACCATAGACCATTTGTGATCCATTCCAGAAGGCATTATTATAATTTTTACCATAGTGAACCGTAGATTTTAATGATGCACCAGCATCGTCATAAGAATTGCGGTTAAACGTGTTTTTGTAGTAATTATATGTTACACCTGCATAATAATGTGCATCCACTGCCGCTGCATCAGCTTTAGCATTAAAGACGTTATCTGTATCTGCCCATAACGTTCCCGGCAATCTTGTTCGGTTGTTCCCATTGTATGTGTAAATTTTTGCACCGTGTGTATTATCTTGTAAATAATAACTAGATCCAGATAATGTTGTATTAATAGACTTCTTATCGCCTAATACGCCTATACCCGTTCCTACTGTATTTGTACCTGTTACAGGTTTACTTGGAGCCGTATTGTCATTTGTTGCGTTATGGATTGTATTATATTTGTTTAAAACTTTACCGCTATCGGCTTCAATGAAATAATAGTAGTTTCCTGGCTCTGGGTCTAAGAAGTTTAATTTTACAACATATGCATATGTTGTTTCTGCACCATTTTGATATACATGTAAGTCTGCAGACGGCTCTACTTCATACTTTGGAGTAAATCCTAAGTCTTGTTGTGCGATTGCAATTGCTTTTTTTTCTTCAATTTTATTTTTGTTTTTCAATTTCTCTTTCTTGTCTAAATCAGGTGCAACTGTTCCTGATACAACCTTTAATACACCATCTTTCCCAACATGAGCTACTTGCGTAGATCCCCATACCGGCACACCTTCATATATTTGCTGTAAACGGATAACTGTTGCTTCTCCAACAGGATCCTTTATAATCTTTTGTACTTTAAAAGATTCTTCTGCGCTTTTTTCGCCTAATTTATAATCTTTTTTAGCGGCATTTAAATAATCAAATACAACCGTTTCTGCCTTCTTTCCTGATGCACTTGTTAGATTGCCTGATACAAACTCTGGGGATTGTACTGTCTCATTGTATTTCTTTGTGGAAAGTACGTTCTTTGAATCTGCAAATGCAGAGCTTGTCCCTCCAAACGTTGTCACTGCCATTCCAGCTGCTAACACAAATGCTAAACTCTTTTTCTTCATTATTTTTTCCCCCTAACCAAAATTTTGAAAAAAGAGAATAGACTAATAGTAGCATTAAGTTTTCAGTAATAAAATACTGAAAATTTAAATAATTTATTTCTCAAGTTTTCTAGAATTTTGATGAACAATTTAAAAAAAGAAAAGCTGACTCGAAAAGTCGTTTTTCAACAACATTTGATTCAGCTTCTTTACTGTTTAAGTATCTATTAAGATGGACTGGTTATCTGAAACTCTTACAACAGTACATTTATTCAAAGTTTCAAAAGTTTTTAACCTATCTTCAATTGTCTTTCCAGTAGAATCAGGAAATAAATCTTCTCTATCGTAATGAGGAAAAATATATGTATCCGTTAACCCTAATGCGGTAAAATCTTTTATTTTTACTGTATTCATCTGAGGAGTGAAGTAATTGACAACATTGATGTTTGGACCGAGAACAATTGCTCCAGCACTTACTCCGACTATGATGATATTTTTGTTTACTAGATCTTTGAATACTAAGTCAGAACCACTTTTTTTCACATGGTATAACAAATAAAACGGATTTCCACCGTTAATATAAATGACATCATATTGTCTAAGAGTTTCTGGTTCATCATATTCTATATCGGTAAAATCAATTGTATGAAATCCTATTTGTATAAAGTCTTCTTTTGCTTTTCTTGCATATTGATTATTTTCTTTGAGCGGAGAGGCAGTGGTTATGATTGAAACTTTTAAATTATTAGCTTCCTCATCAATTAACTGTAAAAATTGTTTTTTAATTTGTTCTGTAAAGAAACCATTAGAAGTTAATAATAATTTACTCATTTTAAATCACCATCTTTTGAAACTGTTTTTTGTTCATTCGTTGACCGAACATCTAAAGTGTTTCATCATTAAATAGTTAATTGGATTGAAAGATTTGATTATTTGTTTGATAGTCAATAGTTAGATTCATTTTAATAAGGAGTTATTCCTTTAAAAAAAGGAAAAATAATAATAGTTAAAGATATAAGTAAAAACACATAAGTCAGAAAAGGGAAGGGAAGTCTTTTTTTGTTTACAGATTTTAAAATGATACTGTAACTAAAATAACAGATAAAAGCAGCGGCTACACAAATTACCCATACATTTCCTTGGAACTTCACATTAGTTAATTTGTAAATAGGTTCTAAAATATAGACAGTAACTATAACTCCAATAATATAGAATCCTAAAATCTTTATTGTTTCTATTAAAGATTTAATAAAATCATTCAATTATTTTCCTCCTTCAATAGCGTCTATATTTCTATCCTTTAATTTATAGTTAAAGTTCATTAAGAATGATAAAAAAATGAAATAAGCTCAATCTACTTTTAAGTACTAATAGTTTTTCATACATTTTGTAAGTGTGTGAAAGAAATTTGACAATAGTGATTTGTGATTTATTTCCATATCTTTAGGTAGGAAACTTTGTGTAGTGTGAAGAATATTCCAAAACAATCTTATTTTTTATGTTGTAAAGGAGATGTTGTAATGGAAGTAACTATTCGTCCCGTTCAGATAAAGGATGCTAGCGCAATTCATCGTATTTGTATACAAGATGCAGTTTTACCATATATGGTTTTTATGCCAAGTATGCGAGTGGATGCTATGGAAAATAGAATTCGTAATTTAGGGCCCAATCAATTTGAATTTGTTGCGGAGCTTGATGGTAATGTTGTTGGATTTGTAGGTTTAACACAAGGACAAGGCCGAAAATCACATTCGGGAGATATATTTATTGGTGTAGACAGTGAATATCATAAGCAGGGAATCGGGAAAGCATTACTAACAAAAACGCTTGATCTTGCAGATAATTGGTTAATGCTTGAAAGAGTGGAACTTGGCGTTCTTGAAACAAATCCTGGTGCACGAGCGCTGTATGAAAAATTTGAATTTGTAGAAGAGGGAACAAAGAAGGGTAGTTTAAAAGCGAATGGTAAATTTATTGATGAAATTATGATGAGTCGCCTTCGTCCAAATGGTCTAGTTTTGCAAGCGTGATTATTCTGTAATTACAAGAAAATCATAGACTAAACAAGAAAGTTATGGATTCTATTGTGAATCTAAAACAAAGTTGTACATTGAAGGACAAAAAGCATGACTTAAAATTTTCATGCTGAATTTTAAAATTTTAATGGACTTAGGGATTTGAGTGATTAATAGGTCCTTTTCAAGAAAAGCTCTCATCTATTAAGTGAGAATATTATCAATTTTTAAAAAATAATTGATAATATTTTTATATCATAATAGCATTTGAAATGTAGTAAATATTAATGGAGAAAGGAAGAAGAAACTATGAATATTAAAGTCGAAACTCTTCCAAAATATCGAATTGCATTTGTACGACAAGTTGGTCCATATGGTCCTGCTAACATTCAAGCAATGGAGAAGTTAAAGAAATGGGCTGAGGAGAAAAATCTTGTTAAATCGGCAATAATACTTGGAATTCCACAAGATAATCCTGAAACAACACTTCCTGAAAATTGTAGATATGATGCTTGTATTGTGATTTCAAAGGATTATCAAATTGATGATTTAATTTGCGAAAGTGAACTTTCTGGTGGAAAGTATGTTATTTGCAAAGTCAAACATACAGCGGAAGATATTCAAAAAGCATGGGCTGAAATTTTTCCAGCTTTACGCAACAGTGGATATCAAATTGACAACAAACCGATTATAGAAAGATACACGAGTGATATGATTAAAAACCATTATTGCGAAATATGTGTACCTGTAAAATCGTTATAGTCTGATTAGTGCATTTTTACTTGTTTGAGGTTTTATTATTGCTTTGAAACAAAGTCGTACCGTTTTTTAGAAAGTTATATTGTTTGTAAAAAAGTTGCGATGTTTTGCCCCTTTGGAGCTGTTTATCTAAAGGGGTGTTTTTATAGTGAAAAGAAGATCTGAACTGAAAGGTAGATTAAGGAACTGTTGAGTAGCAATGAAGTTACTCTACTAAGGGGCCATTTAGTGTAAGAAGAGAAATAAAAATCCATCTCCCTTTATGGCGTAGTTAACACAAACTGTGAATAAAATATTAAAAGAAAACAAGTGAACAAACTGATTTTTTTTGAATGTAATGTTCGAAACTAAAATAAGTAGGGAGACGGTGCAGTGAGCGAAATAGATAAACAAAACAGATTAAGTAAAGAACCTTTTGCTTATCAAATAACGAAAAAAGGAACGGTAATAATCTATTACGAAGGTAAACAAATTAAAATTGTAAAGGATAGGGAGGCAGAGCGTCTTATAGCAAGAATCAAAGAAGTTGAAGATAATATAACAGAAGTACAGTTATTGTTAGCTAAAATTACGGGTAACTTTAAACGTGGTAATGAGAAATTTGGTAAAAATAAAAGCAAATAAACTTAGCTTTTACTTCATAGTTCGCAAACAATGTTGGATGGTTTAACAATCGGGTCCGTTACTGGAACAATGATAATACGGTTTCTTCTTCAAGTAACGGGGACAAGTTAATGGAAGAAGCTATGTGAAAATATAAATTTATGTGTTGATTTTAAAATGTAATATACAAAAGCCAGGATGTGATTATATGGAAAAATCTATACATTATACGATTGAGCCCCCTGATAACTTTGAGCAATTACTACCCCTATATGAATCTTTAGGATGGAATTCACTTAAATTAACAGTTAATGAATTGGAACAAATGTGTAATCAAAGTTGGTATGCAATATATGCTTTTGATAAGCAACAATTAGTAGGTATGGGACGTGTTATTTCGGATGGTGTAATTACTGGAATTGTATGTGGAGTGTGTGTGCTACCAAGCTATCAGTCTGAGGGAATCGGAAAAGAAATGGTGAATCGAATTATTCAACATTGTGAGCAAAATCGAGTAATTCCTCAACTTATGTGTGTAGAAAGTTTGGAAACATATTATGAAACTTTTGGATTTAAGAAATTTACCATTGGTATGACAAAGAATATAAATCGATAAATTTAAATTAATTTATTGTAGGGGCCTTGGCAGAAAAACTGTAAAAACAACATATTTGTTAAGGAACAGAGTACATAAAACTAATAGCTTCCGAACATACTAATAAAATGTTTTGGAGGTGGGTTTTATGGATAAAAAAGACTTTCAAAAAATTTATAATGAATACTTACAACAAGGGGAAGACCAAGCTCAATTGGAAGTAGTTGAGGAAGTCGATTCAGGAGTAGAACAGATTATTGCAGTTCGTAAAAATGATGAGGATGATATTATTGCTTTTAAAACAAGTAGTGGAAGAGAATTAGATTATATTACTGCTCTTGATGAAGCAAAATCAGGGAAGTTAGCTCATGTGGACGTATTTCATAAGTATGGCAGGGATATTATACGTAGTGAACCTGATGGTATTAAAGAAAATAACTTAAATAACTTGCCTTCTTTTTAAACGGGTAAACTTCAAGAAGAGAATGTTAATTTGGATATTCTCTTCTTTGCTTTACTAATTTACTGTGATTTTCGTAAACTTGGTGTAAGAAAACCATCAGTTATTCAATTATAGGGCGCTTTAATGGGGTAACGAAAAAAGCCTAATTTCTTAATGTTAATACTAAGAAATTGGGCTTTTTAATATTGGATTTTCTTAACGTTGTAAATCCGTATTTTCCTGACGCTACACTAAATGATTGGATATTTGGATATCATTTTTTGTGAGTCATTTGTCTTGTGAAATGGGGTTTTGCTTCCTTTTAATTTGCAACAATTATGGTCGTGTAAATACATTGATAAAAATGAGAAACTGTGGTAAATTTATATAGATGCACCTAAAAAGTATTTTTGTGTAAATTATCCCTATTTTAATTATACATCATAAAATCCTTTTTAGTCAACTCCTATTTTTATTTTTTTAAAGGAGTGTTTGATATGAACATGGAATTTCGCCAGGAGCAAGAACGAGTGGACAGTGTAATTGGTTGATCAGATGTACAATTTTTGTCATATGATTCGTCTTGGTATTGAGCGATAAATGGGAGGGAAAGAAATGAAACCATATGTACTAGAGTTTCGGGAGATCAATAAAACGAAACAAATGTTGGTCGGTGGCAAAGGAATGAATTTGGGGGAACTATCGAAGATTCATGGAATACAAGTGCCAGAAGGATTTTGTGTTACCACTGAGGCATATAAAAGAGTCATTGGGAAAAATGAGGAGCTTCATCAATTACTGGATAAACTAACACTGCTAAAAGTAGGGGATCGAGATCAAATTGGTGAAATCAGCAGGAAGATTCGGAAGATCATTATGGAAGTAGAGATTCCTTCCGATGTTGTGAAAGCTGTTGCTTACTATCTCTCCCAGTTTGGCGATGAACATGCTTATGCAGTGCGTTCCAGCGCAACTGCTGAAGATTTACCACATGCCTCTTTTGCCGGTCAGCAAGACACCTATTTAAATATCATCGGCAAAGAAGCAATCATGCAGCATATCAGCAAATGTTGGGCTTCCCTATTTACGGATCGTGCCGTGATTTACCGTATGCAAAACGGATTTGACCACAGCCAAGTGTATTTATCCGTTATCATTCAACGGATGGTGTTCCCACAGGCTTCAGGGATTTTATTTACTGCTGATCCGATTACTTCCAATCGAAAGCTGCTATCTATCGATGCTAGCTTTGGACTAGGAGAGGCCCTTGTCTCCGGCTTGGTATCTGCCGATTGTTATAAAGTACAGGAAGAGGAAATTGTCGATAAGATGATAGCAACCAAAAAATTGGCTATCTATGGACGAAAAGAAGGCGGAACAGAGACCCAGCAAATCAATCCCGATCAGCAAAAGACTCAAACACTTACTGAACAACAAATATTACAACTAGCACGCATAGGAAGACAGATCGAAGCTTATTTTGGCTGTCCACAAGATATCGAATGGTGTTTGGTTGATGATACATTTTATATTGTCCAGAGTCGGCCAATCACTACTTTATACCCGATCCCTGAAGCGAATGATCAAGAAAATCACGTTTACGTATCTGTCGGTCACCAACAAATGATGACCGATCCCATAAAACCACTGGGATTGTCATTTTTCCTGTTAACGACTAATGCACCCATGTATAAAGCTGGTGGAAGGTTGTTTGTTGATTGCACACGTCGTCTGGCTTCACCTGACAGCAGAAAAATGTTATTAGATACCATGGGACAACACGATCCGCTCATGAAAGACGCACTCATGACCATCATAGAGCGGGGAGATTTCATAAAATCGCTGCCTAATGATAAAAAAGAAATGAGTCCCGGTAAAAGCAATAATGGTGCTCCGTCTGCGGATTCTCAAGCACAAATCGAAAACGACCCGACAATCGTTACTGATTTGATCAAGCGCAGTCAAGCATCGATAGAAGAGTTAAAACAAAACATCCAAACGAAATCAGGATCAGATTTATTTGATTTTATTCTAGAAGATATCCAGCAATTAAAGAAGATTTTATTTGACCCACAAAGTTCAGCTGTATTTATGGCTGCTATGGATGCTTCATCATGGATCAATGAAAAAATGAACGAGTGGTTAGGTGAAAAAAACGTAGCAGATACACTTTCTCAATCTGTACCAAACAACATTACTTCGGAAATGGGTCTAGCGCTATTGGATGTCGCAGATGTGATTCGTCCTTATCCAGAAGTAATTGAGTATTTACAACATGTAAAAGATGATAACTTTTTGGATGAACTGGTTAAGTTTGATGGTGGACAGGAAGCTAGAGACGCTTTCTATGCTTTTCTCAACGAATACGGAATGCGATGTGCCGGAGAAATCGATATTACTAGAACTAGATGGAGTGAAAAACCAATTACACTTGTCCCCATGATTCTGGGTAACATCAAAAACTTTGAGCCAAATGCTAGCCATCGGAAATTTGAGCAAGGGCTACAGGAAGCTTTGAAAAAAGAACAAGAGTTATTAGAGCGATTGAAGCAATTACCGGATGGTAAACGAAAAGCCAAAGAGACAAAACGAATGATCAGCCTAATCCGGAATTTCATTGGTTATCGTGAATATCCAAAATACGGCATGATTAATCGCTACTTCATTTATAAGCAAGCTTTACTAAAAGAAGCTGAACAACTCGTAAAAGCGGGCGTTATTCATGAAAATGAAGATATATACTATCTCACTTTTGAAGAACTTCACGAAGTTGTACGCACAAATAAACTAGATTACCAGATCATCAGCAAACGAAAAGAAGAGTACAAACGATATGAAAAATTAACTCCCCCACGTGTTATCACGTCTGATGGTACAATCATTGCAGGTGAGTACAAACGAGAAAATCTCCCAGCCGAAGCGTTTGTAGGTCTGCCAGTTTCTTCCGGAGTTATAGAGGGAAGAGCACGTGTCATTTTAAGCCTAGAAGATGCTGATCTGGAAGATGGAGATATATTAGTCACCTCATTTACAGACCCTGGGTGGACACCATTATTTGTATCCATTAAAGGCCTAGTCACCGAAGTTGGTGGACTGATGACCCATGGAGCAGTTATCGCACGTGAATATGGCTTACCAGCAGTTGTTGGGGTGGAAAATGCTACGAAGCTGATCAAGGATGGACAAAGGATCAGGGTGAATGGAGCAGAAGGGTATATAGAAATACTATAATTCATTACATTTAAATCATAAAAGAAGAGAATTCGAATTAGGAGAATCATTGACAACATGGTGCCTTGCGGTCTATGGTAAGAACCCCGTCACTAGGACAGATAAGGGGGGCAGTAACTGAAGATCGATATTAATGTCTGTTAAGATTATCTTGAAATCGAGTCTTCTGTTAAAGGGCGCGATTGTGCAATAACGCTTAGATTTAAACGACTTTATTGTTGTGTTTTTAAGTGCAGTGAAGTATTTCACATCAAAAAATTAAACAATTTTATTATAACCCCGTCTTAAAATCAGAACGGGGTTATATGTGTTTTGGGTTTTAAAATTAATTTTCGTTTGTTATCAAATTAAGAATCGTTATGCCTTTTTACTCAAACCTTATTCCAAAGCTACACTAGAATTAAAATTAAATAACTTTATTATTTCTACGCATAAGTGACTGCCGTATTAATAGGTAAAATAAAAAGAGCCGATTACTCTTTAAAATAAAGAATATAGTTGGCTCTTTTATTTTATTTATTGTAAAATCAAAACGTTTTTCCATGTTCTCTTAGCACACACATACTGCGGAGCATCTGTTTGTTGCATGAGTGTTTTACCATGTTCCGCCTGTAATGTGTTCGAAGGAGTATACCCAATAAGTCCTGTTAGTAGTAAAGTTAATCCGAATGTAATACCTAAAAATTCAGCTGTTTTTTTATTATTTTTAAGCCTCCTTATCGTTTGATTTGTGAATTTTAATAGCAAGCTTATCACCTTTATAGGCATAATCTACATCTTCATTATCAACTTTCATTTTTATCAGTACACTGTATTCAATCCAAATCAGAAAATCGCATAATTTAAAAAAACACCTTATCAAGGTTTATTTGGTATACATATTTTTAAAAACAAATAAACAAAATATCAAACATGTAGGCAACAAGAACGGAAGTTCATAGAAAACCCAAACTTAGCTTTATGGGCATGTATGGTGACATCTAATATATGAAGATATTTCTCAATATTAAATTATAAAAAAACATATCAATTCCAAAGAATTCTCGAACCGTTCACTTATAATGTATTTAATAAAACTAATGATAAACAAAGTTATATAAATAAGGAGTGTTTATTATGTCAAAAGTACTTTTTATTAATTTTCCCGGGGAAGGTCATGTGAATCCGACAATTGCAGTTGTAAGTGAGCTAATACAGCGAGGCGAACAAGTTGTATATTATTGTATTGAAGATTATAGATATAAAATTGAAAAGACAGGCGCCGAATTTCGAACATATGAAAACTTCATGCCCAAAACCAATATTAACAGGGATGTTAATCAAAAAGTTAACCGGCTAGATATGTTATTTAACATGATTTCTAGCACAGATAGAATAATAAAAGATATTTTATCTGAAATAGAAGGCGAACAATTTGATTATATAATTTATGATCATCATTTTGCGGTGGGGTATATTATAGCATCCGTCTTGCAATCACCAAAGATTTCCTCGTGTACGACATTTGCTTTTAATGATTCTATGTCTTTAATTGCAACATATGATTCTGACCCTTTAGATAAAAAAGACCCTTTATATAAAAATTGTATAGACATCATTAATAAATGGAAAGAACAATATGGAGTCATATACGATAGCTTACGTGATATTCTAAACAATCCGGGAGATATTACGATTGTATATACTTCTAAAGAGTATCAACCTTATGCAAATGAATTTGATAATTCTTTTATATTTGTTGGACCTTCTATCACACCGCGTGATAATGTGACAGATTTTCCAATAGAAGATTTAAAAGGTAAAAAAGTAATTTTCATTTCTATGGGAACTATTTTCAATCAACAGCCAGATTTATATGAAAAATGTTTTGAAGCCTTTAAAGATACACCTGCAACAATTGTATTGGCAGTTGGTAAAAAAACAGATATAAATCAATTTAAAAACGTACCTCATAATTTTGTTCTATATAATTATGTTCCACAATTAGAAGTATTACAGCATACAGATGTATTCATTACACATGGAGGAATGAATAGTTCGAGTGAAGCTTTATATTATGGGGTACCATTAGTTGTAATACCTATTTCAGGGGATCAACCCTTAGTTGCTAAACGAGTAACTGAATTAGGAGCTGGTGTTCATTTAGACAAAATGAGCTTAACTCCAGAAATATTACGGGAAGCGACAGAAACAGTATTAAATAGAAACAAATTCAAAGAAAATAGTTGTAAAATCAGGGACTCTTTTCATGCGGCAGGTGGATATAAAAAAGCAGTGGATGAAATTCTGCAGGTGCTAATAACAAACCATAAGAAATAAATAATGAAATAGTAGAGAAAACAACGTTTGAATACAAACGTTGTTTTTTATGTACTTTTCTTACAAATTTTCTTTTTATTTCTTAAAATGTCATTTAATTTAAAATAATGTTGTAACAATAATAGTGTACGATGCATAGTATAAATTAAATACTGTATGACATATAGTAAATAAAAAGTGAGGTGGGTGAATGAGTACTTTATTGAATTCATTAACGACAGAGCTTAGGAGGGGAACGTTGACATTAGCCGTTTTAAGTCAATTACGAACACCCCAGTATGGATATTCACTTGTTCAGTTATTGGAGGAATCGGGCATTACCATTGAACAAAGTACCTTATATCCATTGCTTCGCCGATTAGAAAAACAGGAATTAGTGACGAGTAGTTGGGATACATCTGAGAGTAGACCCCGTAAGTTTTATGTTTTAAGTGAATATGGGTTAGAGATCTTTTTGCAGTTAAAAGGGGAATGGCTTAAGAATTCGAAAGAGCTCTATAGCTTATTAAAAAGGGAGGAAGACGATGAATCTGATTGATATTTATATACACGAAGTTACTCGGAGGCTGCCTGAAAAAAATCGTGAGGATATTGCTCTAGAATTACGGTCAACCATAGGGGATATGCTGCCTGATGATTACAGTGAAGAAGATGTAAAGGCGGTTCTTGAAAAATTAGGGAGTCCAGTCACAATGGCTAGTGGTTATCGAGATTGGCCAATGCACTTAATTGGTCCACATTATTTTGATGGATATGTGACGCTACTAAAAATGATTTTACCGATTGCCGCTGTCATTGCGTTAATCTCGGTGATTGCTGAACATTTTATTGGATATAGTGGAGAACAAGCGGTTATAAATATTGTTTTTAGTCTTATAGGTGAAGGGATCGGGAGAATCATTGAAGTAGGGATCCACGTATTCTTTTGGTTAACACTTGTGTTTGCTATTGTAGAAAGAGCAGATAAAGGAAGAAATGAGCAGCCATTAACAGCATGCCTTAAAAAGTGGACACCTGATGATTTGAAAAATATACCTAATATTCCTAAGAAAAAAGCGATTACGAAGGGCGAAGTATTTGGAAGTTTAATGTGGACTGCGATTTGGTCAACTCTTTATTTTTATGCGAATCATCTTGTAGGTGTATATGAACGCGGCAGAGATGGACTTGAATTGGTAACTCCAACTTTTAATCAGGAAGTTTTACTTGGATATTGGCCAATCGTTCTTGTTGTAATTGGTTTCGAAATAGCATTAGCCCTTTATAAATTAATAAAGGGGCAATGGACAAAAGGAATAGCAATTTGTAATACTGCACTCCAGCTTATCGCAACCATTGTATTCATTATTATAGTAACAAATCCTAATGTGATAACCCAAGATTTTATTACGTATATGGCTGATTTATTTTCCATAACAGCGAATCAATTTGAAACATGGATAGTTGGCGGTGGAGTTTTCATCTTTATTTTATTTGCAGCAATCAGTGTATTTGATGGTTTCCGTAAGGCTAGAATTCGTTAATATATTAGTTTATTAAACTACCATTACGTACTTTAAGATCGGAATAATCATATTTTAGAGAATTACCAACAAGAAGACGGCTCAGTTATGATTCCGGAAGTATTACGCGCATATAAGGGTGGAAAAGAAGTTATTAAATAAGATAGGGTGAATTTTAGGTGAAAATAACAGAAACAAGCCTTAGTAGGCTTGTTTCTTATTTTGAACAGGTATATCTGTTCGATCAATGATTAAGTTATATGTGAGACCCATTAATACGAATAAACCTCCAATGATTTTACCAATCGATAGTTCATGTGAATTGAAAAAATCAATTATGATACCCATACTTAACTGACCAATGAAAATGAGTAATGTCAAATAGAAGGAAGGTATTTTAGGTATAATATAGTTTGATAATCCAATTACGATAACACCTACTAATCCTCCTAAATAAACGAAAAAAGGTATGGATTGCAATGTTGCATAGGACATGTTAAAAGATTCATTACTAAAAACTAAAAATAGCAAAGAAAAAGTTAGACCAGTAATATAGTTGAAAAAAGTACCTTGGAAAATTCCAATTTGAGTTGCTAAGTTTGCATTAATTACTCTTGCGATTACAATGGAACATCCAGCTAAAATGGCAATACATATATATAACATCATTTATCCTCCGTTAAAAAATATTCATGATAAAAATTCCAGAAGCAATAAGTAGTAAGCCGACCATTTTCTTTTTTTCAAACTTCACAACTTTCATTCCTAATAATCCGAAATGATCGATGATAATAGAAGTAATCGATTGACCGAGTAAGCCTAAAGCGATGGTTAAAGATACGCCGAGTTCCGAAAAGCTAATATTGTTAAATAGTACGGTGAACACTCCGATAGCTCCTGCGCTATATAAATAGAGCGGGATTCCTTTTTGAATTGTAATTTTAAATTTACCAACTAGTAAAATGATAATAACCGCAATTAATCCAACTATATGAATAAGAACGCTGGCGTTATAATTTCCTATAACTTCTGCTAAGATGCCGTTTAGTGGAAGCATAAGTGCGATAAAAACACCAATAAGTGCGGAAAGTAATTTGTACATAGCGTTTCCCCCTTGCATTTTTAATCATAATTTATCATGATTGGATTATGGGGTATTATGACATATGTCATAGTAAAGAGGGGATTTGGGGATTTATGAAAAAAATATATGATTCGAAGAAGTTAGACAAGTATATTCAAAAGAATAATATTAAGGAATTTTTCAGTAGTGATATAAAATCTGTTATGGAATTATTGCTATTTAAAAAGAATGAATACATATGTAGAGAAAATGAAACGCTCTCTTACCTTTACTTCTTTGTAGAAGGAAAAGCGAAGGTATATACGACTTTAAGTAACGGTAAATCTTTATTATTAACTTTTTATAATCGATTTGAAGTAATCGGAGATGTAGAATTGGTCCGTTCTCAAAAAACGTTTTCTAATGTTCAACTGATAGAGGACTCATATTGCATTGGAATCCCACTGGAAAAAATTAGAGTGCGTTTACTTCATGACGCAACTTTTTTAAGCTTTATTTGTGATTCTTTAGCCCATAAACTAGCTAGACTTGCTCAAAATAGCTCTATTAATTTACTTTATCCACTTGAGAGCCGATTAGCGAGTTACATTCTTGCGACGTGTGAAAAGGTTGGGGATAGAGAAAAAACAATGATATTTCAAGGGAATTTAACTGAAGTATCGGAGCTATTAGGGACGAGTTATCGACATTTACTGCGAACATTAAATACTCTTTGTGATAAAGGAGTGTTAGAAAAGAAGGGAAATTATTTGGAAGTAATAGATGAGCCTTTGCTACAAGAGTTGGCGGCAGATGTTTATAAACAAAATTAAACATATGTTTGTATGAGAAGCTGTGAGTAGAGTAAGATAATTTTTATTAATGATGAAAATACGATAAAAAATGAAATAAGTTCGATCTTCCTTTAGAATAATGAAAAGCTGATTTTCCTTAACGTACAGGAAATCGGCTTTTTTCTTGTTGAGATTTACTTAGCGTACAGTGGTCATGTATTTATTAAGAATAACGGAAGAATATATAGAAAATGCTACATAAATAGGAAGTTTGATTAACTTAGGGGGGACAACCTTGTTCAATCGGATAGTAAAAGCTGTACCTAATTTATTTACACTCGGAAATTTATTGTGTGGTGTTTTTTCAATTACCTTGAATATGAGTGGCTTTTTGGAAGCATCCTCCATTTTTATTTTCTTTTCGGCTGTTTTCGATCTTCTTGATGGAAGGATTGCGAGAAAATTAAAAGTGAATAGTGAGTTTGGCGTAGAATTGGATTCCTTAGCTGATATTGTTAGTTTTGGGGTTGCTCCTGCACTTCTATTTCATTCGATAGCAGCACCATCTATTTTAACTTCTTTGGCATTTATCCTTTTTCCAATGATGGGTGCTTTAAGATTAGCTAAATTTAGTGTTAAACCAACCATTGGATATTTTAAGGGATTACCTATTCCAGCTGCTGGATTACCATTGGCCGGTATGAGTTTGTTTTCATATAGCAATGCATGGATTACCTTAATCCTCGCTCTCTTAATGGTAAGTCCAATTAGGTTTAAAAAACTTTAATTTTGGTCCCGCTCCATTTCCATCAAGACTTTATGGAATATCGTTTATCGCGCATTAACGGGCAGTAAAATCTCCCACCTCAAGATTGAGAGAGAAGTGAAGAAGATAGATGGGGGATGAGGTACCGCCAACATTCCGGAAATCTTGTACGCTAAACAAATTCAAATAAAAAAAGGAGAATTCCTGTACGATGAGGAACCGACTTTTTTTATTTGTCTTCTTAAAGTATAGTCTCCGTTAGCGGAATAAGAATATATTTATTATTTATCGTCTATTACTCCAGTTAGAATATGATAATTTATATTATTTCCATTAACCCATTCTTCGAAATTTATATCTAAAATTTGATTGCTTTGTGCTATAGAAGTTAAAATTCTCGAGTCTTTGAAAGAGTAGGAAAAAGTATGAAGAGTACCGAATAAATTATCGTAATCAGTAAAAAAAACTGGGGAATCTTTATTTGCAAAGTTATGAAACATTTCTCTATGTGTTAATTGACTGTCTTTAAACTTCTGCAAATATTCATTCCGTTTAATAGAACCTTCAATAAAGTGCCTATTTTTCTTTTCTAAATCATGGTCTTGAAAATGGTTTACACACGACAATAATAATGGTTCTCTTCTTACCCTCACTTTTTCGGGGCTTGCTTCAACTACTGCTATATTTCCCTTCCTATCTCCTAGTGAAAAATTATAACAAGCTGAATGAGGAATTTCTTTAAGCATTTGTATGGCGTCTTCAAGCGTTGAACAAGTGTCCAGTATCATTCGAATTGATGTCCAAGCTGATAAACCTTTTGAATAATCGCTATTACTTACAAAATGTAAGCCTATAACTAGTCCTTGGCTATTCACACCTTCATGCCTACCTATTGCTTGCAGATTATAGCCTGCTGAAGCATTAGCATTTTCAGGTTGAAGTAAGCTAAAACAACTATCATACAATGCAGGAGAAAAATCATAATTTCTTACGTAGTATTCATTTGTAATAATTGCTGAACATCCCATCGCTTCAGTTTTTGGTACGTCATATCCACTAAATAATGCTGCTACTTTGTTTAGTGGTATTTCCATTCCTTCAGCTAAACCCTGTAGTTCATCGAGTAAATGGGGGGCGAAAGTTGAATAAATAGATTTCATATTTTTATAATCTATTTCTGGTTTTGTTAACATTTCTAAATTTTTTATGATCGGTTGATTCTGAATATGTTTTCCCATCTTAAGCCCAATATTAAATGAGCTATCTCTGATTTGAAGTACAGCTACGGTAAGATCTAACATTTCCATTCCCCTTTCCCTCACAATACAAATATTCTCTATTTATGTATCAATATCTTCTGAAATTCTCCATTTTTCTTATAGAGATAACCACCCCTTTACTTTAAGTACATCTCTTTACAATTCCTTCTCTATCTTACCATAAATATCCAACTGAAATTTCTAAAATATGAATCGAAAACGGTCGTTTATGGAACTGATTACCTAAAAAAAAGTGCCATAAAAATCACCAAATATCGTTTTTGGCAACTCTTAACGTACGGTAAAACCAAGATTATCAACTAAAAAATCCCTTAGCGTACGAAATTCGCGTTTTGTTGGTGAGACCCCATCAAGCTTAGAAAAGCAAATAGCCCATGTCCATCAACTTAACATTTTACTGTTCCCAAAAATGAAAATTTCATCTCTCCATAGTTGTTCGTGGGAATACAGATTTCGGTTTTCTGGGTTTGAAATAAAGTCACGATGTTTATATAAAATAGGAAAGAAACAAGGAATCACTATATAAATAGTAGAAGAATTATATACAAGCAAGATTAGGATATTAGAAAAGCTCTACTAAAAAGGGTTTCAAATTAATGTAATAAGAGAAAGCTAATCGAGTTGTTTTTACTACTATTTAGGAAGGGGTGTAAAACTTGCATACAAAACGGTGTACGCATAATAATTGCAAATGTTTTATTGTACCTAACTACATTTTGGAGAATTTAGCACAAAATGAAGTAGAAGCAGCACGAATTACTTTAGAGAAAAGTCTAAAAGTTCGAAAGCGTAGAATTTTGAAAGAATATGATATTGATGGTGTTGTCGCCTTAACTGATGCTGGAACAGGAACGCGAGGTGAGTCTGCCCGTCATGTATACGATTGCAAAGGGGGGACAAATCTGAGAGTAAATGAGGTTAGAAAAGAAGGAGACAGATCAAGTGGGGATACTGTGGTTAACCATGCGTACGATTATGCTGGAATTGTGCGAGACTATTTTAAGAATGTGTTCCACCGTAATTCTATTGATGACAATGGGCTAGATCTCATTCTGAATGTTCACTATGGGCATAACTTTCAAAACGCCTATTGGGACGGTGATGAAATGGTGTTTGGTGATGGAGATGGAATTATTTTTACAAGTTTTTCAAATTCACTTGATGTTATTGGGCACGAACTTACACATGGTATTACTCAATTCACTAACGGATTAGAGTATGAAGGACAACCCGGAGCTTTGAATGAACATATTTCGGACGTGTTCGGAATAGCAATTAAGCAATCTTATTTAAAGGAAACAGCACGAGATGCGGATTGGCTAATTGGTGCTGATATAATGGGACCAACACTAAAAGGACAAGCCCTCCGTTCAATGAAAGCACCTGGTACTGCATTTGATAACCGACTAATGGGTAAGGATATGCAACCTGATCATATGAAAAACTATTATCAAGGAGATCTTGATCACCATGGTGTCCATATCAATAGTGGCATACCAAACAAGGTGTTTTATCTTGTATCTATGGAGATTGGAACAGATAAGGCAGCTTTGATATGGTATAATGCAATACAAAATTTATTTACAACTACAAACTTCAATCAATTTGCACAAATCGTAATTAAAGCAGCGCAAAAACTTGTTGACAGTAGAGAAGTTCCTAAAACGGCTGCAAAAACAGTAGAATCTGCTTTTAAAACGGTGGGAATACCTTCTTAGACATATTCTTTATCATGAATTGGAGGCTTAATATTAATATGCATATCCGATTTAGCTGTATCGGGGGAATCGCTAATCTCCACTTAACCTTTCAGACAAATACGGTCGAGTTACCAAAGGAAATAGCTAAGGAATTACTTGATTTAATCAAGCAAGCAAATATTTTAAATCTTAAACCAAGTGAATTAGAGGTTGTTACAACCAAAGGGGCAGATGCCTTTTCTTATCAGCTAAGGATAGAAGATGAAAAAGAGCCAAAATCCTTTTCATTTACCGATGTAACAGCTCCGCAGGAAGTGCAACCTTTATTGGATTATTTACGTAATTTGGCGATTGCAGAAAAAATGGAAGAATAATAAAAAAGAACTCACTATGTATATATTTACATAGTAAGTTCTTTTTGTTTTGGGAAACAATGTATTTCTTAGTTTGATGGGCATGGGGGATTTCCCTTCTTTTATTCATTAGTAACATTAAATAATACACCTGTAGTAGCTATTTGATTTTTTGAATTTATTGCTTCCACTGCGAAATGATGAAAAATATTTTGATTCTCTTTAAAATTCCACTTAAATACAAATTTCCCGTTTTTCCCCCAAGAACTCCCGATTAATTTTCTTTGATTATAAGTTGCTGTTCCTGTCGGAATTAAATAAAATTTAATCCTTTTGGTATTTTTAGCTGTAACCCTAACAGTTAGAGTTCCATCTGTTTTAGGGAGGGATATCCAACCATTTTTAATACTATAGGGGAAAGTAGTAACCTTATCTAATGTAACACTTTCAAGTTCACTGGCGAACGTTTTAGATAAACAGGTGAGATTAGAAAATACAATTGTTATTAGGAGAAGAAATAATAAGCGCTTTGAAATTTTCAATTAACACTCTCCAGTTCTTTATGTTTAATTATGATTTCCATAATCTTCTTGAATACATATTCCACATATATTTTTTATCTTTCGTGAAATAAATTTTATTTATACAAAGAGACCTATTTTTCTTGTAAATTCCCTTTTCTAAGGATATCATTTTTGATTTGATATGTTTCTAGCGTGGGTTTTTTTCGATTTGTTGGCGATACCCCATGCCCATCAAGCTAAGCTTATATAAGTTTAATTTCACGTGAGATTTTTTCTTTTTTCTAAAGATCCAGTGTAAGTTCTTTAAAGATTTGCATACCAAATAAACCCTATCGGGTTTCAATTTTTTGAATTACGCTACATGATTGTGAGACATAGAAAAGTTGTATACGACGCCTAAGATATCAAAGACTGTTTTCTTCTCATACCTATGGGATTTTCGTCCGTTTTTCTGTAAGAGATTGAACAGACGTAACAATATCTTTGTTAATTCTTGGGTGTTTTTTTGTAAAGATTGATAAATAAGTGGAAAATAATCTTTTATGATATAAACCGCTTTATATTCGCTTAGTTCTCGTTTCTTCTTGATGAGGAGTAATTGGCGCATTTGAAACATGGTGGAGGAACAAAGAAGGATGCTAATTAGTTGTCCATATAAATGACACTCTAGCCGTTCTAATTTCACAGAATTACAGTGATGAATACGAAAAAATGATTTCCACGTTTTAAAAATAAGTTCAATTTGCCATCGTAAAGAGTAGAAATCGTATACTTGTTCCTTTGGTAGGTATTCCAAAGGAATATTTGTAATGTAAAAGTTAATTGCACTAAGCCGTTTACTGCGTTCTTTATAGGTAATTTGCTTCTTATGTTCTTTAGATGCTAAATCCTTTTGTCTACGTTTCATTTGCGTTTCAGTCAATTTATACAGAATTAGTCTTGCAGGAAGCTTTTGATACATTCCAATATAAATCTCAGGAATTTCATATGTTTCCCCTGACTGTAATTGGTCAATGAATTGCTCCATATCTAATTGGATGTACTCAGAGTGCTTTTTTATTGTTCCATTTTGAAAGTATTCAGGCTCTTTATTCTTCTGATATATACGTGTATTGAGCTTTAATCTTGAAATAAAATAAGCATTACACTCTTCTATAGTATGTAAGTCTTTTAAATTAAAGTATCCTAAATCACGTATACATACATCGTTTGGTTGAAGGGACGCTAAACAAGTAGAACCATAAGTTTTATCATTGTGCTTTCCTGATCCTACATGAACATGTAGAAATTGACCACTTAATAAATCATATTCTAGTTGGATTTTCACGCCAGCATTTTGACCACTACCACCTGAACCTTGATATGTAGAAGTGAATTTATCCGGAATCTGAAAATGAGTAGAATCCAACACACGAATACGCCGAAAATAATTTGTATACAAAGTTGGAATCTTGTTAGAAGAACAAAATTGTTGGTGAAGTAAATGTGCTAAGAGTTGTTGCGAAAACTGAACAGCTTGAGAATTAAAGCGTTGATTGAGTCCTTCTGGACTCATAGAAATGTCTGTGTTAGCTTCTAATCGACTACATAATTGTGCCAATGAAGTATGAGCTATATTTTGGCTTAACCAAACACACAGAGCTACTAAATCTTGTGCACGATATTTACTTTTTCGTTGAACAAATCCTACTTTTCTAGCTAACTGATCCAGAGTATGTGGTGACATATGTTGCTGTAATTCTTTAGAAAACAATTCTAGTTCATCAAAAATCGATAAATTCATATTAAAAACGCCATCCTTTCCTATGATTCTATAGAAAGAATAGCGTATTTTTTTATTTTAAGGGAATTTTGTTTTGTTAGCTTGATAGCGAGGTAGCAGTACCCGATTAAGACAACAATGTCTTTTATCTCGCTAAAACAGCAGGAGGGGGACTGTTCTACACTTTCTATAATGATGTCTTATGTAAACTCCATATAAATATGATATAAAACAGGATTTTCCATCTCTCTTTCCGAATATAGTTATATTGTTTTTTATAAAAAAGGAGAATACCTAATGAAATTTCATCCATTATTTTTTTATAGTTGGAGCATTTGTATGCTCTTTAGTATTTAATTTTTTCACAGGTAAATCTGATTGGAGTGTCTTTTTCTTATTGATATTTGGAGCAATTTCAGGTTATCAAATCGGTAAAAATGAAATTAAAAGACAGATAAACAATATAAATTAAATTACTACCGTTAACAAATTTTATGTAAATAAAAGGAGAAGTTAATATGCCAGAACTAAATACAAATCGTCTTATTATGACTACATTTACAGTCGAAATGATGGAGAAGGTAATGAAAAACGAACATACTTTTACAGAGGAATTTTCATTAAATGTGCATTCTGAATGGCCTTTACCAGAATATCAACAATTTTTCCCTTACAAGATTAGTAAGTTTAAAGAAACTCCTATAGAAAATAAGTGGGAAGGGCTAATCATACATAAAAAAACGAACACAATTATAGGTGACATGGGTTTTAAAGGTAGTCCTAATGAGGAAGGAGCTATAAACATCGGATATAGTATAGTACAGGATCAAAGAGGAAAAGGATATGCGAGCGAAATGGGAAAAGCACTTGTTCAATGGGGACTTTCTCAATCAGGTGTTAAAAAAGTTGTAGCTACTTGTTCTCCAGATAATCAACCTTCTATTAAGGTTTTACAGAAAATTGGATTGCAATTTACCGAAGAAAAAAACGGGAAACTTTACTGGACCACATGATCAGTATGACTTCCGATAATCTTGATTATAGAATCCTGCCACAGGGCTATCACCCTAACAAAAGAAACTACCCCAGAACGAAAATTTTGTACATTTTTCTCGTTCTGGGGTAACTCGTTATTTTTAGCTTGATGGGCATGGGGTGTTTACTTTTCTTATTTATTCTATTTAACAAAAGCACCTTTTTGTTTGAATGTATTATTTCACAAATTCCCCGTCATAGAAATAACTTTATTATGATTTACAGTTTACAATGACTGAAATTCATATTAATAAAGACCTCCATTTACGATTCGAACTTTGCATATGAATTGCTAATCAAGTAATAAATCAGACTTAAATACGATTACAGCATTTCCTGCAATTCTTACTTCCTCTGGCTCCTGATTACAAATTTTCACTTGAACATCAATGATACCCGCCCGTTTTATAGCTTCGCCCTGCACTGCTTTAAAACTAAATAAAGTATTATCATGTTTGACAAGTCTATGATGTATCAAGTATGCGCCTAAAGGACCGTTCGCATTACCTGTAACAGGGTCTTCGTTAATACCAATTGCAGGAGCAAACATTCTTCCATGAATTAAAATATCAGAGTCGGGAGCATTAATCGTAAACACATAGAAACCATTGCAATTAATTAATCCACTGACTTTTGTGAGTAAATCCATATTAGGGTTTAATTGGTTAAGAAGTTCCGAATTTTTAATTCCAATCATCACCTTAGAATGCCCGGTTGAAACGATTTGTACTGGACAATCTTCTAATAAATCATTTTCACTAATATTGAAAGCTGTAAATATATTCTCTAAAGCTACACCTTCAATCACAGTTTCAAAACTTATACTACCCTGCGTCATAATAATTTTGTAATCATTATCTTCATTAATCACATCGACTGGTAAAATGCCGGCACCAGTTTTATGATAAACTTTAACTGTATTTAAACTATTTTCAACTGCACGAGCATAGTGGGCAGCAATCGTCGCATGTCCACAGATAGGGACCTCATGAGTAGGCGTAAAAAAACGAATATGTACATCAGATTCGTTATTGTCTGATTTAAAGATAAATGCCGTTTCCGAATTGTTAAGCTCTCTAGCAATCCTCTGCATCTCACCCGAGGATAAACCATCTGCATTTGTTATTACACCAGCCGGATTACCTGATAATTTTTTCTTCGTAAATGAATCAATTTGATATAATCGGTACTTTCTTGCCATGTCATTTTCCACCTTTAATATATTTAATTTTTGGTCCTTTATACTATCTTTAATTCTTATTATATTAAAGTTCCCCCGTTGCTTCTATAAGGAGCTTGATAGAAATGTGGCGATACCCCATCACCATCAAGCTAAGGTTTTAAATTACCTCTAAGGGGTCACCATACATGCCCATCAAGCTAAAAAGAACGGGCTACCCCAAGACAATAAAAACGAGAAAAATGCGCAAAATTTTCGTTCTAGGGGATATTATGAGATCTTAACTTGATGGACATGAGTGGTACCTCTATATAGAATGAGATTCTTTATTACATAAAACTTGTAC
This sequence comes from Bacillus pseudomycoides, assembly GCF_002582035.1. GTDB lineage: Bacteria > Bacillota > Bacilli > Bacillales > Bacillaceae_G > Bacillus_A > Bacillus_A pseudomycoides_B. Next base: position 48,518 of record NZ_NUQE01000021.1, read on the forward strand.
TTCATTTGTTTTAAAACGTAGTACAGGATGCAGACATACGAGGATACCTACTGTCATAGTAGCAACTCCTGATAGCAAAATAGTATAAGAGGCTCCTATATATTCTCCAAATAAACCGCCTAGATAAATTCCTATAGGATAACCCAAACCGCCAATTAACCCGTATACTCCAAACACTCGTCCACGAAACTCATTAGACACCAACCTTTGTCTTAACGTAGGCGCAACAATATTATAAGGAGCATATACTATTCCGCCTAAAAACATAGAAATATATAAGATATAAACGCTTGAGAAGAAAGACAAGATAACAGGTACAACTCCCCATAAGGTAATAACAAGTCCTAATACATATGAGTAAGAATAGTTCTTTTTAAACTTTCCCCAACAAAAGGATCCTAACAAAGAGCCACAAGCGAAACACGACCACATAAATCCTAATATTTCAGGTCCTGCTTTCACAACCTTATTTATATAAACAGGCAGCATACTGTCCAAAGGTGCATATGTTAAATTAAACAAAAATGTTACACAAGCAATCATGATTAAAACTGGATAAGTTAGGACATAACGAAATCCATCCTTTGTATGAGACATAAACTTCTGTAATTTTTCTTTCACAGAGAATGACAACTCTATCTTTTTCATATCTCTGTGGTATACCTCATTAGGAATTGAAAAGTAGAGAAATGAAGCAAGGAAAAAGCATACAACGTTGATAAATAGCGTGATAGGCGCACCTACCATTGCTGTGCAGAGTCCACCTAAAGCAGGTCCAAATAAACTCCCGATTTGGCCAGTCATAGTTACAACAGCATTTCCAGCTTCAAGTTCTTCCTTATCAACAAAAGAGGGCAAAATAGATGAAGTACCAATAGTAGTAAAAGAGGATAATATTCCATTTATAAATACGATTATAATGATGAAAGGAACAGTGAGAACATCTAACCAGTAAAGGATGGGAATAAAGGAAAGAAAAAAGCCTCTTAAAGCATTTTCCATAATCATGACTGTTCTTCTGTTGTATTGGTCTAGTATCCCCCCTATAAATATACTAGAAATCAATGGAGCAATAGTAGCCACTGATAAGACGGTTCCAACAGCTAAAGAAGAGCCTGTTACCTTGTAAACAAAACAAGCTAATGCAATATTGGAGAGTTTTAGACCTAAATTTAAAATTGCTAATGAATAGAAAAATCTCCTAAAATGTTTATTTTTAAAAAGCTTAGAGTACATGTATTTCCTCCTTATTCCTAGTATTAGAATCATTTTATATAATAAATACTTATTGATAATAATTATAATGTAATCACTAACTAAAATAAACTAATTTAACATAAAATGTAAAATATTTTATGTTTATGTAAATGGGGCCACAACACATCACTATCAACCTAAGATAAATTTATATCCATAATTCACAGAAAACGTTATTCTTTTTGTAGAAATATACAGAAAGGATGGCGTTTTTTTTATGAATCTTTCGATTCGAGATGAATTTCATTTGTTTGCTGAAGAATTACAGCGACATTTATCTCCCGAAACCCTTCAACAACTTGCACAGGAAACAGGTTTTGTAAAACGTAAAAGTAAATATGGAGCACGAGATTTGGCTGCTTTATGTATTTGGATCAGTCAACATGTAGCAAGCGATTCTCTCACTCGATTATGTAGTCAACTTTATGCGAATACAACTACACTCATGAGTCCAGAAGGACTTAATCAACGTTTTAACCGATGCGCTGTTTTATTCCTACAGTGTGTATTTTCTCGTTTAGTTAAAAGCCAACTAAACGATTCATCTCAAATTCCAAACCAATACACTTCCTATTTTCAACGTATACGTATTTTAGATGCTACTATTTTTCAAGTACCCAACCATTTAGCTCCTATTTATCCTGGTTCAGGAGGATGTGCACAAACAGCTGGTATTAAGATTCAACTAGAGTATGATTTACATAGTGGGAAATTCCTCAATTTTCAAATGGAACCAGGTAAAAATAATGATAAAACCTTTGGTACAAAGTGTTTGGATACCTTACGACCAGGAGATTTATGTATTCGAGATTTAGGATACTTTTCTCTAAAAGATTTAGACCAGATGGATCAACGAGGGGTATTCTATGTTTCACGATTGAAATTAAATAATAGAGTATATGTGAAAAATGAATCTCCAGAATTCTTTCGGGATGGGACAGTAAAAAAGCAATCTTTATATGTTTTACTTGACCTTGAAGATATCATGCATCAGATAAAACCAGGAGATACTTATGAAATTCGAAATGCCTATGTTGGACAACAAAAATTACCCTCACGAGTTGTAATATA
>NZ_NUQE01000030.1 GCF_002582035.1 Bacillus pseudomycoides
TGCTTTCCAATCAAATTCAAGATTATTCATTGCATAATTAGCAGATTCTGCGGAAAACTTTTCACCATGTTCAGAAACAAGCTGGTCATAAATCCCCTGTTTTGACATGTTCATTGTTTTTGCATACGATTCAGCTTTTTTCAAAGCGGACTTATATTCTACAGGAACGTTATCCTCTGCCTTTGTTTCTTCTTTTTTAGCTTCTTCCTTCTTCGGTTGCTCTTGTTTAGCTTCTTGTTTTGGCTCTGTAGAAGTAGTTTTAGCTTCTTCTTTCTTATCTCCGCTATTACCTCCAGCTGCAGCAGCTACGATGATAACAACGATAACCCAGAACCACCACTTTTTGTAGAATGGTTTCTTCATAATTTATTTCCTCCAATATATAAAATGTAAGATTTTCGAGACAATCATATCAAACGGAATATGAATATATTGTCGTATTATGTCGAAAGGGAAAATAAAAAAGAGAGCAACCCCCTTAGAGTAGTAAAATCAACGTTTTATGTGTCAAAACTTGCTTAGCGTATGTTTTCTGCGAAATGTTGGTAGGACCCCATGCCCATCAAGCTAAAAGTTAATATATCCCCAAAAACANNTGTTTTTGGGGATATATTAATTAATTTTCATTTTATAACCAGGTCATATTATTTTTCTACCATTTTAACATTTACATATCCGATTAGCGCAAGGTAACCTATTACTAATATAGGCACTAAAATTTCTGCATCTGGATGATTAATAAAACTACCTGCTAAAAAAAATACCATAACTGTATGTAATCTGCATATTCATCATCTTCAACAATAGAAAAAGACTTATAAGTACTTATCACTAATCACTTTCATATGGTGTAACTCGTGCCCGGCAATGCCATATGCAAAGGTACCTATCGAAACTGGGATGTTCATTATAGTTCCATTACGATCCCATGCTGCATCATCAATGGTTGAAATAAGACTTAACGTGTTGGAGCGTACCGTGTCTAAATCAGCTAGTAGCTGCTCCCAGGATAATTTGTTGAAGTTTGCCGCAGAAACGTATTGATCCTGATCCATTGCTGGGAGTGGCGCACTTTCATTTCGTGCAATGGCAAGCATTCGATACGACATCACACGTTCCGAGTCGGCCATATGCCCAATCACTTCTTTTAAAGTCCATTTCCCTGGTGCGTACGCCTTCCTTGCTGACTCCTCTGATATGCTGCTCAAGAGGGTAATGGTCTTAGTTCGTTGCTTACTAAGTATTTCTTCAATATCTCCATCTGGCACAAGACTAACATACCTATCATACTCTGGATTTTCATTAGATAATGGTCGTGGACGCACAAGAATCCTCCTCATCGGAATAGTTAATTATGCTTCTAGGCTAATATTCAACAGTCAAGAAGATATTTCCTTTATTTGATATTTAATTTCATTACCGCAAAATAATTGCAAATTAAACAACTTTATTATCTCTGTACAACTGATTTATGCAGTTAACATAATACACATAATAATGAATTAATTCACTTTTTATTCCACTAACCTGCTCCTTTACTTCCATAAGCAGTTCAACATAAAAGGGCATCGATCCTAATTAGATCACTGCCCCCATTAGCCATCCATGAAGCGCAAAAATCAGTGCTTCACCACAGAGAATGAAAATTGGTCTCTATGTCGATAATGCTTTAATGGCTGGCGAGGAAGGTCGTTGAACTATGGTGCCTTTGAGCACATCCGTTAGTCTGACTCCGACGACCACGGTGTACCACCGACTGTCGCACCCTTTATGGGTAGCACTCATGGGAGATTAATCCTTTTTTGGTCGTCGCGCTAGCCTCTACTTAATTTGCTATAATTGGAGGTTTTTGTTTAACGATTTACCAAACTCAATCAGATCACTCATAAGGCTCAGCCTTTTTTAAAAAGCGTTTTTACTGGGTCTATTTTGTTGTGGTTTTTTCTGGATTTTGAGATTTTTTAATTTTCATGGGAGTGCAATAAAAAAAACGAAATACCTCCTTTATTAAGATAACATATTCGGTTTATCTATTTTATAGACAGTTAAACTTTGTTTTAAGCCCACAACTTTTTCATTTTAGGGGGTGTTTCGTTTTCTTAACTTGATAGCGATGGGGTACCGCCAACAAAACGAAGAAACCTAAAAGCCGCATAAAAAAGTAGAGATTTTTGCACTTGCTTACTCAATTATCTAGCCCTTTAGTGGAGTAACTTTATTGCTACTCCACGATTCCTTAATCCGCATTTCAGTTCAGATTTTCTTTTCACTTCTCACTATAAAAACACCCCTTTAGATAAACAGATCCAAAGGGGCAAAACATCGCGTCTTTTTTATAAACACCGTGACTTTATTTAAAAGCGACAGAAACTTCCACCAGTGGGGGGGTTCTTCATCCCCCACTGATGGAAAGCCCGCCCAATCAGGCTTTTACGGGCAGTTATCCCCACCTATCTTCTTCGCCTTTCTCCTCCATCTTAAGGTAGGGTCTTACTGCCCGTGAATAGCGGGATAAAGCATTCCAAATTGCCTCTTCTACGGCTTCAATTGTCATCGCGAACAAATGAGAAATTTCTCTCCCATTTTTCCAACTTTGATTCCTAGTTCACGTAACCGTACTCGTTTCATACTTTCACCTTTTTCTTAAATCTTTTATTATAACAAAAATGAGAGTGCACCCTGCAAGCACTCTCATTGTTTTACGTATACTTCTACAACTGGATTTTCTTTGTGATCAGCATGAAGACGAATGTTACTTTCTTTTACATTATAGATATCCGCCAATAGTAATACTGTTAATATGTTAGGAAATTTGCTATCTGTGCCATACTTTCGTTCAAGTGTTTCCTTATATTCAAACGCAAGATCCCCTTGGATATATGTATACACTTCAAATCCGTCTTCTAAATTACAGACAATACTATCAATAATATCTGCTCCAACTTGACGTGTCATTTCTTTTCGAAGTGCATCTGTCAATGCCTCCCATGACATTTCATACGTTTGAAACGTTTCTGAATGATTCATTTTTTTCACTCCTTTTTATCTCACTCTAACAGGCAGTAGCATTTTTCATTGCTAACAAACAGTCCTTCCCTATCATTCCCGTTTTTCATCACAATTATGAAGGAATAGACAAACGTACAAGCCGCTCTTGTCCCTTTATCATATCGTAATATTGGAAAGAGAAAGGGGCGAATTTATATGTATTCTCATCGACATTATGATACATGCCGGCGATATTATGGGCGAGTCGTACGCATTGAAGATAATAAAGGCAGGATCCATCTCGGAAGAATTGTTGATATAACGAATAAATCAGTATGGATTGAACCAGTTCATCGCAAGCGATTTGACCACGGATTTGGCTTTGGTGGTAGCTTCGGCTGTGATTTCTGCGGTGGTTTTGATGAATGTAACCATTGTGGATTTGGATTTGATGACTGCAGATCTGGTAGACGTAGATCTCGTAGATCTCGTAGATCTCGTAGATGTGATAGATGTGGATTTGATGAATGTAGATGTGGTGGTGGATTTGGTGGATTTGGCGGATTTGGCGGATTTGGCGGATTTGGCGGATTTGGTGGATTTGGAGCCGTTGAAGTTGGTTTTGGATTTATTACCGGTATTGCATTAGCTGCTTTATTTTTCATTTAAAGAAAAGCCAACGAGTATGTTGGCTTTTTTTATAAAGTGAAACTTCTATCAGCGTTTTTTTTCATTCCCCATTGATGGAAAGCCCGCCCAATCGGACTTTTACGAAGAATGAAGTTTACCATTAATCAAAGTTTCCCTTTATTTTTGACAAATAAAAATTCGGTGCCCTAATATATGCTTGTATTGATGTAAAGTATGTTCATGCGCAATCCATGCATTATACAAATCTTGTGAAATAAAATCAGATATATTCCACTCTGGTTCTTCTACATGTGTAGAAATCGTCTCTGCAATGGTTCCGCCTCCAAGTACACGTACTGTTGTAAAATTTGCTTGTTTAAAGAGTGCAATCCATTCTTGCGCTGTTAACAGCTGCTCCATTCCATATAAAGCTAATATATTTTTTTCCTCATGCATTGGTAAGTGTTGCTCGATTACCAGTTCAATAACAAGTAGCGTTCCACCATATTGTAATACACGATAACACTCATTTATCGATTTTCTTTTATTTGTAAATGCAAGAATTGACTCTCCTAATACAATATGAAACATTTCATCACGAAACGGTAGTGTCTCTACGCTCCCTGCAATGAGCTCAATATTTACTCCATCCTTATCCCATCTTTTTTTTGCTTTTTCAATCATCGTTTCATTTATTTCAACCGCACTTACAGCAGAACCATACTGTTTCGCAATATAAGAAGCTGTCCTGCCTGTTCCACAACCAATCTCTAATAATTTTGTATGCTGCCCTAATGAAAGCTGCGGTAACAATTGCTTTGTTAACGTAAAACCTCCTGGATGTGCACTACCAATACCAAATGCTGCAAGGAAATCTAAATAAGAATATTGTTTCATATACAACTCCTTTTCTCCACACTTCGGGACAGTAAAATTCTCATTTCAATCCGCAATGAGAGTTTTATTTTGTTTTCGTATTGCATATGTATTCATACCACATAAAAATGTGCTCATAAAAAAGAGAGTACAGTATTGTACCCTCTTTTTGACTGATTCTTATTTTTTGTCTTCTTTCTCAGTAACATAAGCCCATTTGTAGCTGAAATCTCCACCAAAGCTATGAGAAGCGATGTCATGTACATTCGGACGTAGTAAGTAAGAGTTACCACGTTGATATAATGGTGCAATTGCTGCATCTTTAAGTAAGATTTTCTCAGCTTTTCCTAATTGTTCCCAACGAGTCTTCTGGTCAGCCAATAGTTCTTTCTTACCTTTTTTCACGATTTCATCATACTCTTTATTAGAGTAGCCCATTTGGTTATGAGAGTTTGTTGTTTCAAACATATCGATGAATGTCATTGGATCTGGATAGTCCGGACCCCAACCAGCGTAAGAAATATCATAGTTTTGATCTGTTTCTAATTTTAATTTTTGTTTAAACGGTTGGTTTTTCAAATTGATTTTTAAGCCCGGCAAGTTTTTCTCTAATTGTTCTTTTAAATATTCGCCAATTTTCTTCGCATTGTCAGTATCATAGTTCAACAATTCAAGCGTAATTTCGTCTTTACCTAATTCTTTCTTTGCTTCTTCCCAAAGTTTTTTCGCTTCTTTTGGATCATATGCTACATCTTTAATAGAACCGCCGAATGAATCACGGAAATCTTTCTTATCTGGACCAGTTGAAAGCGTTGATGGTACAAGGTAGTCCGCTGGCTTAGAGCCGTCATTTAAGATGACGTTCGCTAATGCCTTTTTATCAAATCCTTTTGCAATTGCTTGGCGAAGCTTCTCGTTTTTCAACGGTGTATCTTGGCCACCACGCTTTTGGTTTAGGCGCAGGAAGTATGTTGACGGATCTAATTCTGTGTGAAACTCATCTTTATTTCCTTTATATTTGTCAACATATTCTGCTGCTAACCCAACACGGTCAGCTTGGCCACTTTCATATAAGTTAACACGAGTAGATAACTCTTTAACTACGTTGACGTTAATTTCGTCTAGCTTCACTGTTTTCTTATCCCAATATTGATCGTTTTTCTTATATTTCCATCCTTGTTCATGCTTCCATTCAGCTAAAGAGAATGGTCCGTTGTATACTAAGCTATCAGCTTCTAAGGCGTATTTATCGCCTTTTTCTTTTACAACTTTCTCATTTAATGGATAGAATGAAGCAAATGATGTTAATTGAATAAAGTATGGAATTGGGTTATCTAATTCTACTTCTAATGTATAATCATCAACCGCTTTTACCCCTAACGAATCAGCCGGTGCTTTCCCTTCATTAATTGCCTGCGCATTTTTCACATCATACATAATGAATGCATATTCAGCAGCTGTTTTAGGATCTAATAAACGTTGCCATGCAAATACGAAATCTTTTGCTGTTACAGGATCGCCATTTGACCATTTCGCATCTTTACGAAGCTTAAACGTATATTTTTTACTATCATCGCTCTTTGTATATGATTCTGCCACACCAGGAACTGGCTTATTATCTTTATCAAGACGGTATAAACCTTCCATTACGTTGTTTAATACAAGCAACGAAACTTGATCCGTTGCTTTAGAAGAGTCCATAGATGGAATTTCTTGTGTTTCTAATAAATTCAATACTTGTTTATCCGCTAACTTACCTTCTGTTTTTTTCTCATCATTTTTTGGCTCTGTGCTTGCTTTTTTGTCCCCTGATCCTGAACATGCTGTTAAAGCCACGCTCATCGCCAGCACTGGCGCTACTACAGCTGAGATTTTTTTGATCTTTTTCATTTTGTACCCTCCCTAATTTTATGTACGATACTACTTGTGAGAAACTTTTTGACAACTTTATGTTTCTATATAGTTATCAGAAAATTTCTATTAATTAATATTCTACTAATTTTTATGATTTTGTAAAGTAGTATTATTAAAAAAATTTAAAAAATTATTTTATTACAGTAACATTTATAATTATTCTGTAAAATAATTCAAGAAAAAAGGCACCCCCTTCACTATACGGATGCTTAGATTCTTCTATTTATTACTATTTTCCAAAAACCATATAAGATAATATTTTACAATATATTACATTTTTATGCATATCTTCTTTTTGATTCTTTCATTTTGTTTTCTTATATTTCCAGTAAAACTTTCTCAAGTTTTGTCTGACAACTTCATTTTTACTCTGTATAGCAACACTCTTATTATTTCTTAACACTATATACTTGCGGACTTCTAACATAAAGCAATCAATACTTAACAAAAACACTAATCCTTTTTACAAAATAACTTTCAATGCGAAAACTTTATCGCCATTAACTGCTACTGCATCTTTTCATTTTCTTTATTAAAATTTTGGCTTTGTTAAAGAATATTATCGATTTTTCTTATTAAACAAACGGAGCAGCATAGTTAGAAGAAGGATTAGGACATTAAGCATGGAATAATATTCCAAAAAAAAAAAAAACAACCTTACCCTAATTGAATATCACGGTAAAGTTGCTTAAATGCTGTTTCGTAATATTTACCTAAAAGGCCTGATACTAGTCCACCACATTAGATGAACTCTTTTTACTGTCTACCTAAAAAAGCCAATTCACCTCTTCTTTTTATTAAAAGATCTTTTATAAAGGTAAATCTCTTCTTTTAAACAGAATCACAGAAATTATAAAAAGAATACTAGCTGCTATAAGTAAACCAATACTTGTCGGCCATATATTATAGCTTCCATCAACAATTTCTTGCGGGCGATACAAGCTAAATATAGATAAATGTCTCATCCATTCCAATTTATCACTCAATTTTCCTAACATATCCAATCCATAAAACAATACTGTTATACCTGTAGAAATACTCAAAGCTTTCTTTTCATCATCAAATAAACAGGAAAAGAAAAATGAATATGCACAAATAACAAGAAATAAAAGTCCGCCAAGAAAATTGAGTTTAAAAAATAATACTTTATCAATGGATACTTTTTCAATTAGCCATTCTGCTCCAACTAAACCGCCAAGATAAGTAGCCATAACGATCGTAAATAACCCTATGATTAAGACAGATGCTTGCGTCAAAATTACCTTTGTACGCGAAACAGATGTAGATAATAAATAAGCCATCGATCCTCTATCAACTAGATAAGCAACTAGTTTTGTCGATGCTATAATACTATACACCATCAACAACAAAACAAAGATCAAACCATAATATTCTCCGGCTAAAAAATCATTCAATTTTTCAATCCCTTTTTCAAATCCCACTGCTTTTAATACCCCTTGAGGCATCGCTTTCAGTATTTCATCTACTCCCTTGACAGATGAGAATGATGGAAAGATCCAAATTAGTAACCATAAATAAAGAACTGAACCAATAGCATAGTTCAAAATCATTTTGGCATTTGCTTTTAAACTAGCAACAAATAACGCTTTACTCATAATTGATTTGCTCCTTCCTCATCATAGTAATGCATAAAGATATTTTCTAAATCCATTGTTCTCATCTGAAAACCAATTACATCGTGCTGCGCCAATGTTTGAAGAAGTTGATTATAATTTCCCTGTACAATAATAGAAGCTGTATTCCCTTGCACGCTATCAATTTGTAGTGCCGTTTGCTTTAATGCTTGCAATTGTTCTTGTGAGGATACTGTCACATCAATAACTTGCCGTTGTTTTGCTCTCAAATCATGAATATTTTCTACTGTGAGTAACTTTCCGTCTTTAATAATCCCTACACGATCACATGTCCGTTCAATTTCTGTAAAAATATGAGACGACATAAAAATTGTTTTTCCTCTTTGTTTTTCTTCTAATATAAGATCAACAAATAACTGCTGCATAAGTGGATCTAAACCTGAAGTCGGTTCATCTAAAATAAGCACTTCTGGATCGTGCATAAAGGCTGCTACAATCCCTACTTTTTGCTTCATTCCTTTAGACATTTTTCGAATGGGCGTTTTCACATCAAACTGAAAGCGCTCAATTAATTCATCACGTCGACCATTACTTTTCATACCACGCATTCCTTGCATAAGTTGCAAGAATCCCAATCCATTCATTCCTTCTATAAAAGAAATCTCTCCAGGTAAATATCCAACCCTTTTTTGAATATCAGCCGCATCCTTCCAGCAATCCAATCCGAACATCGTCGCTGTTCCAGAAGTAGGTTGTATAAATCCCATTAAATTACGAATTGTTGTTGATTTTCCTGCTCCGTTTGGTCCTAAATAACCAAATACTTCGCCTTCTTTTACTTGAAATGAAACATCGAATAAGCCTTTTCCATTTGAAAATTTTTTCGTGACATTTTGAACGATTAACATTATCCCACCTCATTTTTTGAAATATTATACATTTTATATTTCAAAATTATTATACTCCTCTGTTATAAGAGAATCAATATTTTTGAAATATATTAAAGCCTATATTTCAAAAATATTGTTTCCTTTCTTATCATCTTGTATATTTAAGTGGAGGTGATTCATATGAACGGTTTTGAAAAGGTGAAAAAGAAGAAAAAGCAGGCTATTAAAGTAGCTGCATTAGAATTATTTTCTAAAAATGGATATAAAGATGTGAAAATAGAAGATATTGCAAAACAAGCGAAGGTTTCACAAGTTACAATATATAATCATTTCGGAAGTAAAGATGCTTTATTTCGTGAACTCATTCAAGAGTTTACCATTCAAGAGGTTCATTATTACGAAGAACTGTTAACGAGCGACTTATCTTTTCAAGAAAAAATACATCTTATTATGACTCGAAAATTACAAAGCGTGAACATCTTTCATCCTGAAATGATTGAACAAGCGATGCAAACAGATGAAGAATTGCGTAATTTTCTATTTACATATCAAATGGATAAAGCGCTTCCCCTTTTTCTTCGCTTTATAGAAGAAGCACAGCAGAAAAAAGAAATTAATCCCAATCTTTCAAAAGATATGATTTTGTTATATATCAATACGTTTTCTAAAATGAGTGATCAATTCGTTGCACACTTAGTTGGTAAACATCGTGAACAACAAACAAAAGAAATCCTCACAATGTTTTTCTATGGACTTTCTAATCCAAACTAAAAAACCCGGCCTCTGCCGGGTTTTTTTCATTATTTACTTACTTCTCCGTCTTGTCTTCCTGGATATTTCGCACCCTCATACTTATAAATATAAACTTTAGCAAATTTGTTATCACCTTTATCATCGAAAGCTACTTTCGTAACAACGCCATCATATTCTTTTATAGCACGAACTGCATCGCGTACTTGTTCACGCGTTGGATATTTACCATCATTTTTCTTAATGGCATCTTTAATTCCTTGTAAAATAACACCAGCTGAATCATATCCATATGCAGAGTATGCTTCCACATCTTTTTTGAACTTCTCTTTATACTCTGTTACAAATGCTTTCCCTTTCTCTGTTACTGTTGGTGCTGTTGCTACTGTCGTATAATACGTATCCTTTAATCCATCTTTTGCAACTTCTGCCATTGTTGGAGAGTCGATACCGTCACCGCCCATAATTGGTGCTGTAACTCCTTTTTCACGTGCTTGTTTTACTAAAACTGATCCTTCTGAATACATACCACCGAAATAAACAAGATCTGGCTTTTTCGCGACAACTTGGGTTAACACACCACTAAAATCTTTCTCACCAACTGTAATCCCTTCATAACCGACAATTTTTGCTCCTAGCTTTTCTGCTTCTTTTTTAAATGCGTCAGCTAAGCCTGTACCGTACGCCGTTTTATCTTGAATTACAAAAATATTTTTTGCCTTTACTGTTTCAACCGCATATTTTGCTGCCGCCGGACCTTGGAAATCATCTCTTGCAACAAGGCGCGCAACAGTCTTTAATCCACGTTCTGTTAATTCAACTGCCGTACTCGATGGTGATACCATAACGAGATTTGCTTTCTCATATGTTTCAGAAGCGGCAATAGATACACCTGACATTAAATGTCCTACAACGCCCAATACATCTTTATCAGCTGCGACAGACTGAGCATTAGCAACCCCCTTTTTTGGGTCACCTTGATCATCTTGCGGAACAAATTGTAATTCAAAACCTAGTTTTTTAAACTCTTCTTTTTGTTTATCCACTGCAAGCTGCGTTCCAAGCTTAATAGATTCTCCAAATGCAGCTGATCCGCCAGAAAGAGGAGATTCAGAAGCAATTTTAATTACTTTACTTGCTCTTGTTTCATTTTTAGTAGACGCTGAATTTTCGTTTCCTTTACTCGTACACCCTGCCATCATTCCCGCTAATAAAACCCCTGATAACAAAAGCGATATCTTTTTCTTCATAGTACATCCCCCTAATCCATAATGTTTTTAATATTTAAAATATTATGTTATACATAAAGGTTGTACAATAAAAATCGTTAGCGTTTTCTCGTAAAATTCCGACATAATTTACTAAAATACAAAAAGAGCCAGTGCATACACTGACTCTACCATTTCACTATAATTCCTTGCTGACTACTTTGTAAACAAGCTGTAATAACACGAATCACATTTAGAGCTTCCTCAGCAGTAACAGGTGGCATTTCTCGTTTCATTATCGCATCTCGGACACCTTTATAATAGTTCTCATAACATCCTATTTCTGTTGGAATATGAATTTCTTGTTCCTCTGTAGAAAGAACCCCATACATATGCATAGCATCTTCTCCATATCCTTCATCACCAGGTTTCTTTCCTGCCTTTAACTGCTCTTCTTGGGAATCCATTCCATATTTAACAATCGAGCCTTTTTCACCGTGAATGCTAAAATGTGGCCCTGCATATTTAACGTGACTACCGCTATGAAGAATAACACGCATTTCCTCATAATGAAGAATAATATGAAAATAATCATCTATTTGCGACCCCGGACGCTGATTGACAACATCTGCATAAACTGCTTCCGGCATTCCAAATAAGTGTAACGCTTGATCAATGAGATGTGATCCTAAATCAAACAACATCCCTGATCCAGGTAATTTATGTTCCCGCCAGCGATCGCGAACATGGGGACGAAATCTATCAAAATGAGCCTCATACGTATAAACCTTACCGATTTTATCATCTTGTAATAGTTTTTGAACCGTTCTGAAATCGTTATCGAAGCGGCGGTTATGATATACACTTAACACAACGCCATACTGCTTCGCTAATGCTATTAACTCTTCCCCTTCTTCAACAGTAACAACAAAAGGCTTTTCAACAACAACATGTTTACCGTGAAGAATTGCTTTTTTTGCATATTCAAAGTGCGTTGTATTTGGAGATGTAATAATGATAAGATCTATATTCTCTTGCATAATAAGCTCGTCAATTGTTGCCACAACATCTACGTGTGGAAATGATGCTTTTGCTTTCGCTTCTTGTGAAGACACAATTGCACGAATTTCGTAGTCTTCAATTGTTTGTAGCAGCGGAATGTGGAAGGTTGTACTAGAAAAGCCGTAACCTACAATACCAACACCTATTTTGTTCATAAAACTCCTCCCAATTATGTATAGAATATGATGAACTTTTATTATATCAATTTATCTTTTTTCTACATAATGTTTTGCTTTTATAAATTGCTCTTTAGTAATAATGGTAACATAGATTAACATGACAAAGAGCCACCCTACTTAGGGCAGCTCTTGTATTATGCTAAATACGCTTCTTTCACAAACTCATTATGCATCAATGATTTTCCTTCTCCTACCATTTTAATTTCCCCTGTCTGAATCACATATCCACGATGTGCAATTTGTAACGCTTGATATGCATTTTGTTCAACAAGTAAAATCGTCATTCCTTCTTTATTGAGCTCTGAAATAATTTCAAAGATTTGCTCAACAATAATTGGCGCAAGTCCCATTGAAGGTTCATCTAACATAAGTAAATGAGGCCCGCTCATGAGCGCACGTCCAATTGCAAGCATTTGCTGTTCACCGCCACTCATCGTACCGCCCTTTTGTTCTAGCCGTTCTTTTAACTTTGGGAAATAGTGAAAAGTACGCTCCATCCGTTCCTTCACTATGCTTTTATCCTTTATTGAAAATGCCCCCATCTCTAAATTCTCTTTTACTGTAAGGCGTGAAAAAATACGTCTCCCCTCTGGCACATGAGCAATTCCGGATAAAGCGGTTACGTGTGGGGATTGCTTCGTAATCTGTTTGCCCTCAAACGAAATTTCTCCTGACTTCGGTATAACAAGACCACTAATCGTCTTCAATGTCGTGGATTTACCAGCTCCGTTGCCTCCAATAAGCGTTACAATTTCGCCCTTTCCTACAGAAATATTAATGTCTTTTAAAGCTTGAATACCACCATAATACGCATTTATATTGGTAAGCTCTAGCAAAATACTCTCCTCCTTTTTATTCTGTTCTAACGAATTTATAGCGAGTTCCTCACTTTATCTTATATCGTTATTCCAACACTGCACTTTTCCCTAAATATGCTTCAATCACTTTTGGATTGTTACGAATATCTTCTGGTCTTCCTTCTGCAATTTTTTCACCATGATCTAATACAATGATATGCTCAGAAATCTCCATGACAAGTTTCATATCATGTTCAATTAATATAATTGTTATGTCCAGCTCTTCACGCATACGATAAATAAGCGTTGTTAACTCCTTCGTTTCCTTTGGATTCA
Organism: Bacillus pseudomycoides; assembly: GCF_002582035.1. Taxonomy (GTDB): domain Bacteria; phylum Bacillota; class Bacilli; order Bacillales; family Bacillaceae_G; genus Bacillus_A; species Bacillus_A pseudomycoides_B. Next base: position 13,226 of record NZ_NUQE01000030.1, read on the forward strand.
TACCAGCTGCCGGCTCATCCAATAACAACACTTGCGGTTTTGCCGCGAGCGCCCTAGCAATTTCAAGGCGCCGCTGTGCCCCGTATGATAAATTTTGCGCTTCTTCATTTAATAAGTGAGCTAAACCAACATATTCTAAAAGTTCATATGCTTTTTGCTGCGCTCGTTCTTCTTCTCTCTTTACTCCTGGAAGATGTAACAAAATTGCCAAAAGATTACTTTTCAAATGATTGTGAAGTCCTACCATCACATTTTCAAGTACCGTCATATTGTTAAAAAGACGAATATTTTGAAACGTACGGGCAATACCATGCTTTGAAATATCATGCGGCTTCAAACCAGTTATCTTTTTTTCAGCAAGTAGAATATCACCTTCATCCGGCTTATACACACCTGTTACCATATTAAAGAACGTCGTTTTCCCTGCTCCGTTCGGTCCAATTACAGCTGTAATCGATCCTTTTTTTACTTTCATATCAACACTTTTCACTGCAACAAGTCCGCCAAACCGCTTTGTAATATTCCGAACTGTTAAAATCGTCATATTCTCACCCCCTAGGCTCCAAATACGTTCTCTTTTTGCGATTCGATTTGTTTTGTCCTACCTTTTTTCAGCTGCTCTTCATTAAATTTCCTATTTTTCGCAGGTATGAGTCCTTGCGGGCGATACAAAGCAAATAAAATTAAAATTCCACCAAAGATAAAACGCTGCATCTTAGCTGGAGAAAGTGCATCCGGGATCGCAATCGTTCCACTTAAGTTTAATTGGTTTAGCCAGTTTGTTAATTCAGTAAGTACTTGTAAATTTAAAATCGTCATAACTGCTGCTCCTAAAATAACTCCTGGTACACTCCCCATACCACCAAGTAATACCATAACAAGAATCGTAATCGACTCTAGTAACGTAAAGCTTGTTGGATCGACGAAAGTTTGTTTTGCTGCAAAGACAACGCCCATCATTCCAGAAAATGACGCACCGATCGCAAACGCTAACAGCTTTGTTTTCACAAGCGGAATTCCCATTGCTTGAGCGGCAATTTCATTTTCACGAACTGCCTTCCAAGAACGGCCTATTTTCGAAAACTCTAGTCGTTTTACAATAAAAATCACGAGTAATAAAATACCGAGTACAATGTAGTACACTTGACTTGATTGCAAAAATGTAAACCCAAATAAAGAAGGTGGTTTTACAGAAGATAAACCCATTGCACCGTTTGTAATATTAACCGGCTTATCTAGATTATTAAAAATTATACGGATAATCTCCCCAAATCCAAGTGTCACAATCGCTAAGTAATCACCTTTCACACGCAACACCGGGATGCCAAGTAAGACTCCAAATACTGCCGCAATAAAACCGCCTAGTAAAATAAAAATCCAAAAACTTTCTCCTGACAATGGATATTGACCAAATGGCATAAAGTTATTTGCTTGAGCTGTTGCAAAAATACCGTATGTGTAAGCTCCTATTGCAAAAAAAGCGACAAATCCTAAATCTAGCAACCCTGCAAAGCCGACAACAATATTTAATCCTAGCGCCATTGCTATATAAATTCCAACTAATGTCGCCACTTCCATATAAGACTGATATGCAGGACCACCACTTGCTGTGAATGGAAGCAATATGACTAATACAAATAACCCTATCAACCATTTCCATTTACTGTGCAAATTTGTGTAATACAATAATAAAAGAGACAGTAATAATAGTAGAAATGCCGTTACTGACTTTTGTGCAAAATATAGGCTCGCAGCAGTTATTCCCATATAAAGGACTAATAATATAAGTTGCATCCTCGTATTTTTCCTTATCATTTCTAGCCATTTTGTCATTATCATCACCTACACTTTCTCGGCAACTGCTTTGCCGAAAATACCTTCTGGTTTAAAAATTAAAACGAGAATTAAAATTCCAAAGGCAAACACATCCTTATATTCAGCTCCCAATATCCCAGAAGATAAAGTGGATAAATTTGCAGCCGCAAACATTTCTAGCAGTCCAAGCAATATACCGCCAACCATCGCACCTCGAATATTACCAATTCCGCCCAGAACAGCCGCCGTAAACGCTTTCAGCCCTAAAATAAAGCCAATGTATGGGTCTATTGTTCCATATTGCACAGCAAACAGGACACCTGTTGCTCCGCCAAGCGCGGAACCGATAAAAAACGTAAGGGAAATCACTTTATTCACATTTACTGACATTAATGAAGCAGTATCACGGTCTTGTGCAACAGCACGCATCGCCATTCCCCACTTTGTTTTATTGATAAAAAAATCTAGAGAGAGCATCATAATAACCGCGAGAACGAGAAGAATAAGAGAAGATGTTTTAAGTTGAGCGTTATTAAAAGAGGACATAATTGCTGAAGCCTGTACTGTAATTTGATCATTGAATAAGGTAGGACCTGTTATAATGTAGTTTCCCTTTTTTAATTCAGCAATAAAGCGAACGATATCTTGCAGCAGAAAGGAAACACCAATTGCGGTGATTAACGTAATAAGTTTCGGTGCTTTTCGAAGCGGTCGATACGCGACCCTTTCAATCCCCATCCCAAGAAAACCTGTTATAAGCGATGTTGCAACTAAAACAAGTAACAATGCTAGTAGAGCTGGCATAACCGTCATCCAACCAAACCCCATAAAAACAAGGAAAATGGTTGTGCCAATAAAAGCACCCGTCATAAAAATTTCTCCATGAGCAAAATTGATAAGTTCTAATATCCCATATACCATCGTATATCCTAACGCGACAACTGCGTACACTGCACCAAGTGTTAATCCGTCAATTAGCACTTGAGGAAGTGTATGCATGATTTCTCCGAACATAAAATTCCCTCCCCTTTATTTTTCTTTAAAAAAGGTACGGAACATAAGTACCGTACCCATATCACCTTACTTTTTCTCCACTTCTCCTTCTTGTCTACCTGGATATTTTTGTTCTGCGAATTTATAAATATATACTTTTGCAAACTTATTATCACCCTTGCTATCAAATCCTACGTTTGTTACTGCTCCTTCAAAATTATTTGTTTTCCGAACAGTATCGCGCACTTGTTCTCGAGTTGGCATTTTGTTGTTATTTGCTTTAATCGCATCTTCCACTCCTTGCAGAAGTACACCCGCAGCGTCATATCCGTAAGCTGAATATCCTTCTACCTCTTTATTAAATTTACTCTTATAATTATCTGCGAATTTCTTTCCTTTTTCCGTCGTTTTCGGATCAGCAGCGATAGAAGTGTAATACGTGTTCTCGATAGAGTTACCTGCAATTTCTACCATCGTTGCTGAATCCATACCATCACCGCCCATAAACGGAATCGTAAGACCTTTTTCACGTGCTTGCTTCACTAACAGTCCACCTTCTGCATATAGACCACCAAAGTAAATTAAATCAGGTTTTTTCGCGAGTACTTTATTTAACACACCATTAAAATCTTTTTCTCCGACCGTAATAGATTCATAACCTGCAATCGTTCCACCTAATTTTTCAACTTCTGTTTTAAACGCTTTTGCTAAACCTGTTCCATAAGCTGTTTTATCATCAATAATAAAAACGTTTTTTGCCTTCAGTGTTTTCAACGCAAACTCTGCCCCGGCAGGACCTTGAAAATCATCTCTTGTACATATACGATTTACTACTTTCAAATTACGATCTGTTACTTCAACAGCAGTATTTGTAGGTGATACCATAACAACATTGTTTTTCTCATACACTTCAGAAGATGGAATTGCGACTCCTGAATTCATATGTCCAACGACACCGAGTATTTCTTTATCCGCACCAATAATTTGTGCGTTCGCAACACCTTTTTTCGGATCAGCTTGATCATCATATGGCACAAGCCTTAGTTCATATCCTAATTTTTTAAACTCTTCTTTTTGTTCTTCTATTTTCAGTTGTGCACCAAGTTTAATTGCTTCTCCTTGCGTTGCTGAACCACCGGAAAGCGGTGATTGAGTCGCTATTTTTATGACCTTTCCACCCCCACCTCCCGTACTTGCTGTATCAGCATTACCATTTGTTTTATTGCCGCATCCCGCTAATAGCCCAAACACACATACCGCCGAAAGAACAAAAGCAAAATTCTTCTTTTTTATCACCCATATACCCCCATCTTCATTTTTTCTGAACATTTTAAATATTTAGTTAAATGATAATGGAAGTATTTTATTTGTACAACTACTATTTCTCAGACAAATTTAGACAAAAACGCCCGACTCACATCATGAATCGGGCGTTTTCTTACTGTTTTTTTTTCTGCGGCCACGTTTCTACAACAAGGCCGACATCACTTACATCTATTAATAAACTTCCGTTACTGTAACGATCCTTATTACGAAGTGTATTCGGATCAAGTTCTTCTATTATCTGCTTTTCTGTTCGCATACAAACAACTTCATCTGCTCGAACAACTTCTACACCAACGATACGGTATGGATTCTTTTTCAATTCTTTAAAGATAACGAGTCCTCGTTTTGCTCTCGTCGATTTTTCAATCTCTGTTGCTTTTAATCGTTTTACTGCACCTCGTTGCGTAACGAGAACAAGCTGATCTTTCTCAGAGTTTATAGGAAGACCGCATACAACATAGTCATCTTCCTTTACATTCATTCCTTTTACACCAGCTGCCCGCACGCCGACTGGACTCACTTCTTCTTCATTGAAAACAAGTGCATATGCACCGTGCGTTGCAAGAAGAATATCTTGCGTTCCATCTGTAACAAAAATATCAACGACTTCATCATCTTTCTTTAAATTAACCGCGACAAATGCACGTGAATAGCGCTGCACCTTATATTGATTCAGTTCTGTCTTCTTAATCATTCCATTTTTTGTAACAAACGTAATAAATCGTTTCTCTTCTTCAAAATTCGGAACAACAGTTGCAAAGACGAGTGTTTCATCTCGGTCAAGTGAAACAATATTCGCCACGTGCTGACCTAGATCTTTCCAGCGAATATCTGGCATTTCGTATACCGGAAGATAAATATAATTCCCTTTGTTTGTAAATAAAAGAATTGTCGCGGTTGTATTTGTATCGAAGCGTTCGAGTAAGATGTCGCCCTCTTTCATACCGAAGTCTTTTCCGTTCGATGCATTATGCGAGCGCCAACCAGTTCGCTTTACATATCCTTCTTTCGTTACAGTAACGATGACATCTTCATGTGGAATCATCACTTCCACATCAATTTTAATTTCTTCAATCTCTTCTTCAATTACAGCACGACGATTATCACTATACGTTTTCTTTACTCTCTTTAAGTCCGATTTAATCACTTGAAGAAGTCTTTTTTCACTTTGTAAAATCGCTTGTAATTCTGTAATTTTCGTTTGTAGCTCTTCGGCCTCTTTTTCTAATGCTGTAATATCTGTATTTGTTAAACGGTACAATTGCAGTGATACAATTGCTTCTGATTGTGCTTCTGTAAAGGAGAATCTTGCACTTAAATTATTTTTCGCATCACGTTTATCTTTAGAAGCACGAATTGTTTCAATGACTTTATCTAAGATTGATAAAGCTTTCATCAAACCTTCCACGATATGCTGACGATTTTCTGCTTTTCGCAATTCATATTGCGAACGACGTGTTACAACTTCTTTTTGATGCCCAATATATGCATCTAAAATCTTTGGTAATGTCATTAATGTAGGGCGGCGATTATGAATTGCTACCATATTGAAGTTATATGGTATTTGTAAATCTGTATTTTTATATAAATAATTTAAAATACCTTCTGCATTTGCATCTTTTTTCAATTCGACAACAATACGAAGACCTGTACGATCCGTTTCATCACGAACTTCAGCAATTCCATCTAGCTTCTTATCTAAACGTAGCTCATCCATTTTCTTTACAAGATTTGCTTTGTTTACTTCGTAAGGAATTTCTGTAATTACGATTTGCTGCTTCCCACCACGAATCGTCTCAACTTCCGCTTTTCCGCGAATGATGATTTTTCCTTTTCCGGTTTCATATGCCTTCTTAATCCCATCAAGACCTTGAATAATCCCACCTGTCGGGAAGTCTGGTCCTTTAATCAGCGTTAATAAATCGTCTACAGTACTGTTTGGTTTATCAATTCGCAGCATTGTTGCATCGATAACTTCTCCAAGATGATGTGGTGGAATTTCTGTTGCATAACCAGCTGAAATTCCCGTAGATCCGTTCACTAAAAGATTTGGAAACATAGCTGGTAATACAACTGGCTCTTCACTTGTATCATCAAAGTTTGAAACAAATTCCACTGTTTCTTTATCAATGTCACGTAATAACTCAGAAGCAATTGGTGATAAACGAGCCTCTGTATAACGCATCGCCGCTGCCGGATCACCATCGACACTACCATTATTTCCATGCATTTCAACTAATACATTTCGTACTTTCCAATCTTGACTTAAACGTACCATCGCTTCATACACGGACGAATCACCATGCGGATGATAGTTACCAATTACGTTACCAACTGTTTTGGCAGACTTACGAAATGGCTTATCATTTATATTTCCTTCTACATACATAGAATATAAAATACGACGTTGTACGGGTTTTAAACCGTCGCGTGCATCTGGAAGCGCACGGTCTTGAATAATATATTTGCTATAACGTGCAAAGCGGTCACCAAGCACATCTTCAAGTGGGAGGTCATGAAACTTCTCTGCTTGCATGTTATTCCACCTCCGTTGCTATAATCATTTCATTTTCTAAAATATTTCCTTCTTCTTGCATACCAAATTGAACATTGCGCTCAATCCATTTACGGCGCGGTTCTACTTTATCCCCCATCAATGTAGCAACCCGGCGATCAGCTCGTGAAGCATCATCAATTTTAACGCGAATTAACGTGCGCGTCTCTGGGTTCATCGTTGTTTCCCATAATTGGTCCGCATTCATTTCACCAAGACCTTTATAACGCTGTAGAATATAACCTTTTCCGACCTTTTTCGTGACACCATCAAGCTCTTCATCAGACCAAGCGTATTCAATGACTTCACTTTTCCCCTTTCCTTTACTCACTTTATATAAAGGAGGAAGTGCAATAAATACTTTACCTGCCTCAATTAGCGGCTTCATATAACGATAGAAGAATGTCAATAGCAGTACTTGAATATGCGCACCATCTGTATCGGCATCCGTCATAATAATAATTTTGTCATAATTAATATCTTCAACTGAAAATTCCGCTCCAACACCGCCGCCAATTGCATAAATAATCGTGTTAATCTCTTCATTCTTAAAAATGTCAGCGAGTTTTGCCTTTTCTGTATTAATAACTTTACCACGCAGTGGAAGAACAGCCTGAAAGCGACGATCCCGGCCTTGCTTTGCAGAACCGCCTGCCGAATCACCCTCCACTAAATATAGCTCGTTCTTTTGTGGATTACGCGATTGTGCTGGTGTTAGCTTTCCGCTTAATGTTCCTTCTGAACGTTTTTTCTTTTTACCGCTGCGTGCTTCTTCACGCGCCTTCCGTGCTGCTTCGCGAGCTTGCGCTGCTTTAATTGCTTTTTTCACAAGAAGCGTTGCCACATCCGGATTTTCCTCTAAAAAATACGCTAAATGCTCTGACACAACAGCATCAACAGCTGAACGCCCTTCACTTGTTCCAAGCTTTCCTTTCGTTTGTCCTTCAAATTGAAGCAATTCTTCTGGAACACGAATGGAAACAATGGCAGCTAATCCTTCACGAATATCCGTTCCTTCTAAGTTTTTATCCTTCTCTTTTAACAAGGAAACTTTACGTGCATATTCATTAAATACGCGTGTCATTGCTGTTTTAAATCCAGCTTCGTGCGTACCGCCATCTTTCGTACGTACATTATTAACAAAGGAAAGAATGTTCTCAGAGTATCCGTCGTTAAATTGAAAAGCCAATTCCGCTTCAATTCCATTTTGCTCTCCTGCAAAATATACAACTGGATGCAATGGGTCCTTCTCCTCGTTTAAATAAGAAACAAACGCTTCAATACCCGTTTCATAATGAAACACATCTTCTAAATCGTTGCGTTTATCCTGAAGTACAATTTTCATGCCTTTTAATAAAAATGCTGATTCACGTAATCGCTCGCATAACGTTTCATAGTTATAGTTCGTTGTGCTAAAAATCGTTCGATCCGGTTTAAAATGAATCGTTGTTCCAGCATCTTTTGTTTTTCCAATTTTCTCAAGTGTCGTAACTGGAACACCGCCATTTTCAAATCGTTGTTCATATATGTAACCATCTCGTTTAATTGTAACAACAAGCGATTCGGACAATGCGTTTACAACTGATGCGCCAACACCGTGCAAACCACCACTCGTTTTATAACCGCCTTGTCCAAATTTACCACCAGCATGAAGTACAGTTAAAATGACTTCTGGTGTCGGTTTTCCAAGCTTATGCATTCCTGTCGGCATACCGCGCCCTTTATCTACTACACTTATACTGTTATCTTTATGTATTATCACTTTAATTTCATCGCCAAATCCCGCTAATGCTTCATCAACGGAGTTATCTACGATCTCATATACTAAATGATGCAATCCGCGGCTATCCGTACTCCCGATATACATACCCGGGCGTTTCCGAACGGCTTCAAGACCCTCTAGCACTTGAATTGCATTTTCATCATATTGAAACTGACGCTTAGCCAAACTCCTTGCCCCTTTCCTACCCAAAAAATCAGAACATATGTTTTCTATTATAGAATAACGCTTTTTACTCACTTTTGGCAAGTTACGTTATTTCTTTTATATACTATTTTCATAAGAAAAATCCTTGCTTGTCACAAGGATTCCTCTACGCTACTATTTCAGAAAAGTAATCGTTTGTCAACGAAACATGGATATGTATTCCAAAAACAACTACATACTCCACCATTTTATAATCAACAAAATGATAATAATCCAAAATGGAGTGACTAGCAACAATCCCCAAAAACAACCTTTAAAAAACTTCATGATGAACACCTCGTCCATCTGCTCCTCCCTAATGAATAGGAGCTCAATACACTTCACAAATACAATCTATCCCGCTATTCTTGAGCAGTACTCCCCTCAAAATCCAGAGCGAAACGAGGAAGATAGGCGGGGAATAACTCCCCGTAAAAGCCCGATTGGTGAGAGCTTTCCATCATTGGAAGGCGAATCGCTCCCAATGATGGAGATTTCACTTTACCTTGTCATTGCATGTTCAACTTTAATGCAACGATCCATAATGACAGTATAGCCCTTTTCTTTCAAAAAATGATACGTTTCTTCGTCTTGTATACCTAATTGTGCCCAAAATATATCCGCTTCAATCTCAGCAAACTCTTTGGCAACATCCATTAAAAACTCAGAACGACGGAATACATTGACGATATCAACATGCTCTTTTATTTCAGCCAATGATTTTACCGCTTTTTCTCCTAACACTTCACTAACCTTTGGATTAACAGGAATAATACGGTACCCTGCATCTTGCATCGCTTTTGACACCATGTAAGAAGTACGATCTGGATTATCAGATAATCCGACAACTGCAATAGTCTTACTATTCTTTAAAATCTCTCCAATTTCTGCACGAGTTGGATTTTCAATTGTCATATGTAATCCCTCCTGTTAATTTAGTATAGCCGATAAAGAAAGTCTCTTTCAACATGAAAGAGACTTTCTTTATTAATTCGTTCCACTTTTGTCAGCTAATGTTACTGTTTTCTTGATTTTCTCACCATTTCGATATGCTGTCACATCTATTTTATCGCCAACTTTTTTCTTCTCGTATAAATATTTACGGAATTCAAGTGCGTTGTCTATTTTTTGATCATCCAAGCCAACGACAATATCATATTGCTGCAATCCTGCTTTTTCTGCCGGTGATGCTGGATCAACTTCTCTTAACAGAACTCCATTTGTTACATCTTTTGGTAATTTAAATTGTAATAATGCATAACTTGGGATATCCTCAAGACTCATTACTTGAACACCCATAACAGGTCGTTTTACCTCACCATATTTTTCAAGAGAGTCAAGTACTGGTTTTGCTACATTAATTGGAATCGCAAAGCCAATTCCTTCTACTGATTGCTCTGCAATTTTACTAGAGTTAATACCGATTACTTCACCATTTTGATTGAATAATGCACCGCCGCTATTCCCTGGGTTAATCGCAGCATCTGTTTGAATAACTTGTGCTTGCCAATCAGGACGGTTGTCCCCGTTAATATCAACTGGGATTTCACGATTTTTGCTACTGATAATACCTTCTGTTACACTTCCATCGAAGCCAAGTGGATTACCAATTGCAATCGCAGGTTCTCCCGCACGAATTTTATCTGAATCTCCAAGAGTTGCAACTTTATTAATATTCTTTCCATCAATCTCAACGACAGCTAAATCTAACCATGGATCTTTTCCTACTAGGTTTGCGTCAACCTTCGTTCCATCACTTAACTTCACTTCTAATTTATTTGCACCATCTACAACGTGGTTATTCGTTACAATAAGTGCTTTATCTCCAACTTTTTTATAAATAACGCCTGATCCTGAACCAGCTTCAGCTTCTTGTCCGTTCGATTGAGGCGAAAATGGATCAACATTTTTTTGGTAATTAATTACACCTACAACTACATCTTTTGCGCCTTCAACCATACCTGCAAGGTCTGTTTCACCTTTTGTTTTAGTAGAAACTGGAATCGCCGTTCCCTCTACTTTTGATGAAGCCACGCTGTTATTTATCCAAGGCATATACGGCACTGCAAAACTAATCGTAACTGCACCAACGACAGCACCGATAACCCCTGTAAAAAAGTATCCTTTTTTGCTGCGTGGTTTTACTGTTTCTGTATAAGTTTCATTCATTTCTTTTTGATCGTAGTATCCCATATCTTACTTATCCCCTCTCTGCTTAAATCGTATTTTTAGTATAATCACGGTTTGTGTTCTTTCTGTGAACTTATCGTGAAATCCAAACAAAAAAATAATATTTTATTTCATTATTGTCAAGTACATAAAAATTGTACATATAATTATACAGATGTATAATTATATGTACAAATATTTATTCTTCAAACTTGTATCCTACACGAATAACTGTACCAATATGTGTTGCTTTATCTCCTAATTTATTACGAAGTTTCTTAATATGAGTGTCTACTGTCCGATCATCTCCGAAGTAATCATACCCCCAAAGCTGATCTAATAAATGTTGACGAGATAATACAATCCCTTTATTCTCCATCAAATAAACAAGCAACTCAAATTCCTTATGCGTTAACGTAATCTCTTCATCGTCTACCATTACGGTACGAGATAAACGATTCACATCGATACCTGCCAAGGAAAGTGTATTCTCTTCAGCTTGACCTAACACACCGTCTGCACGTTTTAATAATGTTTTGGCACGTGCAACTAAAATTTTTGGACTAAACGGTTTTGTTACATATTCGTCTGCTCCTAATTCAAAACCAAGTAAAGTATCATCCTCATCAGAACGAGCTGTTAACATAATGATGGGTACCGCTGATTCTTTTCTTACACGTCTACATACAGACCATCCATCAATTTCTGGTAACATAATATCTAATATAATTAAATCCACTGTATGCTCAGCAAAACGTTCTAATGCTTGCTTTCCATCTTCAGCTTCAATAACTTCAAAGCCCTCATTACGAAAATAATCGCTAACAATTTCTCGTAATCTTCTTTCATCTTCAACAAGTAAAACTGTTTTATTCAATTCTATCCCGTCCTTTTACTCCTTCAATCGAATAATACGTTGATTTGAACTTCCACGAAACGGTAGTGTAAGATTTCGTTTCTCTAGCTCAAACCTTCCATCTACTAATACGTCTGCATACTGCAATAACTCTATCATATCATTATTTCGTGAATTTTGTATCTCCTCTAATGTATAACCTGTATAAATCCATAAATTTTTTTTCATTTTTTTCACCGCTTTTGCTATTACTTTCACTTCAGCAGCTTGAAAAAATGGATCTCCACCTGAAAATGTTACATCAGTAAGAGGGTTTTTTTCAATTTCTTTTATTATCTCTTCTGTTGTAACCTCAGTTCCATTATAAATATTCCAAGACTGTGGGTTATGGCAGCCAAAACAGCGATGCGGACAGCCCGCAAAAAATACGACTGTCCGCAATCCTTCTCCATCTACTACACTATCATGAATAATATTCATTACTCTCATTTATGTTTCACCCGATCCGCTTCTTCACTACGCTTCGCACTATTCCACTTTGACATATCCCCTACAAGATATCCAGTAATGCGGCGAATTCTTTCAAAATAACGATCATTTTCATTCCCACAGCTTGGACATTCATTTTCAATCATCCCATTATAGCCGCAACATTTACAGCGATCTACCGGGTGATTAATGGATCCATATCCTACGCCATATTGTGCCATTGCCTGTACAATTTGCTGTAATGCTTTTTGATTATGAACAGCCGCTCCATCCAATTCAATATACGTAATATGTCCACCATTACAAAGTGCATGAAACGGTCCTTCTAAACGAATTTTATCAATTGCTTGAATGGAGTAATAAACCGGAATATGAAATGAATTTGTATAATAATTATGATCTGTTACACCTGTAATCATTCCAAATTCAGCTCGATCTTCTTTAATAAATTTCCCTGATAACCCTTCGGCAGGAGTTGCAATTAATGAAAAATTCAACTGATGTTCTTCTGTTGCTTGATCCATCTTCTTTCTCATATATTCAATAATTTCATATCCGAGCTTCCATGATTTTTCGTCTTCTCCATGATGCTTTCCCGTTAAAGCAACTAAACATTCTGCAAGGCCAATAAAACCAATACTTAATGTACCTTGTTTTAAAATTTCAGCAACAGAATCTTCAGGTTGAAGTTTTTCACCACCGCGCCATACTCCTTGTGAATATAAGAATTGGAAATCTCTTGCCTTTTTCGTTGCTTGATAAGAGAATCTTTCCAATAATTGACGAATACCAAGGTCAATATAGTGATTTAAAGCTTCAAAAAATGCTTCTTTTGATCCACTCATACACGCTAATTTCACTAAGTTAATAGATGTAAACGATAAATTCCCTCTTCCGATTGCTGTTTCTTCCCCATGAATATTAGACATAACACGAGTACGACACCCCATATAACACACTTCACTTTCAGGACGACCCTCATAATGCATAGCATTAAATGGAGCATCTAAAAATGAGAAGTTGGGAAACAGGCGTTTTGCTGTCGTTTCAAGTGCTAGTTCAAATAAATCATAATTCGGATCTCTTTCTTCAAAATTCACACCTTTTTTCAATTTAAATATTTGAATAGGAAAAATAGGCGTTTCTCCTTTTCCTAATCCAGCTTGCGTCGCTCGTAACAATTGTTTAATTAATAATCTTCCTTCTTTTGATGTATCCGTTCCGTAATTAATCGAAATAAATGGAACTTGTCCACCGCCCCTGCTATGCATACTATTCGAATTATGAATAAATGCTTCACATGCTTGATACGTATCATTTTCTGTTTCTTTCCATGCAAACTCTTCTACTTGCTTAGCTGTTAATGGATATGTTGCTAAACGTTTTTTATTTCTTTCAAACGTTTTTCTCACATATGGTGCCAAATCTATATCAAACAGCGCAAATGATTGACCGCCATGCTGCATATTTTGATTCGCTTGAAAAATAATAGAAGACAGTGCCAATGCACTTTTAATATCTTGCGGCTGTCGCATATATCCATGACCTGTATGAAATCCATTTTCAAGCATTTGGGCTAGTGGAATTTGCGAACAAGTTGTCGTACCTGTTGCATAAAAATCTAAATCATGTGGATATAAAATATTTTGATTCATTGCTTTTTTCACTTCTTCAGAAAGTAATTGTTCCACCGCGTAATACTTTGCACTCTCAGATGCAAATTTCCCCATTACTCCCATCGGAGACCGACCGTCAACATTCGCATTTTCTTGCATTAAGTCTTGTTCATTTGCATAAACAATTTTCGTAAAAATATCCTTTAGGTTCTCTTCATATTCATTGTTCTTTTCCATTAATTGCTTCATTTCTTAACCCCCAACAACATCTTGTTCATTTACTAACAAAATGATACAACATATAGTGATGGCAAATATGTGAAAAATATAACATTCTGTGAAAATTTTTTTAACATTTATCGAATCTTTTATTTATCCCGCTATTCGCGGGCAGTAAAACCCGATTGGTGAGAGCTTTCCATCAGTGAGAAATGAGAAACCCACCATTAATAGAAATTTCACTTTATCCCGCATTAACGGGCAGTATGACCCCCACCTCAAGATTGAGAAAAGCGAAGAAGATAGGTGGAGGATAACTGCCTGTAAATGCCCGATTGGTTCAACTAACCATCAGTGGGAATAACCCCTCCCCCACTGATGGAAGTTTCACTTTATAAAAAAGAAATGTGCTCTTTACAAATGTATGGTACAATATACGGGAAAAACTCTTTTTACCCTTTATCAACACATTTGAATAAAGGAGACTGAACTTATGCTTACATATCTTTTATTGATCGTTGCCTATTTACTTGGATCGATTCCATCTGGACTTGTCGTTGGAAAGATTGGTTATGGAATCGATATTCGCGAGCATGGCAGCGGAAATTTAGGAGGAACGAATACATTTCGTACATTAGGGAAAAAAGCGGGTTTCATTGTTACAATTGCTGATATTTTAAAAGGAACATTAGCTACAGCTCTACCGATAATTTTCGGTTTACATATCCATCCTCTATGGTTCGGATTAGCTGCAGTACTTGGTCATGTATACCCAATCTTCGCAAAGTTCCGTGGAGGAAAAGCGGTTGCTACTTCTGCTGGCGTACTATTATGCTACGCGCCAATTACCTTTGTTGTACTAGCCGTTATCTTTTTCACCCTACTATTTACGACGAGATACGTTTCACTTTCTTCTATGTTAACAGCTGTTGCCGCTGTTGTTGCAGCAATTATTAACGGGAATAAAATCTTCATTGTTGCGATGTGTTTATTAGCTGGTATGGTTATTTATCGACATCGTGCAAATATTGGACGAATTATAAATAAAACAGAACCAAAAGCAAATTTAACAAAAAAGCAAAAGTAAGATTGTAACCCACATAACGCAAAAAGAAAACGCAAAGCATATAAATGGCGTCTTTTTGCGTTATTTTTTATACTAAAAGAAAAAGAGATTATGTTGGAGGAACATTAGATGAACATTTCAGTATCAAAAGAAGCAGTAAACTGGTATAAAAACGAACTTGGTTTACAAACAGGCGATGCTCTTCGCTTTTTCGTACAATATGGTGGATGTAGCACTGTTCAAAAAGGTCTTTCATTAGGAATTCGTAAAGATAATCCAGCTACTCCTGCTGTACAAATTCAAGAAGACGGTATTACTTTCTTTATTGAAGGCGATGATGAGTGGTTCTTTGACGGACATAATTTATCTGTTACCTTCAGTAATGATGATGATTTCCCACAATTTAATTACGAAAAATAAAAAACGTGGCCTAAGCCACGTTTTTTCATTGTTTTTTAATCTTCTCGTATGTCTCATACCACTCTGGGTACAATTTTTTAAATGATACCGGACGAAAGCCTTCTTTTTTTGCACAAATATTTGTTGTAGACGCTGTAATGCAACGTTCGCCGTTTCCATTATAAATTTCATAGCCGTACACAACGCGTAGTGGACTCACAGACTCCACCCATGTTTTCACAATTGCTTTTTCTCCGTAACGCATTGCTTTTCGATATGTAATTTGCAAATCAAGTACAGGAGATACAACCCCATCATTCTCCATTTCAACATATGAAAACCCTAAATCTTGAATTAATTTCGTACGCCCAAGTTCTAGCCATACTAAATAATTCGCATGGTACACGACACCCATTTGATCTGTCTCTGCATAACGAATGTCAATTTCTTGTTCTGCTACAAACATCGTTTTGTCTCCTTCTCGCTTGCGTTTCTTTCTACATCTTTAATCATAATACAGAGAAACTGAAAATAAAATAGAAGCGGTGGATCTTTTTCTTTAAAGGAGTGAGCATATGCTACAAATTATAACTGTACAAAGCGGTGATAACGTATATAAATTAGCACAGAAGTACGGAACAACACCAGAAACGATTGTGAAAGATAATGGATTAAATCCAGCTCAAACACTCGTAGTCGGGCAAGCATTAATCGTGAATACAGAAGGAAATAATTATTATGTACAACCTGGCGATAGCTTATATAAAATTGCCTTAACTTACAATGTACCTCTCGCCAGTTTAGCAAAAGTGAATCATTTATCATTAAATTCTACACTCCAAGTCGGCCAGCAGCTATATGTACCAAAAGGGACAAAAAAAATTATTGAATCCATTGCCTACTTACAGCCATCCACAGTTCCGATTAAAGAAAGCTTAATTAATTCCACGAAAGCTATCAATGCATATTTAACTTACTTGGCCTACTTTAGCTTTGAAGCGAAGCGTGACGGAACATTAAAAGAACCTACACAAATATCCGAAATCGTCGCAATTGCAAAACAGGGGCAAACCATTCCGATGCTCGTTATTACGAATCTTGAAAATGGAAGTTTTAGCCCTCAATTAGCAAGCATTATTTTACACAACGAAACAATTCAAAATACGTTTATTACAAACATTTTACAAACCGCACAAAAATACGGAATGCGTGATATCCACTTCGATTTTGAGAACCTTGTACCAACAGACCGCGAAGCGTATAATCAATTTTTACGCAAAGTAAAAACACGTCTACCAAAAGGATATACGCTCAGTACAACGCTCGCCCCAAAAACAAGTTCAACCCAAAAAGGTGCAGCTGCAGCTCAGGACTATAAGGCGCAAGGTGAAATTGTTGATTTCGTTGTTATAATGACATACGACTGGGGATGGCAAGGTGGACCGCCTCTTGCAGTTTCTCCAATTGGTCCTGTAAAACAAGTCATTCAATACGCAAAATCGCAAATGCCGCCACGTAAAATTATGATGGGGCAAAACTTATACGGATTTGACTGGATTCTTCCATTTAAAGAAGGAAACCCTCCTGCCAAAGCAGTTAGCTCTGTTGCTGCCGTTTCGCTTGCCCGGAAATATAATGTGCCAATTCTATACGATTTCACTTCACAGGCTCCGCATTTTAATTATTACGATGAAAACGGAGTACAACATGAAGTATGGTTTGAAGATGCTAGGTCAGTTCAAAGTAAGTTTAATTTAATAAAAGAGCAAGGAATTCGTGGTATCAGTTACTGGAAAATCGGATTACCATTCCCACAAAATTGGCGTCTCCTTACTGAAAACTTTTCCATTACGAAAAAAGGCTGACGATTGTCAGCCTTTCCTTACTTATTCTGATATGCAGCTTCCTCTTTAATTTCCTTTCGCATGCCTTCAATACTTTCCATACGGCGCTCATTTTTCGCTTCGATTGCTGCGCGGTCTTTCTCATTAGAAAACTCTGCAGCTTCCCTTGCTTCGTTCATATTTTCAATTGTGTTATATACCGCCTCTTGCAATTTCTCAACGTTATCACTACGATCATCTGGATTTGCTTTGTTTTGTTCTGGCATTCTGTCTTCCTCCTTTATTGAAAATACATACAACATTAGTTTGTAAAAAATGTCTTTAATTATGTATGAAAAAAGGAAGGAGAATGCTTCCTTTTTGATTGAAAATACTTGAGATAGTCAAGTTAAGTGCCTTTTCGGACAGGGAGTAGTGGTGTATTATGGAAGATATGTACCTTTCCGTTTTTAATTGGGAGTTTGGTTGCTTCCATCCTGCTAAAAAGAAAGATGTTATATGTCAATAAGGGAAGTGTCCCTACAGAGAATATGGCACAGACACAGACAAGGGTTAAAAATAATTTTCAAGGTGCGAAAGTTAAGTAACTTAGTTTAGATAACATGTTCAACAAATTTCTAATTTAAGGAGTACTGGGAATGAGGGAACGCATTATAAGAGCCTTTATTGAAGAGATTCATGATAAAGGCATGAAGTTCACAATGGATGATTTAGCAAGCCGTATTGGTGTAAACAAACGATACCTTTATCAACATTTTTCTTCGAAGGCTGAAATTTTGGAGTTAATCATTGATCAATCGTTATCGGAATTCGATGAAAAAACAGAACAAATTATGAATAATACATCTTTAAGCCTGATTGAAAAAATCAGACAGATTTGTACTGTGTTGCCTAATTTTGAGTTTTACGACTTCAAAGTGTTGGAACAAATGAAGCGCTATTACCCGGAGCAATGGACAAAAGTGAATGACGCTTTGAGCGAGTGGGAAGCTCTGCGCTTGTTACTCGAAGAAGGTATACAGCAAGGTGAACTCATTGAAATCAATCCAACACTCGCTGTAAAGCTGATCATAGATGCTACAAATTCTGTCTTTGATCAACGTTTTTATACGGAAAATAATATTACCTTATCAGAAGCACTCTCATCTATCGTAGACGTATTATTGTTCGGCTTAGTCAAAAATAAATCATAATAATTATCTAATTTAAAAAACGGGTAAAGGAATATTTGTTCCGCCCGTTTTTTGTCTTTATTAAGGAGCCCTCTTGCATCCTGAATCATCTTGAAAAACGATAGCTCCATCAACCATCGTTAAAACTACTCGAACGTCTCGTATTTCTTCAACTGGGATTTCGAAGAGGTTTCTGTTTAACACAACAAGATCTGCCAGTTTTCCCACTTCAAGTGTGCCCAAACGGATTCATTTCTACTTCGGAACCAATGACTGCAATCTTATTATTAATAATGGCGATATAAGCAGGGATGAGCTTATCCGCAAAACCTGTAAAAACAGCATTACTTGAGATAACAATGTCGGCTTTTTGATTTATATTCACTAACAAATATCACTATTATGTTTGAATATTCTGAATTTTATTTACGTAAAGTAAGACAATCGCATATGACGCAAGGTTGGATAACGGCGCTGTATACGGCTGTGATGATCGAATGCGCTCCTAATTTCACATTATTTCAAGTTGATTTCATGGTTCATTTTATAATTCTTTTTCAAAAATTCTGGGCAATCCCATTCACAAACAAGATCTTTAGCCAAAGAAACGACCCAGTCCTTTGTAATATGATACTTTTCTCCATCAACAGTAATAAACACCTCACCGTCTGTCACATAGAAAACTTCCTGCTCTTCTACATGCCAAGTTCCTTTATTAGGTTCGCCTACCCATGCTTCCCAATTGTCAACACCTAATTGTTGTGCTTCTTCTGCTGTAAGTTTTTTTGCAAAAAACATGATAATCCTCTCTCTTTCTTATAGGTAATTTTGAAGGAATAGGTTCTATAAACGTACTGTCTTAACATTCATACCTTTTAAACGTTTGAACTCTTTTTTCATAAAGTATATGGCAATGAGAACGCCTGGAATTTCTGCAGCAGGACCTGCGTACCATATACCTTCTACACCCCAGAATTTCGGGAAAATATATAGAAACGGGAATAAGAACAACAGCATTTTGCTAACATTAATAAACGTTGCGGTCCAGTTCCTCTCTTGGGATTCGAAATAACCGGATATAAGCAAGCTGACTGCATTAAGCATAAACAAAGAGTTGAATACAACTGTCGTCCAAATGCCCAGTTTCTGCAATTCAGGATTACCGCCAGAAAAAAATGATACAATCGGATCTGCAAAAATGATTAGTAAAGCTGTCGCAATCAAAAAGAAAGCAACCGTAAAAATGAGTCCAATCTTAATTGCTTGTTTCACACGATCAAGATTGCCCGCACCGTAATTATAACTAATAATCGGTTGAAGTCCCGTCATCCCACCGAGTGCTGCTAAGGCGAGCAGATTTGTAATATAGCCGTTTTGAATCGTGAAAGCAGCAACGTGCAGTCCACCACCGTAGCTTTGCAGTAAGTTGTTGAAGAAAATAATGGCAAAAAACATCATGAACTGACTCGAAAAAGATGCAAAGCCTGTCCAAGCTACTTCACCAATTGTCTTGAGATTAATCATCATATCTTTTATTTTTGGCTTAAGCTTTGTTTTACCGAACCAAAAATAAAAGATTAATAAAACAGGGATCGATTGTGAAATTGTATTCGCCCACGAGGAACCCATCATCCCCATGTCATATTTCACTACCATAATCCATTCTGTAATTCCGGCAACAACCGCTGCAACTAACCAACTGTTCATTGATAGTACAGGTTTTTCATCGATATTGGTAAAAATACTTAGTACAACCGCCAATATCGTTATTGGCAATGAAATCCACAATAGTCGGCTGTATTTCACCGCATATGGAAGTGCATCCTGACTTGCTCCGAATAAAGTCATGATTTGATTTTCAAAGACCAATCCAAGTACAGCTAGCAAAATGGAGAAGAAAAGGGTAAACCATAAAGTTTGTCCCATAATACTCCTAGCTTCTTCGATTTTCCCTTTTCCAAGTCGAAGTGAAATGACCGCTCCAGCTCCTATACCAAAAAGAATACCAAGCATACGGGTAATAACCATGATTGTAAATCCAATTCCGATTCCTTCCACTTCCAGCTCTTGAAAGCCGCTGACGAAATAGCCATCAACAACCGATACCACTCCAAGAATCGCATTAGCCATAATTCCTGCCAAAGCAAACCGTAAATATAGTAAAAGAATACTTTTGGTTCCCAGTGCTGAATCATTTACTGGCTTATTCATAATTTCTGCTTTTTCTTTCTTCGATGAGGGACGGTTTCCTGCTATTTCCATACTCATACCCTCCTAAAAATGGTTTATCCAGCAAGTTAAGCCAAATTAATTCGCATACCAACCTACAGGCTTGGTATGCTGGTGGATATTGATCTGCTTAATTTCCATAAAGTGCTCCAGCCCAACAGCACCTAGCGCTCTGCCGATTCCACTTTGCTTATATCCCCCCCAAGGCCCTTCAACATAAGCGAGGTGATAACTATTAATCCAAGTAATTCCCGCACGCAATTTACTAATGACACGTTTTGCTCGATCCATGTCTTCAGTAAATACAGCACCAGCTAATCCATAAATGGAATCATTAGCTTTTTGGATTGCATCTTCCTCATCTTTAAATTTCTGTACAACAAGGACTGGACCAAAAATCTCTTCCTTAACAATACGCATATTCGTGTTTACATCAGCAAAGATCGTTGGTGCAATAAAAAATCCTCGATCAAGCCCCTTTTCTGTTAAACGCTTACCACCACAAACTAATTTTGCACCTTCTTCGATTCCACTCTTGATGTAACCTAAAACGTCATTCATATGAGTCTCGCTTGTGATGGCTCCCATTTCAATGCTCTCGCTTTCCCCGTTGCCAACTACGATTTTGTTTGCCCGCTCGGCCAGTCTTTCAACAAACTTATCGTAAATTGTCTCTTGTACAAGTAGACGGGATGCAGCTGAACAAACTTGCCCAGCATTGTGGAAAATACCGAACATCGCATTCTCGGCTGCAGTTTCAAAATCCACATCGTCGAACACAATAAGTGGAGATTTCCCTCCCAGTTCAAGTGTAATTTTTTTCATATTTCCAGCAGCTGCGCGCATAATGCTTTGACCTGTTTTTGTTCCGCCGGTAAAGGCAATCTTATCAACATCATGGCTCTCGGCAAGCTCATTCCCAACTTTTGATCCAGGTCCCAATACCAAGTTTGCCACTCCGGCCGGAAGCCCGACTTCCTCAATAATCTCAAATAATTTGAATACGCTTACAGGAGTGATCTCAGCAGGCTTAATTACAATTGTATTCCCTGCAGCGAGTGCAGGAGCAATTTGCCAAACAGCTAACATAAGCGGGAAGTTCCAAGGTACAATAAGTCCACAAACACCAATCGGTTCATGAATAATAATTGTTTCCGAAGAATCAGCACGAGTGTAAGATTCTTTTTTCATGCCTTTGATCAAGTCAGCATAATAGCGGAAGCATTGAATCGACACCGGAATATCCACATAGGTTGTTGCACGAATAACCTTACCGTTATTTACAGTTTCCAAACGTGCAATTTCAGCCGCCTTCTCTTCAAGACGGTCTGCAATTTTATAGAGATATTCAGCTCTTTCATCAGCCGATAAATCCGACCAAATCCCACCGTCAAACGCTTTGCGAGCCGCCTTGATTGCCATCTTTGCATCATCTTCTGATCCATCAGCAGATGTTGCGATCACCTCTCCAGTTGCAGGATTCATAACGTTTCTTCTAGCACCGGATAACGCTTCTACCCATTTCCCATCAATGAACATGTTAATTTTCACAAGTATCTCTCCTTTACGCAAAAATATCGAGCAGTTTGAAGCCAATATGTGCTAGATTTACAAGCATAGTTTTCTGATTATGGAACGGGAATGATTTTAGGCGTTCCTTTTCAAATCGATATCCACCTGCACTCCCCGTAACGATCCATTGTGCCAATAACTTACCGAACAAAGTCGAGAGAGAAGCGCCATGGCCCGTATAACCTGTTGCGAAATATGCACCTTCTTTTGATCTGCCGATAACTGGGAATGTATCAATTGTAACCCCAATAAATCCACCCCAACGGTATTCAATTTTGCTTCCTGCCAGTTTCGGCATCAAGTTTACCATCGCATCATAAACTTTTTGATACACGCCATCATCTAAGTTTGGACGAATATCGCCACCGCCAAATACGATTCGATTATCTGGTGTACGACGGAAATAGTAAAGGAAACTACTCGTATCAAAAACCATGCGATCTTTAGGAATGACAACATTCAACAATGACTCTGGAAGCTGTTCAGTTGTAATAATACGTGCCGAAATTGGCAGTACGCCTTTGTTCAGTTCATTTATGATTTTTCCAGAGTAACCATCTGTCGCCACAATAATGTCTTTCGCAATAACAGAACCTTTTTCTGTTTCAACTTTCACACTACTTTGACCGTACTCGATTGATAATACTTTAGAATGCTCAAAGATTCTTGCACCAATCGATTTAGCTGCTTCTCCCAAACCAATTGCATAATTCAGTGGATGGAACGAGTAACTCGCGTCGTCGACTAAGCAACCATGATAAACTGGGGAATCAATCTCTTGATGCAATTGATTTCGATCAAGCACTCTTGATTCGTACCCGAAATTTCTGTTTAAGTATGCGCTTTCAAGTTTCAATTCTTCAAAATGCTTGGCTTTGTAAGCCACTACAATGTGACCCGTATTTCTAAAGTCACAGTTGATTTGATTTTCGTCAATAATTTTTTTTACCAGTTCAATACCAAACAAAGAGAGATCGTTTAGCTGTCTAGCCTCGTCGGGACCATACTTTTTGGCAAGCTGCTGCATCGTTGGCTTATAGCCTGGCAATACCATCCCACCGTTACGACCGCTGGCGCCGTATCCGATCGTTTCTTGCTCTAGGACAATGACATTCTTTCCTAACTTTTGCAAATGATAAGCAGAGGAAAGACCTGTGAAACCGGCGCCGATAACGACAACATCCGCCTCTTCATTCCCTTCTAGAGTTTTTCCTTTCTCATAACTGTTTGCAGTCGCTGTCCATAGAGAGAGTGTATTCATTTGATTCATCTTATCACTTCCTTCTTCTTGTTTATTTGAAAGAAACATTTTAGTGAGGGATACCGAATGCAAAGGTGTACAAAAATTTTTACTACTACTTGATTTACGGGGAATCTTCTATTAGAAATTAAGCGGCATAACCCTTGTAACTAAAAAAGTTATTTTAGTTACTTGTTAATTATACTGAAAATATTGAATTATTCAACAATTTTTTAGGTACGGTGCAAGTAATCTATAAATCTTGGACATACTGATACTATGACTCTAAAAAAGGGACATGACTTTTATCTAAACCCCTCTAAATAGTTCGAATATTCTAAATGTAACATCATTATAACTAAAGTAATTGTTGTGCTATAAATGGATTTTTCGTCTGGGATGTTGTTGTAAATGAGGTTATGCAGAGGTCTGTAAAATAAAGTGAAACTTCCATCAGTGGGGGTTTTCTTCATCCCCCACTGATGGTTAGTTGAACCAATCGGGCTTTTACGGGATAAAAAAAGTACACCACTTTCTTTAAGTGATGTACCAATATTTATATAATGTGTAACATTATATAAATCACCTTGACTCTGTAATAATTAATATCTATTTTATGTTATAGATTTTACAGAGTAATTCTCCTTCTCTTTAACCGTTATCAACAATTGGTTGTTTCCCTGATTTGTCTTGCATTTGTTTTCCTTTATTACCGCCAGCTGCTCTCGATTGTGTTCCAAGTTGGTTTGGAGCAAAATCTTTTGGATTTTTCTTTGGATTACCCATCATATCGCCTCCTTACAACTAGTATCATACTAGCTGTAAGAATTATTCAGCCTGTTTGAAAATACGCGTTTCATATCGCTTTTCTAATTTTTCTTCAATCCGTTCAATTGCATCACGATCATTAAGTAGTTGCTGCTTATTTTCCATTACAAGTTCTTCAAACGTTCTCCGTCGATTTCTTCTCATACTGTTCACCCTTTCTCTTTCGTACTACTAGTATAAACAGTTAAAAAACTCCCTAATCAGATTTATGAGAAAATTTTATCTTTAGTATTGTAAACAATCTTTGTACACTTAAATTATCTCGCTATTCATAGGCAATAAAGTGAAACTTCCATCAGTGTGGGTTTTCTTCACCCCCCACTGATGGAAAGCCTGCCCAATCGGGCACATGCCAGCAGTTATCCTCCACCTACCTTCTTCGTTTTTCTCTGAATCTTGTGGTGGAGGTCTTACTGCCCGCGAATAGCGGGATAAAGTTTTGAAAAGACAAAGAAGACAAGTGTGGGATGCCCACACTTGCGGAAGTTTCATTTTATGAACGCTGCAAAGTTTGCATTCCCTCCTCATACGCGGCAAGAATGAGGACTTCAAAAGCAACCAAATCCTCTGGCTGATCAATCATGATTCTTGTAACACCCAATTCACTTCTCGTAGCAGGTTCACATGTAACAGTCGGATACACAGCTAGGATTTCCTCATGCTCTTTATTCGTTAATACGTATTTCTTTCTTCCCTTTAGCTTGATTCTTACAAATGAATAAAGTGTTTTGATATCCAGGTAATTCCCTACACAAACATGACGAATAACTGTTGTATCTTTGTTATGCTGTTCCAATATTTCTTTTACGATCTCATAGGCTCTTTCTTCTTCCTTTGTTAAACCTTGAGAAGTCACCTTCTTCTCTTTTCCATTCTTCTCTTCTACACATTTTTGATATACAGCTGCACAAGTGAAACAATCATCTAATGCATTATGAGAGCGTACTTGAATATGTAAAAATCGTTTCAGTGTTTCTAATTTATGATTTGGTACATGCTTTATATATCGTTTTGCTAAACTAAGTGTATCCAGCACTATATTTTTTGGTGTGCCGAGTCCTAATCGTTCCATATTACTCTTTAAAAACCTCATATCAAAAGAAGCATTATGAGCAACAATCGTATCTTCTCCAATAAATGCAACAAATTCCGGTAATACAATATCAATTGATGGCGCACTTGCAACATCAAAATTCCGAATACCTGTCAACATCGTAATGCGGCTCGGAATCATCTTTTCTGGATTCACATACGAAACAAATTGATCGGTACATATATGATTTCGATATCGAATTGCAGCCATTTGAATAATATTATCTTGATAAGGATTAAACCCTGTTGTTTCAAAATCGATTACAACATAATCTCCTGTAAAGTTTCTCATAACTTTCTCCTCAATTTTTTATTTATATCAAAAGAATCTATACCCATACTTCATTATAACAAACCTTTCACTATCAAAAGAAAAATAGGAATAGAGTGTACTCCATTCCTATCTAGCCCTTCATTTTAGTTTCGCGACTCTTTTCTCCATTTCCTTCACCGTCATCGGTCCGATAAATTTATCCTGAATAACTCCTTTTGTATCAATAAAATATGACGTTGGAATTGTAATGACTTTATAAGTAGTCGTTACTTTTATATCTGTATCAAGAAGAATCGGAAAAGTAAGCCCTTTTTCCTCTGCAAATTTCTGGACCTTCTCTTTTCCTTCAGCCCCTTCTGACGCTGTATAATTCACCGCTAATATTTCTACATCTTTCTGATACTTATCATAAAACGCCTGTATATCTGGCATTTCTTGCTGACATGGACCACACCACGATGCCCAAAAATTTAAAATAACCTTCTTACCTTTTAAATCAGAAAGCTTCACCTTTGTACCATCAAGCTTGGACAATTCAAAATCAGGCGCTATTTTCCCAATTTCAATGCCATTTTGTGCAATTGCTTCTTTTACATCCTCTGTACTTTGTTTTTGATTATCAGTTACTTGTGCTTTCTCTTTTCCAAACTGCTCATAAATTGCATAACCAGCTAAACATAATAACACAACAACAATGGATATTTTCCGCCACATATGCACCATTCCTTATATTTTATCTTTGTCCCCAAGGTTCTCACTGATGAAAGTTTTTACTTTATTTTAGCTTATACGGACAAAGATGGAAATATTCTCTATGGAAAGAAAAGCATATTTTTGTAAAATACAGAAATTCCCTATTCACTCATTATATAATGGACCTATAAGATTTATCCCAAAGGATGTGTTTCAAATGAAAAAATGTCCAAATTGCAACGCTACGGTTAGTAAAAGGCAGCTATTTTTAAGCAATAATTCTCACAAGCTCGTTTGTGAGAACTGTAAGGCAGAACTAAAGATTACAAAATTCTCTTTATTCATGCATTCTATTTTTACTATTTTCGTGTGGTTTCTTATTTTAACAAGTTCATTTCCTCCAGAGGTAAAATTTATTGTAACAGCTTCGTATTTTATTCTTTCTATCTTTATTCTACAGCCACTTTTTTGTTCTTATAAAGTAAAACAATATTAAAAACTAAGAGGTATATTTGTCTCTTCGTTAAATAAGAAAAAATTAAGATTTCAGCCCTCATAATAAGAGAATACAGATATTTTCTAGTGCAATTTAATAAAACATGGTACTCCATTACATACGAAGACTTATTTCCAAAACACTGTCATACACATTAATAAATCTAGAAAGTAAGAGGAGTGTACCATATGGAAGAGCATCCAATTACTAAAGAATTACGAATGATAAGGGTATGTCTCGTTATACTCATCATCGTTACATTATTTTCGGGTGGAGTTAAAGTGATTAAGACTTCTTCAAACCATCACGACCTTCCACCTACAAATAATGAAGTATATGACAGAAACAATATGATACAAATTGGAGAGAATACATTCGCTATTAGAAACACCGATCCTAAAAGCGGCGGTTACCATACGGTTAAAATCTTTACATACAATCCAAAAACAAACAAAATAACCCAAGTAAAAGAATTCAACTTTGAAAACTCCTTCAAATATGTATATCAATTAAATCAAAGTGAATGAATACTCCCCCACGTAGCAAAGCTTGAAGTGGGGGTTTCTAACGTTTCAACCTAATGGATGATTAACGTCAGTGGAGTTAACACACTAGCGAGCTGTTTCACGCCTAACCCCTCTATCCCGTTTGTCCATGCATCCGGGACTACTTTTCGTAAAATATTAGCCGCAGCATTTACGTCTGCGTT
>NZ_NUQE01000037.1 GCF_002582035.1 Bacillus pseudomycoides
ATCCCACTCCATCCATACGGCGATACCTTAATATAGTAAGTTCCTTTTCGAACATCTTTATTTATTACAATATTATTTCCACTAGAACTATAATAGTCACCGCCCAATTGCTTTCCATTTATATCATATAAATACATGGAATAACCGCCTGTTGTTTCATCTAGGGTGATATATACCTCCCCATCCTTACTCGTTGTAAATTGATACACATCCCTATCAATGTTGGATTCACTGTTTGATTTGTAAAATTGTCCAGAACTGATAGACATACCCGTTTCAACTGTATCATTTGGTTCAAAGGTGGAAAAGTTCCTTTTAATTGTCGAAGCATAGGTCGCCTTCACTCGATAAGTGGCGCTTGTAATTCCACTCCATCCATACGGTGATATCTTAATATAGTAAGTTCCTTTTCGAACATTTTTATTTATTACAATATTATTTCCCCTAGAACTATAATAGTCACCGCCTAGATTATTTCCATCTTCATCATAGAGATACATAGAAAAGCCACCTGTGGTTTGATCTAGCGTAATATAAACTTCCCCATCTTTATCAGTAGAAAAGCTATAGGTATTTGTAGTAGCACTAGATGAAATTTTCGCTTGAATCGGAATACCTGAAGATATATTATTAATCGATTTGTTCAAACTGGTACTGGCACTGGCACCCTGCGCATAAGTTAAACTACTAAAAAATATTACAAACATAATAACAAAAAACTTTAAATTTAAACTGCGCTTCATTAGAAATATCCCCCTCCATTTCGCAGAAACGATTACTTTACCTGGTTCAGGAATAGTATGTTTCTGCATACTTATATATAATGTGAATTTCTACCCTAGTTTTATAGCAACATCCTAATTAAATTTTTCTGCTATACGCTTTAACATTCTCCCTTTTAACCCTCTGTAACACATAATTCCCTCTTCATATTTAAACAGCTTCTTGTCTAATTCTTTCACACTCAAAATTTATTTAATATATTATAAACTTAATAGAAAAATAGATAAATATACATCTTTCGATTTATTGTAGAATTGTACAAAAATAGAAAACAAAAAGATTAAATATTCCAAATTTTAAAGATATTAAACAGACTATACACTTTCAACTAAAAGTAATTTCGTCAATTTGGTAATAATCAACTAATATATTTCTCTAAACATCAAAATGATAACTATTACAGGAGATGACAAGGTATCTTTCCCTATTTTGAAAATCCATTTAGCAGCTGGAATCAATATCCAAAATAGCCTGAATTGTCTGTTCCGATTCAAAGTTGTAGTTTAATCGCCATATATATCATATGCACCTAGTTTTGATACTCCTTGTGTAAATTTCGTAGCTACCACATGGACAGCACTAAATGAGATAAAAGGCACGATATAAATGCAACTCCGCTACCGAAAAATTTAAAACAATACTTTTTTAACCTATCTTTAACTCACACTTATGTATTCCATGATCCCCTCCTTCTAATACAATCTATCGAATGAATGTAACCTTTATCCATTTATGTATTATACTACATAAATTTATCATACTTATATATATTTTATGAATTTATTTTTATAGATATTTTATAAAATCACCTTCATGTTAGACTCCCATCTCATAGACATTACACAAGAAGAAATATTAAAATTTCTTTCCTTAATAAACCCTTGCCTTTAAGACATTTGAACAAATATATGTAGAAAGAAGCCGGTTTTTAAACGGTTTTCTCTATGTATTTACAATATTTTATTTACCTTTCTACTTTCTTCACGGTTTGGCACTTCCTTCACTCCTCTTGTTGTCGATTCAACATTTCACCATCCGCTTAGTTAATAGGTACTTGCATATTTCCCGAAATATTCTATTTTATTACACATAAAATAAATACTATAATAAATAAAATCGAGTAGAAGTCTACATAGAAAAAAGCAATGATAAGTTGGCTCTCAGTAAAATAAAAAAACAGCTTAGTGGTTTCATGAATTTTAACGAGTTAACGCCTGAGATGCCTCATCGATTAATAAACAAAATCGAAATAAAAGCAGATGGTACAATAAAAATCTTTTATAGATTTTTATTACCATCTGCCTTATTTTATCCTCGAATCATCAACGCACAACATTCTACATGTCCAGAGTGTATACGACAATACATGGTGTGTGTGTGAGTTCAGTTATAAGAGAAAAAGCAATTATAAACTAAAACTGCAGTGCAATAGTAACCGCTCTAACGATGTCACTGCTAAACAGTCATTTT
Organism: Bacillus pseudomycoides; assembly: GCF_002582035.1. Lineage (GTDB taxonomy): Bacteria > Bacillota > Bacilli > Bacillales > Bacillaceae_G > Bacillus_A > Bacillus_A pseudomycoides_B. Next base: position 2,254 of record NZ_NUQE01000037.1, read on the forward strand.
CCAGCTTGATAATGCTAACCAGTTTTCCATTTCCTTATAATCAGGCATTATTTTCCCGACAAGACGCCAAAAGGATCGATCATGATTTAGATGGACCATATGGCACATTTCATGAACGACTACATAGTCGATCACCTGCTGAGGTGCCATTGCTAGCTTCCAATTAAACGTTAACTGTAGATTTGAATCACAAGTGCCCCACGTACGATTACTATCTGTAATACGAATGGACCGTGGTTTTGTTTTAAAGTTACTTTGATACGATTTAATACTCTTCTCTACTAATGCCTTACACTGCTTATAGTAAAATCGTTTTAAAGCTTGTTGTATTTTCTCATTCTTAAGCTCTTTCACATAAATATATAGCTTATCTCCCTCAAACACTGCATTATCTTGCTCAATACTTGCATCTTGAGAAATCTGTATCGGATATGTGTTCCCTAAATATAGAAAGCCCTCTCCTTGATCATAATCCTTTTCCTGTGGTCCAAGCACTCGCTCCTGCATTTCCTTACGTGTTTTCTGAATCCAATCCCATTTCTCCTCTAACAATTGGACTAAGTATTCAACAGGCGTTCCTTTCGGAGCTTGTACTTCAACATTTCCGTACGAATCTACATAAATACGTACAGATTTTTTCTTCTTATAATTTATATGAAAATTAATTGTCTCACCTAAATATGTATGTATCATTTCATCACCTAAAGTATTCGTTCATGTTATTTTTACAAATAAAAAAGAGTAGGCTACAAACGTCCTACTCTATCTATTATATCATTTACTGTTTCAACATAAATGTTACAACGCTTATTCCTTATCCTCTATACTTTACAGCTAATCCCTTTACGAAATTCCTTGCGTATCTATCGCCGCACTCTTTGTAATTCTTATGACCTTTCTTTCTTAATAGAGCGCCTAACTCTCCTTTTGTCACCTTAACTCCTACGCTGTCTAGTATATCCAGCACATCTTCACTCGTTAATGAAAGTGCTATTTTCATTTTCTTTAGAAGAAGGTTATTGGCACTCTCATTACTCTGTAAAGGCATCGCTTGTCCAGCTGGTTGCCCTGGTTTCGGATCTTGCTTTCCTCTTTTTAAAGTAATAAATCCATTTAAAAATGACTCTAACATCATCATATCGCATGTTAATACGTAATCATCTTCGACTACATCAGCATTTTCAGCTTCATGCTGGGGACTTTTCTTTACTTTTGTAAGCATATCAACTACTTCTTCTTTCGTTACTTCAATGCCACCAAGTTTAAATATCTCTACCATATCTATATCTTTTATATCCATAGCATATCTTACTCTTTTTAATATATCGTTGTTGCTCATTGCCATTGTTAGTCCTCCTGAAATGTTGATTATTTATACGGCTGTTAAAGTCTATCCTCTAACATGCTTTAAACTATCATGTTTAATATAACCTTTTAGTTAATGTCCGCTAAATTAATACTTTAACATTTTAAAGATAGGTTTTATAGTCTTACCCGAACTTTTCTCCATCATTGTATCTATAGATCTCTTACGTGTTTGTTGTATGCCTATAAAAAGATTTCCCTCGTAACATTAACTAAAAGAAAAAACAGTGCTTTGATTTCTCAAATACACTGTTCTTTTTCAGCTCTACGCTTATTTTAAACTCAACCAAATCACACACTCCACATGTACAAAGTATATGTGGAGTATGTGGGTTTATTACATTCTTAAGAACTTCTTCTTTCAAAAAACAGACCTTACAAAAACAAAAATTGCCGTCTGCAAAGGAACTCGAAACTGAACAAAATAAATACACATAAGTTGATGTAATTCATTTCCCTCTAACTTTTGAGAGTTACATCATTTCACTGTCCCCTGCCTCATCAACACTCTTTTCAAATTTATCAAGTAATGCACGCACTTCATCTGTTGATTTCGTGTTCATCAATTGATTTCTTAATTCAGCAGCTCCATGGAATCCTTTTACATAAATTTTGAAAAAGCGATGAAGCCCTGTGATTGAACGTGGCAGTACTTCCGCATATTGATCTTGAAGATCAAGCTGCAGTCTTAAAAGATCAAGGTGTTCTTTACTGCTATGCTCTTTTGGCTCTTTTTCAAAAGCAAAAGGATTTTTAAAAATACCTCGCCCGATCATAACGCCATCAATACCATATTTTTCAGCAAGCTGCAGCCCGATTTGACGGTCAGGAATGTCTCCATTGATTGTTAGTAGCGTATTTGGTGCAATACGGTCACGTAATTTTTTGATTTCCGGAATTAGCTCCCAATGCGCATCCACTTGGCTCATTTCTTCTCTTGTACGTAAATGAATAGAAAGGTTCGCAATATCCTGTTTTAAAATATGCGTTAACCACTCCTCCCACTCATTTAACTCCTTAAAGCCAAGTCGTGTTTTCACGCTGACAGGCAGTCCGCCCGCTTTTGCTGCTTGAATAAGTTCTGCCGCAACGTCGGGACGCAGAATAAGGCCACTACCTTTCCCTCTCGATGCCACATTCGGTACAGGGCAGCCCATATTAATATCGATGCCTTTAAATCCTAGCTCTGCCATGCCAATACTCATTTGACGGAAATATTCGGGATTATCCCCCCAAATATGTGCCACCATTGGCTGTTCATCTTCTGTAAAAATCAAACGACCACGCACACTTTTCATACCCTCTGGATGACAATAGCTATCCGAGTTTGTAAACTCTGTGAAAAATACATCCGGTCGACCGGCTTCACTTACTACGTGACGAAAAACAACATCTGTCACATCTTCCATTGGTGCAAGTACAAAAAATGGTCGTGGTAAATCACGCCAAAAATTATCTATCATTTCAAACTCAAATCCTCTCACTATGAATACAACTTCAAACTCTCGATCAAAAAATATAAAGCCAAATGTTACACTTATATCATGCTTCATAACTTATTATCAAACACAAGTACATTTGTACACTTATAATTTGTGAAAATCGGCAATATTTATTTTAACTAAAATCGGTCCTGAATGGTATTTTTATAAACAAAAAAGCAGATGGTATAGATTTTTCTATATCAACTGCTTTTCTATTATACCAACTCCAACCAGGCCACACACTCCACATGCGTAGTATGCGGGAACATATCCACAGGCTGAACTTCCTGCGTTTTATATCCACCTTCTTCAAGAACCTTCAAATCACGAGCAAGTGTAGCCGGGTTACATGATACATACACAACGCGCTTTGGCTTCATGTCGATGATTGTGTTTAGTAGTGCTTCATCACAGCCTTTACGCGGTGGATCGACTACGATTGTGTCGGCGATGATGCCTTGTTTGTACCAGTTTGGAATGACTACTTCTGCTTCGCCTACGCCAAATTCAACGTTTGTCATGTTGTTTAGTTTTGCGTTTCGGTTTGCGTCTTCGATTGCTTCTGGTACGATTTCAACGCCGTATACTTTTTTCGCTTTTTGCGCTAGGAATAAGGAAATTGTTCCGATGCCGCAATACGCGTCGATAACTGTTTCGTTTCCATCTAATTTTGCGTACTCAAGCGCTTTGTCATACAGTACTTTCGTTTGCGTTGGGTTTACTTGATAGAATGAACGTGCTGAAATGGCAAATTTTATATCGCCGATGAAATCATAAATATATTCTGATCCGTATAGGACTGTCGTTGTGTCGCCAAAAATTACGTTCGTACGTTTGTTGTTTACGTTTTGAACGATAGATTTTACATTTGGAAACTTCTCTGTAATTTCTTCGATAATTGCATTTTTGTTCGGAAGTTCTGCAGTACGTGTAATAAACACAAGCATGATTTCGCCTGTTACTTGTCCATAGCGAGCCATGACGTGACGAAGTGTTCCTTTATGACGTTCTTCATTGTACGCCGTAATGCCGTGCTTCTGACAAATGCGTTTTACTTCTTGAATTAATGTATCGTTTTCTTCTGCTTGAATTAAGCATGTTTCCATATTAATGATGTCATGCGTTCCTTGGCGGTAGAAACCAGCGACAAGTCCGCCTTCACGTTCTCCAATTGGCACTTGCGCTTTGTTTCGATATACCCATGGATTTTCCATGCCAAGGACAGGGTGAACAGGTACATCATGCAGTCCACCGATGCGCTGCATAACGTCACGCACTTGTTTTTCTTTTGCTTGCAGCTGTCCTTCATATGTTAAGTGCTGAAGCTGACAACCGCCGCACTGGTTATATACTGGACATTCTGCCTCTTTGCGGTATGGGCTCTCTTTATGAAGCTTCATTAAACGACCAAAAGCAAAGTTCTTTTTCACTTTAATAATTTTAATTTGTGCTTCTTCACCTGGTAATCCGTTTTTTACGAAAATAGGATAACCATCTACTTTCGCAACCCCGGCACCATCATGTGTTAAATCTTCAAACACTACATCTATAAACTCGTTTTTTTCAACTGGTGGTGTCATTTTATTACTCATTTTCCGACCTCTCTTTTTCATCACACTGCGTTACATTTTACCATACTCCAATACTCTTTATCCATTGGAAGAAAAAAAGCTATTGACGAATTTTGTCGATTAATGTTACGCTACTACTAATTCAATACGGATGGTGTTACCTCATATATACTTGATGATATGGATCGAGAGTCTCTACCCGGCAACCGAAAATTGTTGGACTATGGGGAAAACTAATGGATATTAGCTTTTTTGTGTATATAAAGACTCATATTGATTAGCTTTCTCGCATAGAAGAAAGTGGATCTGTATGGGTCTTTTTTTATTTTCATTTTAAAGGTCAGACATCATACGTGTAACTTGAAACATTCGAGGTTAACCCTTCTATTTACTTAACAGCATCTGAAAGGAGCAAATTTTGTGCAATATGTGATGAGTATCATTGGCATTCTTGCCGTATTAGGAATTTGTTTTGCTTTTTCCACCAACAGAGCAAAAGTTAATTTCCGCGCTATTATTATTATGCTTGCTTTCCAAATTTTAATTGGTTGGTTTGTATTTGGGACAAAAATTGGTCAGCAAATTATTGTTTGGATTGGTAAAGTCTTTAATAAATTGATTCAACTTGGTACTACAGGTGTAGACTTTTTATTTAACGGAATTCATAAAGATTTTGTCTTTTTCTTCAATGTATTATTAATTATCATCTTTTTCTCCGCACTACTTTCTGTTTTTAGTTATCTTGGCGTTTTACCTTTCATCGTGCGCGTTGCTGGCGGTGCGATTTCGAAAATTACAGGCCTGCCGCGTGTGGAATCGTTCCACGCTGTGAACTCCGTCTTCTTTGGATCAAGTGAAGCGTTACTTGTTATTAAAAATGACCTGCAGCATTTTAATGCAAATCGTATGTTTATCATTTGCTGCTCGGCAATGAGCTCTGTATCTGCTTCTGTCACAGCATCTTATGTGATGATGTTAGATACAAAATACGTATTAGTGGCCCTGCCGCTGAACTTGTTCTCTAGTCTCATTGTTTGTTCACTATTAACACCAGTTGATACGGCGCAAGAAGATGTAAAACTGCAGAAGTTCGATAAAAATCTTTTTGGCAGCAGCTTAATCGATGCGTTGATTAACGGTGCATTAGACGGTTTAAAGGTAGCCGGAATTGTTGCGGCATTAATGATTGCTTTTATTGGTGTGATGGAAGTTGTAAACTTCGTGATTTCTTACGCATCAGGCGCACTTGGTCATCAAGTTACACTACAACAAATTTTCGGTTATATTCTTTCACCGTTTGCATTCTTAATGGGAATTCCAGCACACGATGTTATTGCTGCCGGCGGTATTATGGGGACAAAAATTGCATTAAACGAATTCGTTGCGATTCTAGATTTAAAGAACATCATGAATACATTATCCCCGCGCACAGTTGGGATTGTTACAGTATTCTTAATTAGCTTTGCAAGTATTAGTCAAATCGGCGCAATTGTCGGTACAATTCGTGCCCTATCTGAAAAACAAGGACGCATTGTATCACGCTTTGGATGGAAACTTCTTTGTGCTTCGACGATGGCTTCTATTTTATCTGCAACAATTGCAGGACTATTTATCTAACCATTCAAGCAGCTTCCTATTTAAAATAGGAAGCTGCTTTTTCTTCACAAAAATTTTACATATTCCTCATAAGCTAGGAAAATACAGTATTTTTGTCGTAATTAACCAAAAATGATATTTTCCTCTATATTTGAGAGTGATATGATGAACAAGGGTATAATACACAATAGAAGGATGGATATGATGAAAAAATATGCACTAATGGCTTTACTTTCTTCTACCATTCTCACAGGTTGCGACACTAGTGTAACTGGTGATAAACAGAAAAAAGATGCAACTGCCGAGAAACAAGTGGAACCGAAGAAGGTTGAAGCAAAAACAGTAACTGTTCCCTTAACGCAAGGGAACATAACGTGGGAACCATTTGCACCTGATGCAAGAGATACTGTACTTTATATGAACAATTTGCGAGATGCGTTTACACAAGTACAATATCATATTTGGCGCACTGCTGATGGTCCTGAAAGCAAACAAACATTTACATCACAAGAAAAAGAACGTAACTTTGCTTTGCCCTTCCACTTACAAGCCTTCAATTTGAAACGCGGGGAATATCAAATTGAAACAACAGGAGTAAAAGAAGACGGCACACAAGTACCTCTTGCCAAATCTACAATTACCTTTCAACAATATGTACCAATTTTAATGTACCATGCGATTGAAAAATATTCAGGACCAGGTGACGGTGAATTAGGTCTATATGTGCCCCCACAGCAATTTGAAGCACATATGAAGTATTTAAAAGACAATGGATACACAATGCTGACATTTGAACGTTGGAATGATATAAATCGGGTCAATAAGCCTATCTTTATAACGTTAGATGACGGGCGGAAAAATAATATGAATGCCCTTCATATTTTACAAAGCTTAAAAGATGACAAATTCCAGCCAGCAGCGACAGAGTTTGTTGTTTCCAATGATATTGATGCACCAAATCGTCTTTCAAAAGATGAGATTAAACAAATGGTAGATTCCGGTATTTTCTCTATACAATCGCACACAGCTAATCATACGATGATGGCTTATTCAAACAATTATGACGAAGAATTGCGCGTTTCAAAAGAGAAAATCGAAAGTATTACCGGTAAAAAAATAATTGCTCTCGCGTATCCAGTAGGTTCTTATAATGATCAAGCTGTTGCAGAAACGAAAAAGTATTATGAATTTGCAGTGACAACAGATCATGGCACCCATATTACAAAAGGTACACCGAACGAACAATATTTACTTAAACGACATTTTGTTGGACCTAACACATCAATGGCGCAATTTACAGCATTGGTAAGAGAGCGCAATTAATTATATAAAGTGAAACTTCCATCAGAGGGGGTTTTCTTCAGTCCCCTCTGATGGTTAGTTGAACCAATCGGGCTTTTACGGGCAGTTATCCCCCACCTATCTTCTTCGGACTCCTCATAATCTTGAGGTGGGGGGCTTACTGCCCGTTAATGCGGGATAAATGCAAATTGGAAAACCGACCTAAAAAACCCTTTCTTTTTAGGTGGCGAGAGCATCTGGCAATGCCTAGAAGCTGTTAAAGCCTTTTCCTGCCACATGCAGGAGTGAAAGCAAAGGGAGAAGGCAAGTGCAGATTATGTTTTGCTGTGCATAGCAGCGACTTATATGTGGAAAAATTAAAATGGATTTACATATTTTAAGGCTGTTTTATTAACAAAGCAGCCTCTTCTTATACAATCTTACTAAAGGATGCTTATAATATGAAAAAATACATTTCTACTATACTACTCTCTACTCTGTTCATCTCTGGTTGTAGTAATACGACTCAAACAGAACCTAAAAAAGAAACAACGACTTTCAAGCAGCAAACAACAAAGAACGCAGAAGAGAAAGTGCAGCCGCAAGGAGCAATTTCATGGAATCCGATTACATTCGAATCAAAAAATACAGTTGTATACACGAAAGATGTAAAAGTACCAATTACAGAAGTACAATATAAAATTTGGCGTACTGCTGACGGAAAAGAGAGCACTAAAACATTTTCTTCTAAAGAAAAAGAGAACTCTTTTTCTTTACCGTTTGATTTAAATGAATTTGAAGGAAAGCGCGGCGAATATCAAATTGAAGCAATCGGTGTAAAAGAAGATGGGAAAACCATTCCACTTGCAACATCGGCAATTGTATTCCAGCAATATGTACCAATTCTAATGTATCATGCGATTGATGATTATAAAGAGGGCAGTGGTCTGAAAGATCTGTTTGTATCTCCTGCCAACTTTGAAGCGCAAATGCAATATTTGAAAGACAATGGCTATACATTATTAACCTTTGAACGCTGGAATGACATTAACAAAGTCAACAAACCGATTTTCGTTACATTTGATGATGGTATGAAAAATAATATGAATGCCTTTCATATTTTACAAAAGCTTAAAGATGATAAGTTCAAGCCAACCGCAACAGAATATGCAATTGTCAATTCCATCGATACAGAAGGCTCATTATCTACAGCAGATATAAAAGAAATGGTGGATTCCGGTATTTTCTCTGTTCAATCTCATACAGCAACACATGCTGATTTGCCGAAAATTACAAACTATGAAGAAGAGCTAAAAGGTTCAAAGGAAAAACTCGAAAAGATTACCAGCAAGCCCGTTATAGCCATTTCCTATCCATTTGGTCATGTAAATGACCAAATTGTTGCTGAGGCAAAAAAGTATTACCAATTTGCGACAACAACAAAACCTGGTCAATTTATTGAAAAAGGCGAGCCAGATGAATTGTTACGCATGAAACGCGTCCGTATCCATAACTCAACAACTGTGGAACAGTTTGGGCTGGCAATTAAATAAGAAAATAGAACCCGATTCCAATCGGGTTCTATTTATATTTTCAGAATCTTCATGTATTATGTACATAAGAACTATTTACGCAAAGGAGAATATATATGTCATTTGAACAAACGTTAGAAAAGTATGCTGCCCTAGCAGTAAATGTCGGAGTAAACATTCAACCAGGACAAACATTAAGTATTGGCGCGCCAATTGAAGCTGCTCCATTTGTTCGTCTTGTTACAAAGAAAGCTTATGAGTCAGGTGCAAAGCATGTATATGTCGATTGGGTTGATGAAAATTTAACACGTTTAAAATTCGACTTAGCACCAGAAGAAGCATTTTCTGAATTTCCTGCATGGAAAGCACGTGCACGTGAAGAACTAGCAAAAGAAGGAGCAGCATTTTTATCCATTTACGCAGAAAACCCTGATTTATTAAAAGGTGTAGATCCAAAGCGCATTGCTAGCGCAAATAGAGCAGCCGGAGAAGCAATGAAGGCAGTTCGCGAATATATGATGGCTGATAAAGTAAGCTGGTGCGTTATTTCTGTTCCAACAACAGAATGGGCAGCAAAAGTGTTCCCTGATGTACCGGAAGAAGAACAAGTAGCAAAATTATGGGATGCAATTTTCCAAGCCACTCGTGCTGATTTAGAAAATCCTGTTCAAGCTTGGAACGAACATAATAGTAACTTACATACGAAAGTAGGCAATTTAAACGACAAACACTATAAAGCACTATACTATAAAGGACCAGGAACAGATTTAACAATCGAACTTCCTGAAAAGCATTTATGGGTAGGGGCTGGCAGCATTAACGAAAAGAATGTACCATTTATGGCAAACATTCCAACAGAAGAAGTATTTACAATGCCATTAAAAACAGGCGTAAACGGCTATGTAACAAGTAAAAAACCATTAGTTTATGCAGGAAATGTTATCGATAACTTTACGCTTACATTTGAAAATGGGCGCATTGTAGACTGTAAAGCTGAAGTTGGTGAAGAAACATTAAAACATTTAATCGAATCAGATGAAGGTTCTCACTTCTTAGGGGAAGTTGCATTAGTACCGCACGATTCACCTATTTCTAATACAAATATTTTGTTCTACAATACATTATTTGATGAAAATGCATCTTGCCATTTAGCAATCGGTAATGCCTATTCATTTAACTTAGACGGCGGTAAAACGATGTCTAAAGAAGAGCTTGTAGAAAATGGTGCAAACTCTAGTATTACACACGTAGACTTTATGATCGGTTCTGCTGAACTAGATATTGACGGTATTACAGCAGATGGTACACATGAACCAATCTTCCGTAAAGGGAATTGGGCGTTTTAATAAAAATAGAGAATCGCATCAACGGTTTCGTTGATGCGATTCTCTTTTATTACGCTATTTTGGAGCATTAAGCCCCCACTACTTTATAGCCCTAACGAAATATATTTAATTTCTAAATACTCTTCAATTCCAAAGTAACCACCTTCACGGCCGATACCACTTTCTTTAAATCCACCAAATGGAGCTTGTGCAACAGATGGAAGACCGTCATTTAAACCAATAATTCCGTATTCTAATGCCTCACTAATTTGAAAGGCTTGGCTAATATTTGTTGTAAATACATATGCCGCTAAGCCATATGGTGTGTTATTTGCACGCTCAATTACCTCTTCAGCTGTTTTAAATTTCGCAACAGGTGCAAGCGGTCCAAATGTTTCTTCTGTCATACATAGCATATCATCATGTGCTTCACCAATTACAGTTGGTTGAACAAAATGGCCATTTAATTCTGCAATCTTTTGTCCGCCATTAAGTACCTTTCCACCCTTTTGAATCGCATCTTCTATATGCTCTTGTACTTTTTCAACAGCTGACTGATCAATAAGTGGTCCAACAGTTGTACCTGCTGCAAAGCCGTCCCCTACCTTTAGTTCTCCTACAGCTGCTTGGAATTTTTCTACGAAGTTTTCATACACATCTTCTTGAACAAAAACTCTATTCGTACAAATGCACGTTTGACCAGCATTACGGAATTTCGAGCCAATTACTGCTTCTACAGCTTTATCTAAATCCGCATCATTCATTACAATAAACGGTGCATGACCACCTAATTCTAATGAAACTTTTTTCACTGTTTCAGCTGCACCGCGCATCAATTCTTTTCCAATTTCTGTTGATCCAGTAAAGGATACTTTTCTTACACGTCCATCATTCATCCATGTATCAGCAATTGCTTTCGCACTTCCTGTTACGATATTTATGACACCTTTTGGAATTTCTGCTTCATGTGCAAGTTCAGCTAATTTTAATGCTGTTAATGGTGTTTGGCTTGCTGGTTTTACAACCGCCGTACATCCCGCTGCTAATGCTGGTGCTACTTTTCTTGTAATCATCGCTGCTGGAAAGTTCCATGGCGTAATTGCTGCAATTACACCAACAGGCTGTTTCGATACAAGGATACGTTTATTTGGATGAGAAGCAGGAATCATGTCTCCGTATACACGTTTCCCTTCTTCTGCATACCATTCTACAAAGCTATTCGCATAGTTTACTTCACCAAGCGCTTCTGCAAATGGTTTTCCTTGTTCCTTTGTCATAATAGCCGCAATTTCTTCTTTATTATCATCAATTAATGTAAACCATTTTTTCAATTTGCTCGCACGATCAGCTGCCGTTAGCTTTGACCAAGTCTGAAACGCTTCATGTGCAGCATCCACCGCTTGCTTCGCTTCAGTTACTCCACCTTTTGGAACAGTAGCAAATACTTCTTGTGTCGCCGGGTTATTAATTTCAATTTGTTCATGTAAATGAATCCATTCCCCATTAATATACATCGCTTTCTTATCTAAATTGATAGACATTGTTTTTTTATCCAACCTGTTCATCCTCCTTTATATTTACTGTACAATTGTATCTAGATGCAATTGTACTTTTTTAAAGTCCTTCTTCTCCAATAAACTTTTTGATTTTTCTAGTTGCTGCGGACTGACTAATTTTCAAAGCCTCTGCTACTTTGTAGCTCGATTGATGCGCCTTATACGCTTTCAAAATAATATTTCGTTCCACTTCCTCTAACATTTCATACAAATTTTTTCCGGATTGTTCAATTGTAGAATTTTGCATAGATAATGGTAAGTCTTCCATTGTAACAAGCTCATCTGCAGTAATAACAACACGTTCCATCACATTTTCTATTTCTCGGTTATTTCCTTCCCAAGGATATTCTAAAAATGCTTGTAACACATGCGGAGATAGCTTCATATTACGCCCATACTTCTCATTAAAATGCTGCAGGTAATAATAGACTAGTGGTAAAATATCTTCTTGTCTCTCACGTAAAGGAGGAATATAAATCGGAATCACATTAAGACGATAGTATAAATCCTTTCGAAACGTCCCCTGTTTCACCATTTCTTTCAAATTTCTATTCGTTGCGGCCACAATACGCACATCTACTTTTTTTAATTCTCTGCCTCCTACTGGGCGGAACGTTTTCTCCTGTAATACTTGTAAAAGTTTCGCTTGAATTTCAAGAGGCATTTCTCCAATTTCATCTAAAAAGAGCGTTCCTTTATGGGCAAGTTCTAAAATTCCTTTTTTCCCTTCACGATGCGCACCTGTAAAAGAACCACTTGCATATCCAAACAGTTCAGATTCAATTAAATTTGTTGGCAAAGCCGCGCAATTGATTTCATAAAACATTTCATTTTTACGATGGCTCGACTCATGTAAGTGTCGTACTAATCTACTTTTTCCAACTCCGGTTTCTCCTAAAACAAGAACCGTGCTATCTACTACAGATACTTTTTTTATCGTTTCAACTATCCTCTGCATAGCTACACTTTTAAAAATAAGCCCTTCATGCTCATATGTTTCTCGTAATTCTTTTTTATATGTTTTTAATTGATCCGTCATTGTCTCTACCTTTTTTCGCAATTGATAGAGCTCTGTTAAATCACGTGAGTAACTAATGACCCTTCTTAAATTACCGTGATCATCGAAAACCGGTCGTGTTCGAACATGTAAATATTCTCCTGACTTTGTTGTCTGCACTAATTCAATCGGCTTCTCTTTTTCGATGACTTCAAGTGTTGCAGATGGATAAAAAATCCCGTCCTTTTGTAACTCTTTTACACTCTTACCAACCAATTTCTCCGCTGGTAGCTGGTAATGTCTTTCGCACATGCTGTTGACACGAACAACAATACCTTTTTCATCTGTTACAAAAATCTCATCAAATGCATGTTCAAATACATCTTTTAAGTCCATAAATATTCGTTCCTTTTCCGCCACCATTCCAGTCACTCCCTGAGGTTTAAGTAATTTCAAAGTTTCATAACCCTGCTATGATAAAGAGCATTTGAAATATCACAGATTGACGGTTTATCTTATAGAATAAATGATATTCAAACACGTCCAATTTGCATATAATACTTTATCATTATTATATAACAGGGAGAACTGGAACAGTTGCAAACAAGTTTTTAAAATGAATATTTTACAGGAAGCTTAATACGCTTCTAGCTTATACATGTGCTTTATCTACTTTTCCATAACAAGCTTGAAGTGATTCTTCAAGAATATTAAGCCCTTCTTCAAGTTGCTCATCTGTAATAACAAGCGGCATTAAAACGCGAACGACATTTCCATATGCGCCTGCCGTTAATAGCAATAAACCTCTCTTATTTGCTTCTGCAGTAAGACTTGAAGCTAACGCTTTATCTGGCTCTTTCGTTACTTTATCTTTTACTAATTCAAAGGCACACATTGCTCCTAATCCGCGAACATCACCGATGCACTCATATTTTTCAGCCATTTGGTGAAAACGATCCATTACTTCTTTTCCAATATGCACAGCACGTTCATTTAAATTTTCCTTCTCCATCACTTCAAGAACAGCTAATGCAGCACTGCATCCTAATGGACTTCCAGCATACGTTCCGCCTAATTCACCAGGTCCAGCCGCATCCATTACTTCTTTTCGGCCAATTACACCACTAATTGGTACACCTGCTCCTAGCGATTTAGACACAGTAATTAAATCCGGTACTACGTCGTAATGATCGATAGCAAAATATTTACCCGTACGGCCAAATCCTGTTTGAATTTCATCAGCAACAAACAAAATGCCATGTTCAGCACATAAACGATGTACTTCTTTCACAAACTTTTTACCAGGAACGATAAAGCCGCCTTCTCCTTGGACAGGCTCCATCACAACAGCTGCAATGCTGTCTGGTGCAACTTCTGTGATTAAAAAGTTTTTAAACTCTTCAATGATAAAATCTTCATATTGTTCTTCTGTTAGTCCAGCTGGACGGCGATATTCGTAAGGGAATGGCGCTTTATAAACCTCTGGTGCAAACGGACCAAATCCATCCTTATACGGCTTTACTTTACTTGTCATTGTCATCGTCATTAATGTACGGCCATGAAACCCTTTTGAAAATGCAATAATTCCTGTTCGCTTCGTATACTTACGAGCAATTTTCACTGCATTTTCAACAGCTTCAGCTCCGCTGTTTAAAAACAATACCTGTTTATCAAAAGCACCTGGCGCTAACGCAGCTAATTTTTCTGCTAATTCAATATACGATTCATACATCATTACGTTAAAGCCGGTATGGATATATTGATCGATTTGCTTATGAAGAGCCTCTGTAACAGTCGGATGACAATGTCCGACGTTGATTGTACCGATTGCCCCAGCAAAGTCGATAAATTGATTTCCATCCACATCTGTAACAAGCGCCCCATGAGCCGATTGTACAAATGTTTGAATTCCATTACTTACTCCTCTTGGTACGATATTTTGGCGGCGTTCAAATAATGAAGCTGCTTTTGAACCCGGAATATTTTGATTAACCTTAGCAAAATTTGTTTTCATTGTATATTCCACCTCTTTTATTGATTTGCTTTTTATATTGCAAGATGTATGCCAACTTTAAAACACACTGTACTCCTATATTTTTATAAATTTTGACTCAAAAAATAAGTCCTTAAAGACTCAAAGAGAGTCTTTAAGGACTTATTTGAAAGATTTCTATCCATCTTTACAAAAAAACTACCTTTTACAAGGTAGCTTCTTTTTGCTCTGGAACAAATAATTCTAAACAGTGATATATATTTTCAAACTCCATTGGTGCATCACCGCCGTACTCACCGTCTAAATTAATCATTAATTTTTCTGGAGAATGTACTTTAATTCGATTTGCTTGTGTGTATAATACTTTCGGATTATTTATATGCTCACCGCGCTGAGCTTGCGTTGCTGCCTTAATTAGGTCTGCAATAGAACCCTTTTTTAATATTAACAAATCAAACAAACCATCATTAATAGATGCATACGGCGCTACTTTTTCAAAGCCGCCGACAGAGCGTGTATTCGTAATTAAAAACATTGTAATTTCTTCTTGCAGCAGCTTTCCATCATACTCAATTTCTACATATGTTGGATGCAAAGATGGTAACATTTCAATACCTTTTAAATAATATGCAAGTTGTCCAAGTACTGTTTTTAATTTACTTGGCACTTCATATGTTAATTCTGTAATGCGGCCACCGCCAGCAATATTAATAAAATATGTATCATTTGCTCTTCCAAGATCAAGAGGTACCGTTTGACCAGCACAAATGATATCAGCAGCTTCTTCGATTGAGCGAGGCACACCAATCGCTCGCGCAAAGTCATTTGTCGTTCCAACTGGGATAATCCCAAACTTTGGAAGATGATCATTTCCAACTAACCCATTTACAACTTCATTTAACGTACCATCGCCGCCTGCTGCAATAACAACATCAAACTTACGCTCCGCCGCTTGCCTCGCTGCCACAGTCGCATCTCCAGGGCCTGTCGTCGCATGACATGACGCTTCATACCCTGCTTTCTCTAATTTTTGTAGTACTTCTGGCAAGCTCTTCTTAAATAACTCACGACCAGAAGTTGGATTATAAATAATTCTTGCACGTTTCATATAACATTAGCACAGGAAAACCCTCATTCATCAAAAAGGGAAAGGAATAGCCGCCAAGCATTTGCTTAGCACTCCTATGCGTACCCTCCTCTCAATTCTACATGTATTTCCTTCAACCTAACAAAGCAGTATAATTTCATTGTTAACACTAAATGAACATTTATTTCATATCATATCATGAAAAAATTCTCTTTAAATTTAGATTTATCATTATTACAACCTTTTTGCAACTATCATACCATACTTAACTGAAGGCATTTTCCTTATATTTGTCAGTTAATCAAACGTTTGTTTAAACAAAATGCCATTTAAACAAACGTTTGATTAACTCAGAAAAACACCCATATTTGGGTGTTTTTCTGTTTAATCTTCGTTGTTGCATTCTCACTTCAGCGGCTTCTCTTCTTCATATCCTAAGCGAACCGCCTTCATTTTTCGTGCTTATCGCTTGTTAATCTCTTCAAGTAAAATTTTGTTAACAAGCGGTGGATTTGCTTGTCCTTTTGTTGCTTTCATAATTTGACCAACTAAGAAACCAATTGCGCGGTCTTTACCGTTTTTAAAGTCTTCAATAGACTGTTCGTTATTATCAAGAATTTCTGTTACGATCTTACGAAGTGCTCCTTCGTCAGAAATTTGAACAAGACCTTTTGCTTTTACGATTTCTTCTGGGTCTCCGCCTTTTTCAATTAACTCGTTAAATACTTTTTTCGCAATTTTAGACGAAATTGTACCTTTTTCAATTAATTGAATCATTTTAGATAAACCAGCTGGTGTTAAAGCTACGTCTTTTAATTCTTTTTGTTGTTTGTTTAAGTATGCTAGTACTTCACCCATTAACCAGTTTGATGTTAATTTTGCGTCTGCACCATCTGCAACCGTTGCTTCGAAGAAATCAGACATCTCTTTCGTTAATGTTAATACGTGTGCATCATAAGCTGGTAAGCCAAGCTCTTCCACATAACGTACTTTACGAGCATCTGGAAGTTCAGGAATAGAAGCACGCACGCGTTCTTTCCACTCATCATCGATATAAAGTTCAACTAAATCTGGCTCTGGGAAGTAACGGTAATCGTCAGATCCTTCTTTCACACGCATTAAGATTGTTTTCTTCGTTGCTTCATCATAACGACGTGTTTCTTGTTGGATGATACCACCAGATAATAGTTCTTTTTCTTGACGTGTCTGTTCAAACTCAAGACCTTTTTGTACGTAAGTGAAAGAGTTTAAGTTTTTCAGCTCTGCTTTTGTACCGAATTTTTCTTGTCCAACTGGACGAAGAGAAATGTTCGCATCACAGCGAAGAGAACCTTCTTCCATCTTACAGTCAGATACGCCTGTATATTGAATGATTGATTTTAGCTTTTCTAAATACGCATACGCTTCTTCTGGTGTACGCATATCTGGCTCAGATACGATTTCGATTAACGGCATACCTTGGCGGTTGTAGTCTACTAATGAGTAACCTTCGCCTGTATGTGTTGATTTACCTGCATCTTCTTCTAAATGAAGACGTGTAATACCGATACGTTTCTTTTTACCGTCTACTTCAATTTCAATCCAACCATTTTCTCCAATTGGTTTATCATATTGAGAGATTTGGTAAGCTTTCGGGTTATCTGGATAGAAATAGTTTTTACGGTCAAATTTTGTTTCTGTTGCGATTTCACAGTTTAATGCCATTGCAGCTTTCATTGCAAAGTTAACTGCTTCTTTATTTAGAGTTGGAAGCACCCCAGGATATCCTAAGTCAATTACACTTGTTTGTGTATTTGGATCAGCTCCGAATTCTGTTGGACTCGCAGAGAAAATTTTCGAATTTGTTTTTAACTCAACGTGAACCTCTAAACCGATAATTGTTTCAAAATTCATCTATGCTCGCCTCCTTACAGACTTGCTTTTTTTGTATGATAATCTGTTGCTTGCTCGAACGCATGTGCAACGCGATAAATTGTTGCTTCATCGAAATGTTTACCAATAATTTGCAGTCCAAGCGGCATGTTGTTCGCGCCGAATCCACATGGAACAGAAATTGCTGGAACACCTGCTAAGTTTACTGGAATTGTTAAAATGTCGTTTGCATACATTGTCATTGGATCATCGATTTTTTCGCCCACTTTAAACGCTGGAGTTGGCGTTGTTGGTCCAATAATAACGTCATAGTTTGCAAATACATTTTCAAAGTCATTTTTAATTAATGTACGTACTTGTTGTGCTTTTTTGTAATATGCATCATAGTAACCAGAGCTAAGTGCAAATGTACCAAGCATAATACGACGTTTTACTTCATCACCGAAGCCTTCGCTACGTGTATTCTTATAAAGATCGATTAAGTTATTCACATTATCAGAACGAACGCCGTAACGTACGCCATCAAAACGTGAAAGGTTAGCAGACGCTTCAGAAGAAGAAATTAAATAGTATGCTGCTAATGCATATTTAGAGTGTGGAAGTGACACTTCTTCCCAAGTTGCGCCCATGCCTTCTAACACTTTTAAAGCAGCTAGTACGGACTCGCGAGCCTCTTCGCCAACACCTTCACCTAAATATTCTTTTGGTACAGCAATGCGTAAGCCTTTTACATCACCTGTTAAACCAGCTAAGTAGTTACCAACTTCAATATTTGCAGAAGTTGTATCCATGCGGTCAACACCTGAAATAGCTTGCAGTAAGTATGCATTGTCTTCTACTGTACGTGTAATCGGTCCAATTTGGTCAAGTGAAGATGCAAATGCAACTAAACCGAAGCGAGATACACGACCATATGTTGGTTTTAAACCAACAACGCCGCAATATGCAGCCGGTTGACGGATAGAACCACCTGTATCAGAGCCTAAAGAGAACAATACTTCTCCTGCCGCTACTGCTGCTGCAGAACCACCACTAGATCCACCTGGAACATAATCTAAATTCCATGGGTTCTTTGTCGCATAAAAACCAGAGTTTTCATTAGAAGAGCCCATCGCAAACTCGTCCATGTTTAATTTACCGATTGTAATTGTGTCAGCAGCGTTTAGCTTTTGCACAACTGTTGCATCGTAAATTGGATCGAAGTTTGCTAATATTTTACTCGCACACGTTGTACGAAGACCTTTTGTTACAATGTTATCTTTCACACCAATTGGCATACCAAATAGTAAACCATTATCTTCAGCGCCTAATTTTGCATCTAATTCTTTCGCTTTTGCACGTGCATTTTCTTCATCTAATGTAAGAAACGCTTTTACGTTATCTTCAACATCCGCAATACGTTTGTAAGATTCATCTACTAAATCCGTAACGGAAATTTCTTTGCTTTGTAATTTTTTATGTAACTCTGATACAGAACGATCAAATAATGACATCGAAATTCCCCTCCTCTATTCTAAAACTGCTGGAACACGGATTTGATTATCTTTGTGATCCGGTGCATTTTTTAATACTTCTTCAACTGGTAAACCTTTTTCAGGTACATCTTCACGCATAATATTCTTCATATCTAATACGTGAGTTGTTGGTTTTACATTTGTTGTATCTAATTCATTTAACTGCTCAGCAAATGTAACAATTGCATCGAGTTGTTTTTGAAATTTTTCTGCTTCTTGATCTGTAATTGCAAGGCGTGCTAAATGCGCAACATGCTTTACGTTCTCAACGGAAATTCTTGACACGGCTAGGCCACCTCCATAATATATCGTACAATCTACAATACTATTGATGATACCAAATTTTCAGTAGTTCAAGCAAGTGAACACATGGGACTTACGACATTTTTACATAAAAAAAGAAAGGCTTTTGCCTTCCATATCATTTCTCAATCGGTTCTTTTTTAGGAATGTGTTCATTATCTTCCTCATTATCACGAATTGTTTTTTGCAGTACAAAGCAAGACATCGTTAAAAATAATGTACCTATTAAATAGTATCCTTTTACACTAAGTGGTTCATCTAGTGTATAAATACCAATTAACATACCAGAAAGCGCACAAACAAAAGATACCCATGCTAAAAACGTGAACGCTTGAGTGTTTCTCTTTCTCATTATTCTTCTCCCCCTTATCATTACCTCATCCAGTATTCGGTGAGTATACTACCATTCATACTATGAAAACTCACGTAAAATACCCTATCTCTTGTATTACTCTAGCATACATACAATTCTTTATAAAGAACAAAACGAATATAGTCTGAAAAGTTAAAAATAATCATTTGACATTTATTGAGATTGAACATAAAATGAAAATAAATATTACGAACCTCGAAATATACGGGAGTGGAAATAATTGCTGCAATACGAACACTTTTTAAATTTACTGCTTGATAACGCAAAAAAGCTTTTCTATCCAGAAGAATGGGTAAGCATTGATTTATCACTTTCAAAAACAGAAGTATTCTGTCTGCTCTGGATGGAACGAAATACAGACATTACGATGAGTAAAATTTCAGAACTTCTTGATATTCCAATGAGTACAACGACAGGTGTCGTCAATCGTCTCGTAAAAAAAGGATATATTGAGCGGTATCGCAATGAAAGTGATCGTCGTATTGTATTGATTCGTTTAACAGAAGCTGGAATACAGCTTGTAGAAGAAGTAAAACAAAATGCTGCTCATTACTTCAATCTTGTGACTGAAGCACTATCAGAAGAAGAAAAAGCATTTTTACTACAAATCTTCCAAAAAATAATGAATCACATCGCTAAGTCACAACAAAAAACAGAAGA
The DNA here is from genome assembly GCF_002582035.1 of Bacillus pseudomycoides. Taxonomy (GTDB): domain Bacteria; phylum Bacillota; class Bacilli; order Bacillales; family Bacillaceae_G; genus Bacillus_A; species Bacillus_A pseudomycoides_B. The sequence continues at coordinate 22,763 of NZ_NUQE01000037.1, forward strand.
AAAGCTTATTTCGCCTAAAATGAAAAACATTCCGATTGAGTAAAACCCCACTGCGGGTTTTTATTCAAAGAAATATTTCGACTCTCGTAATATTCGACTATCGAAACAAAGGGGATATGATGATGAGAATTATTTTGTACACAGGTAAAGGCGGCGTGGGAAAAACAAGTATTTCAGCAGCAACAGCAATGCAAAGTGCAAAGCAAGGATTAAAAACATTAGTCATGAGCACAGACCCTGCACATAGTTTAGGAGATTCATTCGGTATTAAACTTTCTTCAGAGCCGCAAGAAATTCGTGAAAACCTATGGGCACAAGAAATTAATACAATCTATGAAATGGAAAAAGGCTGGGGCAAACTGCAAAAATATATTACATTACTATTCACATCAAAAGCAGCTGACGACATTACTACAGAAGAACTTACTATGTTCCCAGGTATGGAAGATTTAATTAGCTTACTTCGTGTATTAGATTACTATAAACAAAAAACATATGATGTCATCATTATTGATTGTGCTCCAACCGGTGAAACATTAGCTATGCTAAGCTTCCCTGATATTCTCGGCTGGTGGATGGAAAAACTATTTCCAATTAAACGGAAAGTACTAAAAGTTGTACGTCCTGTTGCACAGCCGCTTATTGGATTCCCCCTTCCTACCGATGATGCCATGGATGAATTAACACGTACTCTCGAACAACTCGGTGAAATGAGAGATATTTTATCCAACCGAGAAGTCACGAGTATTCGCATTGTTGTAAATCCAGAAAAAATGGTTATTAAAGAAGCTCAGCGCAGCTTTACGTATTTAAATCTATACGACTACAATGTCGATGCCATCATGATAAATCGCGTCATTCCTAATACCGTCACAGACCCTTATTTTCAAGCCTGGAAAGATACACAAAAGAAATATAAAACATTGATTCAAGATAGTTTTCAGCCGCTTCCTATTTACGAAGCACCTATGTTTGAACAAGAAGTAGTTGGCTTATCTATGTTAGAGCGTGTTGGTGATGCTTTGTTTAAAAATGATTCGGATCCAACTGCGGTGAAATTCAACGGACGAACGCAATATGTAACAAAAAACGGAGACGAATATATTTTTATTCTTTCGATTCCATTCTCTGATAAAAGTGAACTCTCTTTAAATCAAAAAGGAGACGAACTCATTATTCGTGCTGGTTCTATAAAACGAAACATTACATTACCAAAAACATTAACGCATTTATCCATTCAAGGTGCAAAATTTGAAGATGATGTACTCAACATTCGGTTTGGAGGTGTCGTTCATGCGTGAGGATTTATTGCGGAAAATGATTCGGACAAAGATAGAAGTTGGAGGATACGTTATAAACAGATTACCTGCCCCGCTTCAGCAGCAAGCACACGAGGTGCTGAATATGTTCCAGGAAGAACTAACTTCTTATATAAAGGAACAGAAACAACCTGCGGAAACTTCTTTAAAACGTGTAACAATAGAATAAATGCCTAAGAAAAGACCAGGAAAAATTCTGGTCTTTTCAATTTTAATTTAGTGTAAATTTCTTTATCTCACATTTTTCTAAAAGGAAAACCCCATAAAATAATGGAATAATTAAAGGAATACAAAATCGAAACTGGGGGCTGTAACGAAAATGAAAACTGCTCTTTTACTCGTCGACATCCAAAATGATTATTTTCCAAACGGAAAGATGGAACTGCGAAATGCTAGCGAAGCAAGTGAATATGCAAAACGTATGCTTCAACATTTCCGTGAAACAAATCAGCCTATTTTCCATATCCAGCATGTTTCCACTCGCGAAAATGCAACATTTTTTCTTCCAAATACAGAAGGCGTACATATTCATGAGAATGTTCGTCCCCTGCAGCAAGAAACAGTCATATTGAAGCATTATCCAAATAGCTTTCGAGAAACTTCATTATTACAAGAATTACAAGATTTACAAATCAAACAGGTTGTTATATGCGGCATGATGACACATATGTGCATTGATGCTACAGTACGAGCAGCCTTTGATTTTGGCTTTACATGTACAGTGTTGCATGATGCATGTGCAACGAAAGACTTAATCTTTAAAAATGTTTCTATTCCAGCTGTATACATTCACAATACAATTCTAGCTTCCTTAAACGAAGTGTACGCTGAGATAATCAGCACAGAAGAGTTTTTACAGCGCGAAAAATCCCTTTTGACTTAAGCAAAGAGATTTTTCATTTCTCTTACTCTCCCATCAGTGGACTTTTTCATTTATAGTTAATTGAAACAAAAAAGAAACACCGCCTTCAGCGAGCAAACTGAAAGCGGTGTCTTCTTGTCTAATCATAGATTTTCCTTCAAATGTATTATACAGGAAATTTATAAAATTTATACAGAGAAATATGACGAATGAATACAATTTTCTAGGAATTTTATGTGTTTTTATCGAATCAAACAAAAATAACCCCAAATAACGTAAAATGATATAAAAAAGGGGGAAATTCATGAGATTTTCAATTCAACGAAATCCACTGCTTTCTCTACTCATTATTGCATTGTTCCCAATACCTTTTATTCTCTTTTTTATAGAACAAGCTGATGTAGGCTCTATTATAATAGGTATGATTATTTCACCTATTATATTTATGCTTCTATGGGCATTATTTCATTCTTATCACGAGATTACGAATACACATCTCGTTGCTGTATTTGGCTTTGTCAAAGTTATGATTCCACTTCATGAAATAACTAACATCAGATATACATACAACTTACTTTCCGCACCCGCTTGGACGTTTAAGCGCGTAGAAATTACTTATAGCAATTATGATATGGCGCTTATATCATTACCAAAAGATCCCGATTTATTTATGAAAACAATGCAAGAGAAGTGCCCACTTCTTCATCAAAATCATTCTGTTTAATACGCAAAAAGACCTTCTCACTTAGGAGAAGGTCTTTCTTATACTTCTTATAGAGTTTCAGAAGTAGTTTTTCCTTGCATGTGTAATGCTATATAGTCAGGTCCACCAGCTTTAGAATCTGTACCAGACATGTTAAAGCCACCGAATGGTTGGTAACCTACGATTGCACCAGTACATCCACGGTTGAAGTATAAGTTACCAACGTGGAAGTCTTCACGTGCTTTTTCAATATGTTCACGGTTGTTAGAAACAACAGCTCCTGTTAAACCGTATTCTGTATTATTTGCAATTGCAAGCGCATGATCAAAGTCTTTTGCTTTACAGAATGCTACAACTGGTCCGAAGATTTCTTCTTTCATAAGACGAGCATCTTCTGCAACGTCAGCGATGATTGTTGGTTTGATGAACCAACCTTGAGAATCATCACCTTCGCCACCTGTTACAAGTTTACCTTCTTCTTTACCAATCGCAACATAGCTCATTACTTTATCGAATGCAGCTTGGTCGTTAACTGGTCCCATGTTTGTACCTTGTACAGCTGGGTTTCCTACTGTTAACTCATTTGTTAATTCAATTGCACGGTTTAATACGTGATCATATACATCTTCATGAATTACCGCACGAGAACATGCAGAACATTTTTGTCCTGAGAAACCAAATGCAGATGCAACGATAGATTTTGCTGCTAATTCAAGATCTGCTTCTTTATCAACAACGATTGTATCTTTACCGCCCATTTCAGCGATAACACGTTTTAACCAAATTTGTCCTGGATTTACTTTTGCTGCGCGTTCGTAAATACGAATACCAACATCGCGTGATCCAGTGAAGCTGATGAAGCGTGTACGAGGATGATCAACTAAGTAATCTCCAACTTCAGATCCGCTACCAGGAATGAAGTTTACTACGCCTGCTGGTAAGCCAGCTTCTTCTAATACTTCCATAAACTTCGCAGCCACTACAGGTGTTGTACTAGCTGGTTTTAATAATACAGTGTTACCAGACACCAATGCAGCTGTTGTCATACCTGCCATGATTGCAAATGGGAAATTCCAAGGAGAAATGATAACACCTACTCCTAATGGAATGTAAGAGAAACGGTTATATTCGATTGGACGGCTTTCTACTGGAATGCCATCTTTTAATTTCAACATTTGACGACCATAATATTCCATGAAGTCGATTGCTTCTGCTGTATCAGCATCTGCCTCATTCCATGGTTTACCTGCTTCTTTCACAAGAATTGCGGAAAACTCATGTTTTCTGCGGCGAACGATTGCAGCTGCGCGGAATAAAATATCTGCGCGCATTTCTGGTTTCGTTTTTCTCCAAGTTTGGAATGTTTCATCCGCTACTTGCATTGCCTTTTCTGCTAATTCACGACTTGCTTTTGAAACGCGGCCAACGACCTCTTCTTTATTTGCAGGATTCACAGAAACGATTTTATCGTCTGTAGTGATCTTTTCTCCCCCAATAATTAATGGATAGTCTTGTCCAAGATAAGATTCTACTTTCTTTAAACCTTCTTCAAATGCTACTTTATTTGCCTCTACTGTAAAATCTGTAAATGGCTCATGTTTGTATGCTACTACCATTATTTTAGCCTCCCCTTAGAAAAAAACGTTTACATAATACAACATTATTCTACACGATAATTTCGATTTGTTCAAATATTCTTAGACTTATATTTTAAAAATTAAATAATTTTTAAAATATAATAAATAAAAAAACAACATGATGCATATGCATCATGTTATAAAATATGAAAGTATTCCCCAAAATTTTTCCCTATTAACAAAATGGTTACTATCAAAAATAAAATTCGTATGTATCCTATACCCTGTTTAACAGCAAATCTTGAACCGAAATATGCCCCTGCAATCATTGATAAACCCATAATTAAACCATATTTAAAGTGAATTGCACCTAAAAATAAAAATGTAATCAATGATACAATATTGCTAACAAAATTTAAAACTCGACCAGATGCTGCTGCCCCGATAAAATCCATTCCAATTAATAAAAATGCAAAAATTAAAAATGAACCTGTTCCCGGTCCAAAAAAACCATCATAAAATCCAAGCATTAAAATGACGAAGTAAAATAAAAATGTTTTTCCTTTCGTCATTTTCTTATAGGTAGATACACTACCCCAATCTTTTTTTAGAATAATAAAAATCGCAATTAACACAAGTAAAACTAACACAAGAGGTTGCAAAACATCCGGTGGGATGTACTTTACAACAACTGCCCCTGCAATTGCCCCAACAATTGTGAACGGAATGAGCTTTCCTACAATGCGAAAATCTACTTTTTTAGAACGAATAAAATAAACCGTACTCGTAAACGATCCCATTGTTGCTGCTAATTTATTTGTAGCGATAGCCGAAGCTGGCGGCAATCCAATAAACATAAGCGCTGGAAGGGAAATTAAACCGCCTCCTCCAACCACAGAATCAATAAATGACGCTAAAAAACCGAAAGCAATGAGTAATATAATGACGTGCAAACTTAAATCTTCCATCTGTACTTTCCCTCAATCCCCTTTTTTATTAACAACATTAGAAATTATAACAAAATTTCTAATATAAAGTGAAACCTCATGACCAAAAATATAAAGTGAAATTTTCATCAGTGAGGCTTTCTTTATCCCCCACCTATCCTATCTTCTTTACTTTCTCTGTTACTGCCCGCAAATACGGGGTAAATGCCCCCAATAAAAAAAGCCGCTCCTATAATAAGGAACGACTTCTTCTTAATCTAAAATTTGGACAAACGGTTTATCTTGCTTTACGTCACGAATAATGATTGCTTCTGGACGTTCTACCGATTTAATCGTGACTTGTACTTTAACATAGTTAGGGAAATACTCCATAACAGCTCCAGCTACAAATTGTGTAAATCCAATAATTTCCGATTTTCCATTAAACTGAACTGGAATTTCAAGCTTCATTTCTTTTAATTGACCATCTTTATAGAATCCTCTACCAACAACTGCAGTATAGTCTCCTTTAAAATAATCCGATAGTCTCTTTTCAAAATTCTTTACGATTGTTGCATCGTCACGATAATCCGTGTCTGCTTCACCCGAAGGGAATAAATAATATTTTTCATCAATTGCTTTCCAATCTCCTACTTTGTCATCGCCTTTATCAACTGTTGTATATGATAAGTATGATCCTGGTACAAGTGAAGATTTAGACTCTTGTCGATAAATCGCAAAAGTAATTGGAACATTTTTCAATTCATCTTTCTGTCGCAAAATCGGTAAAATCTCTTGCGCCATTTGCTTACCCTGTTTTAACAATTCTTCGTCCGAGATTTTAGATTCACGCGGATAACCGTGTTCTTCTGTATAATAATTAACGGAATTCATCGCAAGACCAATGACAACTCCACCTAACTCTGCTTGATTGTTATCTTTTATTTTTAAATAATCTTGCTCTAAAATTTGTGCTAAATAAAGTGGACTCTTTTCATTTCTTGCTTGTAATGATTCCGATTCTCCTGCTGGTAACGCTGGATTTAAACCATTTGGAAGCTTCTTCTTGGACACTTTTTCTAAATTAGCTTGGTCCTCAGGTGTACGCTGTCTGCCCAATAGTGCTTGTATCGTATCTTTATCTAAATACTTTCCTTCCTGGAAGAAATAATCCTTCGTATCATATAATTCTTTCGAAATACGCATTAACCCTGTTTCAAATTCATCAACATCTAAACGGCTATTTAACCCTTGTGCAGCTAACCCACGTGCTGAACCTGTTTCAAATGGAACTGCCGTTTTATAATAATCATCCGAAACCGAATATTTCGGAATAACCGCTTTACTCTTCGAATCCCCGGATTTTTCTACAACTTTATCTTCTTTTCTCAAATCAGTGCTACAGCCACCGAGAAATAATCCAAGGCTTAACACTGCTAATATAACTTTTTTCATGGTAACTTTGCACCTCTTAATTATTGAGCTCTTGTAAGAACCTCGCTTCATCCCAAATCTCAACGTTATGTTTTTGTGCTTGTGCTAGCTTAGAGCCAGCAGCTTCTCCTGCAATAACTAAATCTGTACTTTTGCTCACACTACCTATGACTTTTCCGCCAAGCGCTTCAATTTTCTTTTTCGCTTCACTGCGCCCCATCACTTCAAGTTTACCAGTTAAAACGACTGTTTTTCCTGCAAAGTAAGACTCAATATTTTCTAAATCTGCTCGTTTTATTCCTTTATAAATCATATTTACGCCATATGATTTAAATTGCTGTAATAACTCTTTTACATCTTCATTTTCAAAATACGTAACGATAGATTGTGCCATTTTTTCGCCAATCTCATTAATAGTCGTAAGCTCTTCTTCTGTCGCTTTCGCTATATTATCCATCGTTTCAAAATGTTCCGCTAATGTACGAGCGGCTTTTGCACCAACGTGACGAATACCAAGACCAAATAACAATCGCTCTAATGAATTTTCTTTTGAAGTTTCAATTGCTTGTACTAAATTTGACGCAGATTTCTCTCCAAAACGTTCTAGTTGTAATAGTTGTTCTTTCGTTAATGTATAAAGATCTGCAAACGTACGAATATAATTCTCATCAAATAACTGAGTAATAACACGTTCACCTAATCCATCAATATTCATTGCATTACGTGATACGAAATGAATTAATCCTTCTCGAATTTGCGCTGGACATGCTGGATTAATACAACGAAGCGCAACCTCTTCTTCTAAACGAATGAGTTCGCTCTCGCATGCCGGGCAATGCGTTGGCATATGAAATTCTTCTTCTTCTCCTGTGCGGCGGTCTACAATAACATTTACAACTTCAGGAATGATGTCTCCAGCTTTCTTTACAACAACATAGTCGCCAATGCGAATATCTTTTTCACGAATTAAGTCTTCGTTGTGTAAAGAGGCACGGCGGACAATCGTTCCTGCAACACGTACTGGTTCTAATTCAGCGGTTGGTGTTACCACACCTGTTCGTCCGACACTTAGTTCAATGCCTATCAGTTTAGTAACAACTTCTTCAGCTGGGAATTTATACGCGATTGCCCATCTCGGGCTTTTTGCTGTTGTTCCTAATGTTTCTTGAAGAGACACATCGTCTACTTTAATAACGATACCATCAATTTCATAATCAAGATGTGGACGTTTTTCTTGCCAATCTTGTACATAATCAATAACCTCATCAATTGTTTCACAAACACGACGATTAGGGTTTGTTTTAAAACCAAGCTCCCCTAAAAGGTTTAACGATTCACTATGCGATGTGATCGTCTTTCCTTCTAGATCAGTAAGCCCATATACAAATAAAGATAAATTACGCTTTGCCGCAATTTTTGGATCAAGCTGACGCAATGAACCCGCTGCTGCATTACGAGGATTCGCAAATACAGCTTCACCGTTCTGTTCTTTTTCTTCATTTAATTTAACAAATGAACGTTTCGGCATGTACGCTTCCCCGCGCGCTTCTAGCGTCACTTCTTCTGTTAAACGCAGAGGAATCGCTTTAATTGTTTTTAAATTGTGTGTGATATCCTCACCCGTTATACCATCACCACGAGTTGCGCCTTGAATAAAGCGCCCCTTTTCATAATGAAGGGAAACAGCAAGTCCGTCAATTTTTAATTCACACACATATCTTACATTTTGTCCGTCAATTCCTTGACATACCTTGCGATCAAAATCACGTAAATCTCCTTCATTAAAAGCATTCCCTAAACTTAACATCGGTGATTTATGCGTTACTTTCTCAAAAATATCAAGAATCTCTCCGCCAACGCGAACAGACGGAGAATCTTCTGTAAATAATTCTGGATGTTCCGTTTCTAATTTTATAAGTTCTTGCATATGACGATCATACTCTGCATCAGATACAGATGGATTATCTAGCACATGATATTCATAATTAAACTTATTTAAAATGTCACGAAGCTCTTCAATGCGCTTTTGTGCTGCTTCTTTCGACATAACCTCATTCCTTTCTTACACTTTCGTAACTGGCGCAAATTTAGCCAATAATCGTTTAATGCCAATTGGACTTGGGAACGCGATGTCTAATTCTTTCGCATCTCCTTCGCCTTTCACACTCACAACAGTACCAATGCCCCATTTTTGATGTGATGCTTTATCACCAACTGACCAGCCAATTTGCTCACCGCCTGTTGTTTTCACAGCAGGACGAACAAAGGCTGAGCGTGAACGAGTTGTCGTTGTCGTTGTAGTCGTAGGTTTTGACCTTGTACTAAAGCTTTCACGCTTTGGCTTTACCTCATGAAGCGTTTCAATGAGCCCCTCAGGAATTTCAGAGATGAAACGTGATTCTGCATTCATGCTTGTTCTACCAAATATCGTTCGCATTTGGGCATTCGTTAGGTACAGTTCTTCTTCCGCACGTGTAATACCAACGTATGCTAAGCGGCGTTCTTCTTGCATTTCATCTTCTTCCATTAAAGAGCGTGTATGCGGGAAAATCCCTTCCTCTAGCCCTAAAATAAAGACGACGGGAAATTCTAATCCTTTTGCAGAGTGCATTGTCATTAGAATCACTTCTTCACCAGCAGTTGGATCTTCATCTACGCGGTCAATGTCAGCAACAAGTGCTAAATCCGTTAAGAACGCAACAAGGCTCTTATCTTCGCTTTGCGATTCAAACGTTTGTGTAACAGATAAGAATTCTTCTAAGTTTTCTAAACGTCCTTCTGATTCTAATGTACGTTCATTCTTCAGTGCATCACGGTAACCCGTTTTGTCTAACACTTCCTCAACAAGCTCTGTTACTGATAAATACTCTTGCATGTTCACCCAATTATGAAGTTGCTTTGCAAATTCGGCTACTGTCTTCGTAATTTTTGCACTTAGTCCAACGTGTTCAATTTCATCTAATACAGCCGTCAGCGAAAGACCATTTTGCACGCCATAATTAATAATTTTATCAATAGATGTTGCTCCGACACCGCGTTTTGGTACATTAATAATACGACCGAAACTAATTTCATCATCAGGATTCGCAATTAAACGTAAATATGCCAATATATCTTTAATTTCTTTACGATCGTAGAACTTAATTCCACCGACAATTTTATATGGAATATTGGACTTCAGGAAAATCTCCTCGACCATACGAGACTGAGCATTTGTACGATATAGTACAGCAAAGTCTGTATACTTTCGATTGCCCATTTGCACTTCATCACGAATCTTTTTCGCGACAAAGTAAGCCTCATCCTTTTCAGTTGCAGCACGGTAATACGAAATTTTACTCCCTAATTGATTATCCGTCCATAACTTCTTCGGTCTACGGTTCATATTATTTTCAATAACAGCATTCGCCGCATTTAAAATACTTTGTGTCGAGCGATAGTTTTGCTCCAGTAAAATAACTTGTGCATTTTCATAATCTTTTTCAAACGACAAGATATTAGCAATATCTGCCCCACGCCAGCGATAAATAGATTGATCCGAGTCCCCAACTACGCAAAGGTTTTTAAAACGAGCGGCCAATTTATTAACAAGAATGTATTGAGCACGGTTCGTATCTTGATACTCATCAACGTGAATATATTGGAATTTACGTTGATAAAACTCCAGTACCTCTGGGATACGCTCAAATAATTGAATCGTCGTCATAATTAAATCATCAAAATCAAGCGCATTATTTTTGAGAAGACGCTTTTGATACTCTGTATACACATCGCTTGTCATCTTTTCGTATGGATCTGCAATTGAGATTTCCTTCGCATATTTTTCTGCAGATAACAATTCATTTTTCGCATTACTAATTGTCGCAAGAACAGAACGAGGTTCAAACTTCTTTGGATCAATATTGCGCTCTTTCATAATTTTTTTCACAACTGTTAATTGGTCACTTGCATCTAAAATCGTAAAGTTACGATTAACGCCGATGCGATCAATATCGCGTCGTAAAATACGAACACACATGGAGTGGAATGTTGAAATCCAAATATCCTCTGCTTCTGGGCCAACAAGCTTGTCAATACGCTCACGCATTTCACGTGCTGCTTTATTTGTAAACGTAATCGCTAATACATTCCACGGTGCAACACCTTTTTCACCAAGTAAATAAGCAATTCGGTGCGTTAACACACGCGTCTTACCACTACCTGCACCTGCCATAAGTAACAGCGGTCCCGCTGTTGTTTGTACAGCTTTTTGCTGCTGTGGGTTTAATCCTGTTAATAATTTTTCTGTTCTACTCATGTATTCGGTCACCTACTCTCCTTTTACAGCTTTTACTGTTGCTAAAGCTTTCTTTATATCTTCATAAATTAAATTTCCAACAACGACTGTATCCGCATACTGTGCCATTTCCTTCGCTTGGTCTGCACTTACAATTCCACCGCCGTAATATAATGTTGCATTTTGCAACTCAGCTTTCACTTTTCTTACGAGTTCCACATCTCCATATGTGCCGCTGTATTCTAAGTAAAAAATCGGTAAATGAAGAAGTTTATCAGCCATACGTGCATATGCAATCACATCGTCTTCTGATAACTCACAGTTTGCTTCTGTTAACTTTGCCACTTTCGCTTCTGGATTTAACACACAGTATCCTTGCATAAAAATTTCATCCCAGTTCATAACATCTCCAAATTCTTTCAATGCCGTATGGTGAAGGCCCGTTACCCATTCGACCTTTCGACTATTTAATACGCTCGGGATGTAATAAAAATCGAATCCTGGTGTAACAGAATCCATTGTTGAAACTTCTAATACACAAGGAACCGCATATCTACGAATGCTTACTAGCATATGCAATACGTTATCAATTGTAATTCCATCACTTCCGCCTACAATTACAGCGTCCGTTCCTGATTCACAAATAAGTTCTAAATGTTCATCGCTTAACTCCTTATTCGGGTCAAGCTTAAATACATGTTTCCACTGTGAAATATCGTACATGAAAACACCCTTTCTTTTTATCTAATCGCCTTTACACATTCTTTCATTATAACAAAAAATAATGTGCTGACACACATTCCATATAACATCTTTTTCTACGTCAAATGTTGGATTGTATATAGAGAAAGCATGAAAGGAACAATAACTTTTGAAATAGATATTTCTATTTCAAAGCTGATGAAGAGGGAGTGAATGTCTTGTTCAAGCAAAACATCGGCACAATAAATGCCTTTATTCGTATTACCATTGGTCTTGTTATACTTAGCTGCAATATAGCAAAGCTGGCAAGAAGACCATGGCGTATTTGGCCCAAACTTATGCTTTGGGTTGGAGCAATGAGAATTGCAGAAGGAATCGTTCGTTTCTGTCCTATTGTAGCAGCATGTAAACTCGGTAAATATATGAATATCCCGGATTTAAAAATGCCTGGCATGGATCTTATGAAGAATGGACAACCTAATAAACAAGAAGCACATCATACTTCTCATGACGAAAAGAAAACAAGCTCTGGAAGTTATGATGCTTCTGATAAGGAAATTGAGTCTGAGATTGAAAAGGCTCTTATGTCCAAACCGCTTTGAATCATTTGTCACTATAAGATGCTCTAAAAGAAACTTAGCTGCTGCAGTGGGCGGCTAAGTTTTCTTTTATATTATTTTACCACAAAAAGAACTAATGTTCGATTTTTGGTTGCTTTTTTATTTTTCTAAAAATTAGGATATATCCTATTGTCATCTTTTATATAAAAGTGATATCATTTTTATATCAAGGGAGGCGAAAATATGAAAGAAAAACAAGTATTTCATGTAAACGGCTTTTTAGGAATAGTTGTCATTCTAGTTTTAATTGGTATCGGTGTATTCAGCCTTATTAATGAATTATTCGTTATTGGTGTTATCTCGTTTTTATTAGCAGTAATCCTCGCAAGTGGCATTGGTATGGTCCAGCCAAACCAAGCAAAAGTAATTACATTTTTCGGTAACTATTTAGGAACAATTCGTGAAAATGGCCTATTTTTAACAATTCCATTTGCACTTCGTCAGACTGTTTCTCTTCGTGTAGAGAACTTTAATAGTAAGAAATTAAAAGTAAATGATGTGGATGGAAACCCAATTGAAATCGCAGCTGTTGTTGTATACAAAGTCATCGATTCTGCAAAAGCAATCTTTGGTGTCGAACATTATGATGCCTTCGTAGAAATTCAAAGTGAAACAGCAATTCGCCATGTAGCAACGAAATATCCGTATGATAATTTCCAAGATGAAAACATCATTACACTGCGTGGAAACTCAGAAGAAATTTCCGAAGAGTTGAAACGAGAATTAGAAGCACGTTTAGAAATTGCAGGAGTAGAAGTACTCGAAACTCGCTTAACGCACTTAGCTTATGCAACAGAAATTGCACATGCAATGCTTCAGCGCCAACAAGCAAAAGCAGTATTAGCCGCAAGAAAAGAAATTGTAGAAGGCGCCGTACAAATGGCGAAAGATTCTATTCAAAGATTAGATGAAGAAGGTGTACTTGATTTAGATGACGAGCGAAAAGCAAATATGGTTAATAACTTATTAGTTGCCATTGTTTCCGATAAAGGAGCACAGCCTGTCATTAATGCAGGAAGTCTATATTAAAGGTTGTTAGTAATTATGGCTAAAAAGAAAAGTTTTCCATTACGAATCGATCCCGAGTTGTACGCAGTCATTGAAAGATGGGCAAACGACGAATTTCGAAGTGTGAATGCTCATATTGAATATTTACTTCGCGAGATGGCGAAGCAAAACGGCAAGATAAAAAAAGACAACGAGTCCTAACTTTTGATAAGTAGGACTCGTTTTTCTTTTAGAGGTATCGCCGTCAAGCTAAGCCTAAGTAAGAATGAATTAATCTAAAAACAGATATTTTGATGTGTGTTCAAAACACCTATTTTTAGATTGATTTGATTTCCATAAATTTCATTACTGATTTGGATACGTCTCTTTCAAAAAACTTACAGATTGTTCGATTAGCGCTTTTAGAACATTAATATCGACGTCTGCTACTTTATTAATATATATACATGATTTTCCAGACGTGTATTTCCCAAAGTTTTTTAATAGTTCTTCTCGCCTAGGATCACCAGTTGCAAAATATAAACTAATTTTGGCTTTTCTGGGGGAAAAGCCTACTAACGGGGCATCTCCTTCATGACCGGATGCATATTTATAATGATATGCTCCAAAGCCGATAATGCTCGGTCCCCACATCTTTGCTGTATATCCTGTTGTTTCAGTAAATATATCTAATAATTGATATGCGTTTTCTCGTTTTTTTGGACTTTCAACACTTTCAATAAACTCAATTACACTATTGTTGGTTTCTGTCGTTTTGAGTTTGTACATATTAGAGGCACCCCTTTTTAAATATAAGTTTCATCACATATATAATTATAATACAGGGGGCACCATACATATCTATCCAGTTAAAATAAATTTGTATCCATATAACGAAACAAGCGCTATTCTTTTTGTAGAAATCCGCAGAAAAGACGGCATTTTTTACACTTAGGGATAATTGGTATCCTTAAGTTGATAGGCATGAGGCAAATCCCAATACCTATAAAACAGCCTCCTAGTAATTAGGAGGCTGTTTGTTATTTTATGCATCACAATTATTTAGTACCAAACATTTTATCTATTGATTTTGAATTTGCAAACAATGCTTCCTGTAAATTTTCATCAGAAACAATTTTATAGTCACCATCTTTGTCTTTCTTTAAGTTCAGCGTAACTGTACGAGTCACCATTGTCGCATCTTTATCAGACAAGTTCTTAACAAGGGTTGTCGTCATCATTTGCTCCATTGCCTTATCAGATTGTTCTTGGTTTTCGCTAAACGCACTTGCAAAAGCCATAGGCATGATCTCTCCGATTGTCTTTGTAGTTGCAACGGCCATATCAACAGAGGTGATCTTTACTTTAATCTTTGCTTGATCATCTTTCTTGGATACTTGTTCTGGTTTTTCAAATTTATAGTTCTTTCCGATTGCATTGAATACTGCCTTCCCATCGATGCCATCTTCTTTTTTATTTAGATTACTAAAGTCATAACCCTTATCACTTTTATAGACAAAAGTACTTGCTTTTTCATAATCTCCCTTTTGTATCGCTGTCAAAAATTCTTGTACAGTATCTTTGGGATTCGAGCATCCTGCCAATACACTCATTAATAATCCTATCATCACGACAAATGTCAATGATTTAAACCTCTTTTTCATAATTCTTCCTCCTGCTACTTATTAGAAACATTTAATGACACCTATATATTACTTTATAGAAAAATATCACACAAGGAAAAGTAATATTTAGATAGATTGAATGAATGCATAAATACAATTGCCTGTTAAATTTACGTGGTTATATAAAGTAAAACTTCCATCAGTAGGGGTTTTCTTCATCCCATACTGATAGAAAGTCCGCCCATAAAATAAAAGGATCCAAAGCGAAATGTATTTTCACTTTGGATCCTTATTTCGTCGTTTTAAGAAGTGCATGGCAAGAAACTCGCTCGATTATCAATATTATTGTTTAACAGAGCCAGTATTGAAAAGGAGAAGGCCCCCTCTAGCAATCTACTTTCGTAATCGCGCGATACCCTATATCACTTCGATAAAACAAACCATCACTCTTAATTTTCATGATTTCTTCATATACCTTCTCTTTTGCTTCTTGTAAATTTTCCGCCTTACAAGCAACAAATAACACACGGCCGCCATTCGTTACAAATTCCCCATCTTTAAAATCCGTTCCAGCATGAAATACGATAACATCTTCCAATGTTTCTAGTCCTCGAATAACAGCACCTTTTTCGTATGCTTCAGGATATCCTTTAGAAGCTAATACAACACCAATTACTGCATCTTCAGACCACTCTAAAGCAAGTTCTTTTCCATCTAGTACATGATTACATACATCAACTAAATCGCTTTCTAAACGAGGTAAGATCACTTCTGTTTCTGGATCGCCAAAGCGAGCATTGAATTCAATTACTTTCGGCCCTTCACTTGTTAAAATAAGCCCTGCATATAAAATACCTGTAAAAGAACGTCCTTCTTGTATCATTGCCTCAGCTGTCGGATGTAGAATGGTTTCAATCGCTTGTTCTACTGCTGATTGCGGGATTTGCGGTACTGGAGAATAGGCCCCCATCCCACCTGTATTCGGTCCTTTATCACCATCAAAAGCACGTTTATGATCTTGTGCAATCACCATTGGGTATACAGTTGTTTCATTTACAAATGCCATAAGAGAAAATTCTTGTCCGTCTAAAAATTCTTCAATAACAACCTTTTTGCTCGCTTCTCCAAACTTTACGTCTTGCAGCATTTCTTTTACAGCTTGCAATGCTTCTTCTAACGTCATTGCAACTGTTACACCTTTACCAGCTGCTAAGCCATCTGCTTTAATAACAATTGGTGCGCCAACTTTTTCAATGTATGCAACCGCTTCTTCATAATTTGTAAACGTCTCATATGCTGCCGTTGGAATATCATACTTTTTCATAAGCTCTTTCGTGAAAGCCTTACTTCCTTCAATGACAGCTGCTGCTTTGTTTGGTCCAAAAACGCGAAGCCCAGCTTCTTCAAATCGATCAACAATTCCGTTCATAAGCGGAATTTCCGGACCGACAAACGTTAAACCAATATGATTTTCTTTCGCAAACGCAATAAGCGCATCAAAATCATTTTCATCAATAGCTACAGGCGTTGCTACATCTTTCATTCCTTCATTTCCCGGTGCTACATATACAGTCTCTACTTGCTCTGATCTTGCAAACTTCCATGCTAATGCATGCTCACGTCCACCACGGCCAATTACTAAAACATTCATATTTCATCCTCCATCATTCAAATAAAGTGAAACTTCTATCAGTGCCCACTAAAGCAGGATAAGTACAAAATAGGAGCTTCTCTGCTCCTATTTTGTGTCTAAATTAATGTTTGAAATGACGTACTCCAGTGAATACCATCGCGATGCCATACTCGTCCGCTTTTTTAATTGAATCTTCGTCACGAATAGATCCGCCTGGTTGAATGATTGCTGTAATGCCTGCTTTAGCCGCTTCTTCTACTGTATCGGGCATTGGGAAGAATGCATCAGATGCAAGTGCACTTCCTTGTGCTTTTTCACCTGCTTGTGTAATAGCAATTTTCGCTGATCCAACGCGGTTCATTTGTCCTGCACCAACACCAATTGTCATATTATCTTTTGCTAGAACAATCGCATTAGACTTTACGTGTTTTACAACTTTCCAAGCTAATTTTAAATCATTCCATTCTTGTTCTGTTGGTTCGCGTTTTGTTGGAATTGTTACTGAACCTTCATCTAATGATAATGTATCTTCTTCTTGAACAAGTAAACCACCTTGTACTGAAGTTAGCTTTTTACTTGCTGTTTCTGCTTTTGCGATATCTACTGTTAACAAACGTAAGTTTTTCTTACTTTGTAACACTTCTAAAGCTTCCTGTGAGAAAGAAGGAGCAATAATGATTTCTAAGAAAATTTCATGTAGCTTTTCTGCAGTAGCTTTATCAATTTCACGGTTTGCTGCAATAATGCCGCCAAAAATTGATACTGGGTCAGCTTCGTAAGCGCGTGTATATGCTTCATGAATATCTGTACCCACACCAACGCCGCATGGATTCATATGTTTTACTGCTACCACTGCTGGTTCTGTAAATTCTTTCACGATGCTAAGCGCAGCATCTGCATCATTGATATTGTTATAAGATAGCTCTTTTCCATGTAATTGCTCTGCATAAGCAATAGAAGAAGCTGCTGCAAATGGTGCCTTATAGAATGTTGCTTTTTGATGCGGGTTTTCGCCGTAACGTAAATCTTGCTTTTTCTCAAACGTAACAGTTAACGTTTCAGGGCTTTCTTCTCCTGTTTGTTCTGTTAAATAGTTTGAAATTAATGCATCATATGCCGCTGTATGACGGAATACTTTTGCTGCTAATTTGCGTTTTGTTTCTTTTGAAACTTCTCCGCCAGTCTTCAATTCTCCTAATACAACATCATAGTCTGTTGGATCAACAATAACTGTTACAAACTCATGGTTTTTCGCAGCAGATCGAATCATTGTTGGTCCGCCAATATCAATATTTTCGATCGCATCAATAAATGTCACATCTGGCTTTGCAATTGTTTCTTTAAATGGATATAAGTTTACAACAACAAAGTCAATTGGCTGAATGCCAAGCTCATTCATTTGGGACATATGCGTTTCATTATCACGTACTGCAAGCAATCCGCCATGAATGTTTGGATGTAATGTTTTCACACGACCATCCATAATTTCCGGAAAACCTGTTACTTCAGAAATTCCAATCACTTGTAAGCCGTTTTCTTCTAGCAATTTTTTTGTTCCGCCTGTTGAAATAACTTCAATACCTTGCTCAAGTAATCCTTTTACAAACTCTACAACCCCAGCTTTATTTGAAACACTTACTAATGCACGCTTTTTCATTTATCCTTCACCCCTAGTTGTATTAAAATGCTGCTCTTATGACTTTACTTCAGAATGTAATAAAGATTTCACCGTATCCACGTACAATCTATGTTCGACAAGTTGAATTTTCTTTTGTAAACTTTCTCGTGTATCATTTTCAGAAACTGTTACCGCTTCCTGCGCAATAATTGGACCTGTATCCATTCCTGCATCCACGTAATGGATTGTTACTCCTGTTACTTTCACACCAGCTTCAATCGCTTGTCCAACTGCATCTTTCCCTGGAAAACTTGGCAATAACGACGGATGAATGTTAACAATTCTTCCTCCATAAGCAGCTAGTAACGTTGGACCAATTAAACGCATATACCCTGCTAAAATAATCCAATCAATCTCGGATTCTTGCAATTTCTTTAATATTTCTTGTTCAAATGCTTCCTTTGATTCATAATCTTTCGCTGAAAAGGCAAAGCAAGGAACATGATGATCATTTGCACGCTGGACAACACGCGCACTAGGTTGATCACAAACAAGTAAACTAAGCTGTACATCTAATCTTCCATCTTCTACTGCATCCACAAGTGCTTGAAAGTTAGAACCACTTCCTGAAGCAAAAATTGCTACTCGGCTCATGATTGCACTCCTCCATCAAATGTAACACCTGAACCTTGTACAGTACGTCCGATAATATGAGCTGTTTCCCCTTGTTCTTCTAAAAGCTTAATAGCACCTTCTGCATCTTCTTCTTTGACCGCTACTACCATACCAATACCCATGTTAAAAATATTGAACATTTCTTCTCTATTTAATTGACCAACTTTTTGCAGTAAATCAAAGATTGGATGAACTGTCCAAGAACCAATTTCAATTTCTGCTCCAATACCGTCTGGCAACATACGTGGAATATTTTCAATAAATCCACCACCTGTAATGTGAGCCATACCGCTTACGTTATATTTCTTCAATAGTTCTAAAATAGGTTTGACATAAATTTTCGTTGGTTTTAATAGTTCCTCACCAAGTGGTAGTTCTAAACGATCATAAATACGATCAAGTGAAAGCTTTCCATCTTCCAACAATACTTTACGTACAAGAGAGTAACCATTACTGTGAATTCCGCTAGAAGCAAGTCCGATTAATACTTGATTTGCTTCAATGGATTGTCCCGTAACAATTTTCTTTTTATCAACAATACCAACTGTAAAACCAGCTAAGTCATATTCTTCTTCAGAATACATACCTGGCATTTCAGCTGTTTCTCCGCCGATTAGTGAACAACCAGCCTGACGGCATCCTTCTGCAATTCCTTTGACGATGTTTTCAATTTTACTAGGTTCTGCTTTACCACAAGCAATATAATCTAGGAAAAAGAGCGGCTCTGCCCCTTGAACAACAATATCATTCACACACATTGCAACTGCATCGATGCCGATTGTGTCATGCTTGTCCATCATGAAAGCGAGCATTAATTTTGTTCCTACACCATCTGTTCCAGATACTAATACTGGCTCTTCTAATGCAAATTTTGAAAGATCAAACATTCCTCCAAAACCGCCTAAGCCACCTAGCACTTCTTTTCTCATCGTTGTTTGCACGTGTTTTTTCATGCGAGATACCGCTTCATATCCAGCTTCAATATCTACTCCTGCTTGCTTATATGCATTCGCCATCGTTTCTATACACCTCGTCTTTTTATACTGAAAGAATTTCTCCCGTCTACCGAACAGTAAAACTATAAAACTTCAAGAAAAGCAAGCTTCTACACAGCATCTGGTAGAAGCTGCTATACTTTCTTATTGCTCTACTCTATTTCATACTTTCTAACAGCTCTTGTTCGTAATCATAAAGAGCCGTTGGATAATCCCCATTAAAGTAAGCCATACATAAACCACCATATTTCCCCTCATATGGGCGTCCAATTGCATCGATTAAACCCTCTTCACTTAAAAAGGTTAAAGAGTCTGCTCCAATGATTTGACGAATCTCTTCTATTGAATGATTTGCTGCGATTAATTCTTTTCTTGTTTGAATATCAATTCCATAGAAGCACGGATACTTAAGCGGCGGCGAAGCAATTCTTACATGTACTTCTGTTGCCCCAGCTTCGCGAAGCATACGAACAATTCGCTTGCTTGTTGTACCACGCACAATAGAATCGTCGATCATAACAACACGTTTCCCTTCAACAACACCACGTACTGCTGAAAGCTTCATTTTTACACCTTGCTCACGTAATTCTTGTGAAGGTTGAATAAAGGTACGTCCAACGTAACGATTCTTAATTAACCCTAATTCATAAGGAATGCCTGTCGCTTCCGCGTAGCCGATTGCGGCCGAAATACTGGAGTCCGGTACACCTGTTACAACATCTGCTTCAACTGGAGCTTCCTTTGCTAACAATTTCCCCATATTTTTACGTGCTGCATGAACGTTAACGCCAGCAATGTTTGAATCAGGACGAGCAAAATAAATATACTCCATACTACAAATCGCATGCTCTACATCATTTGTATAGCGATCTGCGTGTATTCCCTCATCATTAATAACAATGATTTCTCCAGGCTCTACATCACGAATGTATGTTGCACCAACAACATCAAATGCACATGTTTCAGATGCTACAACGTACGCATCTCCCATCTTTCCAATCGAAAGAGGTCGGAATCCATTTGGATCTAATGCAACAATCATTTCATTTCCCGTTAATAATAAATATGCAAAAGCACCTTTTACTTTGTTTAGTGCATCTTTTACACTTTCAATTAATGTACCTTTTGTATTACGTTTAATTAAATGAAGCAATACTTCGGTATCTGAACTTGTTTGAAAGATACTTCCTTCTGCTTCTAATTCACGACGAAGCATTTTGGCATTAATTAAATTCCCGTTATGAGCTAATGCCATACTATGGTCTGAGAAGCGAAATAACAGTGGTTGAACATTTGCAACTTCAGCACCGCCTGCTGTCGCATAACGAACATGCCCAATCGCCGATTTTCCGTTTAAGCCTTCTAACTCACCGCGTGAAAACACTTCTGATATTAAACCAAGACCTTTATGACCAATGATTTTCTCCCCATGATTTACAACAATGCCAGCGCCTTCTTGACCACGGTGCTGCAAGCTATGCAGTCCATAATACGTAACTTGAGCTGCATTTTCATGCCCCCAAATTCCGAAAACGCCACATTCTTCATTTAGTCCCTTTATTTCATTAAGCATGGAATAGCTCCTTTCCAAGCCTTTCTCATTTCATCAACATCTGCTGTAAGCAATACTTCGTTTTCTTCATTACGAATTGTTAGTTGATTTGCACTTGTAACTTCACCAACATAAAGTGCCTCCATCATATTCTCAAACGCTTCTTTTTGCTCACGTTTTACCGTAACAACGAAGCGAGATTGTGACTCTGCAAATAACATTGCTGTTGCTTCTCCAGCTAATTTCACATCTGCACCTAACCCGTTTGTACCCATTGCACTTTCTGCGAAAGCAACTGCTAATCCGCCTTCTGCAACGTCATGTGCTGATTGTACAAGGCCTTTTTGAATAGCTGCTAGTAATTGTTTTTGACGTTTTTCTTCTACTTCTAAATCGATGCTTGGTGCCTGGCCGAAGATTTTACCATGTAACATTTTTTGTAGCTCACTACCGCCAAACTCAGCTTTCGTTTCACCGATTACATAAACAAGATCGCCAGCTTGCTTAAACTCTTGCGTTGTTACATGCTTTACGTCATGTACAAGACCAACCATACCAACAGTTGGTGTTGGGTATACCGCTTCACCGCTGCGTTCGTTGTACATTGATACGTTTCCGCCAATAACAGGTGTATTTAACTTGCGGCATGCTTCACTCATACCATCTACTGATTTCTCAATTTGCCAGAAGATTTCTGGCTTTTCTGGGTTACCGAAGTTTAAGCAATCTGTAATTGCAAGCGGCTCACCACCAGAACATACAATATTACGAGCTGCTTCTGCCACAGCAATTTTCCCGCCCATTTCTGGATCTAAGTAAATGTAGCGAGAGTTACAATCTGTTGTCATTGCTAATGCTTTCTTCGTTCCGCGTACACGAACAACCGCTGCATCAGATCCTGGTGTAACAACTGTGCTTGTGCGTACTTGGTAATCGTATTGATCATATACCCACTCTTTACTTGCAATCGTTGGTTGTTGTAATAGAGATAATAATGTTTCTTTATGATTCTCTACTTTTGGTGTTTCCATCTTCATTTGTTGGAACTCTGCAAAATACGCAGCTTCTTTTGAAGGCTTATGATAAACAGGTGCTTCTTCTGCTAATGCATCAGCTGGCACTTCCGCAACCATTTCTCCTTTATGGAATAAACGAAGCATTTTATCTTCAGTTACTTTTCCCATTGTCACTGCCGCAAGACCGTATTTTTCAAATAACTCTACAATCTCTTGCTCTCTACCTTTTTTCACGACGATTAACATACGCTCTTGTGATTCAGAAAGCATCATTTCATATGGTGTCATACCTGTTTCACGTTGTGGTACATCATCTAAGTACATTTCAATACCCATACCTGCTTTACTTGCCATCTCTGCAGAAGATGATGTTAAACCTGCTGCTCCCATATCTTGAATACCGACAAGTGCATCAGATTTAATAAGTTCTAAGCACGCTTCAATTAAAAGCTTCTCCATAAACGGGTCGCCTACTTGTACTGCTGGGCGCTTTGCATCCGAATCCTCAGATAGTTCTTCTGATGCGAACGTTGCACCGTGAATACCGTCACGACCTGTTGCTGCACCAACATACATTACTGTATTACCAGCACCGTGCGCTTGGCCTTTTTTAATATCTTCATGGTTAATTAAACCAACACACATTGCATTTACAAGTGGATTCCCTTCATAGCATGGATCAAACTGTACTTCTCCGCCTACAGTTGGAATTCCAATGCAGTTACCGTATCCTGCAATACCTGCTACAACTTCTTCAAATAAATATTTCACGCGCGGTGATTGTAGCTCACCGAAGCGAAGTGAATTTAGCATAGCAATTGGACGTGCTCCCATAGAAAACACATCGCGTATAATACCGCCAACCCCTGTCGCTGCACCCTGGTACGGCTCAATTGCAGATGGATGGTTATGACTTTCCATTTTAAATACTACCGCTTGATTATCACCGATATCTACGATACCAGCACCTTCACCAGGACCTTGTAATACACGTTCACCAGTCGTTGGGAACTTACGAAGAACTGGCTTTGAGTTTTTATAACTACAATGTTCTGACCACATAACAGAGAATAGTCCTGTTTCTGTATAGTTTGGAAGACGACCTAAAATCTTTTCAACCATGGCAAACTCTTCGTCTGTTAATCCCATTTCTGCATAAATGCGTTCTTCTTTAATTTGAGTTGGATTTGGCTCAAGCAGTAACGACATATGTTTCCCTCCAATGTTTCAAAATAGATTGAAATACTTTTAGACCATCTGCTCCTCCAAGCAATTCGTCAACAGCACGCTCTGGGTGCGGCATCATGCCAAGTACATTCCCTTGCTCATTTACAATCCCTGCAATATCTGAAACGCTTCCGTTTGGATTCTCCACATAACGGAACACAATTTGATTGTTTTCTTCTAACTGCTTTAATGTTGCTTCATCACAATAGTAGTTTCCTTCACCATGAGCAATCGGAATATCGATAACTTCGTCTTTCTCATATTGCGATGTGAACATTGTTGTATTATTTTCAACACGAAGCTGAACAGTACGGCACATGAATTTTAAGTTTTTATTGCGAATTAATGCACCTGGTAGCAATCCAGACTCTACTAAAATTTGAAAACCGTTACATACACCTAAAATTGGTTTTCCTGCTTCAGCTGCTTTTTGTACACCTTTCATTGCGTTTGCAAAGCGAGAAATAGCTCCGCAGCGGAGATAATCTCCGTAAGAGAAACCGCCTGGTAGTAAAATTCCATCGTACTCATCTAAGTTTTCTGTATCATGCCAAACGTAGTCTACATCTTGGCCAAGCTCATCTTTAATTGCATGAAACATATCTACATCACAGTTCGAACCTGGGAAAACGATTACGGCAAATTTCACTGCGCGACAACCTCCTCAACTTCATAGCGATAATCTTCAATCACTACGTTCGTTAATAATTTCTCGCACATTTCTTTTACCATTGCATCAATATCTGTAACTGATTTATCAATTGTTAACTCCATATATTTACCGATACGAACATCTTGTACTTCTGCAAATGAAAGACTATGAAGCGCCCCTTTTACCGCTGTTCCTTGTGGATCTAATACACTTTCTCTTAACGTGACATATACCTTTACTTTATACATGTGAAGCTCCCCCTAATCGTTTTAAAAGTTCTTCATAAGCATCTGTTAAATTACCAAGATCGCGGCGGAATACATCTTTATCAAATTTTTCGTTGCTCGTTTCATCCCATAAACGGCATGTATCAGGTGAAATTTCATCCGCTAATAAAATTTCTCCATCTTCTGTTAATCCAAACTCTAACTTAAAATCTATTAATCTTACACGACAACTTGCGAAATGCTCAATCAATACTTGATTGATCTGTAGAGCTTTTTCTCGTAATATGCTTACTTGCTCTGGCGTTGCAACGTTTAGCACACGAATATGATCTTCTGTTACAAGCGGATCTCCTAAATCATCATCTTTGTAGTAAAATTCCACAATCGGTGTTGTAAGTGCAGTTCCTTCTTCCATTCCTAATCGTTTTGAAAGACTGCCCGCAATCACATTTCTTGTAACAACCTCTAATGGAATAATGCTTACTTTTTTTACGATTTGTTCTGTTTCCGATACTTTCTCAACAAAGTGTGATTTAATTCCCACTTCTTGTAACTTTCTGAATAAAAGAGTTGTAATCTCATTGTTCAGACGACCTTTTCCAGAAATCGTCGCTTTCTTTTCCCCATTGAAAGCAGTAGCACTATCTTTGTACTCTACCCAAACCATATCTGCTGTTTCTGTACGATAAATTCTTTTTGCTTTTCCTTCATACAGCAATTCTAGCTTTTGCACTTCGCAAGCCCCCTGTAGTTTGAAAAATGTGAATAATATTTTTATAAAGAATGGCACAGAATGACTCTATTCTGTGCCATATAAAATTATCAGTTTAAGCCAAGACGTTCAAAAATTGTATCAACGTGTTGTAAGTGATGTTCATAGTTGAAACATTCATTGATTTCTTCTTGTGTTAATTTGCTTGTAATACGCTCATCAGTTTCTACAAGCTCTTTAAATTGTACTTGTGTTTCCCAAGCTTCCATCGCTTTAGGTTGTACAATATCATAAGCTTCTTCACGTACCATACCTTTGTCGATTAGTGTAAGCATTACACGTTGAGAGTAAATTAAACCGTATGTTCGTGTCATATTGCGTTTCATGTTTTCTGGGAATACCGTTAAGTTTTTCACGATATTACCAAAGCGATTTAACATGTAATTTAATGCAATCGTTGCATCTGGTAAAATAATACGTTCCGCAGATGAGTGTGAAATATCACGCTCATGCCATAATGGAACATTCTCGTAAGCAGTCATCATGTAACCACGGATAACACGAGCCAAACCAGTCATATTTTCAGACCCAATCGGATTACGTTTATGTGGCATTGCAGACGAACCTTTTTGCCCTTTTGCAAAGGCCTCTTCTACTTCACGTGTTTCACTTTTTTGTAAACCGCGAATTTCGACTGCCATTTTTTCGATAGATGTTGCAATTAGTGCAAGTGTTGACATGTAATGTGCATGACGATCACGTTGCAGCGTTTGTGTTGAAATCGGTGCTGCTTCTAATCCTAAATTTTCACAAACATATTTTTCTACAAATGGATCAATGTTCGCGTATGTACCAACCGCACCAGAAAGTTTACCAACGCGAACTGTATCAGCTGCTTGTTTAAAACGCTCTAGGTTACGTTTCATTTCTTCGTACCAAAGACCTAGCTTTAATCCGAACGTTGTTGGTTCTGCATGAACACCATGTGTTCTTCCCATCATAATTGTGTATTTATGCTCTTTTGCTTTATTAGCTAAGATACTAATGAAGTTCTCTAAGTCTTTTAATAAAATTTCATTAGCTTGTTTTAAGATGAAAGATAACGCTGTATCTACTACGTCTGTAGACGTTAAACCGTAATGTACCCATTTACGTTCTTCACCTAATGCTGGTGTTTCAGATACTGCACGAGTGAATGCTACCACATCATGACGTGTTTCTTTTTCGATTTCATAAATACGGTCAATATCGAAAGATGCATTTTCACGAAGCTTTTTCACATCTTCTTTCGGAATATCTCCAAGTTCAGCCCAAGCTTCACAAGCTAAGATCTCAACTTCTAACCACGCTTTAAATTTGTTTTCTTCCGTCCAAATCGCACCCATCTCAGGGCGTGTATAACGACTAATCATCTTTTTCCCTCCAACAGTTGTTCTTGATGGTCCCAAATATGCAATGCGCACGCTTTTTCTAAAGCAACATCAATCTTATCATTTAAAATGTTAACGTGCCCCATTTTACGCTGCGGCTTTGCTTCTTCTTTACCATATAAATGCAAGTAACACCCGGTCAATCTATTCACTTGCTTTAGGACCCCTTCTATATGTTCGCCTAAAATGTTTACCATGACAACTGGTTTTAACAAAATTGTTTCTCCAAGAGGTAAATTACAGATTGCTCGGATATGCTGTCCGAATTGACTCGTTTCACAGGCATCAATTGTATAGTGTCCAGAGTTGTGCGGCCTTGGTGCTAACTCATTAATATAAATGTCACCATTTGCTGTAGCAAACATCTCTACTGCTAGTGTTCCCACTAACTTTAGTTCATCCGCTAATCTCTCTGCATATTGAATTCCTTTTTGTGATAATTCTTCTGCAATACGAGCTGGTACGATTGATTCATGTAAAATGTTATTCACGTGAATGTTTTCGGCTACTGGAAATACCTTCGTTTCACCGTTTACACTACGTGTAACAATAACGGAAATTTCTTTTTCAAATGAAACCCACTTTTCTAAAATACATTCAGCCTGATTTACAAGTTCTGTAGCTCTCGCAACATCAGCTTCACTTCTTAATACAACTTGCCCTTTCCCATCATATCCTCCTGTTGTTGTCTTCAACACACAAGGAAAGGAAAATTCAGCAACTGCTTCTAAAAGCTCTTCTTGCTTCTGAACGAGTCTGTACGGTGCTACTGGTAAACCTGCTTTCACGATTGCATTTTTTTCTGTATAACGGTTTTGTGTTGTATATAATAACTGACTGCCCTGTGGTAAATAAGCATTCTTTTCAAGCCATTGTAAGCAGTTATAATCAATATTCTCAAATTCATATGTTACAACATCACTTATTTCTGCTAGGTGCTGAATCGCTTTCAAATCATCATACGGTGCTACAATTTCAATGTCAGCAACTTGTGCACATGGTGAAGACTTTGCCGGATCTAATACTGCAATCTTATATCCCATTTCCTTTGCTGCAATCGCCATCATCCTGCCAAGTTGTCCCCCGCCAATAATACCAATCATTTGTCCAGGTAAAATCGTTTTTATCACTGCAGTTCACTACCTTCTCGCACATTTTTTTCAATTGCTTCTCGTCTCAGTTCTAATGCATCATGTATATCATCATGAAACGCTCCTAGCATTTGCGTGGCAAGTAGGCCTGCATTTGTAGCTCCGGCTTTTCCAATCGCGACAGTCGCAACTGGAACACCTCCTGGCATTTGGACAATAGATAGTAATGAATCTAAACCATTTAACGCTTTCGATTGAACAGGAACACCGATGACAGGAATATTCGTTTTTGCAGCAACCATTCCTGGTAAGTGAGCGGCCCCGCCTGCCCCAGCGATAATAACTTTTATTCCACGTTCACGAGCTGTTTCTGCATATTCAAACATATAATCTGGAGTCCGATGAGCGGATACGACTTTCTTCTCATACGGAATATTTAACTCTTCTAATATTTCACAAGCATATTTCATTGTTTCCCAGTCTGACGTGCTTCCCATAATGACTCCAACTAGTGGTTTCATATTAGAATCCCCCCGATTCAAATAAAAAAAGCCTGATATAGAACATTCCTCTTTTACTATGAGAGAAAGTGCTCTACTCAGGCATGCGTATCCCATGTGAATAGAAAAATACCGAGTGACTTCCCCTCATAGTCCAACGAATAACGGTCGTTAGGTAGAGACTTGCAGGCCATATCCCCGCGATTATATGAGGTACGATATAATATTGTTTCTACCGTTATATTAACAGGTGTCATTCAAACATGTCAACAAATAATCGAATGTTTTTCGTAATATCAAATGCAACGTTCGTGTTTATTCTAGAAAATCGTATAAATATGCTTTTTAAAACGAAATATATGTCCAATAACAATGATTATTCATGCATGATTTTCTTGACATACATACAAAATAAAGTGATACTTAAAAGAAAAAGGCAGGTTTTAAATATGGACAAACAAGTTGCTGTACTTACTTTTGAAGAAGATACACAATCCTTCAAAGCATTCTCTGTTATTAAAAAATTTCATTTAGAGCATCAACTAAAAGTGGAACAAATTGCAGTTATTAAACGCAAAATAGATGGTGAATTATCAATTGAAGATTTCTTAGATGTAACGGGCGCTGATAAAACCAATAAAGGCGGTTTAATCGGGATGTTTGTTGGGATTCTAGGCGGACCTTTCGGTGTATTGTTAGGTGGACTAATTGGATCAACGATTGGTGTATTTAAAGATAAAAAAGAAGTTACACATGCATATTCTGTTTTTGAAAACACATTAAAATCTATTAAACCTGGAAAAACAGGAGTTATTGTGATTGTAGAAGAGAAGACAGAAGATACATTAAATAACATTGTACATGAAGGAAATGGAAAAATAGATCGTTATCTTGAAGCTGAATTGCGCTCCGAAATTGAGGCAGAACGCAAAAAATTAAAAACTAAGTAACTAGTGAACTGTACCCCGAATCATGAACACTAAAAAAGTCCATGATTCGGGGTTTTTGTATGTTTTTAAAGCTAGTTCCTCGTTATATTACGTTTTCTCCATCTCTAGAAATGAATATGTCTACCAAACGCTTGAAAGCTTATATCATCCATCCAGAAGCCATTCTACATTCTTCTGATCAAGGATCAAGGTGTGCACTATACACATCTAGAAGTACGAGAGTGATGGATTAGGCAATCTATGTCTCATAGAGAAAATTGTCTAAGCAATGCCTCTATGGAATCTTTCCTCTAAAATGAAAATATTAAACTTTCCATTTTAGAGGGTACAGTTCATAGAAAAGAAGTTACTTTTTTAAACACAAAAAAACCTAAGTCAAAACGACTTAGGTTTTTGCCTGGCAACGTCCTAC
>NZ_NUQE01000038.1 GCF_002582035.1 Bacillus pseudomycoides
AAGGATTAGAAGAATTGTTTATCACAAACTAAAGTCTACAAACTGTAGGGCAAGGTTATGTCCGAACAGTATAATATACGCCTGTGGAGACTGTGTAAGACGCAGTGGGACACCCCACTATGCAACGGTCTATGAAACAGGAAGCTCCTTCTTCAATCAGACCGGAAGGTGGATAAGGAGGGGTTATTCACCAAGAGTTGTAAAATGGTGTTGCTCGTTTTCCTATGGGATGTAAATCCTCTTAAAAACAACCCCTTACAAACCCCTACCAAGCCCCTTGCAAGTAATAAATCATTACAAAAACAAAAAACAAAAAAACTACTACAAGAATGACCCAAAAAGAAATTAAAAAAATTTTAAAATCAAACTGCCAAATTTCCTCACTCATCCTTATATATATGAAAGAAACTGCAATTTCATATTTGTCATCAAGGATAGGAGGAATACATATGGCAGTATACCGGAATGTACAGGTGAATTTTTGGCAGGATGATTTTGTATTGGACTTAACGCCGGAAGAGCGATATTTTTACATATACTTACTGACATGTTCGAAAACTACGCAATGCGGCATTTATCCATTGCCGAAGCGTTTGGCGGAAATGGAAACAGGCTACAACAGAGAGACTGTGGAGAAGCTGCTTCAGCGTTTCATCGACTATGGAAAAATATTATATGATGCAGAAACGAAGGAGTTATACATCCAGAACTGGGTGCGTTATAACCCAGTTACGAATACGAACGTTGAGAAATGTGTATTGCGTGAGTTAAAGACTGTGAAAAGTAAAAAGTTTGTCCATATGTTTCTTCAAAAATGCTTGGAGGAAGAGTTAAGCATTCCGCTATTGCTGGAGCATTTCGGTGAAGAGTCTCAGGATGCTCCAAAAGATGATTCCGAAAGCTTTGAAGCAGATGAAAAAATAGATTCAGATTGTAATGTATTCACATTTTATGAACAAAATTTCGGAAGCTTGTCACCGTATACCGCAGAGGAACTGAGCGGATGGATTGATGATCTATCAGGGGAGCTCGTACTCAAAGCACTCCAGATTGCCCATGAAAATAACAAGCGGACGCTTGCTTACGTGAAGGGTATTTTACGAGATTGGCACGGAAAGGGATATACGAAGCTCATTGAAGTAGAGGAAGCGGCGGTGAAGTTTCGGAAGAAGGAATCATCTGCTATTCATGAGACTGAGCAGTTTCTGGAGGAATGTGAAGAGTGGGCGAAAAACGTACCATCTGAAGAAGAACTGCAGAAGTTCTTGCAAGAAAAGGGGTGGCGTCCATGAGCATTCAAAACGTCGAAGCTGAACAGATGGTATTAGGATCCCTGCTGCTTGATGGTGAATTGATTAAGGAGTGCCGACTGACCGAGCAGCACTTCTCTATGCCTGTGCATCAAGCGATATTCAAGGTGATGCGGCAAATAGAGGAAGATGGGCAGCCCCTTGATCTTGTTACGTTTGTTTCGAAAATGGATCCTTCTTTTTTGGAGCAAATCGGCGGGATTGAGTACTTTGTCAATATCATCGAGAGTGTTCCAAATACTGCTAACTTCTCCTATTACGAGGGGCTTGTTCGGAGTGCATGGAAAATGAATCGTGCGGGAATGATGGCGCAAAGCATGAGTGAACGGCTTCTTGCGGAGAAGGATGAGAAAGTAATCGGGAAGACGATTACGGCACTCTGTGAACTAGAAGAGATAGATTGTACATTAGATTTTGATCTGAAGGATACTTTAGTTGGCTTGTATGAAGAATTCCATCAGGACGCAGAAGATCTGATAGGCATTGAGACTGGATTTTCCTCTTTAAACAAGATGACGTGCGGCTTGCAGGAAGGTGAATTTGTTGTAATTGGTGCACGGCCTTCCATAGGAAAAACGGCGTTCGCTTTAAATATTGCGCTTCATGCCGCTAAATCGGGCGTTGCAATTGGGTTGTTTTCTTTGGAGATGAGTGACAAGCAACTGCTAAAACGGATGGTATCCTGCGTGGGAGAGGTATCAGGAAAAAGGCTGAAAAATCCAAAGCATCGTTTTACGATCGAAGACTGGGAGAAAACAAGCCGGGCATTTGCGGAAATTGGTGATTTACCGCTCGAAATTTATGATAAAGCAGGCGTCACAATGCAGGAGATTTGGATACAAGTACGAAAGCTGAAACGCAAGCATCCAGATCAAAAACTGCTCGTTATTATTGATTATTTACAACTCATTACAGGTGATTCAAAACACAGGGGAAATAGGTTTCAAGAAATGAGTGAAATCTCCCGCAAGCTGAAGCTGATGGCTCGTGATTTGAATGTATGCGTCGTAGCACTGTCGCAACTATCCCGTGCGGTGGAGTCGCGTCAAGATAAACGTCCGCTCTTGTCTGACTTACGGGAAACAGGGCAGATTGAACAAGATGCGGATGTAATTATGCTCATGTACCGGGAGGATTATTATGATCAGGAGACGGAGAGCAAAGATATTACAGAGATTCATGTGGCAAAGCATCGGAACGGACCTGTTGGAGTTGTGAAGCTGCGGTTTTTGAAGGAGTATGGGAGGTTTGTGGAAGGGAGGGTGTGAATCGAAATTTTTGTGATAAGGGGAATGAAGAAGCCTATTAGAAACCTTCTTGTCAATTTAATGAGAGGAAGGTTTTTTGTTTCTTCCAATCGTCATCAGATGACAATTGGAAGAAGGACAATATGCTGACAGTGAAAGAATTGAGAGAGGTACTGAAAGCAACTGTGTTACCAAGTTAAATTAGAGATCGAAACGATAGAGAAGTAAAGTTTGCATTTAGGGGGTACTTTAATAGCTTAGCTTGATAGGCGTGTGGTACGATCCCTAAAATATAAAAATATCGGTGTTACTTTCATTCCTTCTCACATGTTCGAGCTCAACAAATCGACTATCTCTTCGTATTCAAGTCGTTTGGCAATTTCGATAGGGATTTCTGTTCGTTTTTCGTTATTTGGCATACTGTATAAGGTTGCTTTTGCATGCAAGCTAGGTTTATATTTTAGCAACACTCGAACGACTTCGATAAAGCCTCGTTCACATGCGATATGTAAGGGCAGGACTTTTCCTTGTCCTGTACTATGAATATTAGCCCCATTTTCTAATAACAACGCGACCATCTCTGGTTTATTGCGGTCGCAAGCAAGGCTTAGTGCGCTCCTTTTATATTCTTCTAATAATTCCATATCAATGCCTTTTTCGATTAAAACCTTCGCCGCTTCCAAATTGTTATTTTCAACTGCGTAGTGTAAGGCTGAATGTTTCCTACTTGTCACCGCATTTATATTGGTAACGTGGTCCAAAATATATGTAACAATGTCTTTATTACCAGAACAACTAATTAAATGGAGAGGCGTGACTTTTCTCGTCATAACTTCATTTACATCTTCGCCTTTATGCATTAAATATTTTACAGTTTCCGCGTCACCTTTTCTACATGCAAGGGCAAACGGTGTTTCCCCATGATATTTAATCTTCAAGTCTGCGCCCGCTTCAACTAGTAACGTCACAATCTCAACATTGCCATTTAGACAAGCGATGTGAAGTGGTGTCTTTCGATCAGGTCCTTTTTTATTTAAGGCGGCTGGTTTAATATTTACTAATTTCTCTCTTACTGTTTCTATGTCATTCTTTATACAAGCATAGTTTAACGTTTTCTTAAAACTTTCAGCCTTAATAGCACGTTGCAGTTGTGATTTACCAAAATCAGAGGCTGGTTCAATATGATAGTGGGTGTACTCCAGCCAAAGTAATGCAGAACTGCATTCTAAAGTAGGGTTTAAATCATTATAATAATCAACCTCATATGAACCATCTGTTTTGACCGTTAAAACAAATGCAGTCCAGTTTGGTTTCTCTATGCCACGTACTCTTTGAATATTGTTTATAACTTCATTAGATGGAAGTATGTCTGAGCCATGTTCGAATACGCTAGCAGATTCATAATGAAAATAATCATATGTCGTGACAACCCCATCATAAAATGCAAATAATATCATTTTTTCAGCTGTACTAGGTGCATGCTTCAACATGATTTCAACAAGTGTTTTTATATATTTGTTTTTCAATTGTTTCACCTCTACTAATCATTTTTCATTAACGATGTGGTCATTCGACTTTCCTAACAAACTAATAACGAAAGATAAATTATACTTTCTATGATTCTTAACTTTTTACATATATTTTACCATTTTTCCTTCGTTGGCTGGTAATATGTGCCCCCCATGCTGATTAAGCGGTTTAGACTATTTATCGGGAATGAAGATACTAAGATTAAGATTGACCATAGAAGGTTTAAGAAACAAGAAGATTTTATTGATTATTGTACGTTATTTGAAGGTAAAGGGTAAATAATGCTTTTGGGTGATTATATAATTTTTTACTTACTTTAACTGCTAATAGTATGATATTTTTTTAATATAATAATTTGTGAGTTTTGAGAACATTCATTGTGATGTTTTCATATAAATGAAATATAGGTGAGGGAAAGGATATAAGAATGGAAAGTAAAAAAGTAAGTAATATAGTTAGAATGATTTGGTGGGCAGTCCTTATCATTATTACGGCATGGAGTGCATATATGTTATTTGATGGTAGAGGAACGAAAGCTTTCATGGGATTGTTAACGGTAGTTAGCTTAATTGCAATTGGTATTTGGCAAAGAAAGTCACGTTATGCATTTCCAGATTTCTTTGCCGGAATGACATATGTGTTTATTTTTATTGCTGTAGGATTGGGAACGTTTGGTGGATTTTATAGCATTCCTCATTTTGATGATTTTCTGCATTTAACTTCAGGGATATGGATTGGATGTGGAGCATGGATCTTAATGGGGCTATTAGTAGGAAAAACTATTATTAATCAGCTTCCTAAGTTCTTTATTGGGTTGTATATTATTTTATTTGCGCTAGCAATTGCAGGAGCATGGGAGCTTCTTGAATTTGCTGGTGATAAACTGTTTCATTTCACCGCACAAGGTCGAGATCACGATGACACGATGTTTGATATGATTGATGGATTAATCGGAGGTATCATCGCATCCGCTTTTGTTATAAGAAGTCATAGCAAGAAATGAAGCTAAAGGAGTATCGTCTATTGCGGACGGTACTTTCTTTTGTATTTAACATTTGTATAGAATAGCAAACCTTCCTGTGGAATTAGTGTCAGGAAGGTTTTGTTTATAACGAACTATAGAAATTGATGCCTCATTTTTGGGTGGTTGGATAAATTGATAAAAACTCTTTAATTAGGCAGTAATAGCTTTTGGGCATCCAATGTTTCAACTATGTCTGAATGATTTTTAAGGAACATTTGATAACGATTCTGCTGTAAATGTAAAAACAGAAGTTTATCCTTAGATCGAGTGATTCAAATGGATAGGACAACGGAAGAGGTACTCGTTCATCCGGACGGAACAACAATTACTTTACTGGATCGAGGAACTGATAAACAGGGAGAATTTTTAATTGTTGAACATATAGTAATGAAACGTGGTGCTATGAACGGACCTCATTGGCATCCAATTCTGACGGAATCATTTACGGTTAAGGAAGGGAAGATGCGCATCATAGTAGATGGTAAGGAGCAGCTTCTTGGACCTGGTCAACATATTAAGGTTCTTCCTAAACAGGTGCATCAATTCTGGAACGAGAGTAAAGATTGGTTGATAGTTATTCATGAAATTCGACCACCAGGGAATCATTGGAACATGTTCAAGCTCATTCATAAATTAACCAAACAAAACAAATTAAATTCCAAAGGAATCCCTTTGAACCCATTATGGTTAGGGATGGCGTGAGAGTGTATAGATGGATATATAGAAGGACCTCCTATCTTCTTACAAAGGATAGTATTCGGGGGATTAGCACGACTGACACGTGCAATCGGATTTCAAATTTAGGCCTTATATGGGGTCCCGCCACATATCCATCAAGCTAAGGCTTTGAAATGTCCCCAAAACGAAGATTTTATTATTTTACAGTTAATTATGAGAGTTCAACTCATTTTTTTCGTTTTAGGGGCAACCCATTTCTAAAGTTGATGGGCATGTGACGAGAGCTCAAAATGTATTCATTCATATTCACAGATGAAATCTTTTTAGTTGGATCCTTACGCTGAAGCAGCAAGAAATTATTGTTCTTTGAGCATTAATTTGATTTTTTATGGAAAGATATACTAGTAAGTATACGATTTGAATGTTCTATTTTTTAGAGTATAACAGGAGGAGAATGAATATGTCGGAAATTGAAGTAGGCGAAATTTTTACCCTTAGCGATGAGAATAATGAGGAGCAGGAAGTTGAAGTGCTCGGAACGATGAATGTCGATGGAGCAGAATACATTGCTGTTGGCTTTGTAGAAGACATTCAAACGGAAACAGAGGAAGACATTGATATCTTCTTTTTAAAAGTAGAAGAAGATACTGAATTCTCATACATTGAGAGTGACGAGGAATTTGAAAAAGTATCTGCTGCGTTTGAGAAAATTATGGAAGAGCAAGAATAATATTGGTTGGACACAAGAGGCGGATGCATATCTGCCCTCTACTCAGGCAAAAACCTTGCTTTGGGGAAATAGGCCCAGATCGTAAAAGGCTATTCCATCACCTCTTCAAAGCCTAACTACAACAAGGACAAGCCAGTTTTGGCTTGTCCTTGTTCCATGCTGCCCCCGGTGAATTCAAACGGTAATCACACAAAGCCGCTATTCGCCCTAGATTTATCACCCTTGCCACAACACAGGCTTTGTCACCATGAACCATAACATCGCCATCAAAAGAACGATGTAAATCCAAACAGAACGCCGCAACAATTGAATTAAGGCGTTCTTGTCTTGACCTGTTTCGCTGAATTTCCGAATGGTCGGCGAAAAGGCGCGGGCTAGGAAAAATAATGAACTCGCCAAGAGAATAAGAGTCGTCACTATCCAAGGGGTCTTCCAAGTCCAAGGGCCCGCCAGTACAAGCAGGACCCCGGATGCAACCAGCACATGCCCGGCATGCTTGGCCAGCCTGACCGAAAATCGGAACACATCCAGATAAGCCTGCTGTGTTCGAGCTTCTGAAGCCCGCAGTTTTTTGATGAGCGGAAGTAATACAAAAAACGGGCCGATGGATAAGATTACACTGAAAATATGTACATACAGAAGCAGTCGATACAACATGTCCATCCTTATATCACATTAACCTTCGATGGGACGGAACTCATGAACCCAAACTCTCATCTTTGGCAGCCACGGCATGCCAGGGTGAAGAGACAGGATAGATTGCTTATATTCCTCCACATTTGCATAGCCTTCTTGACGGGCGTGTTCATCAGTCAATTCGCCAAGTGACTGCGAATAGACCTTCTCCACAACATACTGGTGACCTTGAAGCTCCATCACTTCCCCGACATCCGCATATCTCCCGTTGCGGCGAGTAGCCGTTTTCTGTCCTGCAAGCACTTTTTCAATGTCCTCCTGAATCGTGATGAGACGTTCAATCGTACATGTTTTTGGCGGTAAAGCGTTCGTTTCATTTTGGTTTGTCATCTGGGTCACTCTCCTTTTTTCATTTAAGCATAAGCCAACTTTATCATATAAAAAAATTATTCTATATAGCAAGTTTCTACTTAATAGGGATAACAAACTTTCATACAATGTTTATACGATCATGAGCATCTGAATTGAAGAAAGTTGTATCTTACTAGATGTGTATACTTAGCTATTC
This sequence comes from Bacillus pseudomycoides, assembly GCF_002582035.1. GTDB lineage: Bacteria > Bacillota > Bacilli > Bacillales > Bacillaceae_G > Bacillus_A > Bacillus_A pseudomycoides_B. The sequence goes on from NZ_NUQE01000038.1 coordinate 7,724, forward strand.
TTTTTCGTTACGGATATTGTATTTTTTTAACCGACGGATCAGTGAGGTTTGGGTAATTCCAAGAACTTTTGCAGTTCTACGTGTAGTCTTATTTTCCTTAATTGCCTGTTCAATAATTTTTTTTTCCATACTTTCGATAATCTCGCTTAAATTGTTGCCTTTTTTCAGAAACTCTAAGGCTTCTTTTTCCGTGTTTACTGAGAGAAAGCGCTCTGGTAAATCATGAGCCGAGATTTCGTCCTTTTTAGCCATAATAACGAGCTGCTCAACAGTATTTTCCAACTCGCGTATATTTCCCGGCCACTGATAACGTTGTAAAACACCTAACGTTTGCTTCGAGAAGGTACGTGTCTGGTTGAATATCTGGTTATATTTTTGCAAATAGAAATGGAGAAACGGAAAAATATCTTCTTTCCGCTCGCGTAGTGGTGGAATGTTTACTGGTAAAACATGAAGGCGATAATATAGGTCCGCTCGGAATTTTCCCTCTTTTACCATTTCCTCAATCTTACGGTTTGTTGCGGCAATAATGCGAATATCAGCCTTTACTAGCTGTGAACCGCCAATAGGCATATAGGTCTTGTCCTGCAGTAATTGAAGGAGCTTAGGTTGCAGATGTAGCGGAAGTTCACTAATTTCATCCAAAAAAAGCGTTCCTTTTTCGGCTATTTTGACCAGCCCTGACTTCCCTTTTGGATTAGCACCTGTAAAGGCTCCTTTGTGGTAGCCAAACAATTCAGATTCGAGAAGTGAATCGGGAATTGCTGCACAATTTAAGTGGACAAAGGGTTGACTGTTTCGTTCGCTCAACTCGTGAATACGCTTTGCAACTACGTTTTTTCCAACTCCCGTTTCCCCGTTAATGAGCACGGTTGAATCAACACTTGCCACTCTTTCCATGATTTCAGCAAGCAAATTATGTACTTTGCTATGTCCGATAAAGGACTGTTCCTCCTTGCTTAGAATATACCTGGTATTCATTTTTTTTATTTCAAGTAAATACCGCTTTAATACGGGGGCTAATTCTTCCCATTCCAGTTTAGAAATATTCTCCATCCAATTGTTTATATCATGACCATGTGCTACAAAATAAATGGGATTTTCCTGCTCATCCAAAATAATGTCTCCTGTTACTGTCAGCTTATTTCCACTGGTAGTTTCTTGCACAGTGGTTACGGTACTTCCATTTTGTAAAGCCATTTCGATTACGGATGGAGTGAACGTACCCTCTTTTTTCAGAACGAAAATATTCTTACCAATCAAATCTTCCTTGCTTTTGTTAAGAATCTTACAACATGCTTGGTTTACCCACATAATCGTTCCATTTTTGTCGACAATATTCATCCCACTTTCAAGACTGTCGAGAATTTTTAAGAGATATTTGGTTTCAATTTGGACAGGAATGTCGTACATGGCTTGAATCCCCCTATGAACACATCCAATTTTGAACCACAAGTGGTTCAAAATGGATGGAAATTAGTGAAAAGAATGAACCATTTATGAATCTGTTGAAACGAATTTAATTCATTATATCTCAAAATAGCTGGATTTAAATTTATTTTTTATAATTTTCTGTCTTTTTTAGGCTGCTTTCGTTCTAAATTTATGGCATGATTATTGCTTTATAAAAGTGTACCAAGCAAAATTATTAATTTATCCCGCATTAACGGGCAGTAAGACCCCCACCTCAAGATTCAAAGAGAAACGAGGAAGATAGGTGGGGGATAACTGCCCGTAAAAGCCCGATTGGTGAGAGCTTTCCATCAGTGGGGGATGAAGAAAACCCCCACTGATGGAAGTTTCACTTTATACAAGGAGGCATTTAATGAAAGCGCTTTAACCCTACGTTGTTATAACGAATAGACCGATTGCAAAATTGCCTAAAAATGAAAAAGGATGGTGTATTTATGAATGCAAATCTAGTATTTATCAATGGTGAAGTTATTACATCAGACAGACAAAACTCAATAGTAGAATCTGTAGCAATAAAGGATAATCGAATAATTGGGGTCGGTTCAAATTTAGAAATGAAAGAATTCATTGGTGAGAAGACTGAAGTCATTGACTTAGCAGGTAAATCTCTCCTTCCTGGATTTATTGATTCACACACACATCTGGTTTTATATGGGGTTTTTCAGTTGAATATCAGTTGTAAGGAAGGTCACATCGACTCTGTTGCAGCTTTGCTGAATGAGCTTAAGAAAAAATCGTTGGAAACCCCAAAAGGCGAGTGGATAAGAGCTTGGGGGTTTAATGAAACCACGGTAAAGGAAAAGCGGTATCCAACGATTGCTGAGCTGGATGCCATTTCAACGGATCATCCAATCATCATTTCTCGTACATGTGGACATATCTGTATCGTAAACACAGCAGCATTGGAGAAGGCTGGATTTGACGAAAAGACACCGAATCCTCAAGGTGGAGTAATTGAAAAAAATGAGAAGGGGGAACTTACAGGTAAATTATTTGAAGCTGCAAATATGAAGATGAATGATGTAGCAAGCTATACAGATGATGAACTTATGAAAGCTGTTAAAATCGCGTCGGATCATTTCATTTCAGGGGGTATCACGAGTATTCATGAAGCGGCTACTTTTGATTCTAATTGTTATCGTTTGTTACAAACAGCTATAAAAACTAAAGACATCCGTGTTCGGGTATATGCAATAATCGGTACCATAAATGAATCCGATAAATTTGTAAATAAAATGATGGATGCGGGGATAGTAACCGGTACAGGAGATGAGAAATTCAGAGTCGGGCCGGCTAAAATATTTTTAGATGGAAGTAGCTCTGGTCCAACGATTGCAACTCGAAAACCATACTCCAGTGATCCTAACAATTTCGGGATTCTTTATTATAGTGAGGAAGAAATATACAAAGTTCTAGGTGAAGCACATAAGAAAGGCTATCAAATTACCGTACACGCTCAAGGTGATAAAGCCATTGAAATGTATTTAAATTGCGTAGAAAGAGCGTTAAAAGAAAATCCAAGGAAAAATCACCGTCATCGAATCGAGCATGCAGGGGTTTCAACCCCGGATTTACAAGAAAGAATGAAACAACTTGAAGTCATCCCTATTCCAAACCCACCATTTCCATATGAATATGGCGAGATATATGCACACAATTATGGTGAACGTGTTAACTATATGTACGCTGCTCGTGATTATATAGATAAAGGTATTATTGCAGCGGGTAGTTCAGATGCACCGGTTACTGATTATAATCCGTTATTAGGAATTCATACTGCAGTTAATAGAAAAAGCCAACTTGGAGTCGAAATTGGCACGAATCAATCCATCAGTGTACTAGAAGCTATTAAACTTTACACATGGAATGGCGCTTATGCAAGTTTTGAAGAAGATATAAAAGGCAGCCTAGAGGTAGGGAAATTAGCTGATTTGGTTATTTTAAATGACAGTATTTTAAAAGCTGAACCAGATTGTATTAAGGATTTGAAAGTGGAGACAACGATTATTGATGGAGAAATTGTCTATCAAAAGGAGAATAATCTCATGTTGAAAAATTAGATCGAAGCAAAAGGATTTGTTAATAAAAGGAGTCTCATTACAATTCTATTAACAAATCCTTTTATGATATTGGCTCTTAATCCATAAAAATTCAAACTATGAGATAGGAGGTCGAGCATATTTTGAAATATATTAAACTCTTACTCTTAATCCCTTTTATAGGGTGTGTTGGATTCTTGCCATTTGCAAATAGAATTGAGCCTTACGTGTTAGGAATGCCTTTTCTTTTATTTTGGATTGTGTTTTGGATGGTACTTTCTTCGATTATTTTAACGATTGTTTATAAGCTTGATCCTGATAATCAAGGGAGGGAGTGAGACAGAATGAATATATCATTATGTATTATTTTTATTTTCTTAATCCTATCTCTTTCTTTAGGGATAGCAGCAAGAAGAGGAAAAGATATGAATTTGCAGCAATTTTCAGTTGGTGGCAGAGGTTTTGGAACCTTGTTCGTATTTCTATTAATAGCTGGAGAGGTTTATACGACTTTTACTTTTCTAGGCGGAAGTGGTTGGGCGTATTCCAAAGGTGCTGCTGCATATTACGTGCCCACGTATATATTTCTAGCATATATAATCTCTTATTGGATTGCGCCTAAAATTTGGAGATACGGCAAAGAACATGGCATTATTTCACAACCTGACTATTTTGCATCTAAATACGATAGTCGTGCAATGGGGATTATAGTAGCTATTGTGGGAAGTTTAGCGCTTGTACCATATATTTGTATACAAATGAAAGGGTTAGGAATCATTGTTTCAGAAGCTTCTTACGGGGCTATTTCACCAGTAGCTGCAAGTGTTATAGGTGCAATAGTTATTACAACATATGTAATATTCTCTGGTATTCATGGCTCAGCTTGGACAGCTGTGATTAAAGATATTATGATTTTGGGAGTAGTTGTTTTTTTAGGCATATACATCCCTATCCACTATTTTGGCGGGATTGAGCAAATGTTTAAGTCTGTTCAGACCGTTAAACCTGAATTGTTAACGTTAGCCAATCAAGGACTAAGTGTACCGTGGTTTATCTCTACTATCCTTTTAAATGCAATATCTTTTTATTTATTACCGACTTCTTTCACTGTGGTTTTCTCAGCAAATGGTGAAAAAGCACTTCGCAAAAATGCAATTACCCTACCTTTATACACTATATTATTACTGTTTGTTTTTTTCATTGGCTTTTCAGCTATCATAAAAATCCCTGGTTTACAAGGAGCTGCTGGAGATCTTTCTCTTTTAAGATTATCTATTCAAACATTTGATCCTTGGGTTATTGGAATAGTTGGAGCAGCTGGTTTACTGACGGCTTTAGTACCAGCGTCTGTTATGTTAATGTCTGCATCTGTTGGCTTAACAAAAGGGGTTTACAATGTTATTTTTCCTAAAGCTACCGAAAAACAACAATTAGTAGCCTCAAAACTATTCATCATTATCCTTTCTTTGACCGCTTTAATTTTCACAATATATGGCGGGACAGCACTTGCACTGTTAAACATCATGTCATACAGTCTTATCGCACAATTGGCACCTGCATTATTCCTTAGCTTTTCCCCGAAAAATTATATTAATAAATATGGCGCAATGACTGGAATTATTACAGGAGTGCTCATTGTATTGTATGCTACGATTTTTAATATAAAAATTGCAACCTTTTTTCCAACAGTCCCACACACTATTAACGACATTAGCACAGGAGCAATAGCATTATTTATCAATATTGTAATAACAACTATTGTAAGTTTAGCTTCAAAACATATACCGATTAAAAAGGGGTACAACCACATCACCGTCAAGTGAAGAAATTAATTGTTCCCCAAAACGAAAAAAGAGCTAAATTCCTATGGACCGCCATGGAGTGATAAAAATTTCGTTTTGGGGATACCTCAAAATTTTAGCTTGATAGGCATGGGGTACAACTGGTATTTCAGTCCCTAGACTAAGCGAATTTAGATATGAAAAAGGCTGATTCATCCACGTTTAGGTTAATCAGCTTTTTCATATTTTAATGGATTTAACGTATCCACTCTTCAAGAAGTATTAGTGTTTTATTTGTTGTATCCATCTCTATTTTTATACCAATTGGAACGGTTAACATAGAGTGAGTATGGCAGCAATCAAATTCCGCAAAGGTATCTTAATGCTGTCTAAAACTTTTAATAGAATCTCATATGTTTTTTATCTCGCTATTCGTGGCTTATCTCAAGATTTAGAGAAAACGAAGAAGATAGGTGGTAGCTCGTAAAAGCCCGATTGGTTCAATGGGAGATGAAGAAACCCCCGCTAATGGAAGCTTTACTTTGGTATTTCAATCCTCTCTTATCCCACTATAAAAGATCGATTTTTATTTCGTTATACAAAGCTAAAACCCTCACCGTATGGTTTCTAACGTATCATTTAAATTCGACAATTTTAAGAATAAATTAACTGTATTTTTGATATTTTTTTTCAGAAAATAAAAAACTATATTGAAATTTATTTTTAACAATGTTATATTTTTCCTAAAGAAAGCGCTTTCCTTATGCTTTGACTATTGATAAAAAGGATGAGGTTTATGTTAAACCATTTAACAACGGAGTGTCGTAATGAGAAGACTGAGTATTTAGATCAGATGAAAACGCTCGAGATTTTAGAGGTGATGAACGAAGAAGATATAAAAGTTGCTCATTGCGTTAGACAAGAAATTCCTCAAATTTCAAAAGCAGTAGAAATGATTGTTACAGCAATGAAAAACAACGGTAGATTAATTTATATGGGTGCTGGAACAAGCGGACGTATTGGTTTATCAGATGCCGTAGAATGCCCGCCAACATTTAATACTGAACCTAGTGATGTTATGGGGTTAATTGCAGGTGGTGAGACTGCTTTCATTAAAGCAGTTGAAGGTGCTGAAGACAGTTTGGAATTAGGACCCGAAGATTTGAAGAGACTGAAACTAACAGCTAACGATGTTGTAGTAGGGATTGCTGCCAGTGGCCGAACACCTTATGTTATCGCAGGTTTGAAGTATGCGAATCAAGTTGGGGCAGGAACAGTATCATTAAGCTGCAATAAAGATTCAGAAATCGGAAAAATTGCAAAGGTTGCGATTGAAGTGGTAACTGGTCCTGAAGTACTGACTGGTTCTACACGATTAAAAGCGGGCACTGCTCAAAAGTTGGTATGTAATATGCTTTCCACAGCTTCAATGGTTGGAATTGGAAAAGTGTATAGCAATTTAATGGTTGATTTACAATTAACAAATGAAAAGCTAGTCGAACGTGGAAAACGAATTATTATGGATGCCACCGACTGTAGTTATGAAGTTGCAGAAGAATATTTAGAAAAAGCGCATTCTCACCCTAAAGTGGCCATTATTATGATTTTAACGAATGTTTCATATGAAGAAGCAACAAATCGGTTAAAAAAAGCGCAGGGATTCGTGAGAAAAGCTATTTAAAGCTTTTATATAAAAATATTATGAGGGGGAATAAAAATGAAAGTATTATTTGTATGTTCAGGTGGAATGTCAAGTGCGATTGTTGTAAATGCGTTGAAAAAGGAAGGAGAAAAACATGGTCAAAATTTAGAAGTATTAGCTGTTGGGACTCAAGAATTTGATTCAGAGGTTCGAAACGGTTGGGATGTTGCGATGGTAGCCCCGCAAGTAAAACATCGATTTGATGGTTTTAAAGCTTCTGCAGATGAAGCAGGAGTCCCATGTTTAATGATTCCTGCTCAATCATACAGTCCTCTTGGTGGACCTACTCTATTAAAATTAATTAATGAAATGAAATAGTCGAATGAAAGCTTTTATGTATTCGTTTGTGGATAGTAAAAAAGTAATCTAGTAAGAGATTTTAACTATTAATCAATCTAAAGGGGAAAATACAAATGAACAAATTTGTAGCTTTTTTAGAAAATAATTTATCGACACCTATGGCTAAGTTGTCTGAGCAAAAACATTTACGTGCAATACGAGATGGCGTAGTATCTGCCCTGCCTTTTATTATATTTGGTAGTTTATTCCTTATCATTGCTTTTCCTCCTGTATCAGCGGACTCTTCAATAGGTCAATGGGCAGCAAAACATATCGCAGAGATTTTAATACCTTATCGATTAACAATGTTCATTATGACACTATATATTACTTTTGGAATAGGTCATAGTCTGTCTCAAAGCTATAAGTTAGATCCTCTATCAGGAGGGCTATTATCGGTAGCTGCCTTCTTATTTACAATAGGCGTAAAAATGGTGAAAGATATAGGTTTTGTATTGCCAATGACAAATCTTGGTGGGCATGGACTCTTTGTAGCGATGATTGTTTCTATATTTTCGGTTGAAATGATACGTCTATGTAAGACTAAAAATCTCACAATCAAAATGCCAGATTCTGTTCCAACGTCTGTATCTCGTTCATTTGAAGCGTTAATACCAGTTACGATCGTACTCTCTATTATGACATTAATCACAGTAGTCTTAGGTATTGATCTACATTCACTTGTTGATAAAGCTGTTGCACCACTTATTAAAGCAGGGGATACATTACCAGGCGTATTAATTCCTGTCTTTTTAATCACATTCTTTTGGTCATTCGGAATTCATGGTGTATCAGTTGTAGGTGCTGTTGCTCGTCCAGTTTGGGAAGTTTACTTAGCTAATAACTCAGCGGCAGTTGCAGCTGGACAGACAATCCCTCACATAGCTCCTGAAACATTCTTCCAATGGTTTATTTGGATTGGTGGTTCTGGTGCAACATTAGGGTTAGTAATTGCTATGCTCCTAACGGCAAAATCTACTTATAGTAAGACGATGGCGAAAGCAACAATTGTTCCAAGTATATTTAACATCAATGAACCTGTTATTTTTGGGATGCCAATTGTGCTAAACCCAATTTTAATTATTCCATTTATCGTGACACCATTAATTGGTGCGACAGTTGCGTACATCGCAACGTCAATCGGATTAGTAAATCCAACATATGTAATGGTTCCATGGACATTACCAGCCCCAATAGGTGCCTACCTTTCGACAGGTGGTGATTGGAGAGCAATTATTCTTGTATTAGTCAATCTTACAATTTCAGTTCTTGTTTATCTACCATTCTTTAAAATGTATGATCAAAAGCTTTTAGCGCAAGAAAGTCCAACAGAAACAACAGAGGGCACAAACGTAGCTTTATAAAGTGAAACTTCCATCAGTGGGGGGCTTCATCCCCCGGTGATGGAAAGCTCTCACCAATCGGGCTTTTACTGGCAGTTATCCCCCGCCTATCTTCTTCGCTTTTCTTTGCATCTTGAGGTGGGGGGCTTACTGCCAGTTAATGCGGGATAAAAATATATAAAAGGAGGTTTGGGACTAAGTGCTCCAAACTTCCTTTTATATAAAAAAGAGAAGGGAGATAAAAATGAATTCAACATCCAGAATTCACTTTTTTAGTTACAAAAGTGCGTTTCTATTTTTTAGTTTTATTCTTGTTTTTAATCTTATCTTTAATCCTTTAATGAATGCAGTTGGAATAGATAAACAATTGTCACTGTACTTAGATAATATCTTTGCAATCAGCGCAGGGTTAACTCTTGTTCTTATTTTTGTTGAAGGTAAGTTTAAAAACAAGAAACAAGCGTTAATTTTGTTCTTGTCTTTATTCGTAGCGAGTGCGCTTATTTGTTACCCGATTGTCTATGCGTAAAGGAAAAGAAAAAATACATGATCTAAAATGAGGTGTGAGTGAAATGGAAAAGCGAAACGGAATAAAAATTGCCACAATTGGTGGTGGATCTAGTTACACACCAGAATTAATTGAAGGTTTTATTAAACGTTATGATGAGTTACCAGTTAAAGAACTTTGGTTAGTGGATATTGAGGCAGGAAGAGAAAAACTTGAGATTGTAGGGAACCTAGCACGAAGAATGGTTGAAAAGGCAGGAGTTCCTATGGAAATCCATTTGACGTTAGACCGCCGTCAAGCTTTACAGGGTGCTGATTTTGTGACAACGCAAATGAGAGTTGGTTTACTAGACGCCCGAATTAAAGACGAGCGTATTCCTTTGCAGCTAGGATTAATTGGTCAAGAAACAAATGGTGCAGGAGGGTTATTTAAAGCATTGCGAACAATCCCTGTTCTTCTAGAGATTACAGAAGAAATGCAAGAGCTTTGCCCAAATGCATGGTTAATTAACTTTACGAACCCAGCTGGAATGGTAACGGAAGCTCTTCTTCGTTACAGCAAGCATAAAAAAGTCATCGGTGTATGTAATGTACCATTTAATATGCATATGTCTATTTCAAAAATGTTAGGTGTTGAAATGGAGAGAGTACATATTGATTTCGCTGGATTAAACCATATGGTATTCGGAACACATGTATATGTTGATGATCAAGAAGTAACAGAGAAAGTGCTTGAAATGTTAGGAAATCCAGCAATACAAATGACAATGAAGAATATTGCTCCTCTTCCTTGGAATCCAAGATTTTTAAAATCATTAGGCGTAGTACCTTGTCCATATCATCGTTATTATTACAAAACAAAAGAGATTTTAGATGAAGAATTAGAAGCATTTAAATCAGGGAAAACACGTGCTGAAATTGTCAAGCAACTAGAGGAAGATCTGTTTGATTTGTATAAAGATGAAAAACTAGACATTAAACCCCCACAATTAGAAAAGCGGGGCGGTGCCTATTATAGTGATGCAGCGTGTAATGTTATTTCTTCTATTTATAATGACAAAAAAGACATTCAAGTATTAAATGTCCAAAACAAAGGAGCTATTACTGAAATCGATTATGATTCAGCGGTTGAAGTCAGTTGTATTGTGACAAAAAATGGACCTGTCCCGATGACAATGGGGAAATTGCCCGTTCAAGTTCAAGGATTAATTCAGCAAATTAAATCATTTGAAAGAGTAGGTGCTGAGGCAGCTGTAACGGGTTCTTATGATAAGGCTTTATTAGCTTTAACGATTAATCCACTTATTCCAAGTGATGATTTAGCTGAAGCTGTATTACAGCAATTATTAGAAGCCCATAAAGAATATTTGCCTCATTTTTTTAAATGATTAGGATAATAGTTTCATATTAAAAACCAATTGAGATTTGATATTCTCTGAGACATGAATTTTTTTAGAGAATGTCGTGACCATACTTTACTACGATTTGGAGTGTTATGATATGTCAACGGAAATCAATAATAACGAAATGGAAATTTTTGAAATTATTTCTCATGGTGGAAATGCGAGAGGATTAGCCTATGAAGCATTAACAGCTGCAGAAGAATTCAATTTTGAAAGAGCGACGGAACTTATTAACCGAGCTGCAGAAGAACTTAGCTTAGCTCATAAGACACAAACAAAGTTAATTCAAGCTGAACTGAACGGAGTTCCAAGTGAAAAAACATTACTAATGATCCATGCTCAAGATCACTTAATGACAGCGATAAGTGAACAAAAACTGATTGAGCATATGATTCGTATCATAAAAAAACTAGCACCAGAGCAATAAGTGAAAATGCTGAAAGGTAAAGGTGATTTTTAGATGAGAAAATTAGGTATTTCCATTTACCCAGAACATTCAACAGTAGAAAAAGATATGGCATATATTGCACTTGCACATAAATATGGATTCAAAAGAATCTTTACTTGCCTCCTTTCAGTAGAAGGTGATAAAGAAAAAATTATGAGAGAATTTAAAGAAACAATTGCATTTGCAAATCAATTAGGTATGGAAGTAATGGTCGATATTTCTCCTCGGGTATTTGGGGCTTTGGATATTTCCTATAATGATCTATCATTCTTTGCTGATTTAGGAGCGTATGGAATTCGCCTAGACATGGGGTTTACAGGAAATGAAGAGTCCATCATGACACATAATCCCTATAATTTGAAAATTGAAATTAACATGAGCAATGCAACGAATTATTTAGATAATATCATTGCTTACAAGCCTAATAAAGAAAATTTAGTAGGTTCACATAACTTCTATCCTCACCGTTATGCAGGATTAAGCTATGCTCATTTTCTAAAATGTTGTGAGCAATTTAAAAATCATAATATTCGTACGGCGGCGTTTGTTAGTTCACACGCAGCAACTTACGGACCTTGGCCAATAATGGAAGGATTATGTACACTAGAAATGCATCGTGAATTACCAATTGTAACGCAAGCAAAACACTTATTTGCAACTGGATTAATTGATGATGTGATTATTGCTAATGCATATGCATCAGAGGCTGAATTAGAAGCTCTTGGTACATTAAACAGTGAACTGCTTACATTTAATATAGAACTATATGACACGATTACAAAGTTAGAGAAAAAGATTGTGTTAGAAGAATTTCATTTTTATCGTGGAGATGTTTCAGACTATCTGATTCGCTCGACTCAATCACGTGTAAAATATAAACAAGAAGAATTTAAACCAACCTATACCCCTGATATTAGACGAGGAGACATTTTAATTGAGAATGAGCTCTACGGACAATATAAAGGTGAATTGCAGATTGCGCTCCAAGACATGGAAAACTCAGGTAAAACAAATGTAGTTGGCCGGATAGTTGAAGAAGAAATTTTTCTCCTTGATTACCTAGATCCTTGGGCGAAATTTCAATTTTTAATGAAGTAATTTTATCGAGAAAAATTTCAGAGCAAGGGAAAAGGAAGGAACAGAGCGAACCTTCCTTTTTGTTTATCCCGCATGAACGGGCAGTAACCCTCCCACCTCAAGATTGAGAGAGAAGCGAAGAAGCTAGGTGGGGGATGAAGAAAATCCCCACTGAGGGAAGTTTCACTTTATGAACGAGGAGGAATCTACATGAGTTATATTATCGGTGTAGACGGTGGAGGCACCAAAACGGAAGCGGTGGCTTATGATTTAAATGGAAAAAAAATAAGTGAAGGAAAAGCGGGTTACGGAAACTTACTTATAAATGAAAAACAGGCTATTATTAACATAATTGATGCAATTGAACAATGCTTAGTTTCTTTAAAAAGGGAAGAATGCCAATATATATGCCTAGGGTTAGCTGGGTATGGAGGTGTTAAAAATACAAAAGGTGTAAAAGATGCTCTTTATGAGAAGTTTCATATTCCGTTTACAATTGTAAATGATGGAATGATTGCACATGCTGCCTTACTACGAGGAAAAGATGGTATCTTAACAATTTCAGGAACAGGTTCAGTTAGTATTGGAGTTCATAATGGTATTGAAAAATTGGCAGGTGGCTGGGGACATATCCTTGGAGATGAAGGAAGCGGCTATTGGATTGCCATGCAGGCTTTTATGAACATGACGAAAGAAGAAGACGAAGGTCTAGTTTATAGTCAACTAACTAATTTAATACTTTCGAAACTTGGATATAGTGATGTACTAGAGATTAAAAAATTTATATATGCTGCATCAAAGGCTGAAATTGCGGCATTTGTTCCAATTATTGCAGAGCTTGCTGAAGCTGGTGATCCATTTTCTCAGAATATTCTCCAGCAAGCGGGTTATCATCTTGCAAAGATTACGCTCGATGTTTATAAAAAGTTGAACTTCGAGCATAGTACGACAGTGGCAATAAAAGGGAGCGTATTAACTCATATATCGATGGTACAAGAGTCTTTTGTCGCTCATTTAAAACATAAAAAACCGGATATAACTCTGATTTTAGATGATGTATCTTCGACATTAGGATGTTATTATTTATCTCTGAAGTATATAAATTGATTATCCATTAAGGGAGCAAATTAGTATGCACGTTGAGAATGTTTTATTAAAAATTGAAAGTTTCGAAAACCAATTGCCAAAGTCAGAGAGAAAAATTGCAGAATATATCCTGGAAAATCCTAAAGATATTATAAGAATGACTATACATGAGCTAGCTGCTCAAGCAAACACAAGCAGTTCGGCTGTAACAAGGTTTTGTCGCTCTATTGGGGTTAATAGTTTTTCGGATTTAAAAGTTTCTCTATCATCTCTTATTTCACAACCAGAGAAAAAAGGTTTTAATGACATTGAGCCTAATGAAACAATCGCGTCCATCAAAGATAAAATAGTTTCTAATTCTGTCCAAGCCATACAAGAAACGGCTCATTATTTGGATGAAAAGGTCATTAATCAAGTAATTGAAAGCATGAGAAGTGCGAATGTTATTTATGTTTATGGGCTTGGAGCTTCCTGGCTCATTGCAGAAGATATTACACAGAAATGGTTGCGATTAGGGAAGATTGTAAACGCAAACCAAGACCCGCATATTACTGCTACAGCATTAGCTTCATCATCAAAGAATACCGTTTTCTTTTGTATCTCTAATAGTGGAGAAACGGAAGAAGTACTTCAACTTGTTGATATCGCTAAAGCATATGGATGTAAAACAATTGGGCTATCGCGTTTCGGTAACAATAGATTAGCGAAAAAGGTTGATATGTCTTTACAACATATGCGTGCACCAGAAGCTAAATTTCGAAGTGCCGCAACTAGTTCGCTGTTTGCACAATTTTTAACTGTAAGTATTATTTTTTATGCGTATGTGTCAAAATTCTATAATGAAAATAAAAATGAAATCGAACGCTCAAGAGAATCTGTATTAAAATTTACAAAAAGAAATGTAGATTAAGTAGATTTGCGGGAGTTTATCAGCCTGAAAGGATTCGGGTATCGTACAGATTATCAGCAAATAACGATTTTTAATCTTGGTGAGTATGTTGGCTTATCAAAAAATGATGAGAATAGCTACCACAATAGTGAAATTTTATAATAATGAACGTGTCGCAAAACCATATCTTTATACGTAAAAAAGCACTCAAATGAGTGCTTTTTATGCAGATGCAGAAGCCTTTTCTTTGCGGAAAACTCCCATCAATCCACCGATTAATAATAAAATTCCTGGTAGTATGTAGAACGCAGAAATACAGATGATTCCACCAATAGCAGCAACAAGCATCATGATACCGCCAACTTTCGCTTTACTCTTAACCATTACTGATCCAACTATACCTAAAATTGATAGAGCTATAGCTGCCCAACCTAATCCAATGATACTATTTGCACCATCAGCTTCAAATGCAGCGCCTATACCGCCGATCATTAAAGCCATAAATGCACAGAGAATCCCAAAAATACCACCAATAAGTCCTAATACAAATTCTGTTGTACGTTTCAAATATAACACTCCTTAACGATTATTAAAGATTAATGCGAATTTCTTTGTTTGATAAAAAGTTTGGTTTACAAATCAATTGGAATTCAGCATTATTTTGTTTCGTTTGGAACATAACACTTTCAGAAATCGTTCCCACTGCAGCTAAACAAGTAAGTACGTTACACTACATGCTAATACTGCAAGAAATTTCTTACCTATCAAGTTTTCCCACTCAAAAATTATGTAAGATTTCCAAACAAGAATATAATATAACAGAATAATAGGTTATATATTGTCGTTTTATGTCGAAAGAAGAAAAAAAGAGAGAATTTTTTCTTTCCTTTATATCGATGAACATTATAAGGAGCCGGTTACACTACAGACGATTGCCGAGCGTGAATTTTTGTCCATTCCGTATTTGTCTAAGTTTTTTAGTGATAATATCGGCCTTAATTTTCAATAAAATAGCGCATTGAATGTTTTTGAACAAGTTTCTAGAAAAGAAAAAAGTCGCTGTACTACCGGTCAGATAGCACAGCGACAAAGATATCGGACTGTTACTGCCGCGTGTTAACAAGGAAGTTACCGCGGTAAAACCGTTTATTAATTTCGGATTAGATAATCGAATGCACCTAAGGCTGCATTAGCACCTGATCCCATAGAAATAATGATTTGCTTATATGGACTGTTTGTACAGTCACCTGCAGCAAACACTCCTGGTACGTTTGTAGCACCGTGCTTGTCTGTAACGATCTCACCACGAACACGTTCAACAGTGTCGCCTAACCAATCTGTGTTTGGTACAAGACCGATTTGAACGAACACACCTTGAAGTTCAATGTGATGAACTTCTTCTGTTTCACGGTCAATGTAAGAAATACCGTCTACTTTGTCAGTACCAGTAATTTCTTTTGTTTGAACATTCTTTAGAACAGTTACGTTAGGTAAGCTGTAAAGACGCTCTTGCAGTACAGCATCAGCTTTTAGTTCTGGCATAAACTCAAGAACAGTTACGTGTTTTACGATACCTGCTAGATCAATTGCTGCTTCAATACCAGAGTTACCACCACCGATAACTGCTACGTGTTTTCCAGTAAATAATGGACCGTCACAGTGAGGGCAGTATGCTACACCTTTGTTTTTGAACTCAGCTTCACCTGGTACACCAACATTGCGCCAACGAGCACCTGTTGAAATGATTACGCTCTTACTTTTTAGAACAGCGCCGTTTTCAAGCTCCACTTCAATAAGTTCTTTCTTTTCTAAACGTTTCGCACGTTGTAAGTTCATTACATCGATGTTGTACTCTTTCACATGTTCTTCAAGGCTTGCTACGAGCTTAGGACCTTCAGTGCGTTTTACACTGATGAAGTTCTCAATGCCCATCGTATCCATCACTTGACCACCAAAGCGCTCAGCAACAATACCTGTACGAATGCCTTTACGTGCCGCATAAATTGCTGCACTTGCACCAGCAGGGCCGCCGCCAACAACAAGAACATCATATGGATCCTTATCAGCAAGCTCTGCTGCATCAGGACCATTACCCATCTTAGCAAGAATTTCTTCAAGTGTCATACGACCACTGCCGAAGGATTCGCCATTTAAGTAAACAGTTGGCACTGCCATGATGTCTTTGCTTTCCACTTCGTCTTTAAATGCAGCACCGTCAATCATAGTATGTGTAATACCAGGATTCAGAACGCTCATTACGTTAAGTGCTTGCACAACATCAGGACAGTTATGACAGCTTAGACTGATGTAAGATTCAAAATGATATTCGCCTTGCATGTTTTTAACTTGATCAATTACTTTCTGTTCAACTTTTGGAGTTCTTCCACTCACTTGTAGTAAAGCTAACACTAATGAAGTGAATTCATGTCCTAGAGGGATACCAGCAAAAGCTACCCCAGTGTCTTCGCCGATGCGATTTACACTAAAGCTTGGCGTTCTCTCTAATTGTGCTTTTTCTACTGTGATTTTGGAAGACATAGTCGCTAGCTCATCAACTAGAGCTAGCATGTCTTTCGATACGTCATCGGATCCTGCACTAACTTTCAGTAGTACATCGTTCTCCATCAGTTGAAGATATTGGGCTAATTGTGCTTTTATATCTGCATCTAGTATCATTTTAATCGGCTCCTTAGATTTTGCCTACAAGGTCAAGGCTTGGCTTAAGTGTTGCAGCGCCTTCTTTCCATTTAGCTGGGCAAACTTCGCCTGGATTGTTGCGAACGTATTGTGCTGCTTTAATTTTGTTAACAAGGATGCTTGCATCGCGGCCGATGCCGTCTGCATTGATTTCCATAGACTGGATAACGCCGTCTGGATCGATGATGAATGTACCACGAGCAGCAAGACCTTCTGATTCAACTAATACGTTGAAGTTGCTAGTGATTGTGCGAGTAGGGTCACCAATCATAATGTATTCGATTTTGCCAATCGTTTCTGAGCTATCATGCCATGCTTTATGTGTGAAGTGAGTGTCTGTAGATACAGAGTATACTTCAACGCCTAGCTCTTTTAGAGTTGCGTATTGGTTTTGTAAATCTTCAAGTTCAGTTGGACATACGAATGTGAAGTCTGCTGGGTAGAAGCAAACTACGCTCCATTTTCCTTTGAAGTTTTCTTCAGTAACCTCGATAAATTCACCGTTATGATAAGCATTAGCTTTGAATGGTTGTACTTCAGTTCCAATTAATAACATAATAAAATTCCTCCTAAATGTAAGTTTTAAGAATGATAAATCGGTTTACATATTATCTAATAAAGAATTAGTTAATTGTAATTATAATAATTCTAATTCGATATTAATTATCATATGAAAGTGTTTATTTTGTCAAGGGAAATGTATAACTTTATTTTGTCTGGGCTTACTTTCATCCCAAATCGATGCTAGTAGTTGATCCAGTTCTATATGAATAATTGTAGATGTAGATGAATTTACCCCGCTATTCCCACCTCAAGATATAGAGAAAAGTGGGGGATAGTTGCTGGCATGTGCTCAATTGGTGAGAGCTTTCCATCAGTGAGGGATGAAGACACTTCCTCCACTGATGGAAGTTTTACTTTATTGGAAGAGCAGATTGTTATGATGATGAAACAAGTAGTCTAGAGAGAACAGGTTAGCCTTGATCTCTCAGACACGGCTTCCAATTTAATTTTTCAAATGATTACCATTTCCAAAACTAAACCGAAATGATTATTTAAATTGGCTTTGTAAAAGAATATTGTTGAAGTTTGATGTTTTCCTGAATTCTTGTTATAATAAAAAACAGGAACAAACGTTCTGTTTGGTTACAACGGTGAGCAAAGCGTTTCATAACTCGTTGGAGCATAGCGACAAATTACTACATACAAAAAAAGAACAAGTCTATCGATGAGTTGTTCTAATTTAAGAAGAGAAATTGAGATATAGAAACGAATGGTTTGTACTGTATTTCGAGAAAAAATTTGATTGTGGAGGAATTATTTATGTATGTAACAGTTTCAGACTTTATTAAGGAATGGAATAGGGAAGCATTACTAACTCAAAACGTTTTGGATGGTTTGACAGATGAATCATTACAACAACAAGTGTATCCAGAAGGTCGTACTTTGGGCAGACTTGCGTGGCATTTGACAACAAGTATTCCAGGTTATTTAGCTCATTTCGGGTTGAAGATAGATGGAGTAGAAAATACAGAAAGTGTACCAACCTCAGCGAAGGAAATTGCTGAAACCTTTAAAAAGATAAGTCTTGATGCAGCCAAAGTTATTGAAGAACAATGGACAGATGAATCCCTAAAGCAAATACAAGAAGCATTTGGAAGACAGGAATCAAACGCTACAATCCTAATGGGGCTAATTAAGCACATTGTTCATCATCGTGGACAAGTTACAGTTCTTATGCGTCAAGCAGGAATCAAACCATTTGGCGTTTATGGTCCACCAAAAGAAGATTGGATTCATTTAGGAGTGGAAAATCCACCACTATAGTATCGTGCTACGGATTCATACTTCAATAAAGAATGGGAAACCTTTATAGTTTTGGTTTTCTTTAATTTTATCTCGTATTAACGGACAGTAAGACCTCCACCTCGAGGTTGAGAGAGAATCGAAGAAGTTAGGTGGGGTATGAAGAAAACCCCAACTGATGGAAGTTTCACTTTATTTTGAATGAAAGCATACAGGTTAGTAAAAGTGGCCAATTACCTTGGCTACTTTTTTATTTATATAAATGAGTCGAAATCTTGGAATCTCCGTTGCCCGAACTATTTTTCTAATAGAACATACAATATACGGGTACCTTGTCGATTTGTGTTTCTTTGCTTAGAGAAAATACGAATCCCCGGTACAGGCTTACATTTTCTGCATTTACTCTAAAACTTGAGCTACAAGTGAGGTGGAGAATATGAACGGATTCGAACGACGGAAACAGAATAAAATTGAGCAAATATACAGCTCCTCATTTGAATTGTTCTCCAAATATGGTTTTCAAAAGGTAAGCGTGAATGAAATCGCTCAAAATGCGAAGGTTTCTCCCTCTACCATTTATAACTACTTTGGAACAAAAGAACAGCTCTATGCCGACATGCTTATGAATTGGATGGACAAACAGTTGGAGCAGTATGAGAAGATTCTGGATTCAGCGTGTTCCTTTCCTGAAAAGACGAAGGAAATCATGCTGTTGGAAGCTAAAAATTCACAAATTTTATTGGATAATTTTCAGAAACCCCCATTCTCTGAGGTGAGTGGGTTGATGCAAAAGCTGAAGAGCTATAATGAGCAGAAAGTCATGCAATTTTTTATGAAGTTTGTCGCGATTGGAAAGCAAGAAGGTTACATTCATAGATATCAAACAGAAGAGATGATTATGCTGTACTTCACGATGTACAAAAATGAGCTGGGTCGGTATTGGGAAGCATCGAATAGAGAACGCATAACAAGGAGTATGGATCAATTGATGGAGTTGTTTTTCTATGGGTTGGTCGGAGAGAAGTAGAAGTAGGACGAAATCGGAAAACTGACCGTCTGCCCTGTTATGCAGAACCGTATCACAAATAAGTGATACGGTTTTTACTATTAGTTAAAAGTTATAACAGTATAAAAATACATTAAGTTTATCTTGCATTGAATTAAAATAAACTTCTTTTTCATTTATACGTTCAAAGTTTTGACTGTCATAAAATCCATAGTTACATCTATTATCTGTATATAGATATAAAGATTTTACATCCATATTTTTCATATAATTATACAAATGATTCATTAGAGTTTTTCCAACCCCAAGACCTCTAGATTCCCCGGATACAATAAATAACTGTATACAACCTTGAAAATCATCTTCTTTTTCTTTTATGAGTTCTTTATATGCATCTTGAACCTTTGAGAATTCTTTTATGAATTTTTTATTTTCTTTATTAGCCATAAATACTTTAAGCATACTATAGGAAAGGCTTAAAGTATTATGAGCTTTTTTTAAACGATTTTTGTCTTTTTTTGAATCGCCCAAAATAACACCAATAATCTTATTGTTTTTTTCTGCTACTTTGCTAAATGAACTTTCTAAAATACAACCTTGTAGATAGATGTTTAATACTGAATCTAAAAATTTCTTATCCTTAATAAATTCAGTGAAGCCAAATGCTTCACCAATCAATGTTTTAACTGCTTCATAATCTTCTTTAACTAGGCTTCTGTATGTTACTGTATTCATGTTTCGAAACTCCCTTGTGTATAAGTAAATTTTGTATTTTATTGCAAATATCTTATTATGATCATAAGGTCTCCTCTAAGGGGAGAGTCAACAGTCGTGTAAAAGATAAAATATAAAGGGAATGATTCAGATGAAAAACTTATTTTCTGTTGGGGAAGTTGCGAAAATGAAAGACATTACAATAAAAGCGTTAAGATATTATCACAAAATGGGGATTCTCATTCCAAGATATATTGATGAAACAACAGGTTATAGATATTATTCTATAGATCAATTTATTCATATAGATATTATAAAAAGCTGTAGAGAGTTAAGAACGAGTATAGTAGAACTGCAAGAGATTTTTAAGGACTGTGATACGGAGAAATTACTACAATTTTTACAATTAAAAAGAAATGAGGCAGAAGAAAGCATAAAGAAAATGCAAGAAGTAATCAAAACTATTGATAACTTAAATATGAAGGTAGAGACCTCTAAGGATATATTAAATAATGATGAAATATCTATTAAATTCTTTGAACAGCGTCGTGTAATTGTAGCACCGTGTAAAGAAGTGGGGAGTTTACAGGAGTTACTTTATTATTCAGACTTAGAGAAAATCATTCAAGATAAAGAAGTAAAAATGTCAATGGAAAGAGGCATCATATATAACTTTAATTCAGAGGGTGATGCAGAACCAAAATATGTTTTTAGTGGATTTCAAGGGAATTCTAATATAGAAGTTGAAGGAAATGTAAAAATATTACCAAAGGGAAAGTATTTAACTTTAGCTTATAGTAAAGAAAATGAAGAGGAACGTAGAAATAAAATAATTAAATATGTAAAAGAAAATAATTTAGAAATTAAAAGTATTATTGAAGTGGAGTTATTTAATGATTTCTTTAATACAGAATCTTATAGTTGTCAAATTCAGATGCTTATAGAAAATGATGAGTTAGTTGACTAAAGATAAGAAGGTATTACAAATAAAGGAAAAATAGGAATAGCCCATGAAGAAAACTTTCGTGGGCTATTTATCTACTTATATAGCAAGAATGATATTAATAGGGGTAGAAGGAGCATCTATACCAGAAAGCGCAAAGTAGATTCCATCATTTCCACAAGATTACGAAAATTTTACATTCAATTCACATGCTATTAAATTTTGTGGCTTACGATTAAGCAGAAAAGCAAATTTGATTCTGAAGGGGGATTTAAAATAAAGCTCGACCGTTTGTAATAAAGTTGCATCGTTTATAAAAAAGATTGATTAAAATACAGTACATATTTTATAAGAACGTTGATAAAACGAGATTTATGAACATTTTTTCTCGAACTTTATTCTAAATTGTATGGTCTGAAATATCAGAGGAGTTTTGATCAACCTTTTTCAAAAAATAAATCAATGTTCATAGCGTATTTTTACTCGAAATTTTTTACAAGGCAACAAAGGGAGAGCGAATAAAAAATGAAAAGAGCGGAACGGAAAAGGTAGCAGATGATATTCTACATGCTAAAGAAGGTGATAAAAAACGATGGAACGATTGATAGAAATAGTAACGAAACGTTCTATGCTGGTTATGATGTCGATCCTTCTCATTATGCTGTGGGGCGGGATCTCAGCTTATCAAATGCAGCGTGATTACATGCCTGCCATTAACAATTCGACTTTGATGATTACGGTAAGGGCGGAGAACTTTGATGCCAATCAGGTGAAAAGTGATGTTGGAAGTATAGTGGAACAAGCTGTGAGAGGAATAGATGGGCTTCAATATCTAGAAACCAACTCCTATGATGGTGGGTTGTTTGCTAGTCTTTATTTTCCGCTCAATTTTGACGTGCAAAAGGCGGAACAGGAGATTGTTCAAGCCTTGAACGGTTATAAGTTTCCAGCAGGAGTCGAAAAGCCGGTGGTCACGAGAGTCAGTACTAACTCCTTTCCTATGATGAGAATCGGGTTAGTAAGTGAAGGGACAGCGACCGACGAGAAACAGCTTCGAACAGAAATCCAAACAAAGGTAGCAAAGGAGCTGGAGTATGTTCCGGGGGTAAAAGAAGTACGCCTTACAGGGACAGGAAAGAACGGTTATGTCGTAACGGTCCACATGAATGAATTGAAAAAAAACGGACTGACGTTGAAAGACGTCGAGAAGGCGTTGTCTTCCGCCAATACGGTATGGCCGAAAGGAAAGATTCAGAGTCAGCAGGCTCAAATTCCGATTCAAGTAACAGGCGAGACTATCAATCCTGAGCTGCTGAAGCAGATAAAGATAAGCAATGCTGAGGGCAAATCAGTAAATCTCTCCTCTGTGGCCGATGTATCCGAAGGCATGGTAGACCTAAAGACGATTTCGCGGACGGACGGTAAACAGAGCGTTCTCATCGATGTGCTGAAAACACCTTCCTCCAACGTGACGGATGTATCAGATCGAATCAAACAACGGGTGAATGAAGTCCAGACGAAATTGCCCGAAGACGTAAAGATGAACATCCTTTATGATTACGGGGCTCAAGTTCAAAAGTCTCTTTTTGGCCTGCTAAAGGAAGGGATATTGGGCAGTTTGTTTGCCATGATTTGTGTTTTTGCTTTTCTCCGCCATGTTCGGGCTACACTGCTGATCGCCTTGACGCTGCCAATTTGTTTCCTAGTGACAACGGGCTTTCTAAAAGCAATGGACATTACTCTGAATATGCTCACTGTATCCGGTCTAGTGGTGGCAATGGGCCGGGTCGTCGATGATTCGATCGTCATTTTGGACAATATCTATCGTCGGGTTAAGGAGACCGGAAGAAAGGCTACGATTCCTGTCATTGCAGGAGCTGTAAAGGAAATGATTCCAGCGATTGTTTCTTCAACGGCAACAACGGTGGCTGTGTTTATCCCCATCGCTTTGGTTGGAGGGATGATTAGTGCCGCATTCTCAACATTCGCCTGGTCGGTGGTGATTGCGCTAGTAACCTCTTTGGTGGTATCGCTAGTAGTGATACCAGGTCTTTCGCTATTTTGGTTGAATAAAGGTTCCCTCAAGGGGGACAGCAAACGGATGGAAAACATTCTTCACCGAATGCTTAGTTGGGCACTGCCACGCAAGAAGACAGTGACAGTGGTTTGTGCAGGTGTTTTTTCTGTTACAGTGGCTGCGGCACTGCTCCTGCCCACCAATGTTTTGCCAATGGGACGCTCGGGGGAAATCAACATTGAGGTAGAGCTCCCGGAAAATAGTTCTCTATCCCAGGTTAATGCTGAGGTGAAAAAGATCGAAGATGTGTTAGGCAAGGAGCCTGCTATTGATACCTTTTCGGCTACGATTGGCTCCAATTTTCTGCCGCAATTTGACGATGTGTTTGATGAAGGAGGAGGCTGGATTCCACGCAATAATGTAGCCAACATCACTGTCACGGTGAAAAAGGGAACAGATGTGGAAGCTTACTCGGCGGCACTGACCAAAAAAGTCAAAGCGATCCCGAGCAAAGCGTTGTTTACGGTCACGAATATGAATATCGCCGGGGACGACTCGAGGTTGAAGGTGGTCCTTACAGGAGCGGATACCGCTACGCTGGAACAACAGGCACGAGTTATCCAAAGCAAGCTGAAGTTAGTTCAGGGCTTAAGTGTGGAAGGGGCAGCGGATAACGATGACAGCAACTCTATTTATCTATTAAACATCAATCGAGACGAGCTTCAGCGTACTGGAATTAAAATGGACGATGTTCTAGAGCGGATCAAGCCTTATCTTTCTCAAGGGGAAAAGCTCTCGGTCCAAATCAATTCTGGGGAAGTTCCGATTGTCCTGGAAAATGATGCGGTCACCTCAGCGGAAGCCGTACCTGTGGCAGCAGATGCTACCGTCCTGCCGGGACAAAACATTATTGATACATTAGCCAATGAAACTTTTACCGCAGCGGATGGAAGCGTTGTCGCTCTCAACAAGTTGGCAACTCTTCAGCACAATTTTCGCAATCCGGTTATTCGTGAACGGGATGGGCGTCCTTTTGCAGTCGTATCGGCTGATGTTATCTCAAGGAATGTGGGAGAGGTCACTGATCAAGTGGAGCGCATTTTGAAAGATGTGCAAATGCCGCCAGGAGTTACGTATACCTTTGGCGGGATTTCGGAACAGGTGAAGCAAATGGTGGTCGAAGCGGCTATCGCGTTGGGGATATCGACGCTGTTAGTTCTCCTTATCGTCAGTACTTTTTTCCGAGGCTGGAAGGTTCCGATGTCTGTTCTCGTCTGTATCCCTTTAGCCCTGATTGGTTCCGTCTGGGGGCTGATTCTATTCGGTAAAGAGTGGAATTTGAGCGCTTTTGTCGGGCTGTTGATGCTTACTGGAATTGTTGTGACCAATGGAATTGTACTTGTAGACAAAATCGAACGGAATCTCAGGGAAGGAATGAATCCGCGAGATGCCGTATTGCAAGGCACACTGACACGGATTCGTCCTGTTTTAATGACAGCGGGTACAACCATCTTAACAGTCCTTCCCCTATGTTTTACGTCCGGGGGGGACACGATTGTGACACAGACTCTCGGAATTGTGGTTGTGGGGGGCATGTTTACATCAACATGTATCAGCCTGTTTATCATCCCTATCATTTATGAATGGATGAATCGGAAGTCAGCACTTGACTCAGGAAAAATCGTGGAAGTTGAACAAGTTATGTAGATTTGCACATACAAAATCTTGGTAAGGAGTGAGAATATGCAAAAGAATCGGAAGAGTTGGAAGAAGTGGATTGGGGTAACTATGGCTGTAAGCTTAACATTCGGTGGGGGAACGGCAGTTTTGGCTGCTTATAACCAATTCCCTTGGGGAGCGCAAATTGAAAAACCAGCAAACGGATGGACCATCACGCCTGCTGGAAAACAAGTGCAGTTGGGTGATAAACCGTTCGCTTCAGTCATGAGCCCGGATGGAAAAACCATTTTGTACGCTAACAGTGGACAATCTATCCATTCCATGATGGTCGTTGATGTGAAGAGCGGGGAAGTCATTCAAACTCTGGAGTACAAATATCCAGAATCCCTGACTTGGGGTGTCACCTATAGTCCTGATGGCAAACATGTGTATGCGACTACAGGAGGCAACCAAAAGATTCGCGTCTATGATGTCGAGGGACAGCGTCTAACGGAAAAGCAGCCGATCGTACTACCGAAAAATGTGGATTTCTTTCCGGCGGGACTGGACATTTCAAAGGACGGTAAATTTTTGTACGTGGCCAATAACCTGAATGATTCCATGTCGATTATTGATGTCCAAACCGGACAGGTCACTAAAACGATTCCGGTCGGGCATAATCCTTACACTGTTAAGCTTTCCAATGACGGTAGGTTTGCGTATGTAAGCAACTGGGGCGGAAATACAATTTCGGTCATCGATACAGTAACAGGAGAAGCGGTGGATCAGATCAAGGTCGGTTCCCATCCGAGCGCCATGAAGTTAAGTGCAAATGGAAAACTTTTGTATGTTACCAACAGTGATAGCGATAGCATTTCTGTTATTGAGACCGAGACCCGCAAGGTGCAACAAACGATTGATCTCTCTCCTTACAAAGGTGCACAAGAGGGAAGCAGTCCCAATGCAATGGCCGTTTCTGAGGATGGAGAGAAACTCTATGTGGCCAACGCTGGTAATAACGATGTAGTCGTCATCGATACTAAACATGGAAAAATCGAGGGGATGATTCCAACTGGCTGGTATCCATCTGCAGTGGAGATTTCCAAGGATGGAGAGCAGCTGTTTGTAGCCAATGCTAAAGGGTTTGGATCCGGTCCTAACCCGAATGGTCCAAATCCTACTATTAACAAGTCTGTTCCGCCGGATCAATATACCGGCTCGATGATAAAGGGAACGCTTTCTATCATCGATGTGCCAAACAAAGGGCAGCTTAACAAGTATACAAAACAGGTGATTGAGAACAACGGGTTTAATGAACGGGATAAGGTTCGCATCAGCACAAATGAGGCGAAGCAAGTTATTCCTCGCCATGTCGGGGATCCTTCCGAGATTAAACATGTGATTTACATTTTGAAGGAAAACCGGACGTATGACCAAGTATTTGGTTCTTTTGAAAAAGGAAATGGGGATCCAAGTCTGAATCTGTTTGGGGATGAGTCGGCGCCGAATCACCGGGAGTTGGCACGCAAATTCGTCACGATCGACAATTTTTATGCGGATGCCGATGTTTCTGCGGATGGCTGGAATTGGTCCACGGCAGCTATGGCCAATTCGTATACACAAAAGACTTGGCCTCATTGGTACGGCGGACGAGCACGTGATTATGATTGGGAAGGCGAAAACAAGTTTTCTACAGCACCAAGCGATAATGTTGACAATGCCTATTTATGGGACAGTCTGGACCAAGCTGGCATCGACTATCGCAATTACGGATTTTATGCTCGAAACGGCATAGCGCCTTCTACGATGCCGAAGCTGGCAGCAAAAACAGATGCTGCTTACCCAGGCGATGGTTTGCATATCAAAGACCAGGCGAGAGCAGATGAGTGGTTAAGAGAGTTTAAGACTTTTGAAGAGGCAGGCAAGATGCCAACCGTCCAGTTTATCCGATTGCCTAATGACCATACCGTAGGGACATCAGTAGGTAGACCGACTGCGAGAGCGATGATGGCGGATAACGATCTGGCGTTAGGCCGCATCGTAGAAGCTGTTTCGAACTCCGAATTTTGGAAGGATACAGCGATTTTCGTTACCGAGGATGATGCACAAAATGGCTCCGATCATGTTGATGCTCACCGTACGCCAGCTCTTGTAATCAGTCCGTATACGCAAACGGGCAAGGTAGATTCCACGTTCTATACGACCACTTCCATGCTGCGTACGATGGAATTGATTGTTGGAGTACCGCCGATGACACAATTTGACGCAGCAGCCACTCCAATGGTAAATAGCTTTACGGATAAGCCGAATTATAAGCCTTATAAGGCGATCGTTCCAAAGCAGTCACTTGACGAGCTAAATCCAAAGAACGCTCCAATGGCCGCCGAATCGGCCCAAATGAATCTTGAAGTCTCAGACAGCGCGTCTGAACCGCTGCTTAATGAAGCTATCTGGAAAAGCGTCAAAGGCGCCGACAGCGAAATGCCTGAACCAAAATCAAACTTCCGTAAACCAATACAGATCAATGGCGCGGAAGAAGCGGAAGATAGGGGCACAGTTAATTTCAAATGGTAGATTAGTATAGCCAAACGACAACCACTTTAGTAATACCTAACAGGGTGGAGGGAGCATCGCCCGATTTTGAGACTAATCATCCAATAAATAGAAAAATGACTTGAGGCTACACATGTAGTAACTCAAGTCATTTCTCGTTTATACCCTTAATAGCTTGTTTTAGCCTTAGGGCTTGGGCCATATTTGTTATCGCCTTCTAGACTATCTTGGCAAAAGAATACAATGAGAACGATACCGCCAACGAAAGGAATAAGGCTAATCAGCTGCCACCATCCGCTTTTTCCGATATCGTGCAGTCTGCGGGTGCCAACGGCTAAGGATGGTAATATGATTGCGACAGCATAAAGTAAGAAAAGTATCAAAAATGCATCTGATACTGCTGCAAGGATTTCCAATACGATAGTGAAAATGAAGTTAAAAAGGAAAAACATCCAGTATTCTTTACGACGAGATCTTCCTTGAAATCCTGCATAGTTTTTAAATGCTTGTAAATACCATTGCATGCAAGGTCCCTCCTTTTGATAATTATTACAAAATAGTAAAAAATAACGTTTTGCATATTGTAATATAACACTTCATTTTCTTGCTGTCTAGGTAGTTCATAGAAAAAAACCTTGATTCATCAAGGTTTATCTTGGTTTGTATAGGTGGCATAAAGGTCTTATTTGTCTTCCTTTTCCCGCTGCTTCTCTAACAACAAATTCCTCAAAACATGCGCCCGATAACTCTCCAACTTTCGCCCTTCATAATAATTAATGCCAAGCTTTTTCAACTCATACACGTACCAGCCTTTAGTACCGTAATACATAATAAACCTTCTCCTTTTGAATTTTTAACAGTATATGCTTGAGTATGAAAAGGAAAGCTTGTATTACGTGTAGAAAATTTGGATTTTTCTGAAGTTATAAAATGGGTTATTTTAATATAAATGGTAAAATTTATTTGGTATAATGATAGAATCGAAATAATGGAAGAATCTAGTGTAAATATTTTGGCAGAGTTATTATGAAAAGCGGCAGAGCACTAAGCTGATTTGTTAAATAACTTCTATTAATTATTTTATTATTTTTTGAAAAAGGGGAGTCAGAAAATGAGTATAAAAGTAAGAAGAGCAACAGGAATGATGGGTGGGGCTACAAAAGTAGCTTTAGAAGTAGATCATCAAGTAGTAACGAAATTAAAAAATAACGAAGAATATACAATTCCTTGCGAAGGTGAAAAAGTAACGATAAAAGCAAAACAAATGTTTTTTGGAAGTGAAGAAAAACAAGTAGAACGTGGAGACATAGTTGAAATTAAGATAAATAATAATGCCTTATTATTGCTCGTAGTATCGGTGATGGCAATGCTGTTTGGTGATATGATTAGTCCAACTATTATTTTGATGGGTTTAATCGGAGCCGTAGTAACGATTGTCTACTCAACAAAAAAATGGTTTGATTTGGAGGTTAAATCAAAAGAACAGAGCATAAATTAATTAAGAAATACAATTACTTGATTACGAGATTTTTTATCCCGCTACTTTTGGGCAGTAAGACCCCCACTGATGGAAGTTTCACTTTATTTTAGTTGAGAAAGGGTCTAATAAATGAAACGTATATTTGAAAGGATACTCTACGCTCTTTGTGTGTTAATTGCAATCCCATTAACAATTTTGGGTTGTTACATGGTTATATTGATATGTGGTTTTATGACAGATTCTGGAACGGCTTATGAATGGCTCATAGTGACAATGGCATTTGGAGGATGTGCAATTATCATAGGTATAGTATATTGTATATTTTATTATTGGTTCAAAGCTATGTCAGAATGAACTAATCATTTATTTTAAATTTCTTCTAAAATATGTCGTACAAAACAAGAGTAGCTTTTTGGGCTACTCTTGTTTCTTTTCTTTTTTAATTTCGGATATAGACTTTTCAGGTTTTTTGATAAGTTTATCTAATTTCCCGGAACAATTAAAATTTTCTTCGAACTTTTCTGAATTAATAATACTAGCATTAAAATCTAATTCTTTATCATTGTTTACATACCCTTCTATATAAGGAACGCCCATCGGATTTACACCATGTTCTGTGAAAGAAATAGATTGCACATCTCTTACATTGTAATGAATATATTTTTCTATTCGTGCCTCTTGTTCCTTCCAAAACTGTTTTTCTTTATCTTTATGTTTGAAGTATTCTATCGTAAAATAAGCTCCAGCTATGATGAGCATGACAGATATAAACAACATGATATTTTTCTTCATAGAAATTCCTCATACCTTACAAGATAATGAACTATTTTTCATTTTTAAAGCATGGTGTAGAAAAGAAGAGCAGCTTCTTTTGACTACTCTTGTTTCTTTTCTTTCTCTTCCTCTTCAATTTCGGATACGGATTTTTCAGGTTTTTTTACATAATTATCATATAATTGCCCTGAACATGAAAAATCTTTTTCATAGTCTTTCGAATCAATGATACTAGCATTAAACGATAATTCTTTATTGTCATTTATATAGCCTTTTATAGATGGAACTCCCATTGGGTTTACATTATGTTCTGTAAAAGTAATAGATTTTACATCTTTAATATTATAATGAATATACTTTGTTATTCGTGCTTCTTGTCGTTTCCAAAACTGCTCTTTTATTTCTTTTTGTTTTAAGTATTCCATAGTAAAATATCCCCCTGTTATAATACAAATAATGGATAAAATAACAATTAATTTCTTTTTCATTGAAATTCTCCTTGTATTTGAAGATAGTTAAAATATACCATGAAATGAGTTGATGTATATGAATGAATTGAAAAAAAATCCAATTGCAACAGATAAAGATTATTTTAAATTATCAAGTGAAGTTTATAATGATGACACTTTACAAAAAGGTAGGAAAATAGAGGGAAGTGATGGGCAAATATGGAGGGTTATAGAATCTATCGATGCAAATCACCAAAAAGTAAAAAATGGTTTACAAGCCATTGCAGTAGTGCCAGCGGAAGAATATAAAGAGAATAAATTAAACTATGAAAATATCGTATTTGCATTTCGTGGAACAGAGTTTGGTAAATTTGATGGTGATTTAACTGCAGATACTAATCAAGTTTTTCTCGGAAATCAAAAGAATCTTCAAGTGAAAAAAAATGGTGTATATCCAACGCAATTAGAAAAATCAAATAAGGAAACACAATTCGATACTGCAATAAATTGGGTAGATAAAGTAAATGAAAAATACCATCCAACTTTTGTTCATGCGACAGGCCATAGTTTAGGTGCTGGATTAGCTCAATATGTAGCGACGGAACGAAATTTTTATGCAACTACATATGCCGCGCCTAATATATATCGATTACTAAGTTCAGAAGCAAGAAAACGAGTAGATTCTGGAGAGATGGATCAAAAGGTTGTTGATTATACACATAGGAAAGATGCAGTAGGAAACTTTGCACAATTTGGAGCACCTATAATCGGAAAGCAATATACAGTAAAAGGTAACGGGAAATTAGATAAAATTCTTGCTGTAGTATTCATGGGAGAACATCCGATGAATACATTTGAGGGTATGTTCCATTCAAATGGAAGTGTTCAATTAAAATTGGAATCTGAAGAAATTATTAGACAAGCAAGAGAAATCCAAGCAGTAAGCGATAAATTATTAGATATTGCACGAAATATAGAAGAATTTCAAAGAAGAGAAGAAGAAGCAATTATGGAGTTAAAGAGAAAATTAAAACATGAGACAGGTTCAGGCGGAAAATATCATTTGTTAAGTGGGCATGATGTAGACAAAGCGACTGCTGAGATCGCCAAAGCAAGAAGAAACGGAAGAGATTATTTTTATGATGTCGATTTGGCGGAAGAGTTAATCCATCTTTTGCGAAAAGAACAAAGAGATTTAGGTTATTTGGGTGAAGATATTGCTTATGCAGCAAAATCATTACGAGACAAAGATAATGAATTAGCGACTAATTTTACAGGATTAGTGAGGCGATAACGTGATAGATTTTATAGGGGAAATTAAAAAGATTGAAAAGGAAATTGAAAATGCTGCAAAAGATGTTGCGACGCATGTCATAGATGAATTACAAGCTGCAAAAAAACATTTGGAAACAGAAATGCAACGAACGTTTTTAAAAACAGAAGTATCGTTTAAAATAAATCAAATTATAGATGAAGAACAATTTATCCTTCGGAAAAATCATGATTTATTTCATGATGTATGTAAAGAATTAACAGGAACGGCCGTAGAATTAAATCAGAGTTTTGAAAGCCGCACAGGGAATGAAATAAAAAAATCAATAAGCGGACAATTGGATAAAATTCGCAATCAACTAATCTCAAAGCAGTATGATTTAGACGATAGTTGCGGTAAAAAATAAGAATTCAATTTAGCATACTTTATTTAAAATTCACAAGGTGATTTTTGGATGATGTAATAGTAGAATGAAAATCACGACAATGGAGGAGCTGCGATGCCAGTCTATAACAAACTAGTACGCGGTCATATTCTAGAAATGATTGAAGATATAAGAATTTCAATAAAGAAGCTCCTTCTATCTAAGAAGGAGCTTCTTCACATTAAGCCGACTGCCTCTTAACCTTCTCTAACAACCCAGCCAATATATGCGTACGATATGACTCTAGTTTTCTACCTTCATAGTAACGGATACCTAATTTTTTAAGTTCGTTTACGTACCAACCTTTGCTACCGAAATGCATATGATCGCTTCCTTTCTTGTTTTGAGTTGTTCTGATTGTAATTTTGGCGGAATAATGAATTTCCAGATGAAAGTGGTTAACTTCTCTGTCAAAGACATATATACTAGAAGTAGTATATATCGAGGTGGACTGAACAGCGTGATTATTGAAAAGCACGAAATTCAAATTGATCAGATTACGAGTGGGAAGGTCAATATTTTTACGTTTTATCGTAATAAAAAGCAAATTGACCACCAGTTTTTACAATTGCAGGAGCCTTCTCTTACTGCGAATTATTTTTTTCATTTTCATCTAGATGCGGAAAGTTTGCGTCTTTTGCATGAAGAGTTTCCAGGTATTTATCCGTACGACAAGAAAGAGAGTATTCTTGATTGGACAGATAAAATGAAGGATGAGTTAAAGCGCCTTATTCAAACAGGAATGTGGAATAAGCGCGTTCGATTAGGGAATCGAATCGTAGAAGTTGTATTTCTGTGGTGTGAAGAAGATGTTGTGTGAAAAAAGAAGCGTTCAGACGCTTCTTTTTTTAGCGCTGGAATAAGACAAGCTTTCCGCTTGAAGATGTGCAGCGGTGTGTATGGTCATACAATTGTTTTTCTCGTAAAAGGGTTTCACCTTTTGATTTTGCTTCTGTTTCAGTCGCAGCCTCAAATGATTCGTCTAGTACTTTGGAACCGTCTTTTTCGAAAACTGTTAGTGTGTATACGCCCATGAAAATTCCCTCCAAAATAAATAATCAGAATGTTATAACTATTGTGTCATAAAATGAGCGATTATGCAAAAGAAATATGTGACATGATCGGTAATAAGTAAAATGAATTTTGTATATGTTTTATTTTTGAAGAAAAAGGGATGTAATCCTTTTTTGTCTTTTTTTCGACGAAATGTGACAAACTGAAAATGTTTCATTTGTTATAATATTTTTACAGAATTAGATAAATATGTAATTAAGAAAACTGAATGCATGAAAAGGAATAATAATAGAATCGTGATGGTTACAATGAAAGCATTTGTTCATGCGCAAATAAGAAAAGAGGGTGAATGAAGTGGAGAAAAATCATGACAAGATTAAGGCAATCTCTTTTGATAGAGAACAAAAGAGATTGGTGGAAGTAGAGGAAAGTAAAACGAGTTTGCAGATGTTGGCGGGATGGAAGATATGAAGAAGGAAATTAAATCTGCGCGATATAACAAATGGTATATTTATGTGTTAATTACGATGTCTCTTACTCTCGTTTACCGTGCTGGGAAATTATATTATATTCATCAAAAAACAAAGGGAACTACGATGCCGAATATAAGCCAAGAAGATAGGAAGGCTGTTGTTGAGTCTGGAGATAAAGAATTTAAAAAAGAACAAACGAACCTAAGTGTGTATACGGCTGCATTCACATTACATTCATTAAAAACAAGTGACTTTAGTGAGAATTCGCTTCGCCAAATTGTAGCGGATCCTTATGTGCCGGTTGTTATGGAAAAGGCAGGGCAACCAAGTGTAGAGAAATTAAAAAATTCAAATCCTGCTAAAATTTATAAAGAAGGGGAAAATACGTACTTATCAGTACGAAATGATGATAATAGCACTTTTATTTTAGAAATGTTAGGGAAAACAGTGAATCATATTTACGGAGAAAACTGGGATAATAGTGAGCAAGAAATGCAAAGATATCATGAATTACTTAATAAGCTGGAAACACAAGGTGAAGAAGCGAAAGTAAAAAAAGATTAAAGTATAAGCAGGAAAACGTAACGAGCGAGGTAATAATAAGCTAGATGTTTTTTTACGTCTAGCTTATTTTCATTGTTTTATAGAAGGTCATGACGTTCAGCCGTTTTTTTAGCGCTGGAATAAGACAAGCATGTGACATTCCATGTTAAAATAAAGCCAAGTATGACGGAGAAAGGACGTTACAGTGTGAAAGAAGTAAAATTTATTCATGCGGCAGATTTGCATTTGGATAGTCCGTTTAAAGGGATGGAATTGAATGTACCCGCTTTTATATGGGAAAGAATGAAGGAAAGTACGTTTCGTTCGTTTGCGCGCATTGTGGATAAGGCGATTCAAGAGCAGGTTGATTTTGTTTTGCTGGCGGGCGATTTGTATGATGCGGAGACGAGAAGTTTGCGGGCGCAAGTATTTGTTCGTGAGCAAATGAAGCGTTTGGCACAGTATGATATTCCGGTATATGTGATCCACGGCAATCATGATCATTTAGGCGGAAGCTGGGCGGCAATTGAGTTTCCGAGTAATGTACATATTTTTACAGAGCCATATATAGAAGAAAAATCATTTTATAAAAACGGGGAGCTGCTTGCCTCCATTTACGGATTTAGTTATCAGCAGCAAGCTGTGACGGATAATATGATGGAGCAATATAAAAAGATGACGGGTGCGCCGTTTCATATTGGGATGCTTCATGGAAGCGTGGAAGGAGACGCAGAGCATAATCGATATGCGCCGTTTCAAATTCGTGAATTGAAGGAAAAGCAGTTTGATTACTGGGCGCTTGGTCATATCCATAAACGTGAAGTGTTATCGGAAGAACCGTGCATTGTGTATCCTGGCAATATTCAAGGGCGGCACCGAAAGGAAACAGGAGAGAAAGGTGCATATGTTGTTTCTTTGTCTAAGCAAGGGACGGAACTGACATTTTTCAGTACGGCAGATGTTGTTTGGGATGAGATTTCTATCAACATTGATGGATTAGAGACAGTTGATGATTTGATCCATGCATGTACAGAGAGTATGAACGGTGTTCGAAGAGAAGAGGAAGGGTTGCTTGTGACGATGACGTTTACAGGACAAGGTCCGCTTGCTTCTTATTTACGTGATGAGAAGCGCGTAGAAGAAATCCTTCATATTGTAGCGTCAGGCGAAGAGCGCAGTGATTTTGTGCATGTTGTGAAATGGAAGAATGAAACGATTTCGTTTGCGGAAATTGAGAAGTTGAAGAAAGAGAATCATTTTATTGGGAATGTATTACAAGAGCTTGAATCATTTTCTAGTATGGATGAGGTGCTGCGGACGATTTGGACTTCGCCGGTTGCGAGGAAGGTGCTTCATTCGTTTTCTGAGGAAGAAAAGAAAGAGATTCAAAAGGGCGCCGAGAATATTATTTTAGAGCAATTACTAGAGCAAGAAAGGAGTAAAGCATGAGAATTGAAAAGCTTCATATTTACGGATATGGAAAATTAGAAAATGTTGAGCTGAGTCTTTCCATGCTTACGGTATTGTACGGAGAAAATGAAGCGGGTAAGTCAACGATTCGTTCGTTTCTGAAGAGCATATTATTTGGTCTTCCAACGAGAGGGCAGCGCCGTTATGAGCCGAAGGAAGGCGGGAAATACGGCGGTGCGATTACAGTTTTTACTGAGGAGCATGGACAATTAAAAATTGAACGTCTTCCGAAAACAGCGGCCGGGGAAGTGACGGTTTATTTTGCGGATGGAAAAACAGGCGGTGAAGAAGTTTTAAAGCAGCTGTTAAACGGAATAAATGAGCAATTGTTTGATTCTGTTTTTTCATTTGATATGCATGGTTTGCAAAATATTCACCATATCGGAGAAAACGATATTGGTAACTATTTGTTTTCAGCAAGTGCAGTTGGCAGCGATAGGTTATTACGGCTTGAAAAAATGCTTGAGAAAGAAATGGAGCAGCGTTTTAAGCCAAATGGCCGTAAGCCTGAAATTAATGTCGCGTTGCAGGAGTTAAAAAAGCTGCAAGATCAGTTAGCGGATTGGCAAGGGAAGATTGCAGCGTATGAAGAGCTTGTGAAGAAGAAAAAGAGTATCGAAGAGCGCCTTACCGTAATTCGTACAGAGCAGCAAGAAGCAGGAAAGCGAAAGCAAGATTATGAAGTGTTAGAAGCGTTGCAGCCGCTGTTTCTAGAAAGACGTGCGTGTGAACGTTTTTTAGAGCAACATGCGGGACATACGTTTCCGGTTGATGGATTGAAGCGTTATGAAGCAGTAAAAGCAAGGCTTGAACCGCTTCAGCTACAAGGGGATGCGCTGCAAAAGAAAGTGGATGCAGCTCAAACTGAAATAGACGCGCTTCAAGTAAACGAAGAATTGCTTCAGCAAGATATGTATGTAGAAGAGCTTCGTTTGCAGCATATGTCTTATGAAGCGGCGCTGCAAGAAGTACGTGATTTGACGGGGCGCATTTCACATATAGAGGAAGAAATACAAGATTTGCAGCAGCAAATCGGGGCAGCTTTTGTGCGTGAGGATGTTCTTTCTTTCAATACGAGTTTGGCTGTAAAGGAAACCATTACGCAGATGATGCAGCAAGCAAAGGAGTTAGAAAAGCGAAAGCAACAGTTAGACGAAAGATTTAAAACAGAGCAGGAACAGTTCGAGGAACAAGAGGAAGCTGTTAATAGGCTCAAGGCGCAAACGATGTCTGAAGAAGAGCGGGAGAGACATTTGTCAAAGGCACAAAGTGCAGCGTCCCAGCAAAGGGGACAACGGCAGAAACGAAGTAACACTGCACCGCAGATGAATAAAACGGCGATGATCTTGTTCGTTATGAATGCTTTACTGCTGCTTGCGGGTGTTTTAACGGATAATCGTAAGTTATTATTTATCGGTGTTTTTCTTTTAATTGGTCTTGTTGTCTTTTATGTGATGTATAAAGGCTCTGCATCGTCGCCTGGATATGAAAGTAATGAAGCGCTTGAACTAAGGTATCGCTTGGAGAAAGATGATGAAGTGCACAAGTTACTAGAGCGCGAAGAATTTAAGTTAAAGCAACTTGAGCGAGGATATGAACGCGTTCTTTCTGAATACGATGAGTGGGAGAATGATTTGTTTCAGGTGAATGAGCAGGTAAAATCGTATAAAGAGATGTACGTATTGCCAAATAGTTTTACGTATGCTCATATATTGCCGGCGTTTGAACGAATCGAAAAGATGCAGCAATTGTACCGCGAGTTAGCGAAGCAGCAAGAACGAAAAGAGTTGCAGGAAGACATGATTTCGCAGTTTGAACATAAACTAATGAAGCTAACCTTTATTACGGAAAGAAACGTGGATACACCGTCGTTATTTTTGTATGGTATGAGTAAAGATGTGCAGAAAGAAAAGGAAAAGCAATTGCAGAAAAAACAGCTGGAAGAAAAGATTGCCGCGTGGAAAGAAGAGCATGCGGCAGCACAGCAGCAAATTCATCATTTCCTAGAAGAACGTCATCAGCTTTTGGCTGTTACCGGAGCAGCTGATGAAGAGGCCTTTTTGACTGCGGCGAAGCAAGCGGAGCAAATTGAAGAAAAGCAACAGCAACTTGATCAATTAATTCCGCAAATGGATTTGCTAGAAGGACGATTAATGACTGCAGCGCTAGAGACGGGTTATCGCTTAGAAGGCTACGAAGAGGAGCGCCAAAAAGAACAAGAGCAGCTAGAACAATTGATGCGCGAGGAAAAAGAATTGACGCATACACTGGCAGCTCTGTGTCTTGATATTACACAGTTAGAAGATGGCCATACGTACGGTGATGTGCTTCATGAGTGGGAATTGAAAAAATCACAAGTGCGTGAGCAAGTGAAAAAGTGGGCGGCATATGCGGCGGCAAAGGCTGTATTAACAAAAACGAAGAAGTATTATCATGAAGTGCAGCTGCCGCGTATTTTGCAAAAAGCAGAAGAATATTTTGTGTATTTAACAGGCGGAAAATATGTGAAAGTCTTTTCGCCAGATGCAGAAGAGCCGTTTATTGTAGAGAGAGAAGATGGACTGCGTTTTTACAGTCATGAATTAAGCCAAGCGACAGCGGAGCAGCTTTATTTATCGCTTCGGTTTGCGTTAGCGCATACGTTTGAAGGGCAGTATCCATTTATTATTGATGATAGCTTTGTCCATTTTGATGTACTGCGAACAGAGCGAACTGTGCATCTTATGAAGGAATTGGCGAAAGAACGGCAAGTCATTTTCTTTACTTGTCATAAACATCTTCTATCTTTCTTTGAAGAAGATGAAATGCAAAGGTTAAAGTAGTGAGGTTATGCTATACTAACAATATCGATGACGGTGGAGGAAAACATATGAAAAAGAAAATTGCGCAGTATGAAGTTGGTGAGCAAGTCGATTTATTTTTAATGATCAAGTCGGCAACAAAAGGAATCGCAAGCAACGGAAAACCATTTTTAACAGTAATCTTGCAAGATCAAAGCGGTGACATTGAGGCGAAGCTATGGGATGTATCACCTGAAGTAGAGCAGCAATATGTAGGGGAAACAATCGTAAAAGTAGCGGGAGATATTCAAAATTATAAAGGCCGCATTCAACTTCGTGTAAAACAAATTCGTGTGGCAAATCCGAATGAAGTAACGGATATCTCGGACTTTGTGGAAAAGGCGCCACTCAAAAAAGAAGATATGGTTGAGAAAATTACACAGTACATATTTGAAATGAGCAACTCTAATATTCAGCGCATTACGAGACATTTGCTGAATAAGTATCAAAGTCAATTTTTAGATTACCCAGCAGCAACAAAAAATCATCATGAGTTTGTATCGGGACTTGCGTACCACGTTGTATCCATGCTTGACTTAGCAAAGGCAATTGCAACATTATATCCGTCTCTTGATAAGGATTTATTATATGCGGGTGTGATTTTACATGACCTTGGTAAAGTCATTGAATTATCAGGTCCAATTTCAACAACGTATACGTTAGAGGGGAACTTGCTTGGCCACATTTCGATTATGGTAAATGAGATTGGCAAAGCAGCAGACGAACTGCAAATTGAAACGGAAGAAATTCTAATTCTTCAGCACATCGTCTTATCGCATCATGGTAAAGCGGAATGGGGCAGTCCGAAGCCGCCGCTTGTAAAAGAAGCAGAAATTCTCCATTATATAGATAACTTAGATGCGAAGATGAATATGATGGATCGTGCGTTAAGCCGTACAAAACCTGGTGAATATACAGAGCGTGTCTTTGCGCTTGATAATCGTTCGTTTTATAAACCGACGTTTCATAATTAAAAAAGAGTGTAAAAAAGATTCTACTATCGTGGTAGAATCTTTTTTTATGATGATTGAAGTGAAGTAAACGATGCTCTACTGCAGAAAAATTATTATAATAAAATAAATCACACTAAATTATCTGTATATTAAAAAAATATTGAAAATTACATCAATCGATAATAATATGTAAATATCGACAAAAAAGTCGACAACTTATACACGATAGGGAGGAATTGCGTTGAAAAAGGACAGAAAATTAAAAACTTTTTCAGTGTTGGCAACAGGGGTTATGCTAAGTTCTATGTTTGCCTTCGGTGGTCATGCTGCGTACGCTGAATCATCATCAGAACCATCTAGTTTCATTGATGAGAATTTAATACCGGAAGATCGTTTAGCGGAAGCGTTGAAACAACGCGGGGTAATTGATCCATCTGCATCACAAGCAGAAACGTCGAAGGCTGTAGAAAAATATGTAGAGAAAAAGAAAGGCGAAAATCCTGGAAAGGAAACAACGCCAGAAGACAGCCTTACGCAGGAAGCTACTGATTTTATGAAAAAAGTAAAAGATGCGAAAATGGAAGAGAAAGAGAACCAGCATCAGTCAAAAAATGGCCCAATGGCTGGACAAGTGCCTGGATTAAATGGAAAGATACATGGAAATGGTAAAGTGCCGACGTCTTCAGCGAAGCAAGCACAATATGATGGGAAAGTTCGCAAAGACAAGGTTCTTGTGTTACTTGTAGAATATAGTGATTTTAAACATAACAATATTGATCAAGAACCAGGATATATGTATTCGAATGATTTTAATCGTGAGCATTATGAAAACATGTTATTTGGCGATGAGCCATTTACGTTATTTAATGGTTCGAAAATTAAAACATTCAAGCAATATTATGAAGAGCAATCAGGCGGCAGTTATACAGTTGATGGAACTGTAACAGAATGGTTGACTGTTCCAGGTAAAGCTTCTGATTATGGTGCTGATGCTGGAACTGGTCATGATAATAAAGGACCTTTAGGGCCACGTGATTTAGTAAAAGATGCGTTAAAAGCAGCAGTAGCAAAAGGAATTAATTTAGCTGATTTTGATCAATACGATCAGTATGATTACAACGGTAACGGTAATAAAAATGAACCAGATGGAATTATTGATCATTTAATGGTTGTTCACGCTGGAGTTGGCCAAGAAGCTGGCGGCGGAAAATTGAAGGATGATGCAATTTGGTCTCATCGTTCAAAACTTGGATCAAAGCCATATGCAATTGATGGAACGACAGCATCTGTACCAAACTGGGGCGGAAAGATGGCTGCATATGATTACACAATTGAGCCAGAAGACGGTGCAGTTGGTGTATTTGCTCATGAATTTGGTCATGATTTAGGTTTACCTGATGAGTACGATACAAAGTATTCAGGACAAGGTGAGCCGATTGAAGCTTGGTCTATTATGAGCGGCGGCAGCTGGGCCGGAAAAATTGCAGGAACAGAGCCAACAAGTTTCTCTCCGCAAAATAAAGAGTTCTTCCAAAAGAATATGCAAGGGAACTGGGCAAATATTGTAGAGGTAGACTATGATAAACTTGGCAGCGGTATCGGATATGCGACGTATTTAGATCAAAGTGTTACAAAATCAAAACGTCCAGGAATTATACGTGTAAATTTACCTGATAAAAATTTGAAAAATATTGCACCCGGTTTTGGAAAGAAATTTTATTATAGTACAAAAGGAAATGATATACATACAACATTAGAGACGCCATTATTCGATTTAACAAATGCAACGAATGCAAAATTTGATTATAAAGCATTCTATGAACTGGAAGCAAAATACGATTTCCTTGACGTATACGCTATTACAGAAGATGGAACGAAAACAAAGATTGATAGAATGGGTGACAAAGATATAAAGAATGGTGTAGATACAACGAATGATCAGTGGATTGATAAGTCTTATGATTTAAGTCAATTCAAAGGGAAGAAAGTAAAACTACAATTCGAATATTTAACAGATGTTGCTGTAGCTTACAGAGGATTTGCGCTTGATAATGCTACTTTAACTGTTGATGATAAAGTTGTTTTCTCTGATGATGCAGAAGGACAACCAGGCTTTACTTTAAAAGGATTTACTGTTTCTGATGGATTTGAACAGAAAAAAAATAATTATTATTTAGAGTGGAGAAACTATGCAGGTTCTGACGAAGCACTGCAATATGGACGCGGTCCAGTTTACAATACAGGACTTGTTATATGGTATGCAGATCAAAGCTTTACAGATAACTGGGTTGGTGTGCATCCAGGTGAAGGATTCCTTGGGGTAGTAGATTCTCATCCAGAAGCGATTATTGGAACATTAAATGGACAGCCAACTGTGAAAAATAGTACTCGTTATCAAATTGCAGATGCTGCGTTCTCGCCTGATCAAACGCCAGCATGGAAAGTAAATTCACCAACGCGCGGAATCTTTGATTATAAAGGATTACCAGGTGTGTCTAAATTTGATGATTCTAAATCATATATCAACAGCGTAATTCCAGATGCAGGACGAAAACTTCCGAACCTTGGAATTAAAATTGAAGTAGTAGGTCAAGCTGATGATAAGTCAGCAGGGGCAGTTTGGGTTCATCGATAAGATAAAAGTTCTTTCAAAATAAAAAAGTCATAAAACCTTCCTTCCTTTCATACAGTAAAACTAACAAAGCTTGTCTTATGAAAGGAAGGAACTTGAATGGAAACTTTACCATGGTGGATTTATCTCATTATTATAGGTATCGTTGTGAGCGGTTATATGGTCTTATACACATCGAAAAAAGAGCAAGAAATTGATAATGAGTTTATTGAAAAAGAAGGCGAAATATATATGAGACGTTTAGCAGAAGAACGGGAACGACGTCATCAGGATAAGGATGAAGATTCTGTGTTGCTATAATAGTTGTATGTTAGAGGATGAGTAGCCGAATGAACGGTTGCCATCCTTTTTTCGTTGTGATGCTTTGAAAGAAAGTCGTTATACTTAAGTTATTTAAAATTTCGACAATTCTTTACGTTTTTTTAATAGTCTCTTAAATGGAAATTCATATCCGGGTGTTATTTTAGAGAGGTAATTTTGTATGAAGGAAATGGTGATGTTTAAAAATAAACATAGGAAAGGGAGAGTATGATGAAAAAACTTAAGTTTCCTAAGTATTTTAACGTTTTAAGCGTTGCTGCATTAAGTGCTTGTCTAGCTTTATCACCTATTACTATTCATGCTGCTGAGCAAAATGTATCACAGGAAAATGATGACCATTCTAGTCGGAAAAAGGATGGTGTAAACAACGTAAACGAAAAACATTCCGTTAAGAGTCTTAGGTTTATTGGAGAGAAAAACATCCCGTTCAATGAGAAT
This sequence comes from Bacillus pseudomycoides, assembly GCF_002582035.1. GTDB lineage: Bacteria > Bacillota > Bacilli > Bacillales > Bacillaceae_G > Bacillus_A > Bacillus_A pseudomycoides_B. Next base: position 50,290 of record NZ_NUQE01000038.1, read on the forward strand.
TTTGAAGGAACTACTGTGGGTGGCCTTTCAGGACTTAGGTACGATTCTAAAAGTGACACATGGGTTATGATAAGCGACGACAGATCGAATTATAATCCTGCGCGTTTTTATGATGCTAAGCTCAACTATAATATCCAAGGTTTTCATTCTATTCAATTGACCGGAGTGGATTTTTTAAAGCAAGCTGACGGAAGCGTTTATCCGAATCAAACACAATACACCACTCAGGGTGGAGAAGTTCCAGATTTTGAATCCATAAACATTGATCCTTTAGATGGGAGTATTTGGTATGCAAGTGAGGGCGATCGTTCTCTTGGCTTAAATCCGTTCGTGAAACATGCCACCCGTGATGGACAATACTTATCTACATTACCTCTGCCGGAAATGTTTAAGGTATCACCAACACAAGAGATTGGATCACGTAATAATCTGACTTTTGAAGGTTCTACGTTTGCACCCGACGGTAAGTCGTTATGGGTTGCAACGGAAGGTCCATTATATCAGGACGGGCCTATACCTACTACAAACTCCGGGGCACTTTCACGGATCACTCAATATGATCGTAAAGGGAATGTACTAGGACAGTACGCATACCCTGTTGATCCAATTCCAGCAACGCCAGCGCCTGGCAAATACGCAGATAATGGCGTGTCAGAGATTCTTGCGGTAAACAACCACGAGTTATTAACAGTTGAACGTTCTGGTGTACAAGGTGCAGATGGAACCTTTAAAAACTATATTCGTATTTATGAGATTGATCTTAACGGGGCTAGTGATATTCGTAATAAAGATTCGTTACAAGAAGGCAAATTTAAGCCTGTTAAAAAGCGTCTGATTCTTGATTTGAACACATTAGGTTTACCTAAACTTGATAATATCGAAGGCATCTCTTGGGGTCCTAAACTTGCAAACGGGAACGACAGTCTTGTACTAGTTTCGGATAATAATTTCAACTCTAGCCAGGTAACACAATTCTTAGCATTTGAAGTGTTGTCTAAAAAGGCACCTGTCAAAAACTGAGGATTTACTAGAGTAGGTGATTGAATGCATTTTGAGAGATTGCTATTATGTATGATTCATCCATCGAGCGAAGCTGTGGATTTAAAACAAAGTTTAACTGTTAAATTGATTATAAAAAGGGATGAACCAAACTATCTTATTTTTACATAAAAAGATGTCGATTCAACGGTTGTTTGCCAATAATAGCTCGAATGTATTGGTAAAAGAGGCTATTTATAAAATGTTGCACCTTATAAAAGTGGTTAGAGATAGAGAAGGATAGATAAAGCAGAAATATTTATGCTTTATCTATCCTTTTTGTACTACGTATGACCTCTCTTTCTACTACAGCCTTTAAGCTTTACCACAACAAAATCAGCTTAAATAACCTTTCGTATTCATGAATCATACGGTTTTAATTAGTGATAAAATAAATTAATCAAAAAAAATTGATTTAATTGCTGTATTGAACAAAAAATCAAGTGTATAATAAAAATATCAAAAAAAATTGATGAATGAGGTTGGAGGACATGAATATACAATTTGAACAATATGAGAAGAAATTTAAAGCCCTTGCAGATCAAAAAAGATTAGAAATCATGTATGAACTTTGTCAAAGGGGAAGAACTTGTGTATGTGATTTAACAGAAGTGTTTGGGATGACACAATCTAAATTATCTTATCACTTGAAAATTTTGTTAGATGCAAATTTAATAATCAAAGAAACGCAAGGTACTTGGAGTTACTACGATTTAAATGATACTGAAGTAAATAATCTATTATCAGAAGAACTTTGTTGCATATTTAGAAAAACAGGAAAAGGAACTTGTTGCTAAATTTTTTTAAACTATATATCAATTTTTTTTGATTAATATGATGTAAAAACAAAGGAGGAATGTTTGATGAAATACGTACATGTTGGGATTAATGTTACAAATCTAGAAAAATCTATTGAATTCTATGAAAAAGTATTTGGAGTAAAACCAGTTAAAGTAAAGAATGATTATGCAAAATTCTTATTGGAAACTCCAGGATTAAATTTCACCTTAAATGTAATAGACAATGTGTATGGAAATCAAGTCAATCATTTTGGATTCCAATTAGAAAATGAAGAAGAAATAAAGGCCCATAAAGACCGTTTAGAAAAACAAGGTTTTTTCGCGCGGGACGAGATAAATACAACATGTTGCTATGCCGTACAAGATAAGTTTTGGATAACTGACCCAGACGGTAACGAATGGGAATTCTTCTATACAAAGGCGGATAGCGACGTTCATAAGATAGAACCTACATCTTGCTGTTAATCTGAAAGGAGAACTTCATGAAGCGATTATCATTTTTAGATCGATACTTAACCATTTGGATTTTTCTTGCTATGGCTATAGGAATCGGTATAGGTATACTATTTCCACAAATCACAAGTAGCCTAAATAATTTACAAGTGGGTACAACATCTATTCCACTTGCTATAGGTTTAATTTTAATGATGTATCCTCCTTTAGCGAAGGTTCGTTATGAAGAGATGGGAAGAGTTTTTAAAGATGTAAAAGTATTGGTTTTATCACTTGTTCAAAACTGGATCGTTGGTCCTGTTCTGATGTTTGCTTTAGCGGTAATATTTTTACCAGATAAGCCAGAATATATGGTGGGCTTAATTATGATTGGTTTAGCCCGTTGCATCGCTATGGTCATTGTTTGGAATGACTTAGCAAAAGGTGATACAGAGTATGCAGCAGGATTAGTTGCTTTTAACTCGGTTTTTCAAATGTTATTTTTCTCAGTGTATGCGTATGTATTTGTAACAGTAATTCCAGAATGGTTAGGAATTGAAGGTGCTGTTGTAGATATCACAATGGCAGAGGTTGCAAAGTCAGTCTTTATTTATCTAGGAATTCCGTTCATTGCAGGAATGCTAACACGCTTGTTTTTTGTAAAAACTAAAGGGCGAGAATGGTATGAAAAAGTATTCATTCCAAAGATTAGCCCAATTACATTAATCGCATTACTATTTACAATCATTGTGATGTTCTCATTGAAAGGAGAAGTCATTGTTAGTGTACCACTCGATGTTGTACGTATTGCGATTCCATTGCTTATTTATTTTGTAATCATGTTCTTTGTTTCTTTCTTTATGGGAAAAAAAATTGGTGCAAGTTACGGAGTAACAACTACACTAGCATTTACAGCCGGAAGCAACAACTTTGAATTAGCAATTGCTGTAGCTGTAGGGGTATTTGGAATTCAGTCCGGCGCAGCATTTGCAGCAGTTATCGGACCTTTAGTCGAAGTTCCCGTTATGATTGCACTTGTAAATGTAGCACTCTGGTTTCAACGTAAGTACTTTCAAACACAACCAAGATAAAGTGAAACTTCCATCAGTGGGGGGCTTCATCCCCCACTGATGGAAAGCTCTCACCAATCGGGCTTTTACGGGCAGTTATCCCCCACCTATCTTCTTCGCTCTTCTCTGAATCTTGAGGTGGGGGCCTTACTGCCCGTTAATGCGGGATAAATTTTCATGATAAAGGTGGAATTAATATGGGTAATAAAAAAACAATTTACTTCTTATGTACAGGTAACTCTTGCCGTAGCCAAATGGCTGAAGCTTGGGGTAAAAAATATTTAGGTGACAAATGGAATGTATTGTCTGCAGGTATTGAAGCACATGGTGTAAATCCCAATGCTGTTAAAGCAATGAAGGAAGTAGATATTGATATTACTAATCAAACATCTGATACGATTGATTCAGAAATTTTAAATCATGCAGACCTTGTTGTAACTCTTTGTGGTCATGCGAATGATGTGTGCCCAACAACACCTCCACATGTAAAACGAGTTCATTGGGGATTTGACGATCCAGCAGGAAAAGAATGGTCTGTATTTCAAAGAGTTCGTGATGAGATTGGTGAACGTATTAAGAAATTCGCTAAAACAGGAGAATAATCACCTCAATTTGGTTGTAATGATTAATAACAAATATTCTGTTAGAGAATCCTTGGTTTATAAGGATTCTCTTTTTGATTTTATTACATAGATAAAGTAGGGCTATTTCGTAACATTAGGTTTTGAGATTCTTTTACCGTCTTTATAGTCCAGACAAGAAACCTCGATCAACAATCCATTGAATACTGTAAAGTAGAAGCCATAACTACTACCTCTCATCTTATAAGGTTCTTTATCTATTTCAATACCTCCCTCTATTAAGCGATTATATACTTGATCAACCTCATTTGGTTCTTCTACTAAGAAACCAATATGAAAAGCTTCAGGGTACATCGCATCTTTTCCACCTTTAAATGCTTTTGGATCACTTAATACAAGAATAAATCCATCATTATCACTCATCACTACAAGAGCTTTTCCTTTCTCTTCTAAACATTGAAAATCAAAAAATGTTTCAAAAAAAGCTCTCGCTGCCGATAAATCATCAACACATAAATTCAAATGATTCAGCTTCATCTACTCATCTCCTTTTAAACGGGGAGTGTTAGGGAAATGCAGATTTACAACTACCCTGATCTTAACGAATCTACTGAGACCTATTTCGAATTACAGATTATTTCATATAGATTACTATAAGCATCCATAGAGCCAAAGCACCAAGGATAGCAAGTGTTATACGCGTAGATAGTATCCGTACTTCGAAGTCGGTTTTCTTGGATGGTTCAGGATATGCAATTACGTAAATTCCTTTTAATAGCGCAAGCCATCCAATGAGTGTGATGAATCCCTGCCAGTTGAATGCCCATACATTATGCAGGATAACGGTGCCTAACCCTAAAAAAATCGATAGAAATCCATACATAATCCCAAATCCTCTGTCCTCGACTACTAATTTTTTTAGCTCACGCAGTACTGATGGACGTATGAAAAGTATTCCTGATACGATAACCGTCACCCATCCCCAAAACAGTCCTAAAAAGGTACTTGCTTCCATATTCTCTCACTCCTTTTCATTATATTTATATTTTAGGTATTTCCCCCTTTAGAACACTTTCGTGTGTAAGCTAAAGGATGCTATACTTCAAGAATTATTTTGCGAATTTTGTACGTTAAGGCTAAATCCCTCATAGGAAGTGTCGATTTTTTTCATGGCACGAACGAAGTAAAATAGTTCCATAAACGAGTAATATATGATAAAATAAAATAGAAACATATGTTCTGTTCTTGTTTTGTGGTTACATATGTTTATGACTACTAAATATTTTAGAGAGAGGTGCTTGTGATGATCTTAGGTATTAACCCGTATTTAGTGACGAATGGTAATGGACAGGAAGCGGTTAAGTTTTATGAAAATGCATTGGATGCAAAAGTTGAAATGCTTCAAACGTTTGGAGAAATGCCAGAAAATCCGGAATACCCACTTCCTGCTGAGGCAAAAGACCGTGTTTTACATGCACATTTAAAAATTGGTGATACGGATCTGATGATTTCTGATACGTTCCCAGGTCAGCCAGACGAAGTTGGATCGCAAGTGACTATAGCAATTCATATACAAGGTGAAGAAAAAGCAAAAGAAGTATTTGCAAAATTACAAGACGGCGGTCAAGTCGTAATGCCGCTTCAAGAAACTTTCTGGAGCCCATTATACGGTCAATTGAAAGATAAATTCGGTGTACAATGGCAAGTTTCAACGGCTGCTTGCCAACAATAATTCATATAAGAAGGGAGCTGACTGCAAAAAAGTCAGCTCCTTTTATTTTTTGATATTATCCAGTTTCAGTGCTCCGACTATTTGCATATGAAAGTTTCACTTTAACGTACTATCTTTTCTTTTTCCTTAATTTGTGTACTATAAGAAATAGAAAGACACAAAGAAGGGGATTTTAGAATGGAATTTCATGAACAAAAAATATTACCAGCTGTTCGGCAAGTAAAAGATTTAGAGAAATTACTACATAGTTCTTATGAATATATTGTCATTCTTGATATTCATGTTGCCCAGTTGAAAAGTGTCATTACTCTTGCGAAGCAGCATGGTAAGAAAGTCTTTTTACATGTTGATTTAATTCATGGCTTGCAAAGTGATGCGTATGCAACGGAATATGTCTGTCAAGAATTTCGGCCATATGGTTTGTTATCTACGAAATCAAGTGTGATTATGAAAGCGAAGCAAAAAGGTGTCGTTGCGATTCAACGCGTTTTCTTAATTGATTCTAGTGCAATGGAAAAAAGTTGTGCACTTTTAGAAAAGACAAAGCCCGATTATATTGAAGTGCTGCCGGGTGCTTTAACAGGCGTGATTGCAGAAGTGAAAGAACGGACCGGATTATCTATTTTAGCAGGTGGATTTATTCGCACGGTTGATGATGTAGAAAGGGCCTTAGAGGCTGGTGCAACAGCGATTACAACGTCGAAAAAAGAGCTATGGAAACATTTTCATAAAAAATGACGGAAATATGGAAAAATTTAATTGACACCGCTTTCATTTGCGTTTAACATTATAGACAAGTTAATAAACGTGACGGAGAAAAGAAGAGATCCACATTTCATTGTTTCTATGTTTCTATAGAAACGTGTACTTGTGGATTTTTTCTTTTGAAAGAATGAATGACTATTCATTTTTCCTCTTTCACTGAAAGCGTTTAAATTTGATAATGGAGGGGTTATATGTCACCATTTTTAGGGGAGCTAATAGGGACAGCATTACTAATCATTCTTGGCGGCGGTGTTTGTGCTGGTGTCAGCTTAAAGAAATCGTTCGCACAAAATTCAGGATGGATCGTTATTACGATGGGATGGGGCTTAGCCGTTGCAGTAGCTGCTTATGCAGTTGGATCAATTAGCGGAGCACATTTAAACCCAGCGGTAACAATTGGACTTGCGTTTAAAGGTGCATTTCCTTGGAGTGACGTACCAGGTTATATCGCAGCACAAATGCTAGGGGCAATGATTGGAGCAGTTATTGTATATTTACATTACTTACCACATTGGAAAGAGACGGAAGATGCAGGCACAAAATTAGGCGTATTTGCAACAGGACCGGCAATTCCAAATACATTTGCAAACCTTTTAAGTGAAATTATTGGAACTTTTATTTTAGTACTTGGTATTTTAGCAATTGGAGCAAATAAATTTGCAGATGGTTTAAATCCATTTATCGTAGGTTTCTTAATTGTAAGTATTGGTTTATCATTAGGAGGAACAACTGGTTACGCAATCAATCCAGCACGTGACTTAGGACCTCGTATTGCACACTTCCTTCTACCGATTCCGGGAAAAGGCGGATCGAACTGGAAGTATGCATGGATTCCAGTAGTAGGACCAATTTTAGGCGGATCATTAGCAGGATTATTCCATCAAGTTGTATTTGAAGGAAAGCAAAACTCAGCACTTATCTATGTAGTAATTGTAACAGTGATTGTTCTAGCAATCTCTTATATGACAAGCAAACAGAGCGGAAAAAATACAAATACTAGAAAAGTAGCATAAGGGGGAAATAAATATGGAAAAGTTCATTCTTTCATTAGACCAAGGAACAACAAGTTCACGTGCGATTCTTTTTAATAAAGAAGGTAAAATTGTACATGTTGCACAAAAAGAGTTTACACAGCATTTTCCAAAGCCAGGCTGGGTTGAGCATAATCCGCAAGAAATTTGGGGATCTATCTTAGCAGTTATTGCAAGCTGCTTAAGCGAAGCAAACGTAAAACCGGAGCAAATCGCGAGTATTGGGATTACAAACCAACGCGAAACAACAGTTGTATGGGAAAAAGAAACAGGAAAACCTGTATACAATGCAATCGTATGGCAATCTCGTCAAACAGCTGAAATTTGTGACGAGCTAAAAGAAAAAGGTTATAACGATATGGTTCGTGAAAAAACAGGCCTTTTAATTGACGCATACTTCTCTGGAACAAAAGTAAAATGGATTTTAGATAACGTAGAAGGTGCAAGAGAGAAAGCGGAGCGCGGTGAATTATTATTCGGAACAATTGATACGTGGCTTGTATGGAAACTATCTGGTGGTAACGTTCACGTAACAGATTATTCCAATGCATCTCGTACATTAATGTATAACATTCATGAATTAAAATGGGACGAAGAGCTTCTTAATATGTTAACAGTGCCAGCGAGCATGCTTCCAGAAGTACGTCCATCTTCTGAAGTATACGGTCATACAGTTGACTATCATTTCTTCGGTCAAAATGTACCGATTGCAGGTATTGCAGGTGACCAACAAGCGGCATTGTTTGGCCAAGCTTGCTTCGGTGAAGGTATGGCGAAAAATACATACGGAACAGGCTGCTTTATGTTAATGAATACAGGTGAAAAAGCAGTAGCATCTGAGCATGGCCTATTAACAACAATTGCATGGGGCTTAAACGGAAAAGTAGAATACGCATTAGAAGGTAGTATTTTCGTAGCAGGTTCTGCAATTCAGTGGCTGCGCGACGGATTACGTATGTTTAAGGATGCAAGTGAAAGTGAAGCGTATGCGACTCGCGTTGCGTCAACTGACGGTGTATATGTTGTACCAGCATTTGTTGGACTTGGAACGCCGTACTGGGATAGTGAAGTACGCGGCGCTGTATTCGGTTTAACGCGCGGTACGACAAAAGAGCATTTTGTACGTGCGACGCTTGAATCGTTAGCATATCAAACAAAAGATGTACTATGTGCGATGGAAGCAGATTCTGGCATTGAATTAACAACATTACGCGTAGATGGCGGCGCAGTGAAAAATAACTTCTTAATGCAGTTCCAAGGTGATATTTTAGGCGTACCAGTAGAGCGCCCAGAAGTAAACGAAACAACAGCTTTAGGAGCAGCATACTTAGCAGGTCTTGCGGTTGGATACTGGAAGGATCAAGAAGAAATCGCAGCACAGTGGAATATGGATAAGAGCTTTGCACCAGCAATGGAAGCAGGTACAAGTGAAGAGCTATACGCTGGCTGGAAAAAAGCAATTGAAGCAACGAAAGCTTTTAAATAATTATAAACAGTGTTATAATGATGATAAGTTAATAATTCGGTAGGAGATTTGGAGAGACCACAACACGCTATAGAAGCAATTCTATGGTGATGTTTGTGGTCTCTTTTTTTCGTAATTAAAAGGAGGAATTACCATGAAATTCTCAAGTAAACAACGTCAAAATGTTTTAAATGAAGTAAATAAACAAGAGTTAGATATCATTGTTATCGGCGGTGGAATCACAGGGTCTGGAATTGCATTAGACGGAGCAAAACGCGGACTATCAACAGTTGTGTTTGAAATGCAAGACTTTGCAGCAGGTACATCAAGTCGTTCCACAAAGCTTGTTCACGGCGGTTTACGTTATTTAAAACAGTTTGAAGTGAAGATGGTGGCTGAAGTTGGGAAAGAACGTGCGATTGTATATGAGAACGGTCCACACGTAACAACACCAGAGTGGATGCTGCTTCCGTTCCATAAAGGCGGTACGTTCGGTTCATTTAGTACATCCATCGGTCTTCGCGTATACGACTTTTTAGCAGGAGTTAAGAAAAGTGAGCGCAGAAAGATGTTTAGTCGCGAAGAAACAATGAAGAGAGAACCGCTTGTGAAACAAGATGGATTAAGAGGTGGCGGTTACTACGTAGAATATCGTACAGATGATGCACGTTTAACAATTGAAGTCATGAAAGAAGCGATTAAACATGGTGCAAAAGCAGTGAACTATGCAAAAGTAGACGGCTTCTTATACAAAGATGGAAAAGTATGCGGCGTACGTGTAATCGATTTATTAGACGGAAAAGTATATGAAGTGTATGGTAAAAAAATTGTCAACGCAGCAGGACCTTGGGTAGATACGCTTCGTGAGAAAGATAATTCGAAAAAAGGAAAAGTATTGCAGTTATCAAAAGGTGTTCACCTTGTGATTGATCAAAAACGTTTCCCATTAGGGCAAGCAATCTACTTTGACACACCAGATGGACGTATGGTATTTGCGATTCCGCGCGGAGGTAAAACATACGTAGGTACAACAGATACATTTTATGATAAAGATGTAGCAGTGCCAAAAATGACAACAGAAGATCGCACATATATTATTAATGCGATTAACTACATGTTCCCAACTGTAAAAATTACAGAGAATGATATTGAATCAAGCTGGGCGGGTGTTCGTCCATTAATTTATGAAGAAGGAAAGAGCGCATCTGAAATTTCTCGTAAAGATGAAATTTGGACTTCTGAATCTGGTTTAATCACAATTGCCGGCGGAAAGTTAACAGGATACCGCAAAATGGCAGAGATGGTTGTAGATTATGTGGCATCTTTACTGCAAAAAGAAGGTCACGGTTCATACCCTGCAAGCTCAACGAAGCATATGCCAATCTCCGGCGGTCATGTTGGCGGTTCGAAACAATTCCCAACATTTATTGCCAAAAAAGCACAAGAAGGAAAGAAATACGGTTTAACAGCAGAGCAAGCAGAACAATTCGCGAAATTCTACGGTTCAAACGTCGATGTGCTCTTTGAATTAGCGAAAGAATATAAAGCAGATGCAGAGCGCCATAACATGCCGCTTGATGTACTTCTGCCACTTGTATACGCGATGGAGTTTGAAATGGCAACAAAACCAGTTGATTTCTTCGTACGACGCATGGGAGCTGTGTTCTTCAATATTGACTGGGTATATGAATGGAAAGATGCTGTAATCAATTACATGGCAGGAGCATTAAACTGGAGCGGGGAAGAGAAGCTGAAGTATGCAGCTGAATTAGAAGCAGCATTAACAGATGCGGTTGTTCCGGTAGATCAGCAGGAGCATGCATCTGCGTTAGCGTAAAAAGTATAAATAAATATACACGTTTTTTTAAACTGAAACCCGAATTGTGGACAATAAAAAGTACACAATTCGGGTTTTTTATTTCTTCGTAAAATGGTGCCGAAATCGACATATACACGAATCACGTATAATTTTTTTTTGCAAAGTACACGTGTACAAACAGCTTGTCCCTTTCATGCATAGGATGATAGTACATTATGCATGAAAGGATGTGACATTTTTTTGATCATTGAAATGATTAATGGATTGACAGATTTTTTAACAGGACTTTTAATTAGCTTCTTTTATTTTACAATCCTTGTTGTTGTAGCCGGAATTACAGTGAAAAGTTGGAGATCAGTCCTTAAATGGATGAACTTGTTAATCTTATCTCATGCTTTTATTTATGTGGGTGTTCGACCGTTTATTTATAAGACGGAGTTTCCACCTGTTGAGCAAACTATTTGGAAATTTGCAACTGTATATCTTCTCATCAATGCTGTCATTCTATTTATTAAGTCATTGGAACACGGTAAAAAAGATTGATATAAAGTGAAACTTCCATCAGTGGGGGGCTTCATCCCCCACTGATGATTAGTTGAACCAATCGGGCGCATGCCAGCAGTTATCCCCCACATAGCTTCTTCGTTTTCTCCGAATCTTGAGGTGGGGGTCTTACTGCCCACGAGTAGCGGGATAAATTCATTTAAATAGCGAAACAAATGGAACAGAAAGCAAATTTTTTCTTCAAATGTACAAAAGAGCAACTTTATTTTAGATACGGAGTGATGAATGATAAGGCGCTTTAATGCATGGCTTGGTGACAAACTGGCCCTATGGTTTTCTACAATGGCTTGCTTTTATATCATTTTTGGGCTTGTAATTGTGCCGCTTTTCTTTCAGCATCCAAATACTCTTGTGGAATGGGTAGAGTACGTAGTACAGACGATCTTTCAAGGTATTGCCTTGCCTGTCATAGGATATGTGGCAAGAATCGCCGGGGAAAAAGATGAAAAAGTCATAAGTGAGACTCATGATACGGTGATGGAGGAATTGGCTTTAGTAAAGGAGGAATTAGCGCTGGCACGAGAACAGTACGATGCTTTACAAAAAGTTGAAAAGATGATAAGTGAGACTCATGATACAGTGATAGAGGAATTGACTTTAGTAAAGGAAGAATTAGCAATGGCACGGGAACAGCACGTTATTTTACAAAAAGTCATAGACGAATTACAACAACATCTGAAAGAGAAATAGATTTTAACGATCCCGCAACGCGGATCGTTTTTTTGTGTGATAGATATACATTGAAGTGAAACGGAAATAAAACTCCTAATCCATAAACAAATGCGAAATGTGTGTAAAAAGAATAAAGACGTTTAATTTTGCTTGTAGAAATAAAGTAACCATCTATTTGTCATGCTAATAGATGGTTACTAAACATATTTAAAAATTAGTTTTTCTTTAATTCTACGATTTTTCAGGAATAATAGAGTTGTTTAATTTCTAGGAGAACGAATAATTAATATTCGTCCCCGATTTTGAATCAACCTAACTCTTTCAACCGTTTCATTGCCGAATGTATTGTTAGTCGATGATATGTAATTAATTGATTTTTAAAGATTACCCCGTATATGCCGTATGGTGTTGGTGACAGTTTTAATAATTCTTCTCTGCTTCGAATATCGATAATTCTAGCTTTTATCTCCAATTTATTTGCTGCTTCTAAAAGGTTATCAGAAGCAATCTCGATAAATGGACATTGTTGTGTTCTTATAATCGTTAACTCATCAAAAGTTTGAAGCCGTTCATTCCAGTCGCTCGGAAAATACGGATGAGGAGAATCATCAAATTTATAAACTAACAATTCAAACCCATAAGGTGCTTTTGCGATTTCAATAAATTCATTTTTAATAAAAATATCTTTACTTGGTGTCCAAGAAGTATTCGAATTCGTCACAACGATAACACCATTCTTATTTTGTTTTTTTGCTTCTTTAATACACTGCTGAATCAACTGCGACGCATAACCCTTACCTGTTATATTTACCCAAAGACAATGAATAACTATATAATTTTCACCATAAACCACTCTTGAAGAATATTCAATCGGTGTATATTCAATAAATCCTGCTGGTTTGCTATCTTCCATTATTTTTATATACTTTAAGCCTTCTTGAAACCTTTCCGTTAACCATCTATTTTTATTTATGTATCCTGTTGAATTTGGTTTGCTACGAAGACAATAGCATGCTTCTCTTTCTATGTTTGTTTCGTCTATACTAACTATGTCAAAAATCTCCACGATATAACATCTCCAATCTTGAATGACCCTTTTTTAAGAAAAAGTATTAGAATATTCTTTCTTTTTATTATACAAAGAAAGAAGAAGAGATGTCATAAAAATCCAATTCTGCACCATCTTTTTAAAGAAGTTTATTATCTTTTAAACGACTTTATTATTTTTTAACAACTTTATTATGTGGGAACAAAATGGTAGATTGCAAAAGGAAAGACGGAGGAGGTCTTACTGCTGGTACGCGCCCGATTGGTGAGAGCTTTCCATCAGTGGGGGGATGAAAAAACCACTGATGGAAGTTTCACTTTACCGGTCACTATTCTTAGGTCTTGAATAAAGAATAATAAGTGCAACAAAAAAGATAGGTAACAAAAGTATAATCGATAGACGTGTGATGGAGTCTCTTAAAAAAAGAGTCTTAAACATTGGCATGTCCCAATAAGAAACTTTTAAAACGGCAACTGTATCCTCACCAGTTGTTTCGTCTCGTGTTGTACCTATAACCTTTCCGTATACAGTAAAATCCCCTATGTATGCTGGATCAGCCACATGACGGAACGGGGTGTCACCCTTTAGTTCAATGTCTGTAGAATCAACATTTGGATATGTATCTTTCACTTTTTCCTTTAATCTAGCTAAATCACTTTTACTTATTCTTTGAGGTGCTCCTGTAGTAGCTTGTGCGTATACGTGTAATTTTATATCATCTTTTTGGATGGCAGTTCTACCTACTATTCTATTCGGAGAAAATAAAAGAAATGCAATATACAAAATAAAAAATATCACAAAGACTTTAGAGCATTTTTTTAACTTGTTCAATTGTCGCACCACCAATATGTATTAAGTAAATTATAAAGTGAATGAGGTAATTCATTCCAGAAAAATGTTACATTAACGTAGAGCGATGTCTACTAAATTCCAAAAACATAATCATGATATCTTAGAGTTAATTTAGTCATAAAGAAATAGTAAATCCATATTGGATTATTATATTTAAATCAACAGCACAAAATCGGACAAGAGCAGATAGTGATGTAGCTTTAGATAATCACGAACGTTTTTCATTAGTGCAGGCATCAATAATTTTTTAATCAAAGTGGTTGTTTTGATTTGGGGAGAAAGTATATTGGTTGACGAGCCTTTGTTTTTCTACAATAATATTGTATGAAAGAAAGGAGGCGGGAGCATGGAAGCGTATTTTAGTGCAGCTCCATTAGAACCGTTTGTCCCATACTCGAAACAACACGTTATTATACTTCTTCTTATCGGTTTAGGGATTTATTTGCTATATCAATATCAGGATTTACTGCGTCAAGAGAAATGGAATCGGGTGGTTCGATATACAATTGCTTTTTTATTTATAAGTAGTGAAATTGGATTGGATATATGGCAAGTGAAGGCGGGGATTTTTCAACTCAGTACATCATTACCATTTGAGTTATGTACGATTAGCTTATTCCTGGCATCAATTATGATTGTAACGAAAAGTTATAAACTATATGAAATTGTCTTTTTTACAGGAATTCTCGGGGCATCGCAAGCGATTTTAACTCCAAACTTACAGTATGCATTTCCGCATTTTCGCTTCATAGAATATTTCATCGCACATGCATTACTCATTTTGGCACCACTCTTCATGACGTGGGTGGAAGGATATAGACCAACTTTTCAATCTATTAAGCGTACGATGCTATTTTTAAATGCATTGCTTCCAATTATTTTATTCGTCAACTATAAAACAGGCGGGAACTATATGTTTTTAGCGCATAAGCCAGAAACAGCTTCATTACTTGATATGCTAGGTCCTTATCCCTACTATATTATTTCATTAGAAATTGTTGCGTTTATTTCATGTTTCATTTTGTATATGCCTTTTCACAGAAGTGGAAGTCGTATGAGCAAAAAAATATTGAGAAATATTTAAGTGATTTAAGATCATTTATAAAGTGAAACCACACCTCTCTATAGTTTTAGAGATGGTGTGGTTTTCATTATTCAATAACTTGCTCCTCAATACTCAGATCATGATTCGCTATCACTTGTAAACAATCTTCTCTTTTCCTAAATTCTCTGACCTAATCTAAAGATTTTTGAGAAGCAATTTTATCAACATGTTTTGTACCAAAATCTATTTCTCAACCTTCCAAAAATAAACATTTTCCTACTCGCATGTTAGAATAAAATATGTTAGTCTATGCAACTTAGAAAAACTTAATTGTTACTTTGTATTTTGAAGAAAAAGGGAGGAGATATCTATGAAGTCACCTGGGAGTGTAATTTTAGTTCATGAAATTTCCAAACTAAAAACAAAAGATGAGCTTTGGAATCCATATTCTTGGTATCAGTATATGAGAGAAAATCATCCTGTCTATTATGATGCAGATCAAGATGTATGGAATGTGTTTTTGTATGATGATGTGAACCAAGTTTTATCTGACTATCGTTTATTTTCAAGTAGAAGAGATCGTCAGCAATTTGCATTTCCACAACGAGAAACGAGGGTGAATTTAAATTCTTCTGATTCTCCTGAACACCGCAATGTTCGTTCTATCGTTTCAAAAGCATTTACACCGCGCAGTTTAACTGAGTGGAAACCACATATACAATCACTCGCAAATGAAATTATAGAAAAACTAAAAAATCGTGATGAAATTGATATTGTAGAAGATTTAGCAGCCCCATTCCCTGTCACTGTCATTTCTAATTTGTTAGGCGTCCCTACAACAGATTTAAAAAAGGTGAAACGATGGTCTGATATTTTGTTCATGCCATATAGTCGAGAAAAATTTTCTGATTTAGATAAACAAAAAGCAATCGCTTTAAAAGAATTTAAAACGTATCTTCTTCCTATTGTCCAAGAAAAACGATGCCACTTAGCAGACGACATTCTTTCAGATTTAATAAGAGCTGAATATGAAGGAGAGAGATTGACAGATGAAGAGATTGTAGATTTTTCGCTTGGTTTACTAGCAGCCGGTAATGAAACAACTACAAATTTAATTATAAATAGTTTTTATTGTTTTTTAGTTGATAAGCCAGGGACGTATAAAGAATTACATGAAAATCCAGAGTATATTCCGCAAGCAGTTGAAGAGATTTTACGTTATCGTTTTCCAGTCGTATTGGCACGTAGAATAACGGAAGATACAAATATATTTGGACCAAACATGAAAAAGGGACAAACGATCGTTGCGTGGGTAAGTGCCGCAAACTTAGATGAGAAACAGTTCCCTAAAGCTAGCAGTTTTGACATACATCGACCAGGTAATGATAAACATATGACATTTGGAAAAGGGCCGCACTTTTGCTTAGGTGCACCACTCGCGCGATTAGAAGCAACAATCGCTCTAACAACCTTCATTAAACAACATAAAGAAATAAAACTTTCACCATCTTTTCAGCTAGAAAACTGTTTGTTAGAGAATGAACAAACTTTAAAACATTTACCAATCCTTTTAAAGTGAAGGTACTATAGAGGTAGCACCTTATGCCTATCAAGCTAATAAACAAAAAAACGGTAGTCGTTCTATCTAAAATATAGAATGACCATCGTTTTTTGTTCATAAAAATGGAGAACATAATTCGTATTTTACGAAGAATTACAATTCGTTTTTTAAAGGAGTGTTCTTTCATGTTCATAAAATCTGTAAATTTAGTTATTCGGTTTCTCCTAGAATTATGTGCCCTTGCATCACTAGGTTATTGGGGATTTCAAGTCGGGAAAAATGCGTTTACAAAATTTATGTTTGGTATTGGCTCACCACTACTTTTGGCGATATTATGGGGGACTTTCATTGCACCTAAAGCATCGCTGAAATTGCCAGAACCGTACAGGTTTCTTTTGGAATTCGTAATCTTCGGAGTTACCTCATTCGCTCTGTATTTTGTTGATAAACCAATCTTGGCCATTATTCTTGGAATGGCATTCATAATTAACCGCATTTTACTCATGATTTGGAAACAATAATTAGAAATATCAACTAGTTCAGCACAAGTAATAGATTGATGCCACGCATTACTTCTCGTTTTTTTAATAAGAAAATCAACAGTTAAATTTAACAGAGCTATTTAATTAACGGGGCAGGGTAATGGAATAAGAGGTTGTTAGATTGATAAGTATCTCTTATATGTATCATAAAGTTTTGGATCATTTTACCGGCATAAAAGATATTGTACGATGAAATGAAGTATGAAGTGAAAGGAAATGATGCCAATGCTTACGTTTCGGCTTGTCGATGTAGAAAAAGATAAACAGACGATTATTAGATTTTTTACAGATACAGGTGAAGAATTGGAGTTTAATGAAAATGAATATATAAAGTACGCGAAGCAGAAACAATTGAATTTTCCTGAAGGGTTCGTTTTGTTGGAACGTGATCAACAGGCAGTTGGAGAGTTAGTGCTTCGGTACGATAACTACGAAGGGCGAGAGGTTGGGTATGTAAGTTTTGTATATGTAATTCCAAAGGGTCGCGGAAAGGGGTATAGTAGAGAGCTTTTTCAATATGCTGAGGATCAGTTTAAAAAACGTAATGTATTTGAATATCATCTCCGTGTTGCGCAGTCTAATGTAAGAGCGATTAAATTCTATGAAAAACAAGGACTCAAAATAATAGGTGAAGAGCGTAATTCTTATAATCAACGTTGTTGGAGAATGGGGAAGAAGATGTAGCTAGGAAATGAGAGTATATAAATTCACAAAGCGGTGGTCGTATTGGAACGGAAACTTCCTAATAAAATTCATGTCATAGGTTCTGTCGGAAGCGGGAAAACAACTTTAGCAAGAACGTTATCTTCGCAGTTACATATTCTATATTATGAGCTAGATAATGTTGTTTGGAGAAGATCTGAAAAGGGAGATATACGAAATACTCCTGAAGAAAGAGACAAACAATTGAATGATATTGTCATTTCAAAAGCTTGGATTGTTGAAGGCGCTCATCATAAATGGGTATCTCGAAGTTTCCAAAATGCAGATATGATCATATTTTTGGATGTGTCTCTTTCTAAAAGGATATATAGAATAACAAAACGGTTCATTTTACAATTATTGAGACTTGAAAAGGCGAACTATAAACCGAGCTTTAAAATGTTTCTGAAGATGTTTAAGTGGACAAACGATTTTGAAAGGGAGAGTAGAGCAGAGATTTTGTATATGTTGCGTCAGTATAACGATAAACTTTTTATTTTAAAAGATAACGGAGAAGATGATATATATGAGGTCCTGTCACATGCCCATCAACTTAAGAAAAGTAAACACCTCCAAAACGAAAAAATGAACTGACTTCTCAAAATAATGAACTGTAGAGAAAGAAAATTTTCGTTTAGGAGGTACTTCAAAATCTTAGCTTGATGGACATGCAGTCGATCCCGAGAATATAAAATAACACAAATTAATGCCAAACAAGATTAAAAAAACGATTTAGGAGTGTTATATCATGTCATTTGGAATTGATGTCAGTCACCATGAAGGGAGAATTGATTGGAATCAAGTAAAGAATGATCCGAACCAAGTAAACTTTATGTTTGCAAAAGCAACAGAGGGTTCTGAGCAAGGTACCAATTATGTAGATCCAACCTTTCAATCCAATATAAATGGTGCGAATAATGTTGGCATTCTTACAGGAGCTTACCACTTTTTTCGAGCAATCTCTGTTGATGATGCTAAACAAGAGGCTGCTTTCTTCATTCAAAATTTAAAGAGCGTAACATTAACTGCACCTGTATTTGTGGATGTAGAAGTCAATGATGGAAATTTAGATCCAAATACATTAACAGATGCTGTGAATGCATTTTTAACGGAATTAAAAAATGCAGGATATACAAATAACGGAGTTTATAGCAATCTATATTTCTTTGAAAATAGTCTAAATCCTTCACGTTTACAAGAAAATACTTTATTGTGGATTGCACGTTATAATGATAGAGGTGCAGGAATTGACTGTGACATTTGGCAATACACAGATAGTGGAAAAGTACAGGGGATTAGTGGTAATGTCGATTGTAATACATCCTATATAGATTTGAATATCAGTAATAATGGAGCTAGTAGCAGCTATATAGGAATTGCTACAATCACAGGTGATAATGTGAATTTAAGGGATCAACCTTCCATGAGTGGCAATGTGATTGGGAAATTACATCATAATGAGTCGTATAAAGTATTTTACGAACAAAATGGATGGTTAAACTTAGGGGGAAATCAATTCATTTACTACGATCCTAGTTATATTTGTTACTGTAATTATATAGGGATTGCTACTATTACAGGTGATAATGTGAATTTAAGGGATCAACCTTCTATGAATGGCAATGTGATTCGTAAATTACGTCATAATGAATCCTATAAAGTATTTTACGAACAAAATGGATGGCTAAATTTAGGGGGAAATCAATTCATTTACTACGACCCTAGTTATATAGATTATAAATTACTTTCTATATGTTCTGATTGTTAAACAATGGACAAGTTTAAAAGAGTATACGCTACGATTGTGAAAATTACTAGTAATAGAATAGAGGGTACAACACATGCCTATTAGGCTAATCTAACAAATGTGCCCTTGACTAGATTTTTTCTTAGTTTAATAGATAACAAAACCCTCACTGAAGTGAGGGTTTTGTTATCTAGCAAGACCTATACAAATAAGCTTAGTAATAAAGTAAATCCTAATCCAGATACGGAAATAATAGTCTCAAGTAAGGTCCATGTTGCAAATGTTTCTTTCATGCTTAAACCAAAATACTCTTTGAACATCCAGAAACCAGCATCGTTTACGTGTGAAGCTATTAAACTACCAGCTCCTGTTGCAAGGACAACTAAAGCAAGGTTAACGTCTGTGTTACCTAACATCGGAATCACTAAACCGACAGTTGTTAATGAAGCAACTGTAGCAGATCCTAAGGAAATACGTAAGATAGCAGCGATAATCCATGCAAGCAAGATCGGTGATAATGAAGTATCTTTGAATAATTCCGCTACATAGTTACCAACACCGCCATCAATTAATACTTGTTTGAAGGCTCCGCCTCCACCAATGATTAAGAGCATCATCCCAATATTTGAGATTGCTGTTGTACAAGATTCCATTACGTTTTTGATTGGAATATTTCTTGCCAATCCCATTGTATAGATAGCAACTAATAAGGATATCAACATGGCAGTATCCGCATTCCCAATGAACTCGATCGCTGCTAGTAAACTATTATCTTTAAATCCCATTGTTTTTTGCAACAAAGTAATAATTGTAGCGATTGCCATTAAAATAACAGGCAGTAAAGCAGTAAAAACACTGATTCCAAAACTAGGTGTGTCTTCAAGTTTAAATACTTTTTGTTCACCTAGAGATTTTATATTACCAGTTTTTTTGAATGCGTCGGGTACTAGCTTTTTCGCAATTTTCGTGAATACAGGTCCAGCTAAAATAACCGTGGGAATGGCGATAATGAAACCATAAAGTAATACTTCACCAAGGTTTGCACCAAGTTCACCAGCAATAGCGGTTGGTCCTGGGTGTGGCGGTAAAAATCCGTGTGTCACAGATAACGCTGTTGCCATCGGAATACCGAGATACAAGATCGAAACTTTTAATTCTCTTGAAATAGCAAATACAATCGGAACTAATAATACTAATCCTACTTCAAAAAATAATGCAATACCGATAATAAATGAGGCAGTCACGACAGCCCATTGAATGTTCTTCTTACCGAATTTGTCTACAAGAGTCATGGCAATGCGTTGTGCGCCCCCGGCATCTGAGAGCAACTTACCTAACATCGCACCAAGTCCAAAAACGAGTGCTAAATGGCCAAGGGTGCCGCCTAATCCTGCTTCAATCGTTTTAACAATTTTTTCTGGCGGCATTCCAAGTGCTAAAGCAACACCGAACGATACAATGAGTAATGAAATAAAGGTGTTTAATTTAAAGCGCATGATTAATACAAGTAATGCTAAAATCCCAATTGCTACAATGACTAATGGCATCGTAATTTCCCCCTAATATTAGCTTTATTTGTGTTTTATCCCCTATTTTTGTACAGTAAGTCCCCAACCTCAAAATTCAATGAGAGACAAGGAGTGGGGGACCACTGATGAAATTTTTACTTTATTAAGCCTCTTTGATAATTGGCAATCCGTGTATAATCTTCTTCTAATGCTCTTGATAGATTGATAAATATTGGTAGTAATTGTCTGTATTCCTTTGTTGCTTCTTCTTTCGGTGTGTGTTTGTAGGTGCTGCCAACCATTTCGGAAACGATTTCAAAAGAATCGATTTTTCCTGTAGCATAGAGACCTAAAATACATGCACCTAGACAGGAACTTTCGTAGCTTTTTGGAACAACGACTTCAGATGCGAAAATATCAGACATCATTTGTCGCCAAACGTCAGACCTTGCGAAGCCTCCTGTTGCCTGAATACGGGTTACAGGACCGTCCATGCATTCGGTTAATGCTAAAAATACGGTGTACAAATTATAAATAACGCCTTCTAAGGCTGCACGAATCATATGTTCCTTCTTATGTGACATCGTTAAACCGAAGAATGAGCCGCGTACATCTGGATTCCATAATGGCGCACGTTCACCTGCGAGGTATGGATGGAATAATAATCCGTCTGAACCAGGTCTCACACGTTCAGCAATTTTTGTTAATACATCGTATGGATCAATTCCTAGTCTTTTCGCAGTTTCTACTTCTGATGAGGCAAGTTCATCGCGAATCCAGCGAAGGACCATTCCTCCATTGTTTACCGGTCCACCAATTACCCAATGTTTTTCCGTTAAGGCATAACAGAATATTCTTCCTTTTTTATCTGTTTGCGGCTTGTCAATTATGGTTCGAATGGCACCACTTGTCCCAATTGTGACCGCAATCTCGCCTTTTCTAATTGCATTCACACCTAGATTAGAAAGCACTCCATCACTGGCACCAATGACAAACGGTGTTTGTGGATCAATACCAATCTTTTTAGCTAAATCTGGATTGCAGTTGCTATATATCTTGGTAGTTGGTACGAGCTCAGATAATTGAGCAGGTGTTATACCAGCAATTTTTAAAGCTTCTTCATCCCAATCTAGTGTGTTTAGATTCATCATCCCCATGCATGAAGCGAGGGAATGATCGACAACATATTGATCAAAGAATTTTTTAAAGATATATTCTTTTATTCCGATATATTTTTTTGTTTTGGTAGCGATTTCAGGATGGTCATTCACAATCCAAGTAATTTTACTTAACGGTGACATGGGGTGAATGGGTGTTCCTGTTCGTCTATAAACTTCATGGCCATTCAGTTCATCTTTAATTTTATGTGTCCATGCCTCACTGCGATTATCTGCCCAGGTGATACAAGGTGTCAGCGGATGGTCATTTTCATCCATGGCAATGACACTATGCATGGCGCTGCTAAATGAAATAAACGATGGTTTTTTATCTGCATGATGTTTTGTTATATTTGAAATCGCTTGCAATACAGCTTGAAAAATCTCTTCTGGATCTTGTTCCGCTGTGGAAATATCCGGCGTGCGAAGTGGATAACCAATATTCTCTGTTTGGATGACTTCGCCTTTTTCAGTGAATAATACTGCTTTGGTACTTGTTGTACCAATATCTATACCTAACATATAGCTACTCATGTTCTTGCTCTACTCCTTTAGATAACATTTGTTGTGACATCCAGAGGTCTTCAACTTTCCCTTGAACATCATCAAAGTTTTGATGTAAGGCTTTAATCATGAGGGCTCGATCTTTGGATTCGATTGCTTTTATATAAAGCTCATGATTTTTAATAATCCGTTCAAAGTCTTCGTACTTTTCTTTGAAACGAGTACGCATCGATAAAAGGATTAAGCTTTCCATAACAGGCTTTAAATTATTCCAAATCATCAGGATGTAGGAATGCTCAATGGTACGAATAATCGTTTCATGGAATAAGACATCTTGATAAGAAAACTCATCAGCATCTTGATATTTGATGGCGATTTTCATCATTTCCATAATTTTATTTAGTTCCTTTACTAACTCATTCGTGTCCATCTTTACAAGCCGCTCAAAGATAAACGTTTCTATAAGTAAACGAACATCATATATTTCTTCGATTTCTTTTTCGGTTAAACCAATGACAACTGCGCCCATTCTTTCTAAGCGAATAATATTTTCAGAAGCTAGTACCTTTAATGCTTCACGAACGGGTGACCGGCTTACAGAAAAATCGGCAGCTAATTTATTTTCCGATAAAATGGTACCGCTTTCAATTTTACCTGCAATAATACGCATTCTCAGTTCGCTTGCAACACGATCACCAGCAGAAGCTTTTGAAAGCCATTTTTCAGGATAAAGAAATTCCTTTGATTCCGTCATAACTTCACCTCATGTTAATCAAGTATACTTGTATACAAGTATTATAACTCGGATTTTTAATTATGCAAGCGCTTTTATTTTTTGTTTCGATTCTTTTCGATCGTAACAAAAGGAAAAAAGTCTTCAAATCATACTAGATTGAAAAAGAGGATGCTAAGGTTCTATAACGAAATAAGTTTAAAAGATAAAGGAGGGCGATATGATGAACATGAAAATGAAGAACGGTTTGGAGAGCATGTATAGAAATTATAATAAAAGGGAGTTTTTCTATTGAACCAAGCGTTGCTTATTATTGATGTCCAACAAGAATTAGTTGATGGAAATGATAAACACAAAAGTGTACTGAATAAAGACGTATTATTAGATTACATTAATTTGGTTATTAATAAAGCATTAGAATCACAAGCTTTAATCGTCTTTATAAGGGATACAGATGTTGCTGACGGCAAAGGTCCAGGGTTTCAAATACACCCAAAAATAAAAGTGCCAACCACTGCAAAAATATTTGATAAAGCGGCCACAAATTCGTTTTATGGTACGCCATTAATGGATTTTTTAAAGGACAATGAGATTGAACATCTTGTTATCATGGGATGTAAAACAGAACACTGTATTGACACAGCGGTTCGAACGGCAACGGTGAATCATTTTGATGTTACTTTAGTTGGGGATGGTCATTCCACGACAGATTCTTCAACCCTATCTGCCGAACAGATAATAAGTCATCATAATGAAATACTTCACGGCCATTACAATGTTGACAATTTTTCTGTTGTTCGGACTGCTCAAGAAGATTTGTTTCAACCAATCCATGACAATTACCGGTAAATCGCTCCTCTTAACTTGAGCAGATCGGAAAAACATTATTGATCTTCAGCAATCGGGCGCGTTTATTTAGAAACGCGTCTTTTTTGTATATTAAGTCATTTGATAGAATATGGTGCCATTAATACGATACATCAAATAATTATAATGTTTATTCATATGAGTGTAGTGTAAGGCTTAAAAAAAGAACTGAAATACTTGCCACAATATTATTTTTCTAGGTTTTCCTTAAAAATGGACGGTTCTTTTTTAACATACTTCCAAAAGAATTCCCCTTCCTCAAGGAATGAGAAGGGTGAAGCCCAATGCGTAGGGAGGGGATGAATTTT
>NZ_NUQE01000039.1 GCF_002582035.1 Bacillus pseudomycoides
CTGCATATTGGTACGAAAGACTCACAGCGCATTTTAGAAGAATCCTATACGTATGATGCAACAAGCAATCGCACCGCAATCGAACGTAAAAACGGCGACAAAATAGAAAAAACAACATACGCATATGATTCTATCAATCAACTCACAAAAGAAACATTGCAAAATGGTACAATAAAGGAATACAGCTATGACGGTTTTGGAAACCGTACAAGTGTACAAGTAACAGAACCAGGAAAATCAGCTGTTTCTATGGCAGCCGTATTTAACGATGGCAATCAGCTGACGAAATTCGGCAATGAATCACTAACGTATGACGCAAACGGAAACCGTACATCCGATGGAAAGTACAAATACACATGGAACGAAGCAGACCAGCTTATCGCCATCACAAAACAAGGTGAAAGCACACCATTTGCGACATATAAATATGATGACGATGGACGCCGGATCGAAAAGACGGTAAAACGGTGTGGCAACACGTTATCATTACGACGGCGACAGTATCAATCCATTATACGAAACAGACGGCAATGGAAACGTCCTTCGTCAATATGTATACTCCGTAGACGGCATCCGCCTTGCGATGAAGTCACAAGGACAAACGGTATACTACCACTACAACCCACGCGGTGACGTTATTGCGATGACAGATGAAAGCGGACAAGTGGTAGCAAGCTATGAATACGATGCATGGGGCAATGTCTTAAAGAGTGACGCAAAGGGCATCGCAGCAGAGAATCCATTTGGATATGCGGGATACATGTATGATAAAGAGATTGGGATGTATTATCTAATAGCGAGATATTACCATCCAACTCATGGTGTGTTCTTGTCTGTAGATCCGGATCCGGGTGATGCGGATGATCCATTGACGCAGAATGGGTATACGTATGGGAATAATAATCCTGTGATGATGGTAGATCCGGATGGGCATCTTGCATATGGCCGTGGTTGGGGAAAAACACCATTGTTGGTTTATAATAAAAGAAGTAGTTATGCAAATAGTAGAGGATTTAAGGCGGGAGCAAGAGCTGTGTTAAATAGTTATAGTTTTAACATTGCTGGCTTGGGAAATTACGCTAGTAAAGTTGGTCCGTTTTGGCTAGGTGGATCAGCTGCTTGGAGAAAATCTAAGACAAAATCAAATGTAAAAGCTTCTATGATAAAAGCGGGGAATCGAACCCAAAAGAAAGCAATTTTAAGTAATGCAGGTAAAAAAAACGTCAAAAGCATTTATTATGGGAGGAAGCAAAGCTCTTGGATTTTATGGTTTTGCAGCAGATGCGGGAGTTTTCTTTTACGAATATCAAAAAGCTTATAAAAAAGCCTATAAAAACTACAGACCTAAGAAGAAATAGAAGATAGGAGAGGATTTTTATAGAAATAGGAATTGTGATTTCCTATAGTATAGGGATAGGTTGTCTTTTGTTTATGTTAGTAGCTACTTTAAAATCAAAAGAATACATTCAATTTATTATTACTGCAATATGGTTAGTGTACATCATGCTTATACTATTCACTCCTTATCTTGATTTTTTAAGTTGGGGTATTAAAATTTTAATCTTATTTACCTTTTTAATAGTTGGTTTCCTTTCATATGTGTTTAAGAAAAACTAGAGGTATTTACTTTGAATATTGTTACCTCAAGATGAGCTATTTCGCTAATCTTGAGGTAACTTTGTTTATAACATAGGGTAGACTTACATCACGAATTGGCATGCATTACTTATAGGAAGAATAAAGAGATAGATAGAGTTTGGTATGCGACGAAGATTGGGGCTAAAACAGAAGCGAAGGCGTGGATGGATAGCTATAAAGACATTGCAAAAGGTCTAATAAAAACAGTTGAATTTAGTATTGGATACTATGTTGGGAAAAAAGTTATATAGCGAAAAACACCCCAACTTATACTAAACAATATGTTATAAAAGCTGCTAGGAAGGCTGGAACTAAATTGGGCCTTAAAGCTTTAGGATGGACTGCGTTAGTTGAAGAAGCCATTATGTTTGGAAGCAAAAATGTGATTATGCTCACGGAAAAAATCAAGGATACCATTTTTTTCAGCAAGCTCATAATCAAGTAAAGTGCCGTCAATATCAAAGAAAATCATGGATAATGCTCCTTAACTTAAAATGTAATACGGCTATTGCTTTTTATCTACTTCCTTGTTTCCTTTTACAAATAATAACGTCATATAAGAAACAAGAAACGAAAAAATACTATACATCCCTACCCAAAAGAAAAATGATCGATTAAATAACGCTACTGCTACAATTAGAAAAATTGCAAACGTAAGAATAGGCATTATATAATACGTCTTTGTAATTCGTGTACCAATAACAGAGAAAATAAAGACAAGTAATGGACAAACAAATAATACGAATATAAATTCACTCATGCGCTGTCCTCTTTTCTATAAATTTATTATTTTCCTGTTAAACGTTTGTCTGCACTCGTTTCTTTTCCACCTAATCGTTTTGTAAATGTATTTCGCCAGCTTTCTGACAAGGAATTAACTGCTAATATACGTTGCAGTCCTTCTATATTATGTTTATCGTCGTGCATGATGTCATTTGCGAAGGCAATTGTTATGTGATGTTTATTTTGTTCTATTAATCTAATTTCATCAGAAGGGCAAACAGTTCCTCCCTCTAATACGTGTATGTAAAAACCAGTAAATCCTGTATTTTTTAAGATGATGTTTCGTAAAGGATATGGGTATAGTTGACAGAAAATTACAGGAATAAAAAATATTGATTTTTTATTATATTTATTATAGGATAATTTTTAAGTAAATAAGATAAGCGATGAATGGAATAAAGTAGTGTATGTTCTCCCTGTTAAAGAGAGCTGACGGTTGGTGTAAGTCAGTGCATAGAACAGCATGAATTACAATCCAGGAGCATCTTCTTCGAGCGAATTGTAAGGGGAAGACGGTGAAGAGCCGTTATAGAGAATGAAGAGATTGACATATAAAATTTGTCAATAATTAGGGTGGTACCGCGAATAAAATCGTCCCTACTGATTAATTTCAGTAGGGATTTTTTGTATTTTCATAACAACTAAATAATATATAAGCGATGAATGGAATAAAGTAGTGTATGTTCTCCCTGTTAAAGAGAGCTGACGGTCGGTGTAAGTCAGTACATAGAACAGCATGAATTACAATCCAGGAGCATCTTCTTCGAGCAATTGTAAGGGGAAGACGGTGAAGAGCCGTTATAGAGAATGAAGAGATTGACATATAAAGTTTGTCAATAATTAGGGTGGTACCGCGAATAAAATCGTCCCTACTGATTAATTTCAGTAGGGATTTTTTATTTGCTTTTAAAAGTAGAGGTATCTAAATGTATAAATGATGATGATGTTTTTAGGAGGCTTCATTGTGGATGAGGTTGACAGGCCTTTATTCTTAAAAAATGGGTTTTGATCATATAAATCACTTCATTCACCAAGTAAAAATAGTGAAGTAAAGGAGGTGAATAGCTATGGAAGATGGCTATTATTATTTAAAATTACTTGCAAAACAATTAAAAAAATTAGGAACAGAAAGAGGAAAAAAGAATGAAGAAAGATGGCTTAAAGAAAGATGGCTTAAAGAAAGAGTTATTACCTAGACATGTTCAATTTTTAGCATTAGCGGGAATGATTGGTACGGGCATTTTCAAAGGGAGTGGAGATACTTTAGGGATTGCCGGGCCTGGCGTAATTGTCTCGTACTTACTTGGTGGATTATTAATGATGATTGTTATGGTGGCTTTAGCTGAAATGGCTGTTGTTTATCCAAATCATAATGTTCAACATTTAGTTCATAAGGCTTTTGGATTTCATGTATCATTTGTAGTTGGATGGCTATACTGGATTAACTGGACGCTTGTTACAATTGTAGAAATATTAGCTGCAGGCTCTTTTTTACAATTTTGGTTTTCGAATGTACCTCTTTGGTTACTAAGTGCTATTTGTGCGCTTTTAGTTGTGGGAATTAACAGTTTTCAAGTGAAATTTTATGGCGAAATGGAATTTTGGTTTGCTAGTATAAAAATTTTGGCACTTGTATTATTCATCCTTTTAGGTGGAGCAGTCTTATTTGGGCTAACGAGTTTTGCTCCATCAACACCAACGCAAAATTTACTTGGACATGGTGGATTCTTTCCAAATGGTATTAAAGGGGTATTTAGTGCTTGTTTTATTGTCATGTTTTCATTCGGAGGATCTGAGTTAATAGGGGTAGCAATTTCTGAGACAAAAGACGTTGAAAAGGTTTTACCTAAAGTGATAAAGGGTGTTGTTTGGCGTGTAATCATATTTTATATCTTGCCCATTACAATTATTGCGGGATTAATACCTTGGAATGAAGTTTCAGGAAATGAAAGTCCATTTATACAAGTAATGAATGCTATTGGTATCCCAGGTGTTGCACACATTATGAATTTTGTTTTATTAACTGCAGTTCTTTCAGCTGCGAATTCAGGAGTTTTTGCTACTTCCAGAACAATGGTTGCGTTAGCTGAAAAAGGAGAAGCGCCAAAAATATTGAAGCATACTGCGAAATCAGGTGCACCAATCATTGCAATCTCTTTAAATGGCTTATTATTATTGATAGGTGCAGGACTAGCATTCTTTGCTCCAGATAGTATTATTGGAACAATGATGACAATTCCAGGATTTACAATGTTATTGCTTTGGATAAGTATTTGCTTTGCGCAACTTAAATTACGTCCTACCTATCCAACGATGCCTAACTTTAAAATGAAGTTATTTCCAACTACGACTATTATTGGAATCGTGGGATTATGTATTATTTTCATAGGCTCAACGTTTAGTAATGGAATTTCAGTCGGAACAGTGGTTTGTTTTATAATTTTAGCACTTTTAATTGGTCTTGCTTTACTTAAAGGACGGAGTAGAAAGAAAGAAGACACACAACTAAAACATATAAGTTAAATTCATGAGGGCAATAAGTATAGCATATTTTAAAACTTGATAGAGTAGGGACATTAATCCAATAACCATCAGAGCACGCTTCTATTGAATAGGCGTGCTCTGTCGTGTTTTAAGATGATAAAGAGTGTAGGTCTGGGACAAAAGAAAGTAAATAATTTCATTTACCAAAATGAAATTATTTACTTTAATAAAATAAATCAAAGTCATAACAAAAAGCTGTACTACTTCACATATACAGTAATACAGCTTTTTGTATATTATTTTACAGAATGAGCTTGTTGCATCTTTTTAATGATTCGAATTTGTCCACGATGACTCAATTCATCTTCAAACACATGAAACCATTTGAAATAATTGTTTGCTGGCTTATCTTCCCAAAATGGAGTTGTTTTAAATAACCATTCGTTTGGAAGGGATTGAAATGTAGCGATTGTTTTATCGCGCACTTCTTGTAATGTGTTGATATAGAATGCTAGAGGCTGGTTTTTAATTTTCTGGCGTCCAAGATTGCCTAGTTCAACACCTGGTAACCAGCGTTCTAGTTCTTCCTCTGTTGGTTCTCTGTCTTCAAATGTATGAATTTGATAATAAAATTCGACAGCTGCCATGTGATACAGAAGCATACCGATTGAATTTGCATTTTCATCATATAAATAATCTAATTCTTCAATTGTTAAATCTTGAACAGTACGTAGTGTTGAGGAGCGTGCATAGTTCATCATCGAAACAAGTTTAGAAAAATCATCGCTTAATCCGTCAATCTTATCAATTAAAAATAAATTCTCCATCGAAATCCTCCTGTTATGAAATACATCCTTTTAAATTAAGTTCTTGAAATAGGAGGAGATTCCTGTTTTTATATAAAACAAAACGAAAGCACCTCTATAATTCGTATTTTAGTATGAATTATAGAGGTGCTTTTCGTGTATTTGTGTTTACTTCAGACGAAACAAGTGTTAGTTGGTGTTTGGTCTATATATAATTCGATACTTTTTGCACGATGTATTGTATCGTTGATTTCATTTTTTCATCATCTACATTATTTCTATATTCATGGTGGATGACTTGATGCTTTTTAAGCATGTAATAATCAAAGAGTGCTTGATATAAAGTCATATTGTTTTGAATTAAGATTGTAGGTTCAAAGAGCTTTCGTAGTAGTACATCGTCTTGGATAAGGATAAGTGCTGGATTTATAGCGTTGAATACTTCTTTTTCTATATGCTCCTCATAGAATTTTTTTAATTGATTATTTCGTTCGTTCTGAGCTTGTATGATTTGCTCATATAGTACTGGAGCATTATGTTTTAAATCTGATAGAAAGACATCAGATATGTAAAAAGCAATGAGTAATGACTGTTCAAATGTTTTTTGAAATCGCTCTCCAAACGGAACGGTTTCTTCAAAAATTGTTTGATCAATGCTAGTAATATATTCGGCATAAATTTTGACGATGTATTGGATAATCTCTTCTTTTGATGAGAAGTATTTGTACATAGTTGCTTTACTAATATCCATATAACGAGCAATATCATCTGTTCGTAACGGGCTTATTCCTTGTTTTTTTACGATCGGTAATAATTTGAAAATGAGCTTTTTTCTCATTTCTACTTGATTATCAATATTTTTATTTAACATAACAACCCTCCTTGCAATTCATTTATTATAAATAAATTTATGAATTTATACAAATTAAACTAATTGAACTAAAAAAGTAAAAATAGTTTACTTGTTTTCGGTTGTATGTTATTCTCTTTTTACATTATCTTTTCGAAAGAAGGGGAACTTATGAAAAAGAAGAAGTTAGGTTCACAAGGATTAGAAGTATCGGAAATGGGATTAGGTTGTATGGGAATGTCTGAATTTTATGGTCAGACAGATGAGATAGAGGCGACAAAAACAATTAATCGTGCTCTTGAACTTGGAGTTACAATGTTCGATACAGCGGATATTTATGGATATGATGAAGAGGGAATGGGGACAAATGAAAAGCTAGTAGGGAAAGCGTTACAGGAATTTCGGCATGATGTGAAAATTGCAACGAAGTTTGGAGCGCTGCGAAATGCAACAAAAGCGTTAGGATACAATGGTTCACCTCAATATGTGAAGGAAGCATGTGAAGCAAGTTTAAGAAGATTAGGGACAGACTACATCGACTTATATTATTTACATCGCGTTGATCCAAATACACCAATTGAAGAAACTGTAGGTGCGATGGCAGAGTTAGTTCAAGAAGGTAAAGTACGTTATATCGGACTGTCTGAAGTAACAGGTGAGCAATTAAAAACAGCTCATGCAATTCATCCAATTTCAGCTGTTCAAACAGAATATTCTCTTTGGTCCCGCGATCCAGAGAAAGATATTTTACACGTTTGTCGTGAATTAGGCGTTGGATTTGTTCCGTATAGTCCACTTGGCCGCGGATTTTTAACGGGTAATTTAACAAGCCGTGATCAATTAACACCGGATGATTGGAGATACTATAATCCACGTTTTTCAGAAGAAGCATTTGCTTCTAATATGAAAATTGTTGAAGGAATTAAACAGCTTGCGTTAGAGAAAGAATGTACGCCTGCACAATTAGCACTTGCTTGGGTCGTTACACAAGGTGAAGGAATCGTACCAATTCCAGGTACAAAGCGAGTGAAGTACTTAGAGCAAAACGTAGCGGCTCTTGAAATAACTTTTACAAAGAAAGAGTTAGCATACTTAAATACGATTGCACCTATTGGTGATACGTTTGGTAATCGATATTAAGATTGGTAATTATATGAAAAATCAATTGAAAAGGTAAAGGATGGGATTACGTGCATACAGAAAGCAATCATTTGATCAATGAATCATTTGCTAGAACGTTAGTAAAATCATTACGAGGAGAACGCGGGCATATTCCAATTAAAAATGCAATTGCAGATATTGATTGGGAACTATCAGGAAAACAAGTAGAAAACATTCCGTATTCCATCTACCAACTAGTGATGCATATGAAGTATTGGCAAGATTTCCTCTTACGTGGTTTACATGGAGAAAAATCACAACTTCCAGCGCACGTGAAGGAGAGTTGGCCAGTTGAAAATATGGCGAAAAATCAAGAAGAATGGGCGGGAATTATAAGACAATTTCTAGCTGGAATCGATACCGCTTGTACAATTGCTCAAACTACAAAACTTGATGAGCCTTTAGCGCAGTATCCAGATGTAACGCGGGCGGATACGTTACGTAATATTGCTTCGCATAATAGTTATCATTTGGGAGAAATTGTATTACTGCGTCGTTTATTTGAGGCGTGGCCTCCACCTAGTGGCGGTTATCCGATTTAAGAAAACGGAAGAATACGACTCTTCTCACTAAGTCATGGTGAAAGGAAATGAGTTCTTATTACTTGTTGGTGTAGAACAAAAAATAACAGGCTTCTTCATAATTGAAAGAAGTCTGTTATTTTTTAATAATTTTTTGCCCCGCTAGTAATCCACCATCTCAAGGTTATGCAAAAAACAAAGAAGTTAGGTGAGGGCTAAACTGTGTGTGAAAATTCAATTGATTAGATTTAATGAACGGTGGGGATGAAGAAAGTTTCACTTTATCCTAGAACAATAAGTTCTCTATTCGCGTGTGTAATCACTTCATACCCAGTTTTCGTAATGACAATATCATCTTCAATTCTGCAGCCGCCCCAATTTGGAATATAAATACCTGGTTCTACGGTTACAACCATTCCTTCTAGCAGTGTGTCTGTACTATCTTTGGATAATCTAAGAGGTTCATGAAGTTCTAATCCAACGCCATGGCCTGTTGAATGACCGAAGTATTCACCGTAACCATGTTCAGTAATGTAATTTCTTGTAATATCATCGATTGCTTTGGCCGATTCACCTGGGCGAATTGCTTCAGTGCCGCGTTTTAAAGCTTCAAGTACAATGTTATATATCTTTACAAATTCCTCAGAACAACTACCAATTGCAACAGTGCGCGTTAAATCAGAACAATATCCGTTATAAAGTGCACCAAAATCTAATGTAACAATGTCACCATCTTCAATGATTTTACTTGTAGCTACCCCGTGTGGGAGAGAAGAGCGAGTGCCAGAGGCTACGATAATGTCAAATGATGAAGAGGAAGCCCCTTGTTTTCGCATGAAAAATTCTAATTCATCTCTTACAGCCCATTCAGATGCGCCAGGTTTAAGGAAGCTTGTAATATGTTGAAAGGCATCATCTGCAATGCGAGCTGCAATTTTAATCATTTCGATTTCGGACTCTTCCTTTACGGTACGAATCGTCTCTATTACTTCATTTACATGAACAAGTTCGATATTTATATAATTTTGTAACGCTGTGTATTGTTTCAGCGTCATATTATTTTCTTCTATACCTAGTTTTTTTATTTGTAATCTGTCTACTTGAGTTGCAATTTCTTGTTCTATGTTTCCTTTATGCATAACGATTTCTGCTTCGTGTACTTGTGCTTTCGCTTGATCCGTATAACGGAAATCTGTAATAAATACGGCATTTGTAGGAGAGATTAAGACAACTCCAGCAGTACCTGTAAATCCAGTTGCATATCGGCGGTTTTCTTTTTTGGTAATGAGTAATCCGTCTATTCCATATTGATGTAGCTGTTCTTGTATTTTCTGTATTCTTGAAACCATTTTAATTCCTCCCTTTCATCTCCTTATATAAAGCAAAAATAGTGCCAATTTTTTTTATAAGAGAGAAAACCTTTTATTCAGCATGAGTAGGGAGTAAAGCTCTGCGAAGAAAAGCGTTTTTTTATATCTGTGTCAAATAATATAGACATACAAGTCGATTGTGTGTCTATATTATTTGACATCAAAAATGATTGTGTAAAAAATGAAAGACAAAGAGATGATTACGATATTGTAATCATCTCTTTGTCTTTAAGCTTTCAATTTCATAACAGTATCCGCATCCGGTGTTACATACAGCGTTTGCTGGTTATCGTACGTAACAAATCCAAGCTTCGCTCCGCTCGGCTTTTTCACATGACGAATTTTTGTATAATCAACAGGAACTGAGCTTGATTCTTTTGCCTTACTAAAGTAAGCAGCCAGCTTTGCCGCTTCAACTACTGTTTCATCGCTTGGCTCTAATGAACGGATGACAACGTGCGAGCCTGGAATGTCTTTTGTGTGAAGCCAAATTTCATCACGGCGTGCAAGTTTATTTGTTAAATAGTCGTTTTGTTTGTTATTTTTTCCGACTAAAATCTCTGTTCCGTCACTTGCAATATATTTGTCTAATATCGGTTTTGTTGGTTTCTTCTTTACATTTTTCGCCTTGCGATTCCGCATATATCCTTCTTCAGCTAGCTCTTCACGAATTTCTTCAATATCTTTAGAAGATGCTGCTTCCATTTGTTGTAGTAAGCTATCAAAGTAAAGGATTTCTTCGTTTGTTTTTTCAATTTGTTCTTCAACGATTGCGACAGAATTTTTTGCTTTTTGATATTTTTGGAAATAACGTTGTGCATTTTCTGATGGTGTGCGCAGTGGATCTAAAGTAATTTTTACAGTGCCGCTATTTTCATCATAGTAATTGATAACTTCAATTTCTTTGTCACCTTTTTTCATCGCATACATATTGGCGGTAAGCAGTTCACCAAATAGTTGATATTTATCTGCTTTGCCCGCGTCTTCTAAAGTTTTTTGCAATTTAATTAATTTTTTTTCGTTTTTTGCTTTTTCGTTTTGCATAAAACGTTCTAAATCATGGGCCTGTTGTTTCACTCGGTCGCGTTCTGCTTTACCGAAGAAGAAACGATCTAGTAATTCGCTTACAGATGAGAATGCTTTCTCTTCACCTTTTAAGTGTGAAAGTGGGAATAAATAAAAGAATTCTTTCCCATTAGCAACCATCATCGAAGGCGTATACTGATGTTGTAGCAACGGTTTTTGTAATGTAAAAAATGCTTCGGATAATGTATGTTCATTCACCATGCCAGCCTTTGTAACTACTTCTTTTGCAAATAATGGAGAGATCCCTGTAAAAGCTCCTACGAGTTGTTTATCCATATTTCCTGCTAAAAAGTCAAGCGGTCGAATAAATTCTTCTTGCGTTTTAATTTGCAATGGATTGATTTTCTGTTGCGTTGGCGGTGCAATATATTCAGCCCCGGCATATACAGTGCGGTGCCGGTTTACCGCTAAAGAAACGTGTTTTAAGCTATCCAAAATTATATTTGTTTTTGAGTCTACTAAAATGATATTGCTATGGCGCCCCATGATTTCAATGATTAATGTTCTTAATGATTCATCACCAATTTCATTGCGGCTGCGAATTGTAATTTGAATGATTCGCTCCAAATCAATTTGTTCAATCTTCTCAATAAATCCACCTTCTAAGTGCTTACGAAGAAGCATGCAAAACATTGGCGGTAATGCAGGAGAATCGTAATTTTGTGTTGTAAGATGCACGCGCGCGTACGTTGGGTGTGCGGAAAGAAGTAGTTTTTGATTTTTTCCGTTTGCCCGAATATGTAACAAAATTTCATATTTGGATGGTTGATATATTTTTGAAATTCTTCCTGTTTGAAGAGAATTTGCAATTTCATGTGTGATTGCTCTTGTAAATAATCCATCGAATGCCACGTTGAACACTCCTTTCTCACTAAAAGTTAATTATAGCATTTTTTCGGACGAGGCTGAATAAGCTTTCATTAGAGAATGTCTGCAATCAGGAGGTAGGTGGCGAGATGAATTGGTATGAACTGCGTGCACATGAAGTAGAAGAGCGAACGAATACAAATGTAAAAACAGGATTGACGGAGCAAGAGGTGGAAATTCGGCTGAAAAAACTAGGCCCAAATGAACTACAAGAAGCAAAACGGCCTTCTGCACTTGTTGTGTTCTTGGCGCAATTTAAAGATTTTATGGTACTTGTTTTATTTGGAGCAACGATTATTTCTGCTTTTTTAGGAGAATATGTTGATGCAATTGCGATTGTGGCAATTGTCGTTATCAATGGCATTCTCGGCTTTTTTCAAGAGAGAAAAGCCGAAAAATCACTGGAAGCATTAAAAGAGCTTGCCGCCCCGCAAGTAACTGTACTTCGAAATGGAAAGTGGATGAAAATTCCCTCGAAAGGCCTTGTGCTTGGAGATATTATTAAATTTTCAAGCGGGGATCGTATCGGTGCGGATATACGACTCATTGAAGCTTCAAGTCTATATATTGAAGAGTCAGCATTAACTGGAGAATCAGTGCCAGTCCAAAAGAAAATTGATGCTTTGCATGGTGCGGATGTTTCAATTGGTGATCAAACAAATATGGCATTCATGGGAACGATGATTACTAGAGGATCCGGTATTGGAGTTGTTATTGGAACAGGAATGAATACAGCAATGGGACAAATTGCAAATATGCTGCAAAATGCGGAGCAAAATGAAACACCGCTACAGAGAAGACTTGAGCAGCTCGGAAAAATTTTAATTATCGTCGCATTAATTTTAACGGCACTTGTTGTATTAGTCGGTGTTTATCAAGGTAATGAAATGTACCATATGTTTTTAGCTGGTGTTTCGCTTGCTGTTGCAGCGATTCCTGAAGGATTGCCTGCGATTGTGACAGTAGCACTTTCGCTTGGCGTTCAGCGTATGATTAAGAAAAAGGCAATTGTAAGAAAGCTTCCAGCGGTTGAAACATTGGGATGTGCATCTGTCATTTGTTCAGACAAAACAGGGACAATGACGCAAAATAAAATGATGGTTACGCATGTATGGTCGAGTGGTGAAACGTGGAACATAACAGGGCAGGGTTATGAACCAAAAGGTGAATTTATAAAAGACGAAAAGAAAATAAATCCAACAGCGGCCCGTTCTTTATACCAACTCCTCACATTCGGATGCTTATGTAACAACGCAAATATTGTGAAAAAGAAAAAAGCGTATGTATTAGACGGTGATCCAACAGAAGGTGCACTCGTTGCAGCAGCGATGAAGGCTGGTATTTCAAGAGAAGGAATAAAGGGTCAATTTGAGGTCATTCACGAGTTTCCGTTTGATTCAACGCGGAAAATGATGAGTGTAATTGTTCGTGACAAGGCAGGGAAAAAATTTGTAATAACAAAGGGAGCGCCTGATGTTTTATTACAAATGAGTCAAACCATTTTATGGGGAAATAAACAGCAGCCATTAACAGAATTGTATCGAAATGAAATACAAACGGCGATTCATCATTTAGGAAGTCAAGCACTTCGTACAATTGCAATTGCTTTTAAACCATTAAAAACAACAGATCAATTGCAAAGTGACCGAGAAGCAGAACAAGATTTAATGTTTATTGGATTGCAAGGAATGATTGATCCGCCAAGACCGGAAGTGAAGCAAGCGGTGCAAGAGTGTAAAGATGCAGGTATCAAAACAATGATGATTACAGGAGACCATAAAGTAACAGCGATGGCAATCGCTGAGCAGCTTGGGATTTTACCACCTGGCGGCCGCGTTGTGGAAGGAATTGAACTTGCAAACATGTCGGTTGAAGAATTGGAAAATATTGTAGATGAAACATATGTCTTTGCACGTGTTTCTCCGGAGCATAAATTGAAAATTGTGAAGGCGCTGCAAAATAAAGATCATATTGTGGCGATGACCGGTGATGGTGTGAACGATGCGCCTGCTATAAAAGCAGCTGATATTGGTGTGGCAATGGGGATTACTGGGACAGATGTTGCAAAAGAGGCATCATCTCTTGTGTTATTAGACGATAACTTCGCTACTATAAAAGCAGCAATTAAAGAGGGGAGAAATATTTACGAAAACATTCGGAAGTTTATTCGTTATTTATTAGCATCCAATGTTGGAGAAATTTTAGTTATGTTATTTGCGATGATACTAGCATTACCATTGCCGCTCGTACCAATCCAAATATTATGGGTAAATTTAGTAACAGATGGTTTACCGGCAATGGCACTTGGGCTTGATGCACCAGAAGGTGATGTTATGCGTAGGAAACCGCGTCATCCAAAAGAAGGAGTATTTGCGAGAGGACTTGCATGGAAAATTGTTAGCCGTGGTTTTTTAATCGGTGCTATGACACTCTTAGCATTCATTATTGCACACAATCAAAATCCAAATGAATTAAAGTATGCGCAAACCGTTGCTTTTGCAACACTTGTTTTAGCTCAGCTTATCCATGTGTTTGATTGCCGCAGTGAGCATTCTGTGTTTCACCGTAATCCATTTGGAAATATATATTTAGTGGGAGCGGTGCTTATTTCGATTTTACTAATGTTAGTCGTGATTTATTATCCACCATTGCAACCGATTTTTAGTACGATGCCAATTCAAGCGAGAGATTGGCTTTTGATTGTTGGTCTATCTTCTATTCCAACATTCTTACTAGTGGGATCTTTACTAACCGGGAAACCTGAAAAGAAGAAGGCGATTGTATATAAAAGAGGTGTAAACTTGAAATAGTAAATGGGGTAAAAGTATGATATAATTTCAAAAGGTAGTAGAGTAGAGTCTCTATTACCTTTTTCATTGAGTAAGATCATGGCTTGGATGTGATAAAATGATTTCGAGTATGACAGGGTTTGGGCGCGCAAAAGTAGAAAGTGATGCGTTTCAAATTACAGTAGAAATGAAGTCGGTCAATCATCGCTTTTTAGAGATGAATATTCGTCTTCCGAAACAAATGATGGTGTTCGAGGATAAAATCCGTAAATTAATTGCAGAACAAGTTGGCCGCGGACGTATTGAAGTATCGATTATTGTTGAAGGGGAAGGGCTCGTTGAACGGAAATTACGCGTGGACTGGTCCCTTTTAGAGCAATATAAGCTCATTATGGAAGAAGCGAAGGGGAAATTTCAATTACAGGATTCGATTACATTACAGCAGCTTATTGCTATGCCGGAAGTGACAGCAATTGAAGAAGTTGAAAATGTAAATGAAACGTTTGAACATAGTTTGTATGAAGCGGTTCGCCGCGCAGCTGGTATGTTAAAAACGATGCGTGATGGTGAAGGAGAACGATTGTATAAAGATTTGGAGCATCGTTTGCAAGAAATTCACACATGCGTGCATGCCATTGTTCCCTATGCACCTTTAGTTATTCAAAAATATCGGGAGCGTTTGGAGAGCCGTTTGAAAGAATTACATAATCAAGAATTAGAGGAACAACGATTACTTACAGAAATAGCGGTGTTTGCAGACCGCTGTGATATTCATGAAGAGCTAGTTCGTTTGCAAAGTCATTTGGAACAATTTCAAGAGGCGCTGCAAAGTACAGAACCGGTTGGAAGAAAAATGGATTTCATTGTACAAGAGATGCATCGTGAAATAAATACAATTGGTTCGAAAGCAAATGACTTAACAATTTCAAAATATGTTGTTGAAATGAAAAATAATCTTGAAAAAATTCGTGAACAAGTACAAAATATTGAGTAGCTGTCAATTGTATACGAAGTTATACGAGAGGGAGAAATCGGATAGACTTACTAGGAGGCGCAAACTATGGCCATGCGGTTTTTAAATATTGGATATGGAAATATCGTATCTGCACATCGAATTATTTCCATTGTAAGTCCGGAATCAGCACCGATTAAAAGGTTAGTACAGGAAGCTCGCGAACAAAATGTGCTGCTTGATGCTACTTATGGTCGAAAAACACGAGCAGTTATTGTTATGGATGATGGACATATTGTATTAAGTCCAATACAACCGGAGACAATTGCTCATCGATTAAACAATAAAGAAGATTTAAGTGACGAAGGGTAGGTTTAACATATATATGAGAAGTAGAAGAGGGTTGCTCATTGTTCTTTCAGGGCCTTCTGGTGTTGGAAAAGGAACAGTTCGAAAGGAATTGTTCAATCAAGAAGATACAAATTTGCAGTACTCTATTTCGGTAACAACGCGTAAACCACGTGAAGGAGAAGTAGATGGTGTTGATTATTTCTTTAAAACGAGAGAAGAATTTGAAGAGATGATTCGTAACGATAAACTGCTTGAATGGGCGGAGTTTGTTGGAAACTATTACGGAACACCAATTGATTATGTAGAGCAGACATTGCAGCAAGGAAAAGATGTTTTCTTAGAAATTGAAGTGCAAGGCGCGATTCAAGTAAAGAAAGCTTTTCCAGAAGGAGTATTTATCTTTTTAGCTCCTCCAAGTTTATCGGAACTAAAAAACCGCATTGTTGGTCGTGGTACAGAAACAGAAGAAGTAATTCAAAATCGTTTAACAGTAGCGAAAGAAGAAATCGAAATGATGGATGCTTATGACTACGTAGTAGAAAATGATGAAGTGGAACTTGCTTGCGAACGCATTAAGGCAATTGTGGTAGGTGAACATTGTCGCCGTGAGCGAGTAGCAAAATACTATAAAGAAATGACGGAGGAAATGTAATATGTTAAACCCATCTATTGATGCATTGTTACAAAAAATTGATTCTAAATATACGCTAGTAACAGTAGCTGCAAAGCGTGCTCGTGAAATGCAAGAGCATGACGATTGTGGTGTTGAACAACCAGTATCTCATAAGTGTGTAGGAAAGGCATTAGAAGAAATTAATGCACAATTATTAAACTACGAACCAAGTGAAGATAATAACCAAAAATAAAGCTTTCTTTTCGACAAATAGAGGCATAGATACTATACTTTTCTATGTAACAGTAACAACCTATTTACAAGTAGGTTGTTATTTTTTTACGATATAGATAAAGTGAAACTTTAATCAGTGGGGGGCTTCATCCCCCACTGATTATTAGTTGAACCAATCGGGCTTTTACGGGCAGTTATCCCCCACCTATCTTCTTTGCTTCTCTCTCAATCTTGGGGTGGGGGGCTTACTGCCCGTTAATGCGGGACAAAGAGAGAAAGCCAGTGCAGGTTCTTCTACATAGCAGCAATCTATATGTAGAAAAATCAAAATGGATTTATATAGGATGGAGAATAACGACAGCTTGTATTATATGTTGTGATGATGAGTGATTTGAAGTTCAAATAGGACTAAGTTTCATAAAAGAAAGAGGACGAGACCTATGCTAAAAGGGAAAAAAATACTTTTATGTGTTACAGGAGGCATTGCTGTATTCAAAGCAGCTGCGCTAACAAGTAAATTAACACAGGCAGGTGCGCTTGTGAAAGTAATAATGAGTGAGTCGGCAATGAAGTTTGTTACACCGCTTACATTTCAAGCGCTTTCTCGCCATGATGTATATACAGATACATTTGATGAAAAAGATTCAGCAGTCATTGCTCATATTGATTTAGCAGACTGGGCTGATGTTGTTCTTGTTGCACCCGCGACAGCAAACATTATTGGTAAATTCGCAAATGGTCTTGCAGACGATATGATTTCAACGACGCTTCTTGCAACAACAGCTCCAGTGTGGATTGCACCTGCAATGAATGTTCATATGTATGAAAATCCAGTTGTTCAACAAAACATGCAAACATTAAAAAAATTAGGTTATACATTTATTGAGCCTGGAGAAGGATTTTTAGCTTGTGGATATGTTGCGAAAGGTCGATTAGAAGAACCGGAAAACATTGTAGCGATGTTAGAAGTATATTTTTCACAAGGGAAGACACTTCAAGGAAAACGAATATTAGTGACAGCAGGGCCAACGCGTGAGAAGATTGATCCAGTTCGTTTCATGACAAATTTCTCATCTGGAAAAATGGGCTATGCGCTTGCGGAAGTTGCAGCAAGTCTTGGAGCAGAGGTTATTCTTGTTTCTGGTCCAACAGCGCTAATGCCACCTGCGAATGTAACGACAATCCAGATACAATCAGCACAAGATATGTTAGAGGCAGTTTTACGTCATTATTCTAGTATGGATGTTGTAATCAAAACAGCAGCCGTTGCAGATTATCGGCCGAAAGTCGTTTATGATGAAAAAATGAAAAAGAAAAATGGCGATACGGTTATTGAACTTGAACGTACGATAGATATCCTTAAGATATTAGGTGAGCGAAAAGAACATCAATTACTCATTGGTTTTGCAGCAGAAACAACAAATGTTGAAGAGTATGCAACGAAAAAATTACGTGAGAAAAATGCTGACATGATTGTTGCTAATGATGTAAAAGCAGAAGGTGCAGGGTTTGGTACGGATACAAATATTGTGACGATGTATAAACGAAATGGCGCTATGATTAAATTGCCTCTGCTAACAAAGCAGGAAGTAGCTAGAGAAATTTTATTACAAGTTGAAAAAATGCTGGAAGAGGATCCCGCATGAAATTTGCAAGTGTAATTGTTGATGTTCCAGCAAGGCAAACGGATAGGCCATTCGATTATATAATTCCTAAGCGCTGGGAAGATCTTGTCCAAACAGGTATGCGAGTTGTTGTTCCATTTGGACCACGAAAATTACAAGGGTTCGTTATTCATATAAAAGACACAGTAGATGTAGATGTGAATAAATTGAAAACATTGCATGAATTGTTAGATGTAACACCTGTATTAAATGAGGAGTTGTTACAGCTTGGAAATTGGCTTACAGAAGAAACGCTTTGTTTCACAATTTCGGCGTTCCAAGTTATGTTGCCAACAGCGATTAAAGCGACATATAAAAAGCAGTTACACCTCCATCGTTCTGAAGATATAGCTGAGAATGTAAAATTTCTCTTTCAAGGAAAAGATATTATTAATTGGAGTGTGCTTGATGAACAACCACATTTGTACCGTGCAGTCCAAACTGAAATTGCGAAAGGAACAGTGGAGGTTGTCTATGAAGTAAAAGATAAGGCGCAAAAGAAAAAGCAAAAAATGATTCAACCTATCTTGCCATATGAAGAGTTAGAGGAAGCGGCCTTTAACCTAAAAAGTAAAAAACAGCAAGACGTATTGTATTACTTTATGGAACACTATCGGTCTGTGCCGTTAAAAGTAGTAATGGAAGAATTGCAAATGACAGATGGCCCAATAAAATCTCTTGTGAAAAAGGGTCTGTTAGCTGAAAAGTATGTAGAGATATATCGAAATCCGTATGATGATGATGCTTTCGAGCGCACAAAACCATTCCCGCTTACAGAAGAGCAACAACAAGTCATTACACCAATCTTAACT
Source organism: Bacillus pseudomycoides (assembly GCF_002582035.1). Classification (GTDB taxonomy): domain Bacteria; phylum Bacillota; class Bacilli; order Bacillales; family Bacillaceae_G; genus Bacillus_A; species Bacillus_A pseudomycoides_B. The sequence goes on from NZ_NUQE01000039.1 coordinate 18,982, forward strand.
TCTATTACAAAAGAGAAGCATGAGACATTTTTACTGTATGGTGTAACTGGAAGCGGAAAAACGGAAGTGTATTTACAGTCAATTGAAGAAGTGTTACGAAAAGGAAAAGAAGCGATTGTACTTGTGCCGGAAATTTCGTTAACTCCCCAAATGGTTGATCGCTTTAAAGGGCGCTTTGGTTCGCAAGTTGCAGTTCTTCATAGTGCGCTATCTGTTGGGGAAAAATATGATGAATGGCGCAAAATTTTGCGGAAAGAAGTAAAAGTAGTTGTAGGGGCACGCTCAGCAATTTTTGCACCATTTGAGAATTTAGGAATTATTATTATTGATGAAGAACATGAATCAAGTTACAAACAAGAGGATAACCCGCGTTACCATGCACGTTCTGTTGCAATTTGGCGGGGGAAATATCACAATTGCCCTGTTGTACTAGGAAGCGCTACACCTACACTAGAATCGTTTGCTCGCGCAAAAAAGGGTGTATATGAGCTGCTTACAATGACAAGGCGTATGAATGAAAGAGATTTGCCGGCAGTTGAGATTATTGATATGAGAGAAGAACTTCGTGCCGGGAATCGTTCTATGTTTTCTCAGCTTCTTCATGAGAAAATAGCGGATCGATTAGAGAAAAAGGAACAAATGGTACTCTTTTTAAATAGAAGGGGTCATTCAACATTTGTCATGTGCCGTGACTGCGGTTATGTAGTACAATGCCCACACTGTGATATTTCACTTACATATCACAGGATGAATAATCGCTTGAAATGTCACTATTGTAGTTATGAGGAAAATTTACCAAATGCTTGCCCTGCTTGTAATAGTTCCTATATCCGCTTCTTTGGAACAGGAACACAAAAGGTTGAAGAAGAAATTACAAAACTGTTTCCCGAGGCGCGTGTCATTCGAATGGATGTTGATACGACAAGTCGTAAAGGGATGCATGAAAAGCTTCTGAAATCATTTGGTGCAGGAGAGGCAGATATTTTACTCGGAACACAAATGATTGCTAAAGGTCTTGATTTTCCAAATATAACGCTTGTAGGTGTATTAACAGCAGATACGATGCTGCATTTGCCGGATTTTAGGGCGAGTGAAAAAACATATCAGCTTTTAACGCAAGTAAGCGGTCGGGCTGGACGTCACGAACTTCCAGGTGAGGTCGTTATTCAAACGTATACACCCGAACATTATAGTATAGAATTAGCAAAACAGCAGCAGTATGATATGTTCTTTGAACGTGAGATGTATATGAGGAAAATTCGGCAATATCCGCCATATTATTATGTCGCATTAGTTACAGTATCTCATCCAGAATTATTAAAAGCGGTGCAGGTAACAGAGAAGATTGTTGGTTTTTTACGACAACATTGTGCCCAGCAAACGATGATTTTAGGTCCGGTTGCTTCGGCAATTCCTCGTATAAAAGATAGATATCGCTATCAATGCATGATAAAATACAAACGGGAACCAAACTTAAAGTACGTGCTTAAAATGGTAAATGAACATTATCAGGCAGAAATGCAGAAAGACTTGCAAATCTCAATTGATTTTAATCCAACTATGTTAATGTAGCAAAGCTGGAAATTAGCAGTCAAATTCAGAGACAAATGGATAAAATAAAGTGAAACTTCCATCAGTGGGGGATTCTTTATCCCTCCACTGATGGTTAGTTGCACCAATCGGGTTTTTACAGGTAGTTATCCCTCACCTATCTTCTTCACCTTTCTCTGAATTTTGAGGTGGGGATCTTACTGCCTGTTAATGCGGGATAAAGTGGAATTTCTACAAGTAGGAAGCTTCATTTCACTACTTGTGGAAAGCCACTAATTGAGCTCTTATTGCCTACCAATAGCAAGTTAAGAATATATGTCTTTATTTGAATCTGATTGTATGTTGAGAAGGAGAGAAGTATGGCAACGTTAGAAATTGTAAAACATCCAAATGAAGTATTAGAAACGCCGTGTGAACGTGTTATAAATTTTGATAAAAAGTTAGTGAAGCTTTTAAAAGATATGCACGAAACAATGCTAATTGCAGATGGTGTTGGTTTAGCAGCACCGCAAGTTGGTGTAAGTCTGCAAGTTGCTGTTGTAGACATTGATGATGATAACGGGAAAATTGAGTTGATTAATCCTGTTATTTTAGAACAACGTGGTGAACAAGTAGGTCCCGAAGGCTGCTTAAGTTTTCCGGGGCTTTTTGGTGATGTAACACGTGCTGAGTATATTAAAGTACGTGCTCAAAATCGCCGTGGAAAAGTATTTTTACTAGAAGCAGACGGATTTTTAGCTCGTGCAATTCAACATGAAATCGATCATTTACACGGTGTATTATTTACATCTAAAGTAACGCGATATTATGAAGAAAACGAATTAGAAGAGATGTAAAAGGAGAGTTTTTTGAATGGTGAAAGTTGTATTTATGGGAACACCGGACTTTTCAGTGCCGGTGCTTCGTCGTCTTATTGAAGATGGATATGATGTGATTGGTGTTGTGACACAACCGGATCGTCCAGTAGGTAGAAAAAAGATTATGACACCAACACCTGTTAAAGTGGAAGCAGAAAAACATGGTATTCCGGTGTTACAACCGTTAAAAATTCGTGAAAAAGATGAATATGAAAAGGTGTTGGCGCTAGAGCCGGATTTAATTGTAACAGCTGCATTCGGACAAATTGTACCAAACGAAATTTTAGAAGCACCGAAGTACGGATGTATTAATGTCCATGCTTCATTACTTCCAGAACTTCGCGGTGGTGCACCTATTCATTATTCCATCATGCAAGGAAAAGAAAAAACAGGTATTACCATTATGTATATGGTTGAAAAATTAGATGCCGGCGATATTTTAACGCAAGTAGAAGTAGAGATTGAAGAACGTGAAACAACTGGTTCATTATTTGATAAATTAAGTGAGGCTGGAGCGCACTTATTATCAAAAACTGTTCCGCTGTTAATACAAGGGAAGTTGGAACCAATTAAACAAAATGAAGACGAAGCAACATTTGCTTACAATATTAAACGTGAGCAAGAAAAAATTAATTGGATGAAAACAGGTGAAGAGGTTTACAATCATATTCGTGGTTTAAATCCATGGCCAGTTGCTTATACGACTTTAGCAGGACAAGTTGTAAAAGTATGGTGGGGAGAAAAGGTTTCTGTAAAGGAGCAAGCCGAAGCGGGCACAATTATAGCAGTTGAAGAAGATGGTTTTATTGTGGCGACAGGAAATAAAACAGCAATTAAAATTATCGAGTTGCAGCCATCTGGTAAAAAGCGTATGAGCTGTTCACAATTTTTGCGTGGAACAAAGCCTGAAATTGGTACGAAGTTAGGAGTAGACGCATGAAACAAAACGTTCGTGAATTAGCTCTTGACGGTTTATTACAAGTTGAAAAAAGCGGCGCATACAGTAATTTGCTTTTGAATAATATTATTGAAAAAAGCAATATTGATAAAAAAGATGTTGGATTGTTAACAGAAATTGTATATGGAACAATTCAAAGACGTGATACACTTGATTACTATTTACAACCGTTTTTGCGGAAAAAGATTGAACTGTGGGTAAAAGTGCTACTTCGCTTATCTTTATATCAAATGCAATATTTAGATCGTGTTCCAGAGCGAGCGGCAATTCATGAAGCGGTTGAAATTGCAAAACGTCGTGGTCATAAAGGAATTGCAGGCCTTGTGAACGGAGTGCTTCGTTCTATTCAGCGTGAAGGTGTTCCATCGTTAAATGAGATTAAAAATCCTGAAAAGCGCCTTGCAATTGCGACAAGTCATCCAGAATGGCTTGTAAAAGAATGGGTAGAAGCATACGGAATTGAAACAGCACAAAAAATGTGTGAAGTAAACTTACTTCCACCAGTTCCAACCGCTCGAGTTAATGTGGCGAAAGCGTCTGTAGAAGAAGCGCTTCAAATGCTAGAAACAGAAGGAATTCAAGCAAAATATGGTGATTTATCAGAAGATGCAATTCAAATTGAAAAAGGAAATGTAGCTCATACAAAAGCATTTCAAGAAGGATTGTTGTCTATTCAAGATGAAAGTTCTATGCTTGTAGCTCGTGCACTTGATCCAGAAATGGGAGATATTATCCTTGATAGTTGCGCTGCTCCTGGTGGGAAAACAACGCATATTGCTGAACGCTTGCAAGGAACGGGGGAAGTCATCTCTCTTGATTTACATCCACATAAAGTGCGTTTAATTCAGCAGCAAGCAAAGCGTCTTCAATTAGAAAATGTAGAAGCGAAAACGCTTGATGCACGAAAAGTGCAAGAACATTTTGAACAAGAGAGTTTTGATAAAGTATTAGTAGATGCTCCGTGCTCTGGATTTGGTGTGATTCGCCGTAAACCAGATATTAAAATCGGAAAGCAAAAAGAAGATAGTGAAAGACTTGCAAATATTCAACTATCTATTTTAGAAAAGGTAGCTCCTTTATTGAAAAAGGGAGGATGTCTTGTTTATAGTACGTGTACAATTGAAAAAATAGAAAATGAACAAGTAGTAGAGCTGTTTTTACAATCACATCCTGAATTTGAATGGGATACAACAATGAAAGAACGATTGCCAAAAGCAGTGCATCCGTATGTAGTAGAAGGTGGAGTACAAATTTTACCGCACTACTTTGCGACGGATGGATTTTATATCGCTTGTTTAAGAAAGAAGGTGTAGCATCATGGAAACAACTGCAAAAAAACAAAAAAAAGAATTAGAAACAAAAAAACCGTCTATTTATTCCCTGCAGCTTCATGATATGGAACAATGGTTAAAAGAACAAGGGGAACCTAAATTCCGCGCTGGTCAAATTTTTGATTGGCTTTATAAAAAACGTGTAACAACTTTTGAGGATATGTCAAACCTTTCTAAAGGATTGCGTGAAAAATTGTCGAATTCCTTTGATATTACAACTTTAAAAACATTAGTAAAGCAAACATCTTCAGATGGAACAATTAAATTTTTATTCCAACTGCATGATGGATATTCGATTGAAACCGTATTAATGCGCCATGATTACGGAAATTCAATTTGTGTAACAACACAGGTTGGTTGCCGAATTGGCTGTACGTTTTGCGCATCAACACTTGGCGGCTTAAAACGTAATTTAGAAGCTGGTGAGATTGTTGCGCAAGTTGTCGAAGTACAACGTGAGCTAGATGCTACAGATGAGCGTGTAAGCTCTCTTGTTGTTATGGGAATCGGAGAACCGTTTGATAATTATGACAGCTTAATGGCGTTTTTACGCATCGTGAATCATGAAAAAGGACTTCACATTGGAGCGCGTCATATGACGGTATCAACAAGTGGAATTATCCCGAAAATTTATAAGTTTGCTGAAGAAAATATACAAATTAACTTTGCGGTTTCCTTACATGCTCCAAATACAGAACTGCGTTCAAAATTAATGCCAATTAACCGGGCATACAAGCTACCAGATTTAATGGAAGCTATCAAATATTACATCGAGAAAACCGGGCGTCGTGTTTCGTTTGAATATGGCTTATTTGGAGGAGAAAATGACCAAGTCGAACATGCTGTAGAATTAGCTCAGCTGTTAAAAGGTGTGAAATGTCATGTTAACTTAATTCCAGTTAACTATGTACCAGAACGCGATTATGTGAGAACACCGCGCGAACAGATTTTCTTGTTTGAAAAAACATTAAAAGATCGTGGTGTTAATGTAACGATTCGTCGTGAACAAGGTCATGATATTGATGCAGCCTGCGGTCAATTGCGTGCAAAGGAGCGCAAAGAAGAGACGAGGTGAAATGATGAAAACCGTGTTTCTATCAGATAAAGGAAAAGTTCGCCAACATAATGAAGATAGTACAGGAGTGTTTCATAATCTAGATGGAGATGTTTTAGCGGTTGTAGCAGATGGAATGGGAGGTCATCGAGCAGGCGATGTTGCTAGCTCGATGGCAATCCAATTGTTCCATGACTATTGGAAACAAACGTACAATATGGATACGCCTAAAAAAGCAGAACAATGGTTACATAATCATGCTCAAATTATTAATGAACGAGTATACAAATATTCTAGAGAGCATCCAGAATGTAGTGGAATGGGAACGACAATCGTTGTTGCTTTGTGCACAGCTACTTTTGTTACAATTGCCCATATTGGAGATAGTCGCTGTTATATATTATCAGACAATTATATGTCACTTGTAACGGAAGATCATTCCCTTGTAAACGAACTCGTGCGACATGGAGAAATTTCAAAAGAAGATGCTGAATATCATCCAAGGAAAAATGTTTTATTGAGGGCGCTTGGTACGGAAGAAACCGTTATATTAGATGTGAAAACTTTAATATTAGAAGAGGGAGATCAGTTGTTGCTCTGTTCTGACGGATTATCTAATAAAGTTGCAATGAGTCGCATGAAAGAGGTTTTACAATCTGATGAGCTTTTGAAAACCAAAAGCGAACAACTTGTGCAGCTTGCAAATGACCTTGGAGGGGAAGACAACATTACTCTTGTCATTATTGATTATACGGATTCGGCGAACGAAAGTAGGTGAATTACAACGTGATGATTGGAAGACGCCTAAATGACCGTTACAAGCTGCTGAAAATGATTGGTGGCGGGGGAATGGCCAATGTATATTTGGCGCATGATGACATACTTGATCGCGATGTAGCTGTAAAAATGTTACGGCTTGATTATTCAAATAATGATGAGTTTATTAAGCGTTTTCATCGAGAAGCACAATCGGTTACAACGTTGTCGCATCCAAATATTGTTAATATGTATGATGTCGGAGAAGAAGACGGAATTTATTATCTTGTTATGGAATATGTCCCTGGTCAAACGTTAAAGCAATACATACAACAGCGAGGGCTTCTTCCTGTAGGAGAAGCGCTTGATATTATGGAACAATTAACTGCTGCGATGGCTCATGCGCATCATTTTGAAATTGTTCACCGTGATATTAAGCCTCATAATATTTTAATTCGAAGTGACGGTGTTGTGAAGGTCACAGATTTTGGTATTGCAACAGCGACAAGCGCAACGACGATCACACATACAAATTCTGTTCTTGGTTCTGTTCATTATTTATCTCCTGAGCAGGCAAGAGGCGGTGTTGCCAATAAGCAATCAGATATTTATTCACTTGGAATTGTGATGTTTGAACTATTAACAGGAAGGCCGCCGTTTTCTGGAGAGTCTGCTGTTTCTATTGCTCTTAAACATTTGCAAAATGAAACACCATCTCCGAAAAGATGGAATCCTGAAATTCCACAAAGTGTAGAAAATATTATTTTGAAAGCAACAACGAAAGACCCATTTCATCGCTATCAATCTGCGAATGCAATGAAACGTGATATTGAAACAGCATTGTATCCAGAGCGAATAAATGAACAACCTTTCTATATACCTGAAGATATGGAAGCAACAAAGGCAATTCCTATCATTCAGCAGGAGCAATTGATAAATGCAAATAGTGAAGAAACAATTGTTTTATCTGGAAATTCGAAAGAAGAAAAGCAGCAAAATGAACTAAAACAAGAAGAACAACAAAAAAAGAAAAGCAATCGATGGCTCAAAATTTTACTTGCGACTTTCATATTTTTAGTTGTGTGTGGAATATTGGCAGTGACAGTTATTCCAGGTTTCTTTATTCCAAAGGAAGTTAAAGTGCCTGATGTGTCTGGTATGACCTATGAAAAAGCTGTCAATACACTTGTTGATAAAGGATTTGAATTGACGGCACCGCAAGTTGTATATACAGATGAAGTGGAAGAAGGTAAGGTCATTAAAACAAATCCAGCGTCAGGACGGATTGTGAGAGAGAATACAAAAATCACGATTTTTCAATCAGGTGGAAAACAAAAGAAAAAAATGCCTAATTTAATTGGGAAAGAATATAACCAGATTAAAGATGAATTGACTCAATATAAGGGCGTTGTACCTTATTATATTGAAAGCGAAAAGCCGAAAGATGAAATTGTAGAACAAATTCCTGAAGCAGGACAATCTATTGTAGAGGAAGAGCAAGAAATAAAAGTGTGGATTAGTAAGGGGCCGAAACAAATTCGACTTGTTGATTTTTCTGGTTGGACAGAAAATAGTGTGAATAGCTATCTAAACGAGAAAAAGCTTGTTCCAGAAATAAAGAGAGAGTATTCAAATACAGTTGATAAAGGGCTTGTTATTTCACAATCCCCAAAACCAAATACGAATTTAAAAGAAGGGGAGAAAGTAACAATTGTTGTCTCTGATGGACCGAAAGAAAAGCCGATGAAAACTGTAAAAGTCGACAATATTCCAATTGATTATCAAGCACCAGCAACTGGAGAGAAAAAACCACAAACAATTGAAATATATAAAGAAGATATGCAGAATACTATGGATAAGCCGTTTGAAACGAGAACGATAACGGAGTCTACGACAATTTCTCTTGAGTTTCTTATTCAAGAAGGAAACAAAGGACGTTATAAAATTGTTCGTGACGGAACGACGTTAATTGAAAAAGAAGTTCTGTATCCAACGGAATAAAGTGAAGCTCCCGTTAAGAATGCTTATAAATGGTGAGTTGAACGAATCTCGTTCTAAAGTCTATTATGAATATCTATGAAAAGAAATTGGCTTTTTATGTCCTTTAGAACAAGATAAATGAAGGAGAGAATGTATGCCAGAAGGGAAAATTATAAAAGCTTTAAGTGGATTCTACTATGTGCAGCATGAAGAGGAGGTAACGCAGTGCCGCGGACGTGGTGTATTTCGTAAACATAAAATTACACCGCTTGTTGGCGATCAAGTCGTATTCCAAGCTGAAAATCCGAGCGAAGGATATGTTCTAGAAATATTAGAGCGAAAAAATGAACTTGTGCGCCCGCCGATTGCGAACGTTGATCAAGCTTTGCTTGTGTTTTCTGCAGTAGAACCAGAGTTTAATCCATTGTTATTAGATCGGTTTTTAGTTTTAATTGAGTTTCATAATATTAAACCAATTATTTGTATTAGTAAAATGGATTTAATAGATGTGAAAACACGTGAAACAATTGAAGCGTATGCGCGGGATTACATTGCAATTGGTTACGATGTTGTATTTACTTCAACGACAACTTCAGAGAGTATAGAAGTGTTAAAACCGTTTTTACAAGGGTGTGTTTCCGTTGTAGCAGGTCAATCTGGCGTAGGGAAATCTTCTCTTTTAAATGTGCTACGTCCAGATTTAGCGTTAAAAACGAGTGGAATTTCAGCTCATTTAGGACGAGGTAAGCATACGACAAGACATGTGGAATTAATTGAAATAGGCAGCGGCCTTGTTGCGGATACACCTGGGTTTAGTTCACTGGATTTTATCGATATAGAAGTAGAAGATCTCACATATTGTTTTCCAGAGCTGAAAGAACAGAGTCAATACTGTAAATTTAGAGGCTGTACACATCTTTCGGAACCGAAGTGTGCGGTGAAAGATGCTGTAGAAGAAGGTAGCATTACACGCTATCGTTATGAGCACTATATGCAATTCGTTGAAGAAATTAGAGAGAGAAAGCCGAGGTATTAATGATGATTAAAGTTGCACCATCGATTTTATCAGCAGACTTTTCAAGATTGGGAGAAGAAATTAAAGATGTAGAAAAAGGCGGAGCAGATTATATACATGTCGATGTAATGGACGGACATTTTGTTCCAAATATTACAATCGGTCCGTTGATTGTAGAAGCAATTCGCCCAATTACTTCTTTACCATTAGATGTTCATCTTATGATTGAAAATCCGGATCAGTACATTCCTACTTTTGCGAAAGCGGGAGCGGATATTATTACAGTACACGTAGAAACTTGTCCGCACTTACATCGTACGATTCAATTAATTAAGTCGCAAGGCATTAAAGCGGGTGTTGTTTTAAATCCACATACACCAGTTTCGATGATTGAGCATGTGTTAGAAGATATAGATATGGTGCTACTTATGACAGTAAACCCAGGCTTTGGTGGTCAAAAGTTCATTCATTCTGTATTGCCGAAAATTAAACAGGTGGCTGACATGGTTCATGAACGCAATTTACAAGTAGAGATTGAAGTTGATGGCGGCGTTAATGTAGAAACAGCGAAATTATGTGTAGAAGCAGGAGCGAATGTTCTTGTTGCAGGATCTGCTGTATACAATCAAAAAGATCGCGGAGCGGCAATTGCAGCTATTCGCGGATAAAAATGAATTTGTAGATAGGTAAATTGGTTAAAGGAAAAAGGTAATCTAGCTATTGGTAGATTGCCTTTTTTCTATAGAAGGAGAGAGAACATGATTATTCATATTTTAGCTGGAGGTCCAGTAGAGTGTTGCGCAGATTTTTCGAAATATGAGAGTGAAGAGGTTGTATGGGCAGCTGTTGATCGAGGAGTATATCGTTTGTTGCAGCTTGGAATAATACCACAAGTAGCTTTTGGTGATTATGATTCTGTTACAGAAGAAGAGTTAGTATGGATGCAAAAACAAAAACGAGACTTGCATATTGTGCCGAAAGAAAAAGATCAAACGGATTTGGAGATTGCAATTAACTGGGCTTTAGAGCAAGAACCAGAACAAATTCGTATTTTTGGTGCAACAGGTGGGAGGGTCGATCATAGTTTAGCAAACATTCAAATGTTACTAAAAGGTTTACAAACAAATGTAAACATGAGCATTGTAGATTATAAAAATGAAATTTCTGTTAAAGAATCGGGTACATATACACTGGAAGAAAATTCATCATTCCCTTACGTATCTTTTGTTCCTGTTACAGAAATAGTAACGGGAATTACACTTCACGGTTTTAAATATCCTCTTACAGATAAAACGATAGAATGGGGATCGACACTTTGTATTAGTAATGAACTCGTTGCGGAAAAAGGTACTTTTTCATTTACTTCTGGCATATTAATGGTGATAAGAAGCACTGATTGAAGAAACAATTTTGCTCCTTGCGTCATATAGTAAACAAGTGGAGTAATGGGGATTAGGAGGGAAACCATGAGATTTTATACAATTAAGTTACCTAAATTTCTTGGTGGAATTGTTCGCGCGGTGTTAAATACCTTTAAAAAGGACTAAAAAAGCACCTGTTACCGGTGCTTTTTTCATGAGGATAATAAAAAGAGAGCCAATAGGCTCTCTTTTTTATTATTAAACACGTTCGATTTTGCCAGATTTTAATGCTCTAGCAGAAACGTAAACACGTTGAACTTTACCGTCAATGCGTACGCGAACTTTTTGAAGGTTAGCGCCCCATTTACGTTTTGTAGCGTTCATTGCGTGAGAACGAGAGTTACCAGAACGAGCTTTTCTTCCAGTAATAGCACAAACACGAGCCATCTATATTTCCCTCCCTTAACTACCGTAACTTACGTAATTTTCAATGTTAGTCTTTTATGCGATGCTAAAAACACTACTATAACTTAACACAACTAAAAAGAGAATGCAACAGTGTATAAGAAAGAAATCAAGAAAAATTACTTGACACTATATGTAAGAAAATCGGAACGTAAGAAAAATCACTTGACATATCATAGGGGTATGTGTTGTATAATAAAAATGGACTATTTTGCTCATCATAAAAAGAAGTGCTATATTATTCTATAAGTACGAGAGCGAAAATAAAGAACGTTGGAATTTTTTTTGAAAAGATTATATGATAGTAATTAAAGTAGTCTAGCTCACTTTCACCATTTCTAAAGGGGGAAAAGAGATGTCAATTGAAATCAAAACAAAGTACGGTCAAATTGATATTAGTACAGATGTAATTGCAACAATCGCTGGAGGTGCTGCAGTAGATTGCTACGGCATCGTTGGTATGGCGTCAAAAAATCAATTAAAAGATGGATTAACAGAAATCTTACGAAAAGAAAACTTTACAAGAGGCGTTATTGTTCGTAAAGAGAATGATGAAGTACATATTGACATGTATATTATCGTGAGCTATGGTACAAAAATTTCAGAGGTAGCACACAATGTTCAAACGAAAGTGAAGTATACATTAGATCAAACAGTAGGATTAGCAGTAGATTCTGTAAACATCTACGTACAAGGAGTTAAAGTAACGAACTTGTAATGTGCATTAAGGAGGAAAATCTGTGTCAATTCAAAAAATTGATGGGAAGCGTTTAGCCCAAATGATTCTACAAGGGGCAAATAATTTAACAAATAACGTCAAGCTAGTTGATGCTTTAAACGTTTTTCCAGTTCCAGATGGTGATACCGGTACAAACATGAATTTATCGATGACTTCAGGAGCGCGAGAAGTAAAGAAAAATCCTTCTGGGCATGCTGGGAAAGTCGGCGTGAGCTTAGCGAAAGGATTATTAATGGGAGCACGTGGGAATTCTGGTGTAATTTTATCTCAGCTTTTCCGTGGTTTCTCAAAATCTATTGAGCAAAAAGAAATGTTAACAACAGTCGACTTTGCTGATGCTTTAGAAGCTGGTGTAGAAACTGCATATAAAGCAGTTATGAAACCGATTGAAGGAACGATTTTAACTGTTGCAAGAGAAACGAGTAAACATGCAGTCACAGTTGCGAAAAAACAACGCGACTTTGTTTTGTTTATGGAGGATGTTGTGAAAGAGGCGAACGCATCTTTAAATCGTACGCCGGATTTATTACCTGTATTAAAGCAAGTTGGTGTTGTAGATAGCGGTGGTAAAGGCCTTGTTGTTGTGTATGAAGGATTTTTAGCTGATTTAAAAGGTGAAACAATTACTTCTGATGCGCCAGCGCAACCATCTATGAATGAAATGGTACGTGCAGAACATCACCGTAGTGTACAAAGCCAATTGAGTACAGAAGATATCACATATGGCTACTGTACAGAATTTATGGTCAAGCTAGACGAAGAGAAGATGAAAGAACATAACTTCTCCGAACAAAAATTCCGTGAAGATATTAGTGTATATGGTGATTCATTGCTAGTTGTATCTGATGATGAAATCGTGAAAGTTCACATTCATGCAGAGCATCCTGGAGATGCAATGAACTATGGACAACGTTATGGTAGCCTCATTAATATTAAAGTAGAAAATATGCGTGAACAACATACTGCTTTGTTAGATGAGCCTACAGTAATGCATGAAGAAGTAAAGCAATCTGCAGAAAAGCAGCCGTATGGAATTGTAACAGTAGCGATGGGTTCTGGTATTAAAGAATTATTTGAAAGTATCGGTGTGACGGTAGTTATTGAAGGCGGTCAAACGATGAACCCAAGTACAGAGGATATTGTAACAGCGATTGAAGAAGCAAATGCAGAAAAGGTTATTATTTTACCAAACAACGGTAATATTGTAATGGCTGCAGAACAAGCTGCTTCTGTATTGGACCAAGAAGTAATCGTTGTTCGTTCGAAAACAGTTCCGCAAGGTATGGCGGCGATGCTTGCATTCAATCCAGCAGGAACGCTTGAAGAAAATGAAGCGAATATGAACGAAGCGCTTGCTCATGTAAAGACAGGCCAAATTACGTATGCGGTTCGTGATACAGAGATTGATGGTGTAACAATTCATAAAGATGATTTCATGTGTATTGCCGATGGGAAAATTGTATCAACAGATGCAGAGAAATTAGAAGCTGCGAAAAAGCTGCTAGAAAATATGCTTGATGAAGATGCAGAAATCTTAACGATTTTACAAGGTGAAGATGCATCGGAAGAAGAAGTAGCTGTATTGGTAGCATTTGTAGAAGAAAAATTTGAAGATGTAGAGGTAGAGGTTCATAATGGAAATCAACCTATATATTCTTTCATTTTTTCTGTCGAATAAAGTGAAACGTCATCCTTGTTAGTGATTAGCTCCGTTGATTGAGCTGTGCACGTAGAGTATCTCATTCGGAAATGGGTTACTCTGTATAGGGTGAGACAATATAATTGATGAGAGGGCCTTACTAGCTAATGCAGTGAGGCTCTCTTTCGTGTTTATCCCGCTATTCGCGGACAGTAAGACCCCCCACCTCAAGATGCAGAGAAAAGCGAAGAAGATAGGTGGGGAATAACTGCCCGTAAAAGCCCGATTGGTGAGAGCTTTCCGTCAGTGGGGAATGAAGCAACCTCCCACTGATGGAAGTTTCACCTTATCCCGCTATTCGCGGACAGTAAGACCCTCACCTTGGGATTCAGAGAAAACCAAAGAAGATATGTAGGGGATAATTGTTGGCATGTGCCCGATTGGGCGGGCTTTTCATCAGCGGGAGATGAAGAAAACCTTCACTGATGGAAGTTTCACTTTATGATAGTTGTTATATATAAAGAAAATGGTAGAAAAATAGAAACAGTTAGCTGGAATTTGAATTGGCATATATGGCTAGAGAAGAGGGAAACGACTATTATGCTTTACTAATGCTATGGTAGAATAGGAGAGGTAGAGATTGCATATTTAAAATGAGAATGGAGATATGTAATCAGTATAATGGTATAACGTACAAGGAAAGAAGTTATGTATTATATGTGGAGATTTAGGAATAAGATTTGACGGGGCGTGAAGATCTTGAATGAAGTTGTGCAAGTTCCTATTACGGATGTGAAAGGGATTGGAGAAGAAACAGCTGTATTATTAAATGAGATGGGGATTTTTACGGTTTCTGATTTGTTAGAACATTTTCCGTATCGTTACGAAGACTATGCGATGAAAGATTTAGCTGAAGTTAAGCATGAAGAACGCGTAACGGTGGAAGGGAAAGTACATAGTGCCCCTCTTTTGCAATATTATGGAAAAAAGAAATCTCGTCTCACTGTACGTGTTCTCGTTGGGCGTTATTTAATTACAGCGGTATGCTTTAACAGACCATATTATAAGCAAAAATTAAATATTGATGAAACAATAACGATAACTGGAAAGTGGGATCAACATCGTCAAACAATTTCAGTGTCTGAGCTTCACTTTGGGCCGGTTGTTCGTCAGCAAGAAGTAGAGCCGGTATATTCAGTTAAAGGAAAATTGACGGTAAAACAGATGCGTCGTTTTATTGCACAAGCTTTTAAAGAATATGGTTCTTTTGTGGAAGAAGTACTGCCAGATGGATTGTTGTCTCGTTATAAATTATTATCTCGATACGAAGCGTTATATGCCTTGCATTTTCCTAGTGGACAAGAAGATATGAAACAGGCGCGCCGGCGCTTTGTATATGAAGAATTTTTCTTGTTCCAATTGAAAATGCAAGCACTCCGTAAAATGGAACGAGAAAGTTCAAAAGGGATAAAAAAAGATGTCTCTCTTGAGTTGCTAGAAGAGTTTATAGGCGCACTTCCTTTTCCTTTAACGAATGCGCAACATCGTGTAGTTTTGGAAATTATGAAAGATTTGCAGTCACCGTATCGAATGAATCGCTTACTACAAGGGGATGTAGGTTCGGGGAAAACGGTAGTTGCTGCCATTGCTTTATATGCAGCGAAATTAGCTGGATATCAAGGAGCATTAATGGTACCGACAGAAATTTTGGCTGAGCAACATTATCAATCGCTCGAATCTACATTTGCTCATTTTAATATGAATATTGAATTATTAACAAGTTCTGTAAAGGGAGCGCGTCGTCGTGATGTATTAGCTAGACTAGAACAAGGAGAGATTGATATTCTTGTTGGAACGCATGCTTTAATTCAAGATGAAGTCATATTTCACAGGCTTGGACTTGTTATTACGGACGAACAACATCGTTTTGGTGTAGCGCAGCGCCGGGTTTTGAGAGAGAAAGGTGAAAGTCCAGATGTTTTATTTATGACGGCAACACCAATTCCTCGTACATTGGCGATTACTGCGTTTGGTGAAATGGATGTATCAATTATTGATGAGATGCCGGCGGGTCGTAAAGTAATTGAAACGTACTGGGCGAAACACGATATGTTTGAGCGTGTTCTTGGATTTGTTGAGAAAGAAGTGAAAAAAGGACGACAAGCATATGTCATTTGCCCGCTAATTGAAGAATCAGAGAAACTAGATGTGCAAAATGCAATTGATTTGCATAGTATGCTGACTCATCATTATCAAGGGAAATTTCAAGTTGGATTAATGCATGGACGCCTTTCTTCTCAGGAGAAAGATGAAGTAATGCAAGAATTTAGCGAAAATAAAGTACAAATTCTCATTTCGACAACAGTTGTAGAAGTTGGTGTGAACGTACCGAATGCAACAACAATGGTTATTTATGATGCGGAACGTTTTGGGTTATCGCAACTTCACCAACTTCGTGGTCGTGTAGGGCGTGGAAATGAACAATCTTATTGTATTTTAATTGCTGATCCGAAATCAGAAACGGGAAAAGAGCGCATGCGTATTATGACAGAGACAAATGATGGCTTTGTGTTATCGGAAAAAGATTTGGAACTGCGTGGTCCTGGGGATTTCTTTGGAAGTAAGCAAAGTGGTTTACCTGAATTTAAAGTAGCTGATATGGTACATGATTATCGGGCATTAGAAACAGCTAGGCAAGATGCTGCTTTACTTGTGGATTCAACTGCATTTTGGCAAAGTGAGCAGTATGAAATGTTACGGAAATATTTAGAGAAATCAGGTGTTTTTCAAGGAGAAAAGCTGGATTAAAGCAGAAGAAATAAAAAAATGTTGCATTCTGTATTTAATGCTTATATACTACTGTTAGTACCTAGTCATAAAAATGGATGGTGCGGAATGAAAAGAAGAAGGAAAAAAGAAAGACAAGAGTTGTTACAACAAACAATAGAAGCAAATCCGTTTATTACGGATGAAGAATTAGCTGAACAATTTCAAGTGAGTATTCAAACGATTCGTCTCGACCGTATGGAGCTTTCGATTCCGGAATTGCGAGAACGAATTAAACATGTGGCAACGAAACAACATGAAGAAGATGTAAAATCCTTACCGCTTGATGAAGTGGTAGGAGAAATTATTGATATAGAATTAGATAGACATGCGATTTCGATTTTTGAAGTGAAAGAAGAACATGTCTTTAAACGTAATCAAATTGCTCGAGGGCATCATTTATTCGCACAAGCGAACTCATTAGCTGTTGCGCTTATTGATGAAGAACTAGCTTTAACTGCCAAGTCTATTATTCGATATATTCGTCCTGTGAAATTAGGAGAGCGTGTTGTTGCGAAAGCACGTGTTGAAGATGTGGAGAATGATAAAGGACGGACGGTTGTCAAAGTGAAAAGTTTTGTTGGAGAAGAACTTGTTTTTGCAGGTACTTTTGAAATGTATCGATCTAGCAATTATAGTGAGGAAGGTAACAACTTATGAGAATAGCAATAGATGCAATGGGCGGCGATCATGCACCGAAATCTGTCGTACTTGGAGCAATGAAGGCAATTAAACAATATTCAGATTTACATATTACATTAGTCGGAAAAGAAGACGAAATTCGTAAGTATTTAACAAGTGATAAGCGTATTACTGTACTACATACAGATGAAGTAATTGAAGGAACGGATGAGCCGGTACGAGCGGTACGTCGCAAAAAACAAGCTTCGATGGTACTTGCTGCGCAGCAAGTAAAAGAAGGGGCAGCTGATGCTTGTATTTCCGCAGGGAATACGGGGGCTCTTATGGCGGCTGGATTATTTGTAATTGGACGTATTGAAGGAATTGAGCGTCCTGCTCTTTCTCCTACTATGCCAACAGTGGATGGTAGAGGCTTTGTTATGTTAGATGTTGGAGCAAACGTTGATGCAAAAGCAATCCATTTATATCAGTATGCTGTAATGGGATCTGTATACGCAGAGAAAGTAAGAGGGATTTCTAATCCTCGCGTAGGTCTTTTAAATGTTGGAACTGAGGATGGGAAAGGAAACGAGCTTTCTAAACAAGTCTTTGCGATGCTAAAAGATGCACCAGTTAACTTTGTTGGAAATGTAGAATCACGAGACTTATTGCAAGGTGTAGCTGATGTAGTTGTTTGCGACGGATTTACTGGAAATGTTGCTCTTAAAACGTTAGAGGGGACTGCACTCGCTCTATTCTCGATGCTAAAAGAGCAATTGATGAGTTCGTTTACAAGCAAACTAGCTGCAGCGGTATTAAAACCAAAACTTATGGTGTTAAAAGATAAAATGGATTATTCAGAGTATGGAGGAGCTGCTTTATTTGGATTGAAAGCTCCTGTCATCAAAGCGCATGGTTCTTCCAATGACCAATCAATCTTTAGCGCGATTCGTCAAACTAGAGAAATGGTAACGAAGGAAGTTATTCCTACTATTACGAGTGTAATAGAGGAGGAGCCGCTTCAATAATGAGGAGGGTTTGAAATGGGAAAACTTGCATTTCTTTTTCCAGGACAAGGTTCACAAGCAGTTGGAATGGGAAGACAATTAGCAGAAAGTCATGAAGAGGCTGCGAAAATATTTCGTCAGGCTGATGAAATTTTAAAGGATTCGCTTTCTTCACTTATTTTTGAGGGACCTCAAGAAACGTTAACATTAACAACAAATGCACAGCCGGCATTGTTAACGACAAGTATTGCAATTTTAAAGGCATTGGAACAGTATGAGATTATACCAAATTATGTTGCAGGACATAGTTTAGGTGAGTATAGTGCACTAGTAGCAGCGGGTGCTATGTCATTTGAAGATGGTGTATACGCTGTAAGAAAACGCGGTGAATACATGGAAGAAGCTGTGCCAAATGGCGAAGGTGCAATGGCAGCTATTCTGGGAGCAGATCCGGATATGTTAAAGCAGGTGACTGAAGAGGTGACGCAGGAAGGATACGCTGTCCAAGTTGCGAATATGAACAGCACGAAGCAAATCGTCATTTCTGGTACAAAGCAAGGTGTGGAATTAGCTTCAGAAAGAGCGAAAGAAAATGGTGCGAAACGTGCAATTCCACTGCGCGTTAGCGGTCCGTTTCATTCATCGCTTATGAAACCAGCGGCTGAGAAGTTTCGCGGTGTGTTAAATGAAATTTCAATTCACGATGTGAAGATTCCCGTTGTTGCAAATGTAACAGCAAATTGCATTACTCGTAAAGAGGATATTCAAGAAAAATTAATTGAACAACTCTATTCCCCTGTATTATGGTACCCATCCATTGAACGAATGGTAGAACTTGGTGTGGATACATTTATTGAAATTGGGCCTGGGAAAGTTTTAGCTGGTCTTATGAAATCAATCGCTCCATCTGCGAAAGTATATGCGATATATGATGAGGAGACGATGAAGGATACCATTTCAAAACTGAGAGGAGAAGGCTAATGTTATTAAAAGATAAAGTTGCATTAGTAACGGGAGCATCTCGCGGAATCGGCCGTGCAATTGCATTAGATTTAGCAAAACAAGGTGCAAAAGTAGTTGTAAACTATGCAGGAAACGAATTAAAAGCAAATGAAGTTGTAGATGAGATTAAAAAATTAGGTTCAGAAGCAATTGCAGTAAAAGCAAATGTTGCTAGTAGCGAAGAAGTGACTGATATGGTAAAACAAACTGTTGATACATTTGGTCAAATCGATATTCTTATAAATAACGCTGGTATTACGAAAGACAATTTACTAATGCGTATGAAAGAAGAAGAATGGGATGCTGTTATTAATACAAACTTAAAAGGTGTCTTTTTATGTACAAAAGCTGTATCTCGGTATATGATGCGTCAACGCCATGGTCGTATTATTAATATCGCATCTGTTGTCGGCGTTACTGGAAACCCAGGGCAGGCAAACTACGTTGCAGCAAAAGCGGGTGTAATTGGATTAACAAAAACCTCAGCAAAAGAGCTAGCAAGTCGTAATATTACAGTAAATGCGATTGCCCCTGGATTTATCGTAACAGATATGACAGATGTATTGGCAGAAGATGTGAAGAATGAAATGCTAAAACTAATCCCAATTGCAAAATTTGGAGAAGCAGAAGATATTTCAAATGCGGTTGCATTTTTAGCATCAGATGCGAGTCGTTATATCACTGGGCAAACACTTCATGTTGACGGCGGTATGGTGATGTAAAAGGAAAAACTACAGAAATAAGTTGATTTCATCTAGCTTTTCTGTACAATATTAAATATAATGGCTTGAGAAGATCGAAAAAGTAGTAGTCTAATCTATAGATAAATTTAAAAAGTGATTGTTTGTCAATACTTTTTAAAGGAGGTGAATGAATATGGCAGACGTTTTAGAGCGTGTAACGAAAATTATCGTAGATCGTCTAGGAGTAGACGAAACAGAGGTAACAACAGCTGCAAACTTTAAAGAAGATTTAGGTGCTGATTCTCTAGATGTAGTAGAACTTGTAATGCAACTAGAAGATGAGTTTGAAATGGAAATTTCTGATGAGGAAGCAGAAAAAATTGCTACTGTTGGCGATGCTGTGACTTACATAGAGAGTCATCTATAATGCTTGATGAAGTCCCGTTCATATACGGGGCTTTCTCAGCATATATATCTGGAGGGACCTATGCCGTACAGAAAGTATAGAGATAAGAAGTATGAAGCGAAATATCGCGAAGCTTTTAAAAAGTTTCAAGCGAAAATAGGTATTACATTTACAAATGAAAAATTGTTGATTCAAGCATTTACGCATTCATCGTATGTGAATGAGCATCGAAAAAAGCCACATGAAGATAATGAGCGCCTTGAATTTCTTGGTGATGCGGTATTAGAACTGACGGTTTCGCAATATTTGTTTCAAAAATATCCGACAATGAGTGAGGGAGAATTAACAAAACTTCGCGCTGCTATTGTATGTGAACCTTCTCTCGTTCGTTTTGCGAATGAGCTAGTGTTTGGTAATCTTGTCCTTTTAGGAAAAGGGGAAGAAATGACGGGAGGTCGCGAACGTCCTGCGTTATTAGCGGATGTCTTTGAAGCGTTTATTGGCGCACTATACTTGGACCAAGGTTTAGACACGGTATGGGGATTTTTGAAAACGGTTGTTTATCCGAAAATCAATGAAGGTGCTTTTTCTCATGTGATGGATTTTAAGAGTCAACTGCAAGAATTGATTCAGCGTGATGGTAGCGGTAATATAGAATACCAAATTTTGCAAGAAAAAGGGCCAGCCCATAATCGAGAGTTTGTATCGCGTGTTACATTAAACGGCGAAGAATTAGGACTTGGAAGTGGAAAGTCTAAGAAAGAGGCAGAACAGCATGCTGCCCAAGAAGCATTAGAAAAATTAAAAGAGCATTCATAGAGAATCCCCCTTATACTTAGGGGGATTCCTTGTGCATAAAGGGGGAAGGCCTTTCGTGTTTTTAAAAAGATTAGAAATAGCAGGATTTAAATCTTTTGCAGAACGTGTATCGGTTGACTTTGTACCGGGTGTAACGTCTGTGGTAGGTCCAAATGGAAGTGGGAAAAGTAACATTACAGATGCCATTCGTTGGGTACTTGGTGAACAATCCGTAAAATCGCTGCGCGGTGCGAAAATGGAAGATATTATTTTTTCAGGTAGTGATACACGTAAAGCGTTGAATGTTGCTGAAGTAACAATAACATTAAATAATGAGGATCAGCGTCTGCCGATTGAATATAACGAAGTAAGTGTAACAAGGCGAGTATATCGTTCTGGAGATAGTGATTTTCTTATTAATAAACAACCTTGTCGTTTAAAGGATATTGTAGATTTATTCATGGACTCAGGTATGGGGCGTGAAGCATTTTCTATTATCAGTCAAGGGAAAGTGGAAGAGATTTTAAGTAGTAAAGCAGAAGATCGCCGTAGTGTTTTTGAAGAAGCAGCTGGTGTGTTGAAATATAAAATCCGTAAAAAGAAAGCGGAAGGAAAATTAGCGGAGACGCAAGATAATTTGAATCGTGTAGAAGATATTATTCATGAATTGGGTACTCAAGTTGAACCTCTTGAAAGACAAGCTTCTATTGCGAAAGATTATCTTGAGAAAAAAGAAGAGTTAGAGAAAGTTGAAGCGGCATTAATTGTGTATGAAATTGAAGAGTTACATGAAAAATGGGAAGCGCTTCGCGAGCAATTTAAACATAACAAAGATGAAGAAGTGAAATTATCAGCACATCTTCAAAAAAATGAAGCGGATTTAGAAGAAGTACGCGGAAATGTACAAGCCATTGATGAATCTGTCCAATCTTTGCAAGAGGTTCTTCTTCTTTCTAGTAAAGAACTTGAAAAATTAGAAGGGCAGCGTGAGCTGTTGAAAGAAAGAAAACACAATGCAACAACACATTGTGCGCAGTTAGAAGCGCTTATTCACGAATTAACAGACAAAGTTTCTGTATATGAAGAAAGTGTTGCGCAAGGAACAGATGAATTAATGAAATTAGCAAATCATGTGAAAGAGTTAGAACAGAAACTGCATGATAGTGAAAGATTGTTGTCTACATATGCACAAAATTTAGATGAGCAGATCGAATATTTAAAAGGTGATTATATTGAACTTTTAAATCAACAGGCAAGTTATCGAAATGAACTTTCTATGTTAGAGGAACAATTTAAACAAAGAGATTTCAAAAACCAGCGCCTTGATGAAGAAAATGAAAAATATGTGCAGATGCGCGTAGAAATTGCAAAGAAAAAATCAACGTTCGTTGAAAAATATGAACATATAAAAGAGCAAATTGCAAATCTGCTGTCAAGTATGCAGCAAACGGACATTGCACTTGGAAAATGTAAAGAACAATATAGCGAAAATGAGAGCAAATTGTATCAAGCATATCAATATGTTCAGCAAGCTCGTTCTCGTAAAGAAATGCTTGAAGAAATGCAAGAGGATTATTCGGGATTTTATCAAGGAGTCCGTGAAGTATTAAAGGCACGCGATAGCCAGTTGCATGGTATTGAAGGTGCAGTTGCAGAACTTCTTACTGTACCGAAAAAATATGAAGTGGCGATGGAAATTGCGCTTGGGGCAGCAATGCAGCATGTTGTTGTACAAACAGAAGAACATGCGCGCCGGGCAATTGCATTTTTAAAACAAAATCGCCATGGGCGTGCGACTTTTTTACCACAAAGTGTGATTAAAGGGAGAGCGCTTAATACAGAGCAACTTCGTATTGTAAACCAGCACTCATCATTTATAGGAGTAGCCTCAGAGCTTGTGCAGTACAATAATAAATATGAAAATGTTATTACAAATTTATTAGGTACGGTAATTGTTGCCCATGATTTAAGAGGAGCGAATGAATTAGCAAAGCAGCTACAATATCGTTATCGTATTGTTACATTAGAAGGCGATCTTGTAAATCCAGGGGGCTCAATGACAGGTGGTGCTGTGAAGCAAACGAATTCTTCTTTATTAGGACGTCAACGTGAATTAGAAGAGTGGAACGAAAAGTTGACAGAAATGGAAGAAAAGACGACAAAGCTAGAAAACTATGTCAAAGAGTTAAAACAAGAAATACAAGCAAAAGAAGTGCAGATGAAAGAACTTCGACAAATTGTCGATGAAAAGCGCGTAGATGAACAAACATGTAAAGAAGAGATTAATCAGTTAGAGCTAGAAGAGCATCGTATTAATGAGCGCTTATCTATTTATGATTTAGAGCTAGAAGGATTTTTGCAAGATCAAGTGAAGATACAAGGGCGGAAAACAGAGCTAGAAGAAACACTTACAGAGCTGCAAGAAAAAATTATGCAGCTTGATACAACAATTAAAGAATTAACAAAGCAAAAGAGTGAGCAACATTCTTCGAAAGAAAAAGTGCAGACAGAAATTACGGAGTTAAAAGTGCAAGTAGCTGAAAAGCAACAACGATTATCAAATCAAAAAGAAACAGTAGACCGCCTCACAAAAGAACAAGATGAAACGAAAAAGAATCTTATAAAGACAAAAGAAGATTTAGCATTCTTGAAACAAGAAATGACATCGAATTCCAGTGGTGAAGAGCAGATTACAAGTATGCTTCAAAAGAAAACTCATGATCGAAATCAAACTGTTGAATTAATTAGCTCACGCCGTGAACAACGTCTTGACTTACAAGGACGACTAGAACATTTAGATTTAGAAGTGAAAGAAGCGAAACGTCAGCATAAATACTTACTCGATGTATTGAAAGATCAAGAAGTAAAAATCAATCGTTTAGACGTGGAGTTAGAAAACCGCTTGCAGCACTTACAAGAAACATATACCATTTCTTTTGAAGCGGCGAAACAAAAGTATACGATGACAATGTCTGGTGATGAAGCTCGTAAAAAAGTGAAATTAATTAAATTATCCATTGAAGAACTTGGGACAGTAAACTTAGGTTCAATTGATGAATACGAGCGCGTATCTGAGCGTTATACGTTCTTATTAGAGCAGCGTGAAGATTTGGAAGAGGCGAAAACAACACTCCATCAAGTAATTGACGAGATGGATGAGGAAATGAAAAAACGATTTTCTTATACATTCCAAGCAATTCGTACAGAATTCCAGTCTGTGTTTAGTCAATTGTTTGGCGGAGGGCGTGCGGATTTAGTTATGACAAACCCGCAAGATTTATTAAATACAGGAATTGATATTGTTGCACAGCCACCAGGAAAGAAATTGCAAAATTTAGGTCTTCTTTCTGGAGGAGAACGAGCATTAACAGCTATTGCATTGCTGTTTGGTATTTTGCAAGTTCGTCCTGTACCATTTTGTGTACTTGATGAGGTTGAAGCAGCGTTGGATGAAGCGAACGTTGCTCGTTTTGCGCAGTACTTGAGAAAGTTTAGTGATGAAACACAATTTATCGTCATTACACACCGAAAAGGAACAATGGAAGAATCAGATGTACTATATGGTGTAACGATGCAGGAATCTGGCGTTTCCAAACTTGTATCTGTTCGTTTAGATGATGGAGCAGAAGTTGTGACAGGTGAATAGAAAGGATGGGAAAGAATGAGCTTTTTTAAAAAATTAAAAGAAAAAATTTCAAAGCAAACAGATACTGTAACAGAGAAGTTTAAACACGGTTTAGAGAAAACGAGAAGTTCTTTTGCTGAAAAGATAAATGATTTAGTATATCGTTATCGTAAAGTTGACGAAGATTTCTTCGAAGAGTTAGAAGAAATTTTAATTGGTGCGGATGTGGGTGTGTCCACAGTAATGGAATTGATTGATCAATTAAGAGATGAAGTGAAACGTCGTAATATTCAAGATCCAAAAGAAGTACAAGATGTTATCTCTGAAAAGCTAATTGAGATTTATAAAGGAGACGCTAACTTTAATAATGAGTTAAATGTACAAGATAATGCATTAACAGTTATTTTATTTGTTGGGGTAAATGGTGTTGGGAAAACAACAACGATTGGAAAGATGGCACATAAATTTAAATCAAGCGGTAAGTCTGTATTGTTGGCAGCTGGTGATACATTCCGTGCTGGAGCGATTGAACAGCTAGAAGTATGGGGTGAACGTGTCGGTGTAGATGTGATTAAACAAGGATCAGGCTCGGATCCAGCAGCTGTTATGTACGATGCAATTCAGGCGGCAAAATCGCGGAAAGTTGATGTGTTATTATGCGATACAGCAGGTCGTTTGCAAAACAAAGTCAATTTAATGAAAGAGTTAGAGAAAGTAAAACGAGTAATTGAGCGTGAAATCCCGGGTGCTCCTCATGAAGTACTACTTGTTATTGATGCAACAACAGGACAGAATGGTTTAAGTCAAGCGAAGACATTCCGCGAGGCGACAAATGTAACAGGCATTGTATTAACGAAATTAGATGGAACTGCTAAAGGTGGAATCGTATTAGCGATTCGTAATGAGATGGATGTACCGGTGAAATTTGTCGGCCTTGGAGAAAAAATGGATGACTTGCAAGAATTTAATCCAGAACAATATGTATATGGATTATTTGTAGACTTTGTAGAAACAGAAGTAGAATAAAGTAAGGTTTTCATTAGTGATAGATTTTATCCCGCTATTCGCGGGCAGTAAGCCCCTTACCTTAAGACTCAGAGAGAGTCGAAGAAGATAGGTGGGGGATAACTGCTGGCATGCGCCAGATTGGTGAGAGCTTTCCATCAGTGGGGTGAAGAACCCCCACTGATGGAAGTTTCACTTTATTTTCTACTAATAGTTTGGTGAATTTCTTCATGCTCTTACGTATATCTAAGTAGGAAATGTTTCTGGTAAAAAAAGAAGAGGCGGTGCTTGCCGCTTCTTTTTTAAAATTTAAATAAGATGTTAAGAAAAAAACTTGACACACTTTTACTCTCCATGTAAACTAATTCATGTAAAGGTAATTTACTTAACAAAGGGTGATTCAACATGCTCGAAAAAACAACGAGAATGAATTATTTATTTGATTTTTATCATTCGTTGTTAACGCCAAAACAAAGAAGTTATATGTCACTTTACTATCTTGATGATCTATCGCTTGGTGAAATTGCAGAAGAATTTGAAGTGAGCCGCCAAGCAGTGTATGATAACATTAAACGGACAGAAGCGATGCTTGAAGAATATGAAGAAAAGTTATTGTTACTTCAAAAGTTTCAAGAAAGGCAGCAACTTGTTGAAAAGTTAAAGCAGCTAATCAGCGAAGAAGAGCATGTAGATGAACAAGTGAAACAAGTTGTTGAAGCTATCGAAAATTTAGATTAGGAGGGCGGCAATATGGCATTTGAAGGATTAGCCGACCGACTTCAACAGACAATGCAAAAAATTCGCGGCAAAGGGAAAGTAACTGAAGCCGACGTAAAAGAAATGATGAGAGAAGTTCGTCTTGCTCTTTTAGAGGCAGACGTTAACTTTAAAGTAGTAAAAGATTTTGTTAAGCGTGTGTCTGAACGTGCTGTCGGACAAGATGTAATGCAAAGCTTAACACCTGGACAGCAAGTTATTAAAGTAGTACAGGAAGAACTTACAGAATTAATGGGTGGAGAGCAAAGTAAAATTGCTGTCTCTAACCGTCCGCCAACTGTTATTATGATGGTTGGTTTGCAGGGTGCAGGTAAAACGACGACGACAGGTAAGCTTGCGAATTTGCTTCGTAAAAAGCATAATCGTAAACCGATGTTGGTCGCGGCTGATATTTATCGCCCAGCAGCAATTAAACAGCTTGAAACACTTGGTAAGCAATTGGATATGCCAGTTTTCTCTTTAGGAGATAAGGTAAGTCCTGTTGAAATTGCAAAGCAAGCGATTGCGAAAGCTAAAGAAGATCACCATGATTATGTTCTGATTGATACAGCAGGCCGTCTGCATATTGATGAGGAGCTCATGGATGAATTAGCACAAGTTAAAGAAGTAGCCAATCCGGATGAAATTTTCCTTGTTGTTGATGCAATGACGGGACAAGATGCGGTAAATGTGGCTCAAAGTTTCCATGAACAGCTTGGTTTAACAGGTGTTGTATTAACAAAATTAGATGGTGATACGCGCGGAGGTGCAGCACTATCTATTAAAGCTGTTACAAACACACCGATTAAATTTGCTGGTATGGGTGAGAAATTAGATGCATTAGAGGTATTTCATCCAGAACGTATGGCATCTCGCATTTTAGGTATGGGTGATGTTCTGACGTTAATTGAAAAGGCGCAGGCGACAGTTGATGAAGAAAAAGCAAGAGAACTTGAGCAAAAAATGCGTACACTTTCCTTTACGTTGGATGATTTTCTAGAGCAATTAGGACAAGTGCGTCAATTGGGACCGCTTGATGAACTTCTTAATATGCTTCCTGGTGCTGGGAAAATTAAAGGATTAAAAAATGTTCAAGTTGACGAAAAGCAAATTGGACACATTGAAGCGATTATTCGCTCAATGACGAAATTAGAGCGTGAACAACCGGAAATGATTAACGCCAGTCGTAAGAAGCGTATCGCTAAAGGTAGTGGTACAACTGTACAAGAGATCAATCGTCTTTTAAAGCAATTTGAAGATATGAAAAAGATGATGAAAACGATGTCTGGTATGCAAAAAGGTAAGAAAAAAGGACTAGGTGGCTTGAAGTTTCCATTTATGTAAGGAAAAAAAGATGGCTCTGTTAAGAAAATATACTTTACAAAGGGTCACTCTTTTTGCTAATATTATTATCTGTGTGAAATATATTCGGAGGTGCTTTATAAATGGCAGTTAAAATTCGTTTAAAACGTATGGGAGCTAAAAAATCTCCTTTCTATCGTGTAGTTGTTGCAGATTCTCGTTCTCCTCGTGACGGACGTTTCATCGAGGAAATCGGAACTTACAATCCAGTTGCTCAACCAGCTGAAGTTAAAATCAACGAAGAAGCAGCATTAAAATGGTTAGGAAACGGTGCGAAACCATCTGATACAGTTCGTAACCTGTTCTCTAAACAAGGTATCATGGAGAAATTCCATTTATCTAAACAAGGTAAGTAATTCGAACAATGACTATGGCAGGGTTAATCGAAACAATTGTTAAACCCCTTGTGGATCATCCTGAAGATGTAAAGGTTACACAGGAACTGTACAACGGAGAGATGAAGTATCGATTAACCGTACATCCTGAGGATGTGGGTAAAGTCATTGGGAAACAAGGGCGAGTTGCAAAAGCAATTCGAACGATCTTATATGCAGCGGGACATCATCAAAATGAGAAAGTAACGCTGGAAATTCAATAAATATAAAAAGGGCGAGGATCTGTTCCTCACCCTTTTTTAACATTTTAAGATAAATCGCATCTTCAGCATAGAGAATGGAGATGCTAACGACATATAACAAACAGGGGTGACGTGCTGTTTATGACAAAATGGTTTAATGTAGGGAAAATTGTAAATACTCACGGTGTTAAAGGAGAGGTACGTGTAATCTCTCGGACAGATTTTCCGGAAGAGCGTTATAAAGTAGGAAACACATTATACATATGGCAAGAGAAAGGGACTGAGCCATTAGTTGTAAAGATAACTTCTCATCGTCAACATAAATCTTTTGATTTACTGACATTTGAAGGTTACAACGATGTAAACGAAGTAGAGAAATTGAAAGGCTCTTTATTAAAAGTTCCAGAGGAACAGCTTGGAGAATTGCCTGAAGGAGAGTATTATTATCACGAAATTATTGGTTGTACTGTTGTAACAGAAGACGGAGAAACAATTGGTACAATTAAAGAAATTCTTTCTCCTGGTGCAAACGACGTTTGGGTTATCAAACAACCAAAAGGCCAAGATGTTTTAATTCCATATATTGATGAAGTTGTTTTACAAGTGAACATTGATGAAAAGCTTGTAACAATTCAAGTAATGGAAGGATTACTGTAATGAAAATCGACATTTTAACATTGTTTCCAGAAATGTTTACAGGTGTTTTTGGTTCTTCTATATTAAAAAAAGCACAAGAAAAAGAAGCTGTACAGCTAAGAGTTGTGAACTTTCGTGATTATTCAACTAATAAACATAATAGTGTGGATGATTACCCGTATGGCGGGGGAGCTGGAATGGTGTTAACACCACAGCCGATTTTTGATGCGGTAGAACAGTTAACGAAGGAAACAGAGTGTAAACCACGTATTGTGTTAATGTGTCCGCAAGGAGAGCGTTTTACGCAAAAGAAAGCTGAAAAACTCGCACAAGAAGAACATGTCATTTTTATTTGTGGTCATTATGAAGGGTATGATGAGCGTGTTCGTGAACACCTTGTAACAGATGAAATTTCAATAGGAGATTATGTGTTAACAGGCGGAGAGCTGGCATCTATGGTTATTACAGATAGTGTTGTCCGTCTATTGCCTGATGTTCTAGGAAATCAACAATCACAAATAGAAGATTCATTTAGTACAGGTTTACTTGAACATCCGCATTATACAAGACCAGCGGATTTTCGTGGAATGAAAGTACCAGATGTACTTATGTCTGGTAATCATAAATATATTGAAGAATGGCGTCATAAAGAATCACTTCGTCGTACGCATATGCGTCGTCCTGATTTATTAGAGGAACGTAGTTTATCGAAGCAAGAAGAAAAATGGTTAGCGGAATTTAAAGAAGAGAAGTAAAAAAATGCTATTGCAACAGAACGAGCAATATGCTATTATAACACTTGTGCTACTTATAGAGAGTAGCCGTTAACAACGGTGTTCCGCTGTAATTTATGAAATGACTTTGCAAGAGCATCTGTTTGGAAGGAGAGAATTGAATATGCAACAATTAATCGCAGAAATTACAAAAAATCAATTAAAAACTGATTTACCTTCATTCCGTCCTGGTGACACTTTACGCGTACACGTAAAAGTAGTAGAGGGTACTCGTGAGAGAATTCAGATTTTTGAAGGTGTTGTAATTAAACGTCGTGGTGGCGGAATTAGCGAAACATTCACAGTTCGTAAGATTTCTTACGGTGTAGGTGTTGAACGTACATTCCCAGTTCACACGCCAAGAATCGCGAAAATCGAAGTACTTCGCCGTGGTAAAGTACGTCGTGCTAAGTTATACTACTTACGCAATCTTCGTGGTAAAAAAGCACGTATTAAAGAAATTCGATAAGACATGTATGGGAGCTTGTATTTGCAAGCTCCCTTTTTCCAATCGTTCGTAATACAACTAGCTTACATAATTGTGGAGGGGAACCGCATGACGAAACAAAAAAGTACACTTTGGGAATGGGTAAAAGCTATTTTGATTGCTGTTGTCTTGGCTTGGATTATTAGACAGTTTTTCTTTGCTCCGATTCTTGTAGATGGTGTATCTATGTCACCGACTCTTCATGATCGCGACCGAATGATTGTCAACAAAATTGGGTACCACATTAGCGAACCAAAACGCTTTGATATTATTGTGTTTCAAGCAACGGAAGATAAAGATTACATTAAACGTGTCATTGGTTTGCCAGGGGATGAGATAGAATATCGAAACGACACACTCTATGTTAATGGAAAACCGTATAAAGAGCCGTATTTAGATGAAGAAAAAAAGCAGCTTTCTGACGGTCCGTTAACATATGATTTTACGCTTGAAGAAATTACAGGGAAGAAAACAGTTCCTGAAGGGCAATTATTTGTATTAGGAGACAATCGCCGCTTTAGTAAAGATAGTCGTACAATCGGAACAATTTCAATAGACCAAGTGATTGGGAAAGCTAATATGTTATATTGGCCATTAGATGATGCTCGTATTGTAAAATGAACGTAGAAAAGAAGGTGGAAATATGGTAATTCAATGGTTTCCAGGCCATATGGCCAAAGCAAGGCGGCAAGTAACAGAAAAGTTAAAATTAATCGATGTTGTAATTGAACTTGTTGATGCAAGATTGCCATTATCATCACGAAATCCGATGATTGATGAAATTATTACGCATAAGCCAAGGCTTGTCGTTTTAAATAAAGCAGATATGGCAGACGATCGTGTAACAAAGGAATGGATTGCGTATTTTGAGGGGAAAGGTCATAAAGCGATTTCTATTAACGCACAAGCTGGACAAGGTATGAAAGAGATTACAGCAGCATGTAAGGAGCTTGTGAAAGAAAAGTTTGATAAGATGATTGCAAAAGGTATTAAGCCGAGAGCAATTCGCGCTTTAATTGTTGGAATTCCGAACGTTGGAAAATCAACATTAATTAATAAATTAGCCAAAAAAAATATTGCAAAAACAGGCGATCGTCCAGGCGTAACAACGGCACAGCAGTGGATTAAAGTAGGAAAAGAAATGGAATTACTAGATACTCCAGGTATTTTGTGGCCGAAATTTGAAGATGAAATGGTTGGACTTCGTCTTGCGACGACTGGTGCGATTAAAGATTCTATTTTAAATTTACAAGATGTAGCTGTATATGCACTTCGGTTTATGGAGAAACAGTATCCAGAACGTTTGAAAGAGCGTTATAAGTTAAATGACATTCCAGAAGATATTGTGGAACTATTTGATGCTATTGGAAAGAATAGAGGCTGTTTAATGGGTGGAGGACTTGTTGACTATGACAAGACATCAGAACTTGTTCTTCGTGAGCTTCGTGGTGGTAAACTTGGAAAAATGACATTTGAAACACCAGAAGAAATAATAGAAGAAGCATAAAGTGGAATTTTCAGCAGTGGGGATTTTCTTTATCTCCCACCGATGAAAAGCTTTCACCAATCTTGCGGGGCATAAAGCTAGACTTCTAGTTGGTTCGTTTCATTCATTGAATTTTTACTGGTAGTTATTTTAAGCCCGGTGTCTTTCGTTCTTCTGAATACAGAGATAATGTTAAACGGGAAAGAAAAGGCGCGCTTTTGCACGCCTTTTCTTAATTTGAAGGAGGAACTGTGTATGTCTAAAAAACAAACAATTCAAGAAATAGAAGCTCTATTGCAAGAAATTGTACAAGAAGACGACGAACGTTTTGCTATGTTATTAGCAGATGAACGAAAAGGTGTGCAAAGACTGATTGCAAAATGGAAAAAACAACAAGGGGATAAAGAAAAAGAAAAACAAAAATTTATTGAGATGTCAATTTATGAAAGTGCGCTCCGTCAAAGAGGGATTGTATCTATTGCTGGTATTGATGAAGTGGGGAGAGGCCCGTTAGCAGGGCCTGTTGTTGTTGCTGCTGTTGTGCTGCCAGAAGATTTTTATATACTAGGTTTGAATGACTCGAAAAAGCTGAGTGAGGCGAAGCGTGAGCGGTTTTATGGTGAAATTCAAGAGAAGGCATTAGCGATTGGGATTGGGATAGTATCACCTAATGTAATCGATGAAATAAATATTTATCAAGCGACGAAACAAGCGATGTTAGATGCTGTTGCAAATTTATCTTGTACACCAGAGCATTTGCTAATAGATGCGATGGAGCTTCCGACTTCAATCCCTCAAACGTCCATTATTAAAGGAGATGCGAAAAGCATTTCTATTTCGGCTGCATCTGTAATTGCGAAAGTAACGCGTGATCGCATGATGAAGGAACTTGGAAAACAATATCCGCAGTATGGATTCGAGCAACATATGGGTTATGGAACGAAACAGCATTTACAAGCGATTGAAACTTACGGTGTGTTAGATGAGCATCGAAAAACGTTTGCTCCAATTAAAGATATGATTAAGAAATAAGCTGTGAATCTACAGCTTATTTCTTATTTTTATATATTAACATTACTATTTTCAAAAAAGAATAAAGCGATTTCAGTTTTCTGACACTTTATTGTAGACAGCGTGGCAATCATTTTATACAATGACAATGTAGTGTTTAAAAACATTAAAAAACTTTTCGAGTAAAATAGGAAAATAGGGGAGGATGGGACCATGAATATCCACGAGTATCAGGGTAAAGAAGTCCTTAGAAACTATGGGGTAAGCGTTCCGAACGGGAAGGTTGCCTTTACAGTAGAAGAAGCTGTAGAAGCAGCGAAAGAATTAGGAACGAGTGTATGTGTAGTAAAAGCACAAATTCATGCTGGCGGACGCGGCAAAGCTGGCGGTGTAAAAGTGGCGAAGAACTTAGATGAAGTTCGTACATATGCAGAGGAAATTCTGGGGAAAACGCTTGTAACTCATCAAACAGGTCCTGAAGGTAAAGAAGTAAAGCGCTTACTTATCGAAGAAGGATGCGACATTAAAAAAGAATATTATGTTGGTCTTGTATTAGATCGTGCGACTTCTCAAGTTGTATTAATGGCGTCTGAAGAAGGCGGAACAGAGATTGAGGAAGTAGCAGAGAAAACACCAGAAAAAATCTTTAAAGAATATATTGATCCTGCAGTAGGTCTGCAAGGATTTCAAGCGCGTCGTATAGCGTTTAATATCAATATTCCAAACGAGCTTGTTGGACAAGCTGTGAAGTTTATGATGGGCTTATACCGTGCGTTTATTGAAAAAGACTGCTCTATCGCAGAAATTAACCCGCTTGTTACAACAGGTGACGGAAAAGTTATGGCGTTAGATGCAAAATTAAACTTTGATTCTAATGCTTTATATCGTCATAAAGATATTTTAGAACTTCGTGATCTTGATGAAGAAGATCCAAAAGAAGTTGAAGCTTCTAAATATGACCTAAACTATATTTCGCTAGATGGAAATATTGGTTGTATGGTAAACGGTGCAGGACTTGCGATGGCAACGATGGATATTATTAAACATTATAACGGCGATCCAGCTAACTTCTTAGATGTTGGTGGCGGTGCTACAGCTGAAAAAGTTACAGAAGCTTTCAAAATTATTCTTTCTGACAAAAATGTAAAAGGTATTTTTGTTAACATTTTCGGTGGAATTATGAAATGTGATGTAATTGCAGAAGGTGTTATCGAGGCAACAAAACAAGTGGGCCTTGAATTACCACTTGTTGTTCGTCTTGAAGGTACAAATGTAGAGTTAGGAAAGAAAATTTTAAATGAATCTGGTTTAAATATTGTTGCAGCAGAATCTATGGCAGACGGTGCACAAAAAATTGTTTCACTAGTAGGCTAATAGAAAGCGGGGGAGAAATAATGAGCGTATTAGTTAATAAAGATACAAAAGTTATTGTACAAGGTATTACAGGTTCTCAAGGTTTATTCCATACAAAACAAATGATTGAATATGGTACAAAAATCGTCGGTGGTGTAACGCCTGGTAAAGGTGGTACTGAAATCGAAGGTGTACCAGTATTTAATACAGTAGAAGACGCTGTAAAAGCAACAGGTGCAAACGCTTCTGTTGTATATGTTCCACCTGCTTTTGCTGCGGATGCAATTATGGAAGCTGTTGATGCGGACCTTGATTTAGTAGTATGTATTACAGAGGGTATCCCTGTATTAGACATGGTAAATGTTAAAAAATACATGCAAGGTAAAAAGACACGTCTTCTTGGACCAAACTGCCCAGGTGTTATTACACCAGATGAGTGTAAGATTGGTATTATGCCAGGATACATTCATAAAAAAGGTCATGTAGGTATCGTATCTCGTTCAGGTACGTTAACATATGAAGCTGTACATCAATTAACACAAGAAGGAATCGGCCAATCAACTGCAGTAGGTATCGGTGGTGACCCTGTAAATGGTACAAACTTCATAGATGCATTAAAAGCATTCAATGAAGATGAAGAGACACATGCTGTTATTATGATTGGTGAAATTGGTGGAACAGCAGAAGAAGAAGCTGCTGAGTGGGTAAAAGCGAACATGACGAAACCTGTTGTTGGCTTTATTGGTGGCCAAACAGCACCTCCAGGAAAACGCATGGGCCATGCTGGTGCGATCATTTCTGGCGGTAAAGGTACAGCTGCTGAAAAGATTAAAACGATGGAAGCTTGCGGTATTAAAGTTGCTGAAACACCAGCTGTTATGGGTGAAACTTTAATTTCTGTTTTAAAAGAAAAAGGTTTATTTGAAACTTGTAAAAATTATTAATAGTTTAGAAAGACACCTTCTGTAAAAGAGGGTGTCTTTTATACCTTTCATTGTTTACATAATATTAATTATGGGTAAGGAGAATGAATATGAAACGTGAAAGATTGTTACATCTTCACTACTGTTTGGCAGATCAGTGGAAAGTGCTCCGACGTTTACTATCTATCGATCCTCAGTTAACTGATATTTATTCCTTTCAAGCTCCTCAAATTGAAAAATATCTTGGGCTGTCTATGCAAAAAGCCTCTGCACTTGTTTCTTATCTTCAAAAAACGTCCCCTTCATTCTGCGTTCAACAATTACAAGATGAATATATTTTTTATATGACGATATGGGATGATGACTATCCGAGTTTATTGCGCGAAATTCCTGATCCTCCGTTTGTTTTATATGGAAGGGGGAGAAAAGAATTATTACAATGGACAAAAAAATTAGCCGTTGTTGGAACGAGAAATCCGTCTTTATACGGAAAAGGAAGCATACAATCTATTTTACAACCGCTTATGAAAAGCGAATGGTTAATCGTGAGCGGGCTTGCAAGTGGCATCGATACAATTGCGCATGAAATTGCAGTAGAGCACAGCTTCGCGACAATTGCAGTATTAGGACATGGCTTACAATATATGTATCCAAAGAAAAATCAATCTTTTTATGAAAAATGGAAAGAACAAATAGTACTTGTATCAGAGTATCCTCCGCATTATGCACCGCAAAAATGGTATTTTCCGAGGAGAAACCGTATTATAAGTGGGCTTTGTCAAGGCGTTTTCGTAGTAGAGGCGAAAGCTCGTAGTGGTTCTCTTATTACAGCGGATTTTGCTTTAGAACAAAATAGAGAAGTATTTGCTTTGCCGGGTCCTAACTATATTGAGAGTGCTGCGGGAACGAATCAGCTCATCCAACAAGGAGCGAAATTAGTTCAATGTGCCAAAGATGTGATAGAAGAACTTTCAAATTGCTAGTATATTTTATATTTTTATTAAACAATTATTGACAAATAGTAGATTGTCACTGTATGTTATATTCATTGTTGATTGACAAAAACGAGGGAAATCAATAATATTAGTCAATAATCCATCCAAAAAAGCTTTAAGAACTTTGAGGAAGAAACATCTGTATGAGTGAAGATGAAGAATTGAATCCACCTCTTAAGGAGGCACTAGCATGTCAGAGTACCTTGTAATCGTGGAGTCGCCTTCTAAGGCGAAAACCATTGAAAAATATTTAGGGAAAAAATACAAAGTAGTCGCGTCCATGGGCCATGTTCGCGATTTACCTAAAAGCCAAACAGGAATAGACGTGAAAAATAATTTCACTCCCAAATATATTACCATTCGTGGTAAAGGTCCTGTTTTAAAAGAGTTAAAGGCAGCGGCAAAAAAAGCAAAACAAATTTATCTCGCAGCCGATCCGGATCGCGAAGGAGAAGCGATTGCTTGGCACTTAGCCAATACGCTGAATGTAGATGTAGAATCAGATTGCCGTGTTGTATTCAATGAAATTACAAAAGATGCCATTAAAGAATCTTTTAAACATCCTCGTGCGATTAATATGGATTTAGTGGATGCACAGCAGGCGAGACGCGTGCTTGACCGACTTGTTGGTTATAATATTAGTCCTTTATTATGGAAGAAAGTAAAAAAAGGATTAAGTGCAGGGCGTGTGCAGTCTGTTTCAGTACGTTTAATTATAGAACGCGAAAAAGAAATTCAAGCGTTTATACCTGAAGAATTCTGGACGATTAAAACTGAATTTGTAAAAGGAAAAGAGACGTTTGAAGCATCCTTTTATGGAATAAACGGGGAAAAAGTAGAATTAACAAATGAACAACAAGTAAATGAAATTATTGAAAAAATGCAAGAGAATGCATTTTCGGTTGAAAGTGTAACGAAAAAAGAACGAAAACGTAATCCTGCATTACCATTTACGACATCCTCTCTGCAACAAGAAGCTGCGAGAAAATTAAATATGCGAGCGAAGAAAACGATGATGCTTGCGCAGCAGCTTTATGAAGGGATTGACATTGGAAAGCAAGGAACGGTCGGACTAATTACATATATGAGAACGGATTCTACGAGAATTTCAGAAACAGCACAGCAAGAAGCACGTTCTTATATTGAAGAAGCATTTGGGGCAGACTACATAGGAACACAAAAAAAGAAAGAGTCGAAAAATGCAAATGCACAAGATGCGCATGAAGCGATTCGTCCTTCATCTGTCCTGCGTAAACCAGATGAATTAAAAAGCTATTTGAGCCGTGACCAATATCGTTTATATAAGCTGATTTGGGAGCGATTTGTTGCAAGTCAGATGGCATCTGCTATAATGGATACTGTTACAGCTAAATTGATAAACAATTCTGTTCAATTTCGTGCGAATGGATCTGTTGTGAAATTCCCAGGATTTATGAAAGTATATGTGGAAGCAAAAGATGATGGAGCGGAAGAGAAAGATAGAATGTTACCTAAGTTAGACATAGGAGAAACAGTTTTCTCTAAAGATGTCGAACCGAAACAACATTTTACTCAGCCGCCGCCACGTTATACAGAGGCGCGTTTAGTAAAAACATTAGAGGAACTTGGAATTGGCAGACCATCTACATATGTACCGACGCTAGAAACGATTCAAAAACGCGGATATGTAGGGTTAGACAATAAGAGATTTATTCCAACTGAGCTTGGCGAAATTGTTACCGAACTTATTTTAGAGTTTTTCCCAGAAATTATTAATATCGAGTTTACAGCTAATATGGAGAAAAATCTTGATGAAATAGAAGATGGAAAAGCAAACTGGGTACAAATTGTTGATGATTTCTACAAAGAGTTTGAACCGCGTTTAGAGAAAGCGGAGAAAGAAATGCGCGAAGTAGAAATTAAAGATGAGCCTGCTGGAGAAGATTGTGAATTGTGCGGTAACCCAATGGTCTTCAAAATGGGTAAATTCGGAAAGTTTATGGCGTGTTCCAATTTCCCGGATTGCCGAAATACAAAACCGATTGTTAAAGAAATCGGTGTTACATGTCCGAAGTGTGACGAAGGACAAATTATTGAACGACGAAGTAATAAAAAGAAACGTCTTTTTTACGGCTGCGGCACATATCCAGAGTGCGACTTTGTTTCTTGGGATAAGCCAATTGGTCGGAAATGTCCAAAGTGCGAAGGAATGCTTGTTGAGAAGAAGTTGAAAAAAGGCGTTCAAGTACAGTGTATCTCTTGTGATTATGAAGAAGAACAACAAATGTGAGCCTACCAGCTCACATTTTTTTCGGGAAATGAAAAAAGAAAGGTGAGACAAATGACAACACAAGTAGTAAACGTAATTGGTGCAGGTCTTGCAGGAAGCGAAGCAGCTTATCAAATCGCAAAGCGCGGGGTTCAAGTAAAATTATATGAAATGAGACCAGTAAAACAAACACCAGCTCATCATACAGATAAATTTGCTGAACTTGTATGTAGTAACTCGCTTCGGGCAAATACATTAACAAATGCGGTTGGTGTAATTAAAGAAGAGATGCGCCGTATGGATTCTGTCATTATTCGTGCAGCAGATGAGTGTTCTGTACCAGCGGGCGGTGCTTTAGCTGTAGACCGTCATGAATTTGCAGCGAAGGTAACGGAATATGTGAAAAATCATCCGAACGTGACGGTAATGAATGAGGAAATTACAGAAATCCCAGAAGGACCAACTGTAATTGCGACAGGCCCGCTTACTTCACCGGCGCTATCAGCACAACTAAAAGAACTAACGGGTGAGGATTATTTTTATTTCTATGATGCGGCAGCACCTATTGTAGAAAAAGATAGCATTGATATGGAGAAAGTGTATTTAAAATCTCGCTATGATAAAGGAGAAGCTGCGTATTTAAACTGTCCGATGACAGAAGAAGAATTTAACCGTTTTTATGATGCGTTAATTGCCGCTGAAACAGTACCATTAAAAGAATTTGAGAAGGAAGTTTTCTTTGAAGGTTGTATGCCTGTAGAAGTAATGGCAAACCGCGGTCGACAAACATTGCTATTTGGGCCAATGAAACCAGTTGGATTAGAAGATCCGAAAACAGGGAAAACACCGTATGCGGTTGTTCAATTACGTCAAGATGATGCGGCAGGAACATTATATAATATTGTTGGCTTCCAAACGCACTTAAAGTGGGGGCCACAAAAAGAAGTGTTACAATTAATCCCTGGATTAGAAAATGCAGAGATTGTGCGTTATGGTGTGATGCATCGCAATACATTTATTAATTCGCCAAAATTACTTCGTCCAACATACCAATATAAAAATCGGGATGATTTATTCTTTGCTGGACAAATGACTGGAGTAGAGGGATATGTAGAATCAGCTGCTTCGGGCTTATTGGCAGGTATAAATGCAGCTCGTCTTGTGAAAGAAGAAGAGCCGGTTGTTTTACCGCCAGTAACAGCAATGGGTAGTATGGCGAATTACATCACAACAACAAATGTGAAAAATTTCCAACCAATGAATGCGAATTTCGGATTATTTGCACCGCTAGAAAAGAAAATCAAGAAGAAGCAAGAACGTAACGAAGCGTATGCAAACCGCGCATTAGAAACAATTCAAAATTTTGTAAATATTTAGTTAAATTTCTTGCAAAGGCTACTAAGTTGTGATACGATTTAGTAGCCTTTATTGAGGTGAAGAGAATGGATGAACATGTGAATAAAATGTTACAATTATTCGTCGGATATTTACAAATTGAAAGAAATTATTCAAAATATACAATTGAAAGTTATCAGAATGATTTAGAACATTTTGTGCAATTTATGAAGCGAGAAGGTATTTCCTCTTTTACGAATATTACGTACGTTGATGTTCGTTTATATTTAACAACTTTGCATAATGAAAAGTTAGCAAGGAAATCTGTAGCGCGTAAAATCTCGAGTTTACGAAGTCTGTATCGTTTTTTGATGCGTGAAGGATATCGAGAAGATAATCCATTTGCACTTGCATCACTCCCAAAAAAAGAGTGGTCAATCCCCAAGTTTTTGTACGTTGAAGAATTAGAGCAGTTGTTTGAAGTTTCTGATACTGACAAGCCGTTAGGACAGCGAGATCAGGCTTTATTGGAGCTCATGTATGCGACGGGCATTCGTGTCGGTGAATGTGTGCAACTTCAACTTACGGATATTGATTTTTCAGTTGGGACGATTTTGGTGACAGGGAAAGGGAAGAAACAACGCTATGTTCCTTTTGGTAGTTATGCACAAGATGCTTTACTAACTTACATAGAAAACGGGAGAAAACGATTGCAGAAAAAATCGGAGAAACACTCCCAAATGGTATTTTTAAATGCGAAAGGTACACCGTTAACAGATCGGGGTGTTCGGTATATTTTGAATGAACTAATAAAAAAAACTTCCCTCACAATGCATATAAGCCCTCATATGTTAAGACATACATTTGCGACTCATATGTTAAATGAAGGGGCAGACATGCGAACTGTACAAGAGTTATTAGGACATGAAAATTTATCGGCAACACAAATTTATACGCACGTTTCAAAAGAAAGGTTGCGTTCTGTTTACATGATGCATCATCCCCGCGCATAAATTGCTTTTAAAAGCTATAAAAACAAAAAAAAGGAGTTTTTTCTATGGGAAATTTCCATGCTACAACGATATTTGCAATTCACCATAATGGAGAATGTGCAATGGCTGGTGACGGGCAAGTTACGCTTGGGAATGCTGTTGTTATGAAACATACAGCTCGTAAAGTTCGAAAGTTATTTCACGGTAAAGTGCTAGCTGGTTTTGCGGGTTCTGTCGCAGATGCTTTTACATTATTTGAGATGTTCGAAGGGAAACTTGAAGAGTACAACGGTAATTTGCAGCGGGCTGCTGTAGAAATGGCAAAACAGTGGCGAGGAGATAAAATGCTTCGCCAATTAGAGGCGATGTTAATCGTTATGGATAGAAATACGTTGTTACTTGTTTCGGGAACAGGTGAAGTAATTGAACCTGATGACGGCATTTTAGCGATTGGATCTGGTGGGCATTATGCACTTGCAGCAGGGCGTGCTTTAAAACAGCATGCAGGTGATCATTTTACAGCAAGAGAAATTGCGAAAGCAAGTTTAGAAATTGCTAGCAATATTTGTGTATATACGAACGAAAATATTATTGTGGAAGAATTGTAGAACTGTAAGGGAGGCGTTTTATATGCATATACATTTTACTCCGCGACAAATTGTAGAGAAGCTAGATCAATATATTATTGGTCAAAAAGATGCAAAAAAAGCGGTTGCAGTGGCGCTCCGAAATCGTTATCGCCGCAGTAAATTAGCGGAAGAACTTCGCGATGAAATTGCACCAAAAAATATCTTAATGATTGGACCGACTGGGGTCGGAAAAACAGAAGTGGCGAGACGAATCGCGAAGCTTGTCGGTGCGCCATTTATTAAAGTAGAGGCGACAAAATTCACAGAAGTAGGCTATGTTGGCCGTGATGTTGAATCTATGGTTCGGGATCTTGTAGAAACTTCTGTTCGAATTGTGAAAGAAGAAAAAATGATTCATGTTAAAGATAAAGCAGAAGAACAAGCGAACCAGCGAATTGTTGAAAATTTAGTACCGCATAAACAAAAAGAGTCAGGGTTTAAAAATCCGTTAGAAATGTTATTTGGCGGATATCAAAATCAAAACACAACTCCAACATCGGAGCAACAAGACGAACGGGAAGTTGAACAGAAACGAAAAGAAGTAGAAAAGCAACTTGCTGCGGGTTTACTAGAAGATGAAACGATTACAATCGAAGTGACAGAACAACAATCATCTATGTTCGATATGCTTCAAGGTACAGGAATGGAACAAATGGGTATGAATTTTCAAGATGCACTTGGAAGTTTTATGCCGAAAAAAACGAAAAAACGTAAACTTTCTGTAAAAGAAGCAAGAAAAGTCTTGACAAATGAAGAAGCACAGCGCTTAATTGATATGGATGAAGTTACACAAGAGGCTGTTTATCGTGCTGAACAGCTTGGGATTATTTTTATTGATGAGATTGACAAAATTGCTGGTAAACAATCGAATAGTGTTGATGTATCACGTGAAGGCGTACAGCGGGATATCTTACCGATTGTGGAAGGATCAACTGTTGTGACAAAGTATGGACCGATAAGAACGGATTACGTTTTATTTATTGCAGCGGGCGCTTTCCATATGTCAAAGCCGTCAGATTTAATTCCAGAACTACAAGGGAGATTCCCGATTCGAGTAGAACTAACAAAATTGTCAGCAGATGATTTTGTGAAAATCCTTATTGAGCCAGATAATGCTTTAATAAAACAATATATAGCATTATTGGAAACGGAAGGTATAGAAATTGAATTTTCTGACGAAGCTATTCGTAAGATTGCTGAGATTGCTTATCAAGTCAATCAAGACACAGATAATATTGGAGCAAGAAGGCTTCATACCATTATGGAAAAACTTCTTGAAGATTTATCGTTTGAAGCATCTGAAATTACGTTAGAAAAGGTAACGATAACACCTCAGTATGTAGAGGAAAAGTTAGCAACAATTGCTAAAAATAAAGATGTGAGCCAGTTTATTTTGTAATAGTATCATCAGGTGACTCGCCCTAGTTTCCAAGAGATTAAAAGTATATGAATAATATGTAGGAGGAAATTTTGAAATGGAATTATTAGCAAAAACAAGAAAGCTGAATGCGTTATTACAGAGCGCAGCAGGAAAACCAGTAAACTTTAGAGAAATGGCTGACACAATGTGTGAAGTAATTGAAGCGAACGTATTTGTTGTAAGTCGTCGCGGGAAATTATTAGGATATGCAATTCACCAACAAATCGAAAATGAGCGCATGAAACAAATGCTTGCTGAGCGTCAATTCCCAGAAGAGTATACAAAGAACTTATTCAATGTAACTGAAACATCTCCAAACCTAGAAGTAAACAGTGAGTATACAGCGTTCCCTGTAGAAAACAGAGAGTTATTTGGTCAAGGTTTAACAACTATCGTACCAATCGTTGGTGGTGGTGAGCGTCTAGGTACATTAGTATTAGCGCGTCTAGGTCAAGAATTTTTAGATGATGATTTAATTCTTGCTGAATATAGTGCTACTGTAGTAGGTATGGAAATTCTACGTGAAAAAGCAGAAGAAATTGAAGAAGAAGCACGTAGTAAAGCAGTTGTACAAATGGCGATTAGCTCATTATCATACAGTGAACTAGAGGCAATTGAGCATATTTTCGAAGAATTAAATGGAACAGAAGGCCTACTTGTTGCAAGTAAAATTGCTGATCGTGTAGGTATTACGCGTTCTGTAATCGTAAACGCACTTCGTAAG
Organism: Bacillus pseudomycoides; assembly: GCF_002582035.1. Lineage (GTDB taxonomy): Bacteria > Bacillota > Bacilli > Bacillales > Bacillaceae_G > Bacillus_A > Bacillus_A pseudomycoides_B. The sequence goes on from NZ_NUQE01000039.1 coordinate 62,368, forward strand.
TTAGAAAGTGCTGGTGTAATCGAGTCTCGTTCTTTAGGTATGAAAGGAACATACATTAAAGTATTGAATGATAAATTTTTACATGAACTTGCAAAATTAAAAACAAACTAATTTTAAAAGACTTAGAGCTCTTCTGCATAGTGCAGAAGAGCTCTTTTTTAGTATGCTCAGCATTAGTAGTGCTCCATTGATGAAAGGTTCATTTTATTATTTAAACGGCTTAAAAATAAGGGAGAATGGTAATACTGTAATATGATTCGATAGTAAAAATAAGTAAATGAAAAGAAAGTTTCACAATGTATGTATTTTCGACTTGATTGTGATATTTTGTTATGATATAGTTGTCAGTGGTGTCAGTACAAAGTACACACGTTCATTGATTTAAGTGTTGGTGCTACAGTTGTAGTTTCGCTTAAAGATGAAGTGAACGGAGGATATCAAAAACCATTTAGGAGGAACTAAATTATGTCAGTAATTTCTATGAAGCAATTGCTTGAAGCTGGTGTTCACTTCGGACATCAAACTCGTCGCTGGAACCCAAAAATGAAACGTTACATTTTCACAGAGCGTAACGGTATCTACATCATCGACTTACAAAAAACTGTGAAAAAAGTTGAAGAAGCATTCAACGTAATGAGAGACATCGCTGCTAACGGCGGTAACGTATTATTCGTAGGTACAAAAAAACAAGCACAAGATGCTATCAAAGAAGAAGCAACTCGCGCTGGTATGTACTTCGTTAACCAACGTTGGTTAGGTGGTACGTTAACAAACTTCCAAACAATTCAAAAGCGTATTAAACGCCTTAAAGACATCGAAAGAATGCAAGAAGATGGCACTTTCGAAGTACTTCCTAAGAAAGAAGTTGTACAACTTAAGAAAGAATTAGAGCGTCTTGAGAAATTCTTAGGCGGCATTAAAGATATGAAAGGTCTTCCAGATGCATTATTCGTAGTAGACCCTCGTAAAGAGCGTATCGCAGTTGCTGAAGCACGCAAATTAAACATTCCAATCATCGGTATTGTTGATACAAACTGTGATCCAGATGAAATTGATCATGTAATCCCAGCAAACGATGATGCAATTCGTGCTGTAAAACTTCTTACATCTAAAATGGCAGACGCGATCCTTGAAGCAAAACAAGGTGAAGAAACTGTTACTGCGTAACAAATTTGGAAAGGTGATAAGGGGGTAAGCCTTTTATCACCTTTTTTAAGGTATATACATATTTTAGGAGGATGAATAATATGGCAATTACTGCACAAATGGTAAAAGAACTTCGCGAAAAAACTGGCGCAGGTATGATGGACTGCAAAAAAGCTTTAACAGAAACTAACGGCGACATGGAGAAAGCAATTGATTTCTTACGTGAAAAAGGTATTGCAAAAGCTGCTAAAAAAGCAGACCGCATCGCTGCTGAAGGTTTAACTTTCATCGAAACAAACGGTAACGACGGTTTAATCTTAGAATTAAACTCTGAAACTGATTTCGTTGCGAAAAACGAAGGTTTCCAAACATTAATTAAAGAATTAGCTGCTCACTTATTAGCTAACAAACCTGCTAACATTGAAGAAGCAATGGCTCAAACAATTGCAAACGGCAAAACAGTAGAAGAGCACATCAACGAAGCAATCGCTAAAATTGGTGAAAAACTTACACTTCGTCGTTTTGAAATCGTAACAAAAACTGATGCAGATGCATTCGGTGCTTACCTACACATGGGTGGACGCATTGGTGTATTAGCAGTTCTTGAAGGTTCTACAGATGAAGCGGCTGCTAAAGACGTAGCAATGCACGTTGCAGCAGTTAACCCTAAATACATCGACCGTGATGCTGTAACAGCTGAAGAAGTTGAGCATGAGCGTCAAGTATTAACACAACAAGCTTTAAACGAAGGCAAACCTGAAAAAATCGTTGCTAAGATGGTTGAAGGCCGCCTAGGTAAATTCTTCGAAGAGATTTGCTTACTTGACCAAGCATTCGTTAAAAATCCTGATATGAAAGTTCGTCAGTTCGTTGAGTCTAAAGGCGGCACATTAAAAGGATTCGTTCGCTACGCTGTTGGTGAAGGTATTGAAAAGCGTCAAGACAACTTTGCTGAAGAAGTAATGAACCAAGTAAAAGGCAGCAACTAATAAAGATTGGGGGACACATTGTGTTCCCTTTTTTAAAATAAAGATGTGGGCATTGGAGGTTCATTATGAGTAAGCCAAAATATAATCGTGTAGTATTAAAGCTGAGCGGTGAAGCTTTAGCTGGAGATAAAGGATTTGGAATTAATCCGTCTGTTATTAAGTCGGTTGCTGAGCAAGTGAAAGAAATTGCTGAGTTAGACGTAGAAGTTGCAGTTGTTGTTGGCGGTGGTAACATTTGGCGCGGTAAGATTGGTAGCGAAATGGGAATGGATCGTGCAACGGCTGACTATATGGGAATGTTAGCAACGGTAATGAACTCTTTAGCTCTTCAAGACAGCTTAGAGAATTTAGGAGTTCAAACACGTGTACAAACTTCTATTGAAATGCGCCAAGTAGCGGAACCTTATATTCGTCGTAAAGCAAATCGTCACTTAGAGAAAAAACGTGTTGTGATTTTTGCAGCAGGTACAGGAAATCCTTACTTCTCTACTGATACAACAGCAGCACTACGTGCAGCTGAGATTGAGGCAGATGTTATTTTAATGGCGAAAAATAATGTAGATGGCGTATATAGTGCAGACCCAACAATTGATGAAACAGCAACAAAATACGAATCACTTACATATTTAGACGTCTTAAAAGAAGGCTTGGGTGTAATGGATTCTACAGCTTCTTCTTTATGTATGGATAATGATATTCCGTTAATTGTATTCTCTATTATGGAAGAAGGAAACATTAAACGTGCCGTTCTAGGCGAAAATATTGGAACAATTGTGAGGGGGAAATAATAATGGGACAACAAGTTTTAAGTAATGCAAAAGAGAAAATGGAAAAAGCAACTGCTGCATATTCTCGTGAACTTTCAACAGTTCGTGCAGGACGCGCAAGTGCTTCTGTATTAGATAAAGTACAAGTAGATTACTACGGTGCACCAACACCTGTTGTACAATTAGCAAATATTACAGTGCCAGAAGCACGTTTACTAGTTATTCAACCATATGATAAGACATCTATTGGTGATATTGAGAAAGCAATTTTAAAAGCTGACTTAGGCTTAAATCCTTCTAATGACGGTACAGTAATCCGTATTGCATTCCCTGCATTAACAGAAGAGCGTCGTCGTGAGCTCGTAAAGGTTGTAAAAAAATACTCTGAAGATGCAAAAGTAGCTGTTCGTAACGTTCGTCGTGATGCAAACGATGATCTGAAAAAGCTTGAGAAAAACGGCGATATTACGGAAGATGATTTAAGAGGATATACAGAAGATATCCAAAAAGAAACAGATAAATATATCGCAAAAGTTGACGATATTACAAAAAACAAAGAAAAAGAAATTATGGAAGTGTAATCGCGAAGCTTTCGCAAATATGACCCTCTTCTTAAGGGGGTCTTTTTACACTTTTAGGCATATGTCTGCTCGTTGGAGGGTTTGAATGATGTTTAGAAAACTTCCTTTTTTTAAAGGCAATAAGATCGCGTCGTTTGATCATCTCGTAGAAGAAGCAAAAAAAGGAGAAATCCCAGCGCATATTGCAATCATTATGGACGGTAATGGAAGATGGGCGAAAAGAAGAGCGATGCCTCGCATTGCAGGTCATCATGAAGGAATGCAAGTTGTAAAGAAAATTACGAAGTTTGCTAGTAAACTCGGTGTCAAAGTACTGACTCTTTATGCTTTTTCTACAGAGAACTGGAAAAGACCGAAATTAGAAGTGGATTATTTAATGAAGCTTCCTGAAGAATTTTTAGGTGCATTTTTGCCGGAGCTCATTGAAGAAAATGTACAAGTACGTGTCATAGGACAAAAGGATCGCCTTCCAGTTCATACGCGTAGAGCGATGGAAAAAGCGATTGAAGATACGAAAGATAACACGGGATTAATCTTAAATTTTGCGTTAAACTATGGAAGTCGTGATGAAATCGTATCGGCTGTACAAAATATAGTTAAGGATAGTGAAGAAGGAAAACTTCGTTCTGAAGAAATAACAGAAGAAACAATTTCTTCGTACTTAATGACAAGAACATTGCCTGATCCTGATTTGCTAATCCGAACAAGTGGTGAAATCCGTATTAGTAATTTTATGCTGTGGCAAATTGCTTATTCAGAATTGTGGTTTACTGATGTAAATTGGCCGGATTTTACAGAAGAACATTTATTACAGTCCATTACTGACTTTCAAAATAGAGGTCGCAGATTTGGTGGCGTGTAGAAAGAGAGGGTTTGGTAGTGAAACAGAGAATAATTACTGGAGTGATTGCTGCCGCGCTATTCATTCCCATCGTATTTTACGGTGGCGTGCCTTTTACAATTTTAGTGTATGCATTAGCTTCTGTTGGATTATATGAATTAATTCGAATGAATAAGCTAACGATTATTTCTATGCCAACAGTTTTAGCAGCATTATTGCTGTGGACTATTTTAATTCCAAGTAATGTAACGGGCATATTTGAAACAATTGGATTAACGAAAGTGGACATTACATTTGTAATTGTCTTATTACTTTTATCATATACTGTCCTTTCTAAGAATACATTTACTTTTGACAATGCTGCATTTTTATTGATGGCAACAACTTATGTTGCATTGGGGTTCTTTTATTTAAATGAAACTCGTATTGCAGGAATTCAATATGTATTTTATGCATTGTTTGTCATTTGGGCAACGGATTCCGGTGCTTACTTTATTGGAAAAGCAATAGGGAAACACAAACTTTGGCCAGAAATTAGTCCAAATAAAACGATAGAAGGTTCTATCGGCGGTATTTTATGTGGAATTGTTGTTGCTCTTGTGTATAATGTATTTTTACCGGTTCATTCAAATATAGGTGTCCTTATTGCAGTTACAATTGCAATATCGGTATTTGGCCAAATTGGAGACTTAGTGGAATCGGCATTTAAACGTCATTATGGTGTGAAAGATTCGGGTACAATCTTACCAGGACATGGTGGTATTCTTGATCGAACTGATAGCTGGTTATTTGTATTACCGCTATTACATTTCTTACATTTCATTTAATGAACGAACGAGGAGTTGGAACAATGAAAAATATTAGTTTATTAGGTGCGAGTGGATCAATTGGAACACAGACTTTAGATGTGTTGCGATCGCACCAAGACCAATTCCGTCTCGTTGCTTTTTCTGTTGGAAGAAACATTGAGTTTGCTGAGCAAATGATTCAAGAGTTTTCTCCTGAAATTGTGTCTGTACAACAAAAGGAAGATGCTTGGCGATTACAAGCAGTTTGTGGAAATACGAAAATTGTATATGGAGATGAAGGGTTGCTTGAAGTTGCACTTCATCAGGATGCAGAAATACTTGTAAACGCTGTTGTTGGTAGTGTCGGATTGCTACCGACATTACGAGCAATTGAGGCGAAAAAAACGATTGCAATTGCAAACAAAGAAACATTAGTGACAGCAGGGCATTTAGTTATGGAAGCTGCAAAAAAGCATAACGTAGCTTTACTTCCTGTAGATAGTGAACACTCTGCTATTTTTCAATGTTTAAATGGAGAAAATGAGAAGCGTATTTCTCGATTAATTTTGACAGCATCAGGTGGAAGTTTCCGAGATAAAACGAGGAATGAACTTCAACATGTGACAGTAGAAGATGCACTTCGTCATCCAAACTGGTCTATGGGTTCGAAAATTACAATTGATTCTGCTACAATGATGAATAAGGGATTGGAAGTTATTGAAGCGCATTGGCTTTTTAATATTCCTTATGAGCAAATCGATGTTGTATTACATAAAGAAAGTATCATTCACTCAATGGTTGAGTTTGAAGATCGCAGTGTAATGGCGCAGCTTGGTACACCGGATATGCGTGTTCCAATTCAATATGCACTTACTTACCCTGATCGTTTTTCACTTCCAAACGCTAAACAGCTGAATTTATGGGAAATTGGAACGTTACATTTTCAAACAATGGATATGGAACGTTTCCGTTGCCTTCGATTTGCATATGAAGCTGGGAAAATGGGAGGAAGTATGCCAACTGTGATGAATGCAGCTAATGAAGCCGCTGTAGAAGCTTTTCTGCAAAAGAAGATCAGTTTCTTAACAGTAGAAGACCTCATTGAAAAATCAATGCACCATCACAATGTCATTGCGCGTCCAAGCTTAGAAGAAATTCAGGAAATCGATGCTGCCACAAGACGATTTGTGATGGAACAAATTTAGCAAAGGTGGTTATGGAATTTGAATACAGCGATTACCTTTATTTTAATTTTCGGTGCACTCGTGTTTTTCCATGAACTTGGACATTTGTACTTTGCCAAACGTGCTGGCATTTTGTGCCGTGAATTTGCAATTGGTTTTGGTCCGAAATTGTTCTCGTTTGAAAAAAATGAAACAGTTTATACAGTTCGTTTACTTCCGCTTGGTGGTTATGTACGCATGGCTGGAGAGGATCCAGAAACAGTTGAACTAAAACCGGGTACAAAAGTTGGACTTGTGTTAAACGAAAAAGAAGAGGTTACGAAAATTGTTTTGGATAATCGTGAAAAATATCCAAATGTTCGTGTTGTTGAAGTGGAACAAGCTGACTTGGAACATAAGCTAATCATATCTGGGTATGAAGAGTACGAAGAAGATTTACAAACATTTCGGGTTCACGAGAAAGCTCGTTACGTTTCAGCAGGAGAAGAGGCGCAGATTGCGCCGTTTAATCGACAATTTGGCTCAAAAACGTTAGGACAACGAGCGCTTACTATTTTTGCTGGTCCGGCAATGAACTTTGTTCTTGCTTTCGTTCTATTTATTATCATTGGTTTTGTACAAGGAATTCCTGTAGATAAACCAATGATTGGAAAAGTGGTATCTGGTAGCGTGGCGCAGAAAGCCGGATTACATGAAGATGACATCGTTACGTCCATTAATAATGAACCAACAAATAGTTGGAAAGATGTAGTGAATATCGTTCGTGAAAATCCTGGAAAAGAAATTACGATGAATGTAACACGTGATAGTCAAAAAGTAACGATACCAGTTACTCCTACTGCCGAAAAAGAAGGGGACGTTACAGTTGGTAGAATTGGAGTACAATCGCCTGTTGAGAAGTCTCTATTTGGTTCAATTAAAGCAGGATTTGAGGAAACATATAAATGGACAAAGCTCATTTTTGGTTCCATTATACAGCTAGTTACAGGACATTTCTCGATTAATGATTTATCTGGCCCAGTGGGGATTTATAATTTAACAGGTCAAGTTGTAGAATATGGTACTATTCGTGTTCTTAGTTTAACAGCTGTTTTAAGTATAAATCTTGGTTTATTTAACTTATTACCTATTCCTGCACTAGACGGGGGACGTCTTTTCTTCTTCTTAATCGAAGCTCTTCGCGGAAAACCGATTGACCGTCAAAAAGAAGGAATGGTTCACTTTATTGGTTTTGCTTTATTAATGTTACTGATGTTAGTCGTAACATGGAATGATATACGGAAGTTTTTCTTATAAAAGAGGTGCTATGGAATGAAACAAAGTATGATATTTAGTCCTACATTGCGTGAAGTACCAGCTGATGCGGAAATTAAAAGCCATCAGCTTCTACTACGCGCAGGATTTATGCGTCAAAATGCTTCAGGTATATATAGCTTTTTGCCGCTTGGTCTGAAAGTGTTGCATAAAGTAGAACATATTGTTCGTGAAGAAATGGAGAAAGCTGGTGCTGTAGAATTATTAATGCCAGCTCTTCAAGCAGCTGAATTATGGCAAGAATCTGGACGCTGGTATTCATATGGTTCAGAATTAATGCGTATGAACGATCGAAATAATCGTGAGTTTGCTCTTGGAGCAACGCATGAAGAAGTTATTACTGATCTTGTGCGTGACGAGATTAAGTCATATAAAAAATTACCTTTAACACTTTATCAAATTCAAACAAAATTCCGTGATGAACAAAGGCCTCGTTTTGGTTTGTTACGCGGAAGAGAGTTTTTAATGAAGGATGCATATTCCTTCCATGCAACGCAAGAGAGTTTAGATGAAGTATATAACCGTCTTTTCCAAGCGTACTCTAACATTTTTGCACGCTGTGGTTTAAACTTCCGTGCTGTTATCGCTGACTCTGGAGCAATGGGTGGAAAAGATACACATGAATTTATGGTATTATCAGATGTAGGAGAAGATACAATTGCATATTCTGATACATCTGATTATGCCGCAAATATTGAGATGGCACCTGTTATTGCTTCTTATGAAAAGAGCGATGAGGCAGAAAAAGAGCTTGAAAAAGTAGCAACGCCAAATCAAAAATCAATTGAAGAAGTATCTGCATTCTTAAATATTGAAGCATCAAATTGTATTAAGTCTATGGTCTTTAAAGTAGATGAGAAATTTATCGTTGTACTTGTTCGCGGAGACCATGAAGTGAACGATGTGAAGGTGAAAAACCTATATGGTGCTTCTGTTGTTGAACTTGCATCTCATGAAGAAGTAAAAGAATTATTAAACTGTGAAGTCGGCTCTTTAGGCCCGATTGGTGTAACAGGAGTAGAAGTAATTGCTGATCATGGTGTTCAAGCTATCGTAAATGGATGTTGCGGAGCAAATGAAGAAGGTTTCCATTACGCGAACGTAAACCCAGAACGTGACTTTAAAGTAAGCCAATATACAGATTTACGTTTCATCCAAGAAGGAGATCTTTCTCCAGATGGAAAAGGAACAATTCGCTTTGCTCGTGGTATTGAAGTGGGACATGTATTTAAACTTGGTACACGTTATAGTGAATCTATGAATGCAACATTCTTAGATGAAAACGGTAAAACACAACCGATTATTATGGGTTGCTATGGAATTGGTGTATCTCGTACAGTTGCAGCAATCGCTGAGCAATTTAATGATGAGAATGGCTTAGTTTGGCCAAAGGCAGTTGCGCCATTCCATGTCCATGTGATTCCAGTAAATATGAAATCTGATGCACAACGTGAAGTCGGTGAAAATATCTATAGTTCATTACAAGAGCAAGGATATGAAGTATTATTAGATGACCGTGCGGAACGTGCAGGTGTAAAGTTTGCTGATGCAGACCTATTCGGTCTTCCAGTTCGAGTAACAGTTGGTAAAAAAGCCGATGAAGGCATTGTCGAAGTAAAAGTACGTGCAACAAATGAATCTGCAGAAGTAAAAGTAGAAGAACTTCACACATATATTGCTAATATTTTAAAATAAGAAGAGGTACCTCCAGGTGAGGTACCTTCTCTTTCTTTGTGGAACGTTTCAATTTATAATAGCAGATGGAAGGAGGTTGCTTATGTCATTAACAAACGAACAACAAGAGCGATTTCAAATTTTGCTCCAACAGTTACAAATGCCTGAAGACCTTATCAATCAATATTTACAAGGTGGTGGCATTCAAAGGTTAGTTGTTGATAAAGCAAATAAGAGTTGGCATTTTGATTTACAAGTACCACGTATTTTACCAACAGAATTATATGAATTGCTTGAAACACAGCTTAAGCAGTCATTTTCTCATATTGCAAAAACGTCATTTTCACTAGAAACAGAGAATAAGCAATTTACAGAAGAAGAGGTCAAGGCGTATTGGCCGCTCTGTACAGATCGAATTACTTTCTCGCCTATGTTTGCGTATTTAAAAAAGCAACTTCCGCATGTAAACGGAGTGAAGTTGTTACTTGATGTGAATAATGATTTAGAATCTACTGCGCTAAAGAAAAATCTTGCGAAGCCAGTCGGAGACCAATATGAAGTTTTTGGATTTCCTCGTTTTCAGCTAGAAACAAATATAAAACAAAATGAAGAGGAAGTTCAAAAGTTTCGTGAACAAACACAGCAAGAGGATCGTCAGCGTGTTATACAAGCCATGGAAGAAATGGCAAAACGACAGGCGGAAGAACAAAATGAAATGGTGCATGAGGGACCTATTGTTCTTGGCTACTTGATTAAGCCTGATGAAGAAATTACACCACTTCGTGAAATTCAAGACGAGGAACGGAGAAAAACAGTACAAGGTTATGTATTTCATGTTGAAACAAAAGAACTGCGAAGCGGGCGTACGTTATTGACATTAAAGATAACTGATTATACCGATTCCATTATGATTAAAATGTTCTCACGCGATAAAGAAGATATTCCGCTTCTACAATCGTTGAAAAAAGGAATGTGGGTAAAAGCGCGTGGATCCGTTCAAAACGATACGTTTGTTCGAGACTTGGTCATGATTGCAAACGATATTAATGAAATAACAGGGCCGTCTCGGAAAGATAAAGCACCTGAGGGAGAAAAAAGGGTAGAGCTTCATATGCATACACCTATGAGCCAAATGGATGCTGTAACATCTGCATCTACACTTGTGAGTCAAGCGGCAAAATGGGGACATGAAGCAGTAGCTGTGACAGACCATGCTGTTGCGCAATCTTTTCCTGAAGCGTATTCTGCTGGGAAAAAAGCAGGAATTAAAGTGATTTTTGGCGTAGAGGCGAACCTTGTTAATGATGGTGTACCAATTGCGTATAATGAAGAACATCGACTACTTGCTGATGAGACATATGTTGTATTTGACGTTGAGACGACAGGGTTATCAGCTGTATATGATACGGTTATTGAGCTTGCTGCTGTGAAAGTAAAAGGCGGAGAAATTATCGAGCGTTTTGAATCCTTTGCAAATCCACATCAACCGTTATCAGCAACAATCATCGAATTAACAGGTATTACAGACGATATGTTAACGGATGCACCAGAAGTAGAAGAAGTATTTAAAAAGTTTGAACAGTGGATTGGTGATCATACACTTGTAGCTCATAATGCAAGCTTTGATATGGGGTTCTTAAACGTTGGATTTAAGAAAAGTGGGCTAGAAAAAACGAAAAATCCAGTTATCGATACGTTAGAGTTGGCTCGTTTCTTATTTCCAGAGATGAAAAACCATCGTTTAAATACGTTATGTAAAAAGCTTGATATTGAATTAACACAACATCACCGTGCCATTTATGATACAGAAGCAACTGGTTATTTGCTTGTGAAAATGTTAAAGAGTGTAATTGAAAAAGGATTTGAATATCACGATCAGTTAAATGACAGTATGGGACAAGGTGATGCGTATAAACGTGGACGTCCAAGTCATGTGACGCTGCTTGCAACATCGGATGAAGGGCTGAAGAACTTATATAAACTTGTTTCTTACGCGCATCTTCAATACTTCTACCGTGTACCGCGTATTCCGCGTTCTTTATTAAAGAAGTATCGCGAAGGTATATTAGTTGGTACAGCTTGTGATAAAGGCGAAGTATTTGAAGCGATGATGCAAAAGGCACCAGAAGAAGTAGAGGAGATTGCACAGTTTTATGACTACATCGAGGTTATGCCTCCAGAAGTGTTACGACATTTGGTGGAGCTTGAGCTCGTTCGTGATGAGGGTCAATTAAAAACAATTATTTCGAACTTAGTAAAGTTAGGTGAAACGTTAGATAAGCCTGTTGTTGCAACAGGAAATGTTCATTATATAAATCCTGAAGATGCAATGTATCGTAAAATTTTAGTAAGTTCGCAAGGCGGAGCAAATCCATTAAATCGTCATTCATTGCCTCCTGTGTATTTCCGAACAACAGATGAAATGCTAGATTGCTTCTCCTTCTTAGGAGAAGAGAAAGCAAAAGAAATTGTTGTAACAAATACGAAAAAAGTCGCATCGATGATTGGTGAAGTGAAGCCTGTAAAAGATGACCTTTACACTCCAAAAATTGAGGGTGCTGATGATGAAACGCGGGATATGAGTTACGAAATGGCGCGGAGTATTTACGGGGATGAACTTCCAGAAATTGTAGAAGCCCGTTTAGAAAAAGAATTGAAAAGTATTATTGGGCATGGATTTGCTGTTATTTATTTGATTTCACATAAGTTAGTAAAGAAATCTCTTGTTGATGGCTATCTTGTTGGTTCACGTGGTTCGGTTGGTTCGTCATTTGTTGCGACAATGATGGAGATTACAGAGGTAAATCCTTTGCCGCCGCATTATGTTTGTCCAAATTGTAAACAATCACAGTTCTTTAATGATGGTTCGGTTGGTTCTGGATTTGATTTACCTGATAAAGATTGTCCAAACTGCGGAATTGCATATAAAAAAGATGGTCATGATATTCCGTTCGAAACGTTCCTAGGCTTTAAAGGAGATAAAGTTCCGGATATTGATTTGAACTTCTCAGGAGAATATCAACCTCGCGCTCATAACTATACGAAAGTGCTGTTTGGTGAAGATAATGTATATCGTGCCGGAACAATTGGTACAGTTGCTGAAAAAACGGCGTATGGTTATGTGAAAGGTTATGCATCAGACCATAATTTAACGATACGAGGAGCAGAAGTGGATCGTCTTGTAGCGGGTTGTACTGGTGTTAAGCGAACGACGGGGCAACATCCAGGTGGTATTATCGTAGTCCCAGATTACATGGATGTCTTTGATTTTACACCTATTCAATTTCCAGCAGATTCTTTAGATGCCGAATGGAGAACAACACATTTTGATTTCCATTCTATCCATGATAATTTATTAAAACTTGATATACTTGGACACGACGATCCGACAGTTATTCGTATGTTGCAAGATTTGAGTGGAGTTGATCCAAAGACAATTCCGACTGATGATCCAGAAGTAATGAAAATTTTCTCAGGTACAGAATCGCTTGGTGTAACAGAAGAGCAAATTAACTGTAAAACAGGTACGCTTGGTATACCGGAATTTGGTACAAAATTCGTTCGTCAAATGTTAGAAGAAACGAAGCCAACCACATTCTCCGAGCTTGTCCAAATTTCGGGGTTATCTCACGGCACAGATGTATGGCTCGGAAACGCAAATGAGTTAATCTATGATGGTACATGTACACTGAGTGAAGTAATCGGTTGTCGTGATGACATTATGGTATATTTAATTTACCAAGGTTTAGAACCATCTTTAGCGTTTAAAATTATGGAATCTGTACGTAAGGGGAAAGGTGTGCCTCCAGAGTGGGAAGAGGAAATGCGTAATAATAATGTGCCAGGATGGTATATTGATTCATGTAAAAAGATTAAGTACATGTTCCCAAAAGCCCATGCGGCAGCGTATGTATTAATGGCTGTGCGTATTGCATATTTCAAAGTTCATTTTGCACTCTTGTTCTATGCAGCATATTTCACAGTTCGTGCAGACGATTTTGATTTAGATGCGATGGTAAAAGGTTCAGCGTCCATCCGCGCTAAAATTGATGAAATTACGCAAAAAGGATTAGATGCATCGCCGAAAGAGAAAAGTTTACTAACAGTATTAGAGATGACACTTGAAATGTGTGAACGTGGTTATTCATTCCAAAAAGTTGATTTATATCGCTCTAGTGCAACTGATTTTATTATTGATGGAAATACATTGATTCCACCATTTAATGCAATACCTGGTCTTGGTACAAATGCTGCACTGAATATTGTAGCAGCACGTGAAAATGGCGAGTTCTTATCGAAAGAGGATTTACAGCAGCGCAGTAAGATTTCAAAAACAATTATTGAGTATTTAGACAGTCAAGGTTGTTTAGGAGAATTGCCAGATCAAAACCAGCTATCTCTATTCTAATAGGCAGGAAAAGTCTTTGCAAAACCATGGTTGCTATGATATACTAGTAAGCGAGATAACCATGTCATGTATATTTTTTTAAAAAAAAGAGTGGGGAAACCCACTCTTTCGTGTTACTATCTATGTTTCTGCGCCGAGATGATAGATGAGGCGCTGCTGTCGTATATACATATTTTGTTACAAGTTTTACTTCTTAAATTTGGTAATACTAAGACAGATATTCCCTGCTTATTGGCAGGGGCTTTTGTTAGCTAACGAGAAAGAATATATAAGCTGCGTTGGTTAACTATACGCAGAGTGAAATCTTTCAGACGGCACATGGCGGCAGAAAGGAGGCTGTTTATGGATAAGAAAGTTACAGAAATTGTTGAAGCACTTGCGCAGCCAATTGTCGAAGAGCTTGGTCTTGAGCTTGTAGATGTAGAGTATGTGAAAGAAGGAAAAGATTGGTTTTTACGCGTATCCATTGACTCTGATACAGGAGTAGATATTGAGGAATGCGGCGCGGTAAGTGAGCAATTAAGTGAAGCTTTAGATAAAGAGGATCCAATTCCTCATCTTTACTTTTTAGATGTATCCTCTCCAGGAGCGGAGCGTCCATTAAAGAAAGAAAAAGATTTCCAGCAAGCAGTAGGAAAACAAGTTGCGATTAAAACATATGAGCCAATCGATGGTGAGAAAATGTTTGAAGGAAAACTACTCGCGTACGATGGAACAACAATCACATTACTATTAACAATTAAAACACGTAAAAAAGAAATCCAAATTCCAATGGATAAAGTTGCCAATGCGCGACTTGCAGTTACGTTTTAGTAAGAAGGGGGATCCTCATGAGCACTGAGTTGTTAGATGCTTTGCTCGTATTAGAACAAGAAAAAGGTATAAGCAAAGATATTATTATTGATGCTATTGAAGCAGCTTTAATCTCTGCTTATAAACGAAATTTTAACCAAGCGCAAAATGTTCGCGTTAGCTTCAACCCTGAAGTTGGAACTATTCAAGTATTAGCGCGTAAAGATGTAGTGGAAAATGTATTTGATCCACGTCTTGAAATTTCTGTTGAAAAAGCAAGACAAATTAATCCGAACTATCAAGAGGGCGACGTATTAGAAATTGAAGTTACGCCAAAAGATTTCGGACGTATTGCAGCGCAAACAGCAAAACAAGTTGTGACGCAACGTGTACGCGAGGCAGAGCGTGGCGTTATTTATTCTGAGTTTAGCGATCGTGAAGAAGACATTATGGTTGGTATTGTACAACGTCAAGATGCTCGCTTTATTTATGTAAGTTTAGGAAAAGTAGAAGCACTTTTACCTGTAAGTGAGCAAATGCCAAACGAACAATATAAACCGCATGATCGCATTCGTGTTTTCATTACAAAAGTAGAGAAAACAACAAAAGGGCCACAAATTTATGTATCTCGTACACATCCAGGTCTTTTAAAGCGTCTGTTTGAAATTGAAGTGCCAGAGATATATGATGGAACTGTAGAAATTCGTTCTGTAGCACGTGAAGCTGGAGATCGTTCTAAAATCTCTGTGTACTCTGAAAACATAGACGTAGATCCAGTAGGTTCTTGTGTAGGACCGAAAGGACAACGTGTACAACGCATTGTAGATGAGCTAAAAGGTGAAAAAATTGATATTGTTCGCTGGTCAAATGATCCAGTTGAATATGTAGCAAATGCATTGAGTCCATCACAAGTTGTAAAAGTGCTTGTAAACGAAGAAGAAAAAGCAACCACTGTAATTGTTCCAGATCATCAGCTTTCTTTAGCGATTGGTAAGCGTGGTCAAAATGCACGACTTGCAGCGAAGTTAACTGCCTGGAAAATTGATATTAAAAGTGAGTCTGATGCGAAACAACTAGGACTTTTAACAGAAGAAGATATGATGATCGCATTCGATTCTGCTGAAGACGAAATCGAATAGAGGTGATGAACGTGAGCAATCGAAAAGTTCCGTTACGAAAATGTGTTGTAACACAAGAGATGAAATCAAAACGCGAGCTCATTCGCATTGTTCGTTCCAAAGAGGGAGTCGTGTCTATTGATTTATCAGGCAAACAGTCAGGACGCGGTGCATACTTATCGAAAGATAAAGAATGCATTTCTCAGGCGAAAAAGAAGAATGTCTTGGAACATCACCTAAAAGCGAAAAT
Source organism: Bacillus pseudomycoides (assembly GCF_002582035.1). Lineage (GTDB taxonomy): Bacteria > Bacillota > Bacilli > Bacillales > Bacillaceae_G > Bacillus_A > Bacillus_A pseudomycoides_B. The sequence goes on from NZ_NUQE01000039.1 coordinate 78,220, forward strand.
TGATGACTCTCTTTATGAAGAGCTAATTGAGCTTGTAGAGAAGGAGTCGAAGTAAGTGTCCAATTGGAAATCGTTTTTAGGGCTAGCTAATCGGGCCCGAAAGATTATATCGGGTGAAGAGCTTGTTTTAAAAGAAGTTCGAGGCGGTAAGGCAAAGCTCGTATTGCTTTCTGAAGATGCGTCAGCAAATACAACAAAGCGTATTACGGACAAAACAACGTTCTACAACGTACCAATGAGAAAAGTCGAAAATCGACAAGAGTTAGGGCATGCGATTGGGAGAGAAGAACGAGTCGTTGTAGCGGTGTTAGATGACGGCTTTGCTAAGAAGCTGCTTAGCATGCTCGATACAACTTACCGGGGGTGAAGGTATGAGTAAAATTCGAGTATATGAATATGCAAAAAAACACAATATCTCAAGTAAAGATATTATTACAAAACTAAAAGAAATGAATATAGAGGTTTCTAATCATATGGCGATGTTAGATGATGAAGTAGTAAACAAGTTAGATAATCAATATAATGATGGAGCAGAAAAAACTTCTGTTGCAGATGAGTTTGAAGTAGAGGAAAAAGTTGTTCGTAGTAAAAAGAACAGCAATAAGAATAAGAAAAAAGGTAAAGGGAATCAAGACAAACGTCAAGAAAACTTTGCTGGAAGACAACAAACGCAAACGGTAGAAACACCAGATAAAATCACTTTCTCTGGTACACTTGCTGTAGGCGAATTGGCAAAAAAATTAAGTAAAGAGCCATCTGAAATTATTAAAAAGCTCTTTATGCTTGGAATCATGGCAACAATTAACCAAGATTTAGATAAAGAAACAATTGAGCTAATTGCTAGTGATTACGGTATTGAAGTAGAAGAAGAAGTGATTGTTAGTGAAACAGAATTTGAAACGTTTATGGACGAGCAAGACGATGAAGAAAACTTAAAAGAACGTCCAGCTGTTGTTACAATTATGGGACACGTTGACCATGGTAAAACAACATTACTTGACTCTATTCGTAATTCAAAAGTAACTGCTGGTGAAGCGGGCGGAATTACACAGCATATCGGTGCATACCAAGTGGAAGTAAACGACAAAAAAATTACGTTCTTAGATACACCAGGTCACGCAGCGTTTACAACAATGCGTGCACGCGGTGCGCAAGTTACGGATATTACAATTCTAGTTGTAGCAGCTGATGACGGTGTTATGCCACAAACGATTGAAGCGATTAACCACGCGAAAGCAGCTGGAGTACCAATTATCGTTGCTGTGAATAAAATGGATAAACCATCAGCAAATCCAGACCGTGTAATGCAAGAGTTAACTGAATATGAGTTAGTTCCAGAAGCTTGGGGCGGCGATACAATTTTCGTACCGATTGCTGCGATTAAAGGCGAAGGAATTGACAACTTGTTAGAAATGATTCTTCTTGTAAGTGAAGTAGAAGAATATAAGGCAAATCCAAATCGTTATGCAACTGGTACAGTAATCGAAGCACAGCTTGATAAAGGTAAAGGAACAATCGCGACATTACTTGTTCAAAACGGTACACTTCGAGTAGGAGACCCAATCGTTGTTGGTACATCATTCGGCCGTGTTCGTGCGATGGTAAATGATATTGGTCGTCGTGTAAAAGTTGCTGGTCCGTCTACTCCTGTTGAAATTACAGGCTTAAACGAAGTACCACAAGCAGGCGATCGCTTTATGGCATTTGCTGATGAGAAGAAAGCGCGTCAAATCGGTGAATCACGTGCACAACAAGCATTGCTTGCACAGCGTGGTGAGAAATCTAAATTAAGCCTTGAAGATTTATTCCAACAAATTCAAGAAGGCGATGTAAAAGAAATTAACTTGATTGTGAAAGCAGATGTACAAGGTTCTGTAGAAGCAATGGCAGCATCACTTCGTAAAATTGATGTTGAAGGCGTGAAAGTGAAAATCATCCATACTGGCGTAGGTGCAATTACAGAATCTGATATTATTTTAGCTTCTGCATCTAATGCAATCGTAATCGGATTTAACGTACGTCCTGATGTCAATGCGAAACGTACAGCTGAATTAGAAAACGTTGATGTTCGTTTGCACCGTATTATTTATAAAGTAATCGAAGAAATCGAAGCAGCAATGCAAGGTATGCTAGACCCTGAATTCGTAGAAAAAGTAATTGGTCAAGCGGAAGTTCGTCAAACGTTTAAAGTAACGAAAGTTGGAACAATTGCAGGCTGTTATGTAACTGATGGTAAAATCACACGTGATAGCGGCGTACGTATCATTCGTGATGGTGTAGTTATTTTCGAAGGACAGCTTGATACGTTAAAACGTTTCAAAGATGACGTAAAAGAAGTTGCACAAAACTATGAGTGTGGTATTACAATTGAACGATATAATGATCTTAAAGAAGGGGACATCATTGAGGCGTACATTATGGAAGAAGTGAAGCGATGATTATCGCTTCACTCTCATTTGAGTGTATGATTTATGATGTGCATTCTTTAAAAGAGAAACGAGCAATTTTACAGCGTATTTTAACTCGTGTGAAACAAAGGTACAATGTATCTGTTTCAGAAGTTGGACACCAGGATGTATGGCAACGTACAGAAATTGCGATTGTTTCCGTATCCTCAAATCGTGTTGTCTGCGAAAAAGAAATGAATCGTGTACTTGCGTACATTGACTCATTTCCTGAGATTGAACGTACGATAACACAATTGGAATGGTATTGAATGAGGTGATTAGTTATGAAGCTACGTGCAAATCGCGTGGGCGAGCAAATGAAGAAAGAATTAGGCGAAATTATCAGTCGCAAAATTAAAGATCCACGTATCGGTTTTGTGACGGTAACAGATGTACAAGTAAGTGGAGATTTACAAATTGCCAAAGTATATATTTCTGTTTTAGGAGACGAAGAGCAGAAGGAAAATACGTTAAAAGGCTTAGCAAAGGCGAAAGGTTTTATTCGTTCCGAAATTGGACAACGTATTCGTCTTCGTAAAACACCTGAAATCTCATTTGAATTTGATGAATCGATTGGATATGGTCATCGAATTGATACACTTTTACACGAAATTAATAAAGACGGTAAACGTGAAGAATAATGGATAGACACTTGTCTATCCATTTTTTTCAATCTGAAGTAAATTTGACATACAAAAGTATAACAATGAGGTGAACATATGGAAGGTGTAGTGTTATTGCATAAACCAAAAGGAATGACATCGCATGATTGCGTATTTAAGTTAAGAAAAATATTAAGAGAGAAACGCATAGGGCATACAGGAACTTTAGATCCGGATGTAACAGGTGTATTACCGATTTGTGTGGGACGTGCTACAAAAATCGCTCAGTTTTTAACGAGTGAAACAAAAACATATGAAGGTGAAGTCACGCTGGGCTTTTCGACAACTACAGAAGATGCTTCAGGTGAAATTGTTGAAAAACAAGATGTAAATCGTGTGATTACACGTAAAGAAGTAGAATCCGTATTAGCGGAATTAACAGGAACACTTGAACAAGTACCACCGATGTACTCTGCTGTAAAAGTAAATGGAAAGAAACTATATGAATATGCACGGGCAGGAATAGAAGTAGAGCGTCCAGTTCGTACCATTACGATTCATGATTTTACTTTACTTGATGACCGTGAAGTGTTTGAGGGGGCAACAGTTTCCTTCCGTTTTCGAGTGACTTGTAGCAAAGGAACATACGTAAGAACATTGGCTGTGATGATTGGTGAAAAACTTGGATTCCCAGCGCATATGTCGGATCTTGTACGAACAGCATCAGGAGAGTTTCACTTAGAAGATTGCATATCATTTGAAGAAATTGAGCAAAACGTGCACAATGGAACAGTGGAATCTATCTTTATTTCCATTGATGAAGCATTACATAAGTTTCCAAAAATAATTGTTAATGAAGAACAAGCAGAAAAAGTAAAGAATGGTATGTTCTTACTGAATAAAGAGCAATTGACAGCGCCATTTATTACAGTCTTTGATGAAAATAAACGCTGTTTAGCGATTTATGAGCATCATCCAAAACGTCCAGGGATGTTGAAACCAATGAAAGTACTTGTGAATAATCAAGAATTACAGCTATAATGAATAATTAGAAGGATTATTATAGAAAAAGGTGAATTCAAGCGTGAAACTCATTCATTTAACTCATCCTCATGCATTAAATAAAGCGGAAATAGAGCCTACTGTAATGGCATTAGGGTACTTTGATGGTATTCACTTAGGTCATCAACGTGTCATTCATACTGCAAAAAAGGTGGCGGAAGAACGAGGGTTTAAAAGTGCTGTTATGACTTTTCATCCGCATCCGTCTGTTGTATTAGGGAAAAAGGAAGCGCATGTAGAGTATATTACGCCTTTACGAAGTAAAGAAAAAGTAATTGCAAGTTTAGGAATTGATATTTTATATGTTGTGAAATTTGACGAAGCATTTGCAAATTTATTGCCACAACAATTTGTAGATGATTATATCATTGGGCTGAATGTACAGCATGTTGTAGCAGGCTTTGATTATTCATATGGACGTTTAGGAAAAGGGACGATGGAAACTTTGCCATTTCATGCAAGAGGGGAGTTTACACAAACCGTGATTGAAAAAGTAGAATTTCAAGAAGAAAAAGTAAGTTCCACATTATTGCGAAAACATATTCGCAATGGAGAAATGGAACAAATACCATCTATTTTAGGCAGACCATATACTGTTGAAGGAACAGTTGTTCATGGAGATAAGCGCGGACGCCAAATTGGTTTTCCGACAGCAAATATTGCTCTAAATGATGAATATCTTTTACCGCCTGTTGGTGTATACGCCGTTCGAATGAAAGTAAATGATGAGTGGCATGAAGGTGTATGTAATATCGGATATAAACCAACTTTTAAGGAAAGTGAAAAGCAGCTTTCTATTGAAGTGCATCTTTTTGAATTTCAGCGTGATATATATGATGAGTCTGTTGTTGTAGAGTGGCATATGCGAATTCGCGAAGAAAAGAAATTTAATGGTATTGATGAGTTAGTTGCACAAATTGCAAAAGATAAAAAAGTAGCAGAAGATTATTTTAACCGTGCAAATAATATACTTGCTTTTTCGAATGAAAAGTAGTATTCTATCTTATGTACTTTAAAATAACCATTGCTTGGCATTACGACTCACCGACGTTTGCTAGGTAATTGGGGATTTATTACTTAGGAGGTGAAATAGGATGGCTTTAACGCAAGAGCGTAAAAATGAAATCATTGCACAATTTAGAACTCATGAGACTGATACTGGTTCTCCAGAAGTTCAAGTTGCTGTCCTAACGGAGCAAATTAACACTCTAAATGAGCACTTACGTACTCACAAGAAAGATCATCATTCACGTCGCGGTCTGTTAAAGATGGTTGGTAAACGTCGTAACTTACTTACTTACCTTCGTAACAACGACATTACTCGCTACCGTGAACTAATCACAAAGCTTGGATTACGTCGATAGTCGAAAAAGCGGGAATATTCCCGCTTTTTTGTTAGGTAAAAATATATCTTCGACTCTTGATAGCTTACTGAATTTTCGGTAATACTAGAGGAAGAATATTGTGATATATTATTCATTTACATAGAAGAACTGAATACTTTAAATTGAGAGGGGTACTTAAATGAGTCACGAAAAGCAAGTCTTCTCGATAGATTTGGCTGGTCGTCAGCTAACAATTGAAACAGGTCAGCTTGCAAAGCAAGCAAATGGAGCAGTATTAGTGAGATATGGCGACACAGCGGTTCTATCTACAGCAACTGCATCAAAAGAGGCAAAAAATGTAGATTTTTTTCCACTAACAGTAAACTATGAAGAGCGTTTATATGCAGTAGGGAAAATTCCAGGCGGTTTTATTAAACGTGAAGGTCGTCCAAGTGAAAAAGCGATTTTAGCGAGCCGTTTAATCGATCGTCCAATTCGTCCTCTTTTTGCTGATGGCTTCCGTAATGAAGTGCAAGTTGTCAGCATCGTTATGAGTGTGGATCAAGATTGCTCTTCAGAAATGGCAGCTATGCTTGGTTCTTCATTAGCGTTATCGATTTCAGATGTTCCGTTTGAAGGTCCAATCGCTGGTGCGACAGTTGGTCGTATTGATGGAGAGTTTATTATTAATCCAACAGTTGAACAACAAGAGAAAAGTGATATTCACCTTGTTGTTGCTGGAACAAAAGATGCTATTAACATGGTAGAAGCAGGTGCAGATCAAGTACCTGAAGAAACAATGTTAGAAGCAATTATGTTCGGTCATGATGAGATTAAACGCTTAATCGCTTTCCAAGAAGAGATTGTACAAGCAGTTGGTAAAGAAAAAACAGAAGTTAAACTGTATGAAGTTGACGCTACAATCAACCAAGATGTACGTGAAATGGCAGAAAAAGATATGCTTGCTGCTATCCAAGTTCATGAGAAACATGCACGTGAAGATGCAATTAATGAAGTGAAAAAACGTGTAATTGAGCATTATGAAGCGAATGAAGCTGATGCAGAAACAGTAGGACAAGTAAGTGAGATTTTATATAAAATTGTAAAAGAAGAAGTACGTCGTCTTATTACAGTTGAAAAAGTGCGTCCGGATGGTCGTAAAGCTGATGAAATTCGTCCTTTAGCATCAGAGGTAGGAATTTTATCTCGTACGCATGGTTCTGGTTTATTTACACGTGGACAAACGCAAGCACTAAGTATTTGTACGTTAGGTGCATTAGGAGATGTACAAATTTTAGATGGTCTTGGTGTAGAAGAATCAAAACGCTTTATGCATCATTATAACTTCCCGTCCTTTAGTGTTGGGGAAACAAGACCAATGCGTGGACCAGGTCGTCGTGAAATCGGTCATGGTGCATTAGGTGAACGTGCCCTTGAGCCGGTTATTCCATCTGAAAAAGACTTCCCGTATACAGTGCGTCTGGTATCGGAAGTATTAGAATCAAATGGTTCTACTTCACAAGCAAGTATTTGCGGAAGTACATTAGCGATGATGGATGCAGGTGTTCCACTGAAAGCGCCAGTTGCTGGTATTGCAATGGGACTTGTGAAGTCTGGTGAACACTACACAATTTTAACAGATATCCAAGGTATGGAAGATCACTTAGGTGATATGGACTTTAAAGTAGCAGGTACAGCTAAAGGTGTAACAGCACTTCAAATGGATATTAAAATTGAGGGTTTATCTCGTGAAATTTTAGAAGAAGCATTGCAACAAGCAAAAGTTGGACGCATGCACATTTTAGATCATATGTTATCTGTTATTGCTGAGCCTCGTACAGAGTTATCACAATATGCTCCTAAGATTGTTACAATGACAATCAATCCAGATAAAATCCGTGACGTTATTGGACCAAGCGGAAAGCAAATTAACAAGATTATTGAAGAAACAGGCGTGAAAATTGATATTGAACAAGATGGTACAGTCTTTATTTCATCTGTTGATCAAGAAATGAACGAAAAAGCTATGAAAATTATTGAAGATATCGTTCGTGAAGTACAAGTAGGTGAAATTTACTTAGGAAAAGTAAAACGAATTGAAAAATTCGGTGCTTTCGTTGAATTATTCAGTGGGAAAGACGGTCTTGTTCATATCTCTGAACTAGCACTTGAGCGTGTAGGCAAAGTAGAAGATGTTGTGAAAATCGGTGATGAGATTTCAGTAAAAGTTATCGAGATTGACAAACAAGGTCGTGTAAACTTGTCTAGAAAAGTACTGCTTAAAGAAGAGCAAGAAAAAGAAGCGGCAAAGCAAGAACAAACACAGGAACAAGAATAAACGAAAAGCCAAGGAACTTCTTGGCTTTTTGCTATGTATAAAACCTTGGGATAAATCTCAAGGTTTTTTTGTATATAACAGAGTATAGTTTTAGCGAGAACGTTTAAATTAACAATGAAAAGAAAAGGAGATTTTTACTATTCTGCTTTAACGAGAAGTAAATCCGTCTCAGTTTATTGGAGGGTACTTTTATGAAAACTCGCATCATTTTACTTATAGTTATATTATTGTTCTCTGCTCAGCATGTTTCCCATATATCATATGCAAAAGACCGTTTGTACGAAGAAATTGAAGGAAAAGCAGAAGGGTATAAGATTCCAGCGCAAAATGCATGTATTGATAAAATATGGAAAGCAACGCCAGGTTACAATGGAAAAGAAGTAGATATAAGAGCTTCCTATGAGAACATGAAGAGGAAGGGGAGTTTTGATGAGAAACAGTTGGTATATCGAGAAGTATCACCTCAAGTACATTTAACAGATTTATCGCCTGCTCCTATTTATAGAGGGAATCCAAGTAAAAAAATGGTTGCGCTTACTATTAATGTTGCTTGGGGGAACGAGTACCTTTCTCGGATGTTAGAAGTACTGCAAAAACATCAAGTTAAAGCAACTTTTTTTCTAGAGGGAAGATGGGTAAAAGAAAATTTACGTTTTGCAAAAATGATTGCAGATGCAAATCAGGAAGTGGGAAATCATTCATATACACATCCTGATATGAAAAATTTGTCAGTTGATGCAATTTATGAACAATTGCAAAAAACGAATCAGGTCATTGAAGCAGCAACGAATCAAAAGGTACGCTGGTTTGCACCGCCAAGTGGGAGTTTTCGTGATGATGTTGTCCATACTGCTGCAAAACTAAAAATGGGAACCATTATGTGGACGGTAGATACAATTGATTGGAAACGACCAGAACCACAAGTATTGCTACAGCGAGTGTTAAGTAAAGTACATCCCGGTGCCATTATTTTAATGCATCCTACTTCTTCTTCAGCGGAATCACTTGATACATTGATTTCAAAGCTAAAAGAGAAAGGGTATACGGTAGGGAACGTATCTGCTTTAGTAGACGAAAAGCGTATTGATTAAATACATTTGCATGACATTCGCTGTTAAACTTGTTATGATTGTATAATAGAATCTTTTTACAGAGAATTTGTCAATAGGAGGAAGGCATTTGATCAAAAAATATACGTGTAAAAATGGAGTAAGAATCGTAATGGAGAATATTCCAACAGTACGTTCTGTTGCAATTGGAGTATGGATTCATGCGGGATCACGAAATGAAAATGTAAAGAATAATGGGATTTCTCACTTTTTAGAACACATGTTTTTTAAAGGGACGAAAACACGTAGTGCTAGAGAAATTGCAGAATCCTTCGATAGCATTGGCGGGCAAGTTAATGCGTTTACATCAAAGGAATATACATGTTACTATGCAAAAGTATTAGATGAGCATGCGAAATATGCGCTTGATATTTTAGCGGATATGTTCTTTAATTCAACGTTTGTTGAAGAAGAATTGAAAAAAGAAAAGAACGTAGTGCTCGAAGAAATTAAAATGTATGAAGATACACCAGATGATATTGTTCATGATATGTTAACGAAAGCGACGTATGAAACACATCCGCTAGCATATCCAATTTTAGGAACAGAGCAAACCCTTGATACATTTACAGGTGATACGCTTCGTCAATATATAAAAGATCATTATACGCCAGAAAATGTCGTTGTTTCCATCGCTGGTAATATTGACGAATCCTTTGTTCAAATCGTCGAACAATATTTTGGGAATTATGAAGGAACGACAAATCGCGAACAAGTACATAACCCTATTTTTCACCCGAATAAAGTAGCGCGAAAAAAAGAAACAGAACAAGCCCATTTATGTTTAGGATTTAAAGGATTACAAATGGGTGACGAAAGCGTTTATAATTTAATTGTATTAAATAATATTTTAGGTGGCAGTATGAGTAGCCGTCTGTTCCAAGAAGTGCGTGAGCAACGCGGATTAGCATACTCTGTCTTTTCTTATCATTCTTCTTATGAAGATACAGGGATGTTAACAATTTACGGAGGAACGGGTAGTCAGCAGTTAGATACGCTGTACGAAACTATTCAGCAAACACTAGATACGTTAAAAAATACAGGTATCACTGAAAAAGAATTACTTAACAGTAAAGAGCAATTAAAAGGAAATCTTATGTTAAGTTTAGAAAGTACAAATAGTCGTATGAGCCGTAACGGTAAAAACGAGTTACTGCTGAAAAAACACCGCTCTTTAGATGAAATTATTGAAAGTGTAAACAGTGTTACAAAAGCGGATGTAGATACGCTGATTCGTAATATGTTTACAGACGAGTTTTCTGCAGCGCTTATTAGTCCAAATGGAGAGCTTCCAAAAGGAATACGTACAAAATAAAGTGAAACTTTCATCATTGGGGAGGCTTCATCCCCCAATGATGAAAGTTGAACCAATCGGGCTTTTACGGGCAGTTATCCCCTACCTATCTTCTTCGTTTTTCTCTGCATCTTGAGGTGGGGGTTTTACTGCCCGTTAATGCGGGATAAATATGTCCATGAAACCGTTTCTTATTAAGGAGAAACGGTTTTTTGTATACAAGGTAGTAAAACTTGTTGGTATTTTTTGTGCAAGACTAGAATAGGTACTTAATATAAAGTGAAACTTCCATCAGTAGGAGGCTTACTGCCCAAAAGTAGCGGGATAAAAGAAACCTTTTAATTAGAACCTTATATAAGGAGAGGATGGAATGCGATTAAGCGAACTGAGCGGAAAAGAAATTGTTGATTTACAGCGTGCGGAAAGAATGGGAGTACTTGGGCATGCAGACTTAGAGATTGATGAAAGAGATGGGAAGATTCAAGCACTCATTATTCCTGTTGGGAAATGGGGAGGATTCAAACGAGGGCAACAAGAAGTGCGTGTAGAGTGGAGTAGAATTAAAAAAGTGGGGCAGGATATGATTATTTTTGATCTTGCTAATTATTCAGATCCTGTTTAAAAGATGACCATTGCGGTTGTCTTTTTTTATTGCGGGAATCCATAGATGTAAATCATCCTTACTTTTTGTTTTTCAATCACCTAATACTCGTATATTACATATGATGTGGAGGAAAACGAAAATAGTAGGCGCATTTCTTATAATGAGAGAAAAAGAAGGTGAAGTAAAGGATGTTGACTGATATCCATATTGCTGTCATAGGAGGAGATGCACGGCAGCTTGAAGTTATTCGTAAGCTAGTTGAGCTTGATGCAAAACTCTCATTAGTAGGCTTTGATCAACTTGATCATGGATTTACAGGAGCAGCAAAAGAGAGTATGCAGCATGTTGATTTTACTTCTTTAGATGCCATCATTTTGCCGGTAGCTGGAACTGATGCGAACGGACAAATCGATACCATTTTTTCTAATAAAAAAGTGAAAATTACGAAAGAACAAATTGAAAACACACCAGCACATTTTACGATATATTCAGGTATTAGTAATACTTACTTAGATACAATTGCTTCTTCTACGAATCGAAAGCTTGTCAAATTGTTTGATCGTGATGATGTGGCAATTTATAATTCAATTCCAACGGTTGAAGGAACCATTATGATGGTCATTCAACATACAGATTATACAATTCATGGCTCTAAGGTAATGGTATTGGGGTTTGGGAGGACTGGAATGAGTGTAGCGAGAGCATTTCAGTCGCTAGGGGCAAAAGTAAAGGTGGGTGCACGGCGCTCTGAGCATATCGCTCGTATTACAGAAATGGCATTTACGCCATTTCAAATGCGAGATATAGAGCAAGAGGTGCAAGATGCCGATATTGTAATTAATACAATTCCACATGTTGTTGTAACAGCAAGTGTAATTTCAAAAATGCCAGCTCATACATTGATTATCGATTTAGCTTCTAAACCAGGAGGAACAGATTTCCGGTATGCGGAAAAGCGAGGCATTAAAGCATTGTTAGCACCTGGGCTGCCAGGAATTGTTGCACCAAAAACAGCAGGGCAAATTCTTGCAAACGTCCTTTCTAATTTATTAACGGCAGATATAGAAGTGAGAAAGGAGAATAAAAAATGAGTGTGAAAGGCAAACGAATTGGTTTTGGGTTAACAGGTTCGCATTGTACGTATGCAGAAGTCATGCCGTATTTAGAGATGCTTGTAGCGGATGGAGCTGAAGTGTTACCTGTTGTATCGTATACATTGCAAACGACAAATACGAGGTTTGGTGAAGGGACAGAGTGGGTTGAAAAGATAGAAGCTATTACAGGCCATAAAGTAATTGACTCTATTGTAAAAGCAGAGCCACTTGGTCCGAAAATTCCGCTAGATTGTATGGTTATAGCTCCGTTAACAGGGAATACAATGAGTAAATTTGCAAATGCAATGACAGATTCTCCTGTATTAATGGCGGCGAAAGCGACACTAAGAAATGGGAAACCTGTTGTATTAGCTATTTCAACAAATGATGCTCTCGGATTAAATGGAGTGAATATGATGCGTCTGATGGCAACGAAAAATATATATTTTGTACCGTTTGGGCAAGATGCACCACATAATAAACCGAATTCTATGGTAGCGCGTATGGAATTGTTGCAAGATACAATGGTTGAAGCGATGGAAGGGAAACAACTGCAACCTGTAGTTGTAGAAAAATTCAGATACATGAATTAACAAACAAAAAAACAGACAATTTTTTTCATGAAACCATCATTCTTCTCGCAGAATATGATAAAATTAATTCTATTAAGAATTAGAAGGAGTATTTGTTACTCCTTTTTATTCTAAGTATAGAAGGATTGGTACCTAGAAAGGGGCATAGTGATGGGAAAGAAAAAATCTTTTCATGTCGCTGTAGTTGGAGCAACCGGCGCAGTTGGTGAACAAATGTTAAATACTTTAGAGCAACGTGATTTTCCAATTGGGAAGTTAACGTTACTTTCATCTAAACGTTCTGCAGGCAAAACGCTTTTATTTAAAGGAGAAGCAGTAACAGTACAAGAAGCTACTCCTGAAAGCTTTGAAGGAGTGGATATTGCACTCTTTAGTGCAGGTGGATCTGTATCAAAACAATTAGCACCAGAAGCAGCAAAGCGCGGTGCAATCGTTGTTGATAATACTAGTGCGTTCCGCATGACAGAAAATGTTCCGCTTGTTGTACCAGAAGTAAACGAAAAAGATTTATTAGAACATAATGGAATCATTGCAAATCCGAACTGTTCTACAATTCAAATGGTAGTTGCTCTCGAACCGGTTCGTCAGCACTTTGGTTTAAAACGAGTAATCGTTTCCACATATCAAGCTGTATCAGGTGCAGGGGCTGCTGCAATTGAAGAGCTTCATGAACAATCACAAGCCATTTTAAATGGTGAAGAAGTAAAAGCGAATGTTTTACCTGTAAAAGGTGATGAAAAACATTATCAAATTGCATTCAATGCGATTCCGCAAATTGATAAGTTCGAAGATAATGGCTTTACATTTGAAGAAATGAAAATGATTAATGAAACGAAGAAAATTATGCATATGCCAGAACTTGAAGTAGCGGCAACATGCGTACGCTTACCAGTTGTATCAGGTCACTCTGAATCTGTTTACATTGAAGTGGAAAAAGAAGGTGTAACAGTAGAAGAACTGCGTAATCTGTTAGCGAACGCAGAAGGAATTATACTGCAAGATAATCCAGCAGAACAAGTATACCCAATGCCAGCAACTGCAGTTGGTAAAAATGAAGTATTCGTTGGTCGTATTCGTAAAGATTTGAACAATGATAAGGGATTCCATCTTTGGGTCGTATCTGATAACTTATTAAAAGGTGCTGCATGGAACTCTGTTCAAATTGCCGAACGATTAGTGAAATTACAATTAGTGTAAACGGCTAAAAGAAGGTGCAAAAATGAAAATTATTGTCCAAAAATTCGGTGGTACATCTGTACGTGATGAAAATGGTCGAAAGCATGCTCTTCATCACATTCAAAAGTCATTGAAAGAAGGCTATAAAACTGTAGTTGTTGTATCTGCGATGGGCCGTAAAGGTGAGCCTTATGCAACGGATACATTATTAAGCCTTGTAAATGAAAAACAATCGTTCATTTCAAAACGTGAACAAGACTTACTATTATCTTGCGGTGAGTTAATTTCGGCAATTGTGTTTTCAAATATGTTAAATGAAAATGGTGTAAAGGCTGCAGCGTTTAACGGTGCACAAGCTGGATTCATTACAAATGATGACTTTACAAATGCAAAGATTATTGAAATGGATTGTCAGCGTATTTTGAAGGAATTAGAAGAATTTGATGTAATCGTTGTAACGGGTTTCCAAGGGCAAACGAACGAGGGCGATACGACAACACTTGGGCGCGGGGGTAGTGATACATCAGCGTCAGCGTTAGGTGTTGCACTTCATGCTGAGTATATCGACATTTTTACAGATGTAGAAGGTGTGATGACTGCTGATCCGCGTATTGTAAAAGATGCGCGTCACCTTGAAAATGTAACATATAATGAAATTTGTAATATGGCATATCAAGGTGCAAAAGTTGTTCATCCGCGTGCAGTTGAAATTGCGATGCATGCAAAAGTGCCACTGCGTGTGCGTTCAACATATTCTGATAGCGAAGGAACTCTGATTGCAGCGTATGATGGTGCAACAAAAGGGCGCGATGTACAAGAGCGTCCTGTAACTGGTATTGCTCACGTTTCCAATGTAACGCAAATTAAAGTGATGGCCAAGGACGGGGCATACGATTTACAAACAGAAGTATTCAAAGAAATGGCAAGGGAAAAGATTAGTGTAGATTTAATTAACATTTCTCCTACGGGTGTAGCATACACAGTTAGTGATGAGGTTGCAGGTCGAGCTGTCGAAGTACTGCATACACTTGGATATCATCCAATTGTAACTGAGCATTGTGCGAAAGTATCCATTGTTGGAGCTGGTATTGCAGGTGTTCCGGGTGTTACTGCAAAAATTGTAACAGCATTAGCTGAAAATGGTGTTCAAATATTACAATCTGCAGATAGCCATACAACAATATGGGTGCTTGTTAAAGAAGAGAAACTCGTAGATGCTGTAAATGCGCTTCATCGTGCATTTGAGCTTTCAAAAGAAAAGCAACTGGAATTATAAGGAGTGAGACCATGATAGATTTTGGGACAATTGCAACCGCGATGGTCACACCATTTGATAAGAATGGAAATATCGACTTTGTAAAGACAACAAAATTGGTAAATTATTTAATTGATAACGGTACAACAGCAATCGTTGTAGGGGGAACAACAGGTGAGTCTCCTACATTAACATCTGAAGAAAAAGTAGCGTTATATCGCCATGTTGTAGCTGTTGTCGATAAAAGAGTGCCTGTAATTGCTGGAACTGGTAGCAACAATACACATGCTTCTATAGAGCTTACGCAAAAAGCAGAAGAAGTAGGTGTAGATGCGATTATGCTAGTTGCACCGTATTATAATAAACCAAGCCAAGAAGGTATGTATCAGCACTTTAAAACAATTGCTGAAAGTACAAAACTGCCGGTTATGTTATACAACGTTCCAGGCCGATCTATTGTACAAATTTCTGTTGATACAGTTGTTCGTTTATCACAAATTCCAAACATTGTTGCAATCAAGGATGCAGGCGGCGATGTATTAACAATGACAGAAATCATTGAAAAAACAGATGATAATTTTGCTGTATACAGCGGTGATGATGGCTTGACATTGCCAGCGATGGCAATTGGAGCAAAAGGCATTGTATCTGTTGCTTCTCATGTTATTGGTAACGAAATGCAAGATATGATTGTAGCATTCCAAACTGGTGATATGAAAACAGCACAAACGCTTCATCAACTGTTAGTAAGAGTGACGAATGCACTATTTATGGCACCGAGTCCAACTCCTGTCAAAACGGCACTGCAAATCGCAGGTTTAGATGTTGGTTCTGTTCGTTTACCTCTTCTACCATTAACTGAAGCAGAAAGAATACAATTGCATGAAGTTATGCAGTCTATTCCTCGTTAATAGAGAAGAAAAGTGGCTTAGTGTTGTACTAAGTCACTTTTTTATGTTTCGTACTTTATCACGCTATTCAGGGGCAGTAAGACCCCTATCTACAAAAAAATCCCCACGGATGGAAGTCTCACTTTATTACTTAGGTGAAGTGGTGAAATGAATCTAGTTTATCATCGTGTATATATTCTTCTCTTTTCTTTCTTATAATTTAACTTGTGTTCTATTTCTTGTATCAGTTATAATATGGCTAAGTAGCTTAGTACGGGTATGCTTAGCAAAAATGGGAAAACTTTACGGATTATCGGATTTTGTATGAAATTACATAAAACATTTGATTTATATAATGAAAGAGAGGTGGAACCTGGTTTAAAAACGAAAAAACGTGATATCGCATAGCGATAAGACCTTCGTTTTAGATGCTGAAAAATGATGGTGGAGTTTCCCCTGGTTTCTCTACAATGTTAGTGGGATCAGTTTTTACAACATTTTTAAACCAGGCAACAACATGAAGAAAAAAGAGATAGATACTGTAAAAGTATTCGCTCTCGGTGGTGTGGGCGAAATTGGAAAAAATATGTACTGTGTTGAAATTGATTCTGAAATCTTTATTGTGGATGCGGGACTTATGTTTCCAGAAGAAGAGATGTTTGGAATAGATATTGTTATTCCTGATATCACATATTTAGTGGAAAATAAAGAGCGAGTAAAAGGATTATTTTTAACACACGGCCATGAAGATCATATTGGTGGTATTGTTTATGTGTTAAGAAAATTAGATATTCCGGTTTATGGAACGAAGCTAACGAATGGTCTTGTGAAAGAAAAATTAGGAGAAGCGGGTATGTTAGGTCGCGTTGATTTAAAAACGATTGATTCTAATACTACGGTAGAATTCGACACAACAACTGTTTCTTTCTTTAAAACAACACACAGCATTCCAGATGCAGTAGGGGTTTGCTTCCATACTTCACAAGGTGCAATTGTATATACTGGTGATTTCAAATTTGACCAAACTCCTATTGGGAATAATGGCTCAGATATTGGAAAAATGGCACAAATCGGAAATGAAGGTGTGCTTTGCTTATTATCTGATAGTACAAATGCAGAACGTCCTGGCTATACAGGATCTGAGAGAGAAGTTGGTTTGGAAATTTCTAAAGTGTTTTATAATTCAGAAGGCCGTATTATTGTGGCTTCATTTGCTTCTAACGTTCATCGTATTCAACAAGTTTTTGATGCAGCGTATGAAACTGGTCGTAAAGTAGCGGTAGTTGGAAGAAGTATGGTAAAGGTTGTTGACATTGCGAGTAATCTAGGATATTTGAATATTCCAGACGGTATGTTAATTTCGCTACAGGATGTTGATAATTATCCTGAGAAAAAGGTGGCAATTTTAACGACTGGTAGCCAAGGTGAGCCAATGGCTGCCCTTTCTAGAATGGCAAGACAAGCTCATAAACAAATTTCAATTCGTAAAGGTGATACAGTCATTATTGCGGCATCGCCAATTCCAGGGAATGAAACATCTGTTTCAAGGACAATTGATTTATTGTTTAGAGCAGGTGCAGATGTAGTATATTACGGGGAAAAGAAAGTTCATGTGTCAGGTCATGGTAGTCAAGAAGAATTGAAGCTAATGTTGAACTTAATGAAACCAAAATATTTCCTGCCTGTACATGGTGAATTCCGTATGCAAAAGGCGCATGCCCGCTTAGCACAAGATGTTGGCATTCGCTCAGATCGTATTTTTATCACAGAAAAAGGTGAAGTGATTTCCTTTACAGATGGAGAAGCGAAACCTGCCGGTAAGGTTCCTGCGGGAAATGTATTGATTGATGGATTAGGCGTTGGTGATGTCGGAAATATCGTTTTACGTGATCGTAAAATGTTATCACAAGATGGTATTTTAGTCGTTGTTGTAACGCTTGGAAAAGATGAGAAAAAGATTATTTCTGGACCAGAAATCATTTCACGAGGATTTGTTTATGTTCGTGAATCAGAAGCGTTAATTGAAAAGTCAACTGATATTGTACGCACAATTGTAGAACAATCTATTAAAGAATATTCTATTGAATGGTCAACGTTAAAACAAAATATTCGTGAGTTACTTGGACAATTTTTATTTGAAAAAACAAAGAGAAAACCGATGATTTTACCAATTATCATGGAAGTATAAGAGGTGGCTGCCTATTTGTAGGCGGCTTTTTCTTTTGTCCTCTGTCGAATGAAATTTACAACTTAACAAATAATAGTTGTATACGTGAGAAAGGGGATTCGATATGGTAGAGCGTGATGAAATGAAAAATGAAGAAAAAGAGGCCGAGACAAAAGAAGAAACGAAAGAAGCTTCTGTGCTAGAGAAAATTCAACAACTTGGACAGACGAACGTCCCGCAATTCAATGAATCGCGTATTCATTGTTTAACGATTGTAGGGCAAATTGAAGGGCATGTACAATTACCGCCGCAAAATAAAACAACGAAATATGAACATGTTATTCCTCAAATTGTAGCAATTGAACAAAATCCCAAAATTGAAGGATTATTAATTTTGTTAAATACAGTTGGAGGAGATGTAGAAGCTGGGCTTGCAATTTCTGAAATGATTGCTTCGCTTTCGAAACCGACAGTATCGATTGTTCTTGGTGGAGGTCATTCAATTGGTGTACCAATTGCTGTGTCAACAGATTATTCACTCATTGCAGAAACAGCAACAATGACGATTCACCCTATTCGTCTTACAGGTCTTGTGATAGGTGTTCCGCAAACATTTGAGTATTTAGATAAGATGCAAGAGCGTGTCATTCGTTTTGTAACAAAGCATTCAAAAGTAACAGAAGATCGTTTTAAAGAGCTAATGTTTGCGAAAGGGAATTTAACACGAGATATTGGTACAAATGTTGTAGGTGGAGATGCCGTGAAATATGGTTTAATTGATGATGTTGGCGGGATTGGCCAAGCAATCAAAAAATTAAATGAATTAATTGACGCAAAAGCATCAACTGAACAAAGCGGGGCGTTATTACAATGATTTTATATACCATTATGCCAGAACAACTCGTATATCCGATGGATCATACAGAATTTGCAAGGCAGAAAATTGTACATGTAGATGGTATTGATATGGTTGTTGAAATGGGGAATGAAAATGATTATTCTGTTGTACGTGTATTAAGTACAGATCCCCAGCATTTTTTACAGTATGAACCAGGACAGAAAATATCCTTTTCGTAAAAGCAGGATTTTGTCTATAACCTATGGTATAATATAAAAAACAAGAAGGTGGAGCAGCCGTGTATAGGCTGCTTTCTTCAATTTATCCCGCTATTCGCGGGAAGTTATCATCTGCCTTAAGATTCTAAGAAAACAAAGAAGAGAGGGGCAGGGTAATTTCCTGTAAAATCTTGATTGGTCGGGCTAGTGATGTGAGGGATGAAAACCCTGCATTCATGGAGGTTTTACTTTATTCGTATTCGGCTCTAAATTATTTACTAGTAAAGATAACGTGAAGAAAATTTACTGCCATTAGAACGGGATGGAAACTACACTTGTTCTACAAAAGTTATATTTTGAATTGGAATTTGAGGTGAAGAAATGGCAAAACAAAAGCAAAGAGGGGCGAAAACAAAAGCAAGACGTACCATAAAGCCAACTTTGTACTACGAAATCGTCGGTTTGACTCTTTTTGCGCTCTCCATCATTACAATAATGCAGCTAGGTATTGTCGGAAAAGCATTCGTGCTATTTTTTCGCTTTTTCTTTGGAGAATGGTACATACTTGGAGTACTCGGAGTTATTGCTCTTTCTATAGCATTTGTTATAAAACGAGGATGGCCGAATTTATTGCATAAACGATTGATTGGTATATATTTAATCACATTAGCTGTGCTTATGTTTAGTCATATTACATTAGTTAACCTTCTGGCAAAAGATGGAGCGGTACAAAGTTCATCTGTTATTGTGACTACGAAAGATTTGTTTTTTCATGAAATGAAAAAAGGAGTCGACACGGTTCACTTAGGCGGGGGGATGATTGGGGCTATTATGTTTGCGACATGTTACTTTTTATTTGATGAAGTTGGCGCATACATAATTGGAATGATTCTCATTTTACTTGGTGTACTATGTATTACAAATAAACATATAGGCGAGGTGCTTGCGCCAATTGGGCGCCTACTCAGAGGGCAATTTGAAGCGATGCAAGGTGATTACAAAGAATGGCAAACAAAACGTGCTGCTGAGAAAACAGAAAAGAAAAAGACTGCACGTACGCGAAGTGAACGTCATGTGCAAGAAGTACCGCAGTTAGAAGAGAGTGTAGAAGAGGTTGATGTAGCGCCGCCGATTATATCAAACTTTACTGAAAACTATGCAACACCAGATCCAATAAGAAATGAATCGCTCTTTTCTGAAACAAATCTAGAAGAACCTTTGCCTATGCAAGAGGAGCAGCCGAAGCAGAAGAAAGGCGGGAAAATTGTTGAATCTCTTGCTGGAGAGACAGCAGCGCCGCCAATGCATTTTTCAGATGTTGAAAATAAAGATTATAAATTGCCTTCTTTAGAGCTATTAAAGTTTCCGAAGAATAAGCAAGTGACCAATGAAAATGAAACGATTTATGAAAATGCACGTAAGTTGGAACGAACATTCCAAAGCTTTGGTGTGAAAGCGAAAGTAACAAAAGTTCATAGAGGACCAGCCGTTACAAAATATGAAGTGTATCCTGATATGGGAGTTAAAGTAAGTAAAATTGTTAGTTTAAGTGATGATTTGGCATTAGCTTTAGCGGCAAAAGATATTCGAATTGAAGCCCCAATTCCAGGGAAATCAGCTATTGGGATTGAAGTGCCAAATTCAGAAGTTGCAATCGTTACGTTAAGAGAAGTATTAGATTCAAAAGCGAATAATCATCCGGAAGAAAAGTTATTAATTGGACTTGGGCGTGACATTACAGGAGAAGCTGTACTAGCTCGTCTGAATAAAATGCCTCATTTACTTGTAGCCGGAGCAACTGGTAGCGGAAAGAGTGTATGTATAAACGGAATTATTACAAGTATCTTAATGCGCGCTAAGCCGCATGAGGTAAAACTAATGATGATTGATCCGAAAATGGTAGAGTTAAATGTATACAATGGTGTTCCGCATTTATTAACGCCTGTTGTAACAGATCCGAAGAAAGCATCACAGGCGTTAAAAAAAGTTGTCAATGAAATGGAACGTCGCTATGAATTGTTTGCTCATAGTGGAACGCGTAATGTTGAAGGATATAATGAGTATATAAAGCAACATAACGAACATTCTGAAGCGAAGCAACCTGAACTTCCTTATATTGTTGTTATCGTGGACGAGTTGGCAGATTTAATGATGGTTGCTTCTTCTGATGTAGAGGATGCAATTATGCGCCTTGCACAAATGGCACGTGCAGCTGGTATTCATTTAATTATTGCAACGCAGCGCCCATCTGTGGATGTTATTACTGGTGTTATTAAAGCGAACATTCCATCGCGAATCGCCTTTGCAGTTTCTTCTCAAATTGATTCAAGAACGATTCTTGATACAGGGGGAGCAGAAAAATTATTAGGACGCGGTGATATGCTGTTTGTACCAATTGGTGCTTCTAAACCAGTTCGTGTGCAAGGAGCATTTCTATCAGATGAGGAAGTAGAGAAAGTGGTAGAATATGTTATTGGGCAGCAAAAAGCGCAGTATCAAGAGGATATGATCCCACAAGATGTACCTGAAACGATGCAAGAAGTAGAGGATAGTTTATATGATGAAGCGGTTCAGCTTGTTGTTGATATGCAGACAGCGTCAGTTTCTATGCTGCAGCGGAGGTTTCGTATTGGGTATACGCGGGCGGCACGTTTAATTGATGCAATGGAGATGAATGGTGTTGTTGGGCCGTATGAAGGAAGTAAGCCCCGTGAAGTATTAATAAAAGATATTCAAGAGAAAAGCTCATAATAAAGTGAAACTTCCATGGATGGGGATTGCCTGTTCATGTGAGATAAAGAAACCGACTAGAATCTAGTCGGTTTCTTTATTAAGTAAAAATGATAACGCTTACCAATGTTGTGTTTTAATGAGAATACGAATGGTTACATATTTTTTTATTTTAACGTTCGATTTTTTATTGGATTGTATTGACAGTAATCATATCAAGTGGTACGATTACTTCGAAATCAAAATATACCTCATATAATCTTGGAAATAAGGTCCATAAGTTTCTACCTAGCAACCATAAAATAGCTAGACTATGAGGAAAAAGTGTAAATACAAGGTGTATCATAACTTTGTCCCTGACTTTTTCAGCATATGAGAAATGTAGGTGTACAAAGTTTTTTTTATGGATTAAAGAAAGAAAATTTAATCTAAAAAAATTATTAGCATTTATTCGACGAATTGCAACTTTCTTATTTTTATTTGGGGGCATCCATGATATATTAATTGTGGGAAAAACAGGAAAGAGGTCTTACATCAGAGGTCGAATAAGTGAAGTGCGAGGGGAGTCTTATGTCAGTAAAGTCAGATAGTCGACATTTGTATTTACGAGTGATTGACCACATTAAAGAAAAGATTAAAAACGGGGTATATAAAGAGAAGCAAAAGCTACCATCCGAATTTGATCTAGCAAAAGAATTAGGCGTCAGCAGAGCGACATTGCGAGAAGCACTTCGAATCTTAGAAGAAGAAAACGTTATTATTCGTAGGCATGGTGTAGGAACATTTGTAAATGCAAAACCTTTGTTTTCTTCAGGGATTGAACAATTATCTAGTATTACAGATATGATTGCTAGTGCAGGGAAAACGCCAGGTACAGTGTTTTTATCATCATCAATAGGCAATTTAACAGAAGAAGAAAAAGAGAAGTTTCATAGTGAAGATGATTTTGAAACACTTATGATTGAACGCGTTCGTACAGCAGACGGGGAACCTGTTGTATATTGTGTTGATAAGTTGTCGAAAGAAGTTCTTCCTGATTTGTCAGAATACAAAGAAGAATCATTACTTACGGTTATTCATAGAAACACAAATAAACGTATTACGTATGCTGTTGCTCATATTGAACCGCTTGGTTATCATCCGAAGATATCACCAATTCTAGAGTGTGAGCCAGAAACAGCACTACTTGTATTAAAGCAAATGCACTATGATCAAAATGATGAACCAATTTTATATTCTGTTAACTATTTCCGAGCAGATAAATTTAGTTTTCATGTGTTAAGAAAACGGATGTAAAATGTCCCTTTTTAGGGGGGTGACAGCAAGAAAACGGGGACATAGTCATATAAGTAAAAAGATACATATTTTAGGAGGGGTTCTAGTATGAAGAAAAAAGCGGGGATTTTATTGTCATTAACATTAGCGGCAAGTACGATTTTAGGAGCTTGCGGTAACACGAATAAGGAAAGTGACAAAAAAGAGGGAAAAGGAAATGATAACTTTAAGGTTGGTATGGTTACAGACGTTGGTGGAGTAGATGATAAATCATTTAACCAATCTGCTTGGGAAGGTTTAACTGCATTTGGTAAAGAGAACAAGTTGAAAGAAAACGAAGGATATCGTTATCTGCAATCTTCTAAAGAATCAGACTATATCCCTAACTTAACAAAGTTTGGAGAAACAAATTACAACTTGACATTCGGAATTGGATACTTAATGCAAAAATCGGTTGAAAAAGTAGCGAATCAATTCCCGAAAAATCAATTCGCGATTGTAGATGCTGTAGTAGATAAACCGAACGTAACAAGCATTACATTTAAAGATCATGAAGGTTCTTTCCTTGTTGGTGTAGTGGCAGCAATGACAACGAAATCAAATAAAGTTGGCTTTATCGGCGGTGTAAAAAGCCCATTAATTGAAAAATTTGAAACTGGTTTTAAAGCTGGGGTAAAAGCAGTAAATCCAAACATTGAAGTTGTATCGCAATATGCTGAAGCATTTGATAAGCCAGAAAAAGGTTCTGTATTAGCTTCTGCTATGTACGGTCAAGGCGTTGACGTAATTTATCATGCATCTGGTGCAACTGGTAACGGTGTATTTACAGAAGCGAAAAACCGTAAGAAAAAAGGTGAAAATGTTTGGGTAATCGGTGTTGACCGTGATCAAAACCAAGAAGGTATGCCAGAGAATGTAACATTAACTTCAATGGTAAAACGTGTTGATGTTGCAGTGGAAAAAGTTTCACAAGAAGCAAAAGATGGTAAATTAAAAGGCGGTAAAACAGAAGAGTTTGGTCTAAAAGATGACGGTGTCGGGATTGCAAAAACAACTGATAATGTGAAAAAAGTAAATCCAGAGATTTTACCAAAAGTAGAAGAGTATAAAACGAAAATCATAAACGGTGAAATTAAAGTGCCATCTACTCCAGATGAGTACAAAACATATGAGGCTTCTCTTAAAAAATAATGTTAGAGAAATAGCAAAGGTTAGTTCTTAGAACTAACCTTTGTACATATAAAGAACTTTGTCCTGTCAAGGAGGAAAAACATGGAATACGTAATTGAGATGAACAATATTACAAAAGTATTCCCGGGGATTGTAGCGAATGATAATATCACGCTGCAGGTGAAAAAGGGAGAAATTCATGCTTTGCTTGGAGAAAACGGTGCTGGAAAATCGACACTTATGAATGTTTTGTTTGGATTGTATCAACCAGAACAAGGGGAAATTAAAATTAAAGGACAACCTGTGAAAATTACAAATCCGAATGTGGCGAATGACCTTGGAATTGGTATGGTACATCAGCACTTTATGCTTGTTCATAATTTTACAGTCACAGAAAATATTATTCTAGGAAATGAACCGAAGAAAAACGGTAAAATTGCTATTGATGAAGCGGCGAAAGAAGTTAAAAAATTATCTGAGCAATACGGATTAGCAGTAGATCCATATGCAAAAATAGAAGATATTTCTGTGGGGATGCAACAACGTGTGGAAATTTTGAAAACGCTCTATCGCGGGGCGGAGATTTTAATTTTTGATGAACCGACAGCTGTATTAACACCGCAAGAGATTCAAGAGTTGATTCATATTATGAAAAGACTTGTACAAGAAGGGAAATCTATTATTCTTATCACACATAAATTGAAAGAAATTATGGAAGTGTGTAATCGTTGTACAATTATTCGTAAAGGAAAAGGAATTGGTACGGTAGACGTTGCAAATACAGATGAAAACAAGCTTGCAGAATTAATGGTCGGACGTCAAGTGAATTTTAAAACTGAAAAGTCAGACGCCAAACCACGTGAAAATGTACTTGAAGTTTCTAATCTTGTTGTACATGATGCACGTCAGTTACCTGCCGTAAAAGGACTTGACTTAACTGTTCGTGCAGGAGAGATTGTTGGTATTGCAGGAATCGATGGAAATGGACAAAGTGAATTAATAGAAGCGATTACCGGTTTACGAAAAGTTGAGTCAGGCTCTATTACGTTAAGAGAGAAGGACGTGACGAATTGGCCAGTTAGACGCATTACAGAAGAAGGCGTTGGACATATTCCAGAAGATCGTCATAAACATGGGCTCGTTCTTGATTTTTCTATTGCAGAGAATATGATACTGCAAACGTACTATAAAAATCCATATTCAAAAAAAGGTATTTTAAACTTTACGAAAGTTTATGAAAAAGCAAAGTTGTTAATTCAACAGTTTGATGTTCGTACACCGAGTGAGCATACACCGGCACGGGCGTTATCTGGGGGAAACCAGCAAAAGGCGATTATTGCTCGTGAAGTGGATCGTGATCCGGATTTGTTAATTGCTGCACAGCCAACACGCGGTTTAGATGTCGGGGCAATTGAATTTATTCATAAAAAGCTAATTGAACAGCGTGATAAAGGAAAAGCAGTTCTACTACTTTCACTAGAGCTTGACGAAATTTTAAATGTAAGTGACCGCATCGCTGTTATTTATGAAGGGAAAATTGTGGACATTGTGAATGCAAAAGAAACAAATGAACAACAGCTAGGTCTGTTAATGGCTGGGGGAAAGAAGAAAGAGAAGGTGAATACAAATGGCTAGAAAGTTTTTAACGGAGCGAACGATTAATATAATAGTACCTGTATTATCCGTTATTTTTGGTTTACTTGTTGGAGCCATTGTTATGATTACGAGCGGATATGATCCAATCGCCGGCTATGCTGCATTATGGGATGGAATGGTTGGAACTCCATATGCGATAGGAGAAACACTGCGAACGATGATTCCACTTGCTCTTGCAGGTTTATCGGTAGCATTTGCGTTCCGTACAGGTTTGTTTAATATCGGGGTAGAAGGACAATTATTAGTTGGGTGGCTTGCTGCTGTTTGGTTTGGTTATGCTGTTTCTCTGCCAGCCTTTCTCCATATTCCATTATCGATATTAGTTGCAGCACTTGCTGGCGGACTGTGGGGATTTATTCCTGGATATTTAAAGGGAAAATTCAAGGTGAATGAAGTTATCGTTACAATTATGATGAACTATATCGCGCTTTATGTAACTTATGATATTATTAAACGTTTTTTACATGAAGGAAATGAAAAATCGTATGATATACAAGCAAGTGCGTCTCTAGCTTCTTCTTGGTTATCCTCTTTAACAGGAGGTTCTCGCCTACACTGGGGAATTATTGTAGCAATTATTATGGCAATTATTATGTGGTTTTTATTAGAACGAACAACATTAGGTTACGAGCTCAAATCAGTTGGATTTAATCAACATGCCTCCAAATATGCAGGGATGAAAGTGTCGCGTAATATTATATTGTCAATGACAATTGCTGGTGCGTTTGCTGGAATTGGCGGTGCGATGGAAGGACTTGGAACATTCCAAAGTATGACAGCGATGTCTTCCTTTACAGGAATAGGATTTGATGGTATTGCTGTGGCTCTTCTTGGTGCAAATAATGCATTTGGTATTTTGCTAGCAGCGCTTTTATTTGGCGGACTGAAAAGTGCAGGACCTCAAATGAACTTTGAAGCGAATGTTCCATCTGAACTAGTTAATATCATTGTTGCTTGTATTATTTTCTTTGTAGCATGCAGCTATGTTTTACGGTGGGCACTTTCTCGTTTTAGCAAGGAGGGGAAATAAATGAGTTTCCTAGATATTGTAGCTATTCTTGTCACGGGTACGTTATATACGGCAGCACCGCTTATTTTTACAGCGCTTGGCGGCGTGTTTAGTGAACGTTCTGGGGTTGTTAACATTGCATTAGAAGGTCTAATGTTGTTTGGGGCATTTATTGGGGTTGTTACAACTTTGTTAATGGGGGATACATGGGGAGCGATGACGCCGTGGATTGCACTTATTTTTGCAGCAATTGGCGGAGGATTATTTGCACTTCTTCATGCTGTTGCATCGATTACATTCCGTGCCGATCAAGTGGTTAGCGGCGTAGCGATTAACATTTTATCAATAGGATTAACAGTGTTTGCAATCAAAAATATTTTCGGAAAAGGTCAAACTGATTTTATCAAATATCGCATTGAAAAAATTGACATCCCTGGTCTTTCTGATATTCCGGTTATTGGAAAAATATTCTTTTCTGATGTACCATTAACGTCTTATATTGCAATTATTTTAGCATTTGTTGTTTGGTATGTAATTTATAAAACACCATTTGGTTTACGATTACGTGCAGTTGGAGAGCATCCAATGGCAGCTGATACAATGGGAATTAACGTATATAAAATGCGCTATATTGCCGTTTGTCTATCAGGTATGTTTGCCGGTGTCGGTGGTGCTGTATTTTCAACATCTATTTCAAATAACTTTTCGGGTGCTACAATTACAGGGCAAGGATTTTTAGCATTAGCAGCAATGATTTTTGGAAAATGGCATCCGATTGGGGCCTTAGGTGCAGCGTTATTTTTCGGATTTGCACAGTCACTTGGCGTTGCAGGGGGTATAATCCCAGGTTTAGACCAAATTCCAAGTATCTTTTTAACGATATTACCATATGTACTAACAATTTTTGCACTTGTTGGTTTTGTTGGGCGTTCTGAAGCACCGAAAGCGCTTGGAACACCATATGAAAAGGGAAAACGATAAAAAGCTCGCACATTAGTGCGAGCTTTTTTACATACAATAACGTTAATACATGAGAAAAGTTGCAATTTCTTTTGTGAAAACTGTATATTGAAGAAGAAAATTCCTTTTTAGAGGAGGTTTACCAATGGAGCTTATAAAACAAGAAACACATGAATTAGGTGGATTACGTGTACATATGATTCCAACAGAAAAATATAAAACGAATACATTTGTATTACGCTTGAAGGCGCCGTTATGTGAAGAAACAGTAACGGAGCGGGCATTACTTCCTTATGTATTACAAAGTGCTACAGAAACACACCCATCTGTTATTCGCGTTCGTCAATATTTAGAGGAGTTATATGGCTCTTCATTAGCTGTAGACGTAAGTAAAAAAGGTGAAGATCATATTATTTCTATTTATATAGACATTGCCAATGAAACGTATTTACAAGAAGCGCCGCCGCTCTTTGAAAAAGCGCTTGCTATGCTTGCTGATATTTTACTAAGACCAGCAACAGAAGGAAATGGTTTTTTACAAACGGTTGTGGAAAGTGAGAAACGTGCGCTTGTGCAGCGTATTGAATCTACGTTTGATGATAAAATGCGTTATGCTAATGAACGCCTTATTGAAGAAATGTGTAAAGTAGAGTCATTTCGATTAAGTGCGAATGGTCAAAAAGAACGTGTTTCTGCTATTACAAGTGAAACGCTGTATCAATATTATAAAAAAGTGTTAGAAGAAGATGAAATGGATTTATATATTATAGGTGATATTGAAGAGGGGGCTCTTGACCTTGTGAAACAGTATTTCTCTATTTCTAAACGTGAGGTGAAAGAAAGAAATATACTGTTGCATAAGAAAAATGAAGAAGAACAAGAAGTTGTTGAAAAACAAGAACTAAAACAAAGTAAATTAAATATTGGATACCGCACATATATTACGTATCGTGACGAAGACTATTTTGCATTGCAGTTATTTAATGGTTTGTTTGGTGGTTTTTCACATTCAAAATTATTTGTTAATGTACGTGAGAAAAACAGTTTGGCATACTATGCTGCTTCTCGTTATGAAAGTCACAAAGGACTTCTGTTCGTGATGTCTGGAATTGAGGGTAAAAATTATGAAAAAGCTGTTACGATTATTAAAGAACAAATGACAGCGATGCAAAATGGTGATTTTACTGATGAGGAAATCGTACAAACAAAAAGTGTAATTAAAAATCAAATTTTAGAGACAATTGATACGCCGCGCGGCCTTGTAGAACTTCTATATCATGAAGTAATTGCAAATTATGAACGCCCTGTAGGAGAATGGTTAACAGGGGTTGAACAGGTAACGAAAGATGCAATCGTTAAAGTGGCTAATAATATCCAGCTAGATACAATTTACTTCTTACACGGAACGGAGGGTGTTTAAGGTGGAAAAAATCGTATACGAACAATTAAAAGAAACGTTATATTACGAAAAACTTTCGAATGGTTTAGAAGTATATATCCTTCCGAAGCAAGGTTTTAATAAAACGTATGCAACATTTACGACAAAGTATGGTTCTATTGATAATATGTTTGTGCCGCTTGGAAAAGATGAGATGCTCCGTGTACCGGATGGAATTGCACATTTTTTAGAGCATAAATTATTTGAAAAAGAGGACCATGATGCGTTTCAATTATTTAGTAAACAAGGAGCTTCTTCAAACGCATTCACATCTTTTACAAGAACTGCATATTTATTTTCTTGCACATCAAACGTTGAAACAAACTTAGAGACATTATTGGATTTTGTGCAAGAACCGTACTTTTCTGAACAGACGGTTGAGAAAGAGAAGGGAATTATCGGTCAAGAAATTCAAATGTATCAAGATAATGCTGATTGGCGTTTATATTTTGGGTTGATTGACAGTTTATATAGGAAACACCCAGTAAAGATTGATATCGCCGGAACAATTGATTCTATTAGCAAAATTACGAAAGAGTTATTGTATGAGTGTTATCATACATTTTATCACCCAAGCAATATGTTATTATTTATTGTCGGTCCTATTGATCCAGAAAAGACAATGAATTTGGTACGTGAAAATCAAGCGAAGAAAAATTATACCGATCCATCTGAAATTGTTCGGTCTTTTGATGAAGAATCAGAACAAGTAAACGAGAAAAAAATGGTGATTACAATGCCAGTGCAAACACCAAAATGTTTAGTTGGTGTGAAAACACAGGACTTAAAGCAAGAAGGAAAAGATTTGTTAAAACAAGAAATTGCCTTAACTCTTCTGTTAGATTATTTATTTGGAAAAGGTTCTTCTCATTATGAGACATTATATAATGAAGGTTTAATTGATGATACGTTTTCGTACGATTATACAGAAGAAGGTAGTTTCGGTTTTGCAATGATTGGCGGAGATACGAAACAACCGGATGAATTAGCAGAGCAAATCACTAATATTTTATTGCAAACAAATTATGATGAGTTATGCGGTAAAACGTTAGAGCGAGTGAAAAAGAAGAAAATAGGTGGCTTTTTACGTTCGTTAAATTCACCAGAATATATTGCAAATCAATTTACACGCTATGCATTTAACGGCTCTAGTTTATTTGAGGCATTATCTGTTTTGGAAAGTTTATCGGTTGAAGATTTACAAACAGTCGCAAAGAGCTTTTTAAAAGAAGAAAGAGTAAGTGTTTGCCAAGTTCTTCCGAAAAAATGATGTAGTAGAGAGAGGAAAAGAATGAAGAAATATGCATTAGTTACCGGGGGAAGTGGAGGAATCGGTTCTGCCATTGTAAGGCGGTTAGTGAAAGATGGGTATACGGTATATGTCCATTATAACCGAAGTGAAAAGAAAGTTTTGGAGTTACAGCTTGAACTAGAAGGTATTATTCCGGTTCAAGCTAATTTATCAGAAGTGGATAGTGCTGAGCGTCTATGGTCTCAAATTCATCATCCAATCGATACTGTAGTATATGCAGCTGGAAAAAGTATCTTTGGATTAACGACAGACATTACTGACGAACAATTAAATGAGATGGTGGAGCTGCAAGTAAAAAATGTATATAAACTTATTTCATCTGCACTACCCTCAATGATTCGAAATCGACATGGAAATATTGTCATTATCTCCTCCATATGGGGACAAATTGGTGCTTCATGTGAAGTATTATATTCAATGGTAAAAGGAGCACAAAATTCGTACGTAAAAGCTTTGGCAAAAGAAGTTGCATTAAGCGGTGTACGAGTGAATGCTGTTGCTCCTGGCGCAATTGAAACAGAGATGCTACGTGTATTTTCAGATGAAGAAAAGCAAGATATTGCAGAAGAAATTCCGCTTGGACGATTAGGGATGACAGAAGAAGTTGCAAATACGGTAGCATTTATAGTTTCTCCTCAAGCGTCTTATATAACAGGTCAAATCATTGGGGTTAATGGGGGCTGGCATTGTTAACCGTTTAATGTAAGGAACGTTGTATTTTGTTTTCTGTTCATACATAAAAAAGGACATAATAGCAAATAGTAAACATGACTCCATTACTTTATAGTGAGGTGCTTAACAATGACAGTGTTAGAAAACTTTGAACAATGGAAAGGCTTTTTAGGAGAACGTTTAGAGCAAGCGCAAGGAAAAGGGCTAGATGGCGGCGCGATTTCTGATATGGCTTATCGCGTTGGTGATTATTTAGCAAATGAAGTAGAAGCACGTAATGACCAAGAAAAATTATTGATGGAGTTGTGGAAGGTTGCAGATGAACAAGAGCAACACACAATCGCAAACTTAATGGTGAAAATGGTAAAAGATAAGTAAGAAAAAGGGAGGAGGAATCCTCTCTTTTTTGTTGATTTTGAAAATCTCTAGATTAAATTAAGTTCTATTATACATTTCGCTTTCCTATTAGGGGAAAATCATATAATATAGTACGTAGGTGTAAAGTAAGCAAGGGGAGTGTCATTAAATGATTGAATGGTATTTTGAGTATGAAATACATAAAAACCGACCTGGCTTGCTTGGCGACGTTTCTTCGTTGATCGGTATGCTTGGTATTAATATCATAACAATTAATGGGGTAGATAATGCTCGGCGTGGCCTATTGTTAATGTGCGATAATCAAGAACAAATTTCTAGACTTGAATCAATTCTAAATACGATGGATAATATAACCGTAACGAAATATCGTTCACCGAAGCTTCGTGATCGGTTAGCAGTTCGGCATGGAAGGTACATACAGCGGGATGCGGACGATAAGAAAACATTTCGTTTCGTTCGTGATGAATTAGGCTTGCTTGTGGATTTTATGGCGGAACTCATGAAAAAAGAAGGTCATAAATTAATTGGAATTCGTGGAATGCCGCGCGTCGGAAAAACAGAATCCATCGTTGCTGCGAGTGTTTGTGCAAACAAACGGTGGCTTTTTGTATCGTCGACTCTTATCAAACAAACGGTACGTAGTCAATTAATTGAAGATGAATATAATGATAATAATATCTTTATTTTAGATGGAATCGTTTCAACGAAGCGCGCAAATGAACGACACTGGCAGCTTGTTCGCGAAATTATGAGATTGCCAGCGACAAAGGTTGTAGAACATCCAGATATATTTGTGAGTCAGTCAGAATATACACTTGATGATTTTGATTACATTATTGAATTGCGAAATGATTACGATGAAGAAATTCAATACAACCTAGTAGACGAAATTGAACAAGGAAATCAGAATAATTTTTCCATGTTTGACTTTTAAAGAAATATTGAGGTGTTAGCATTGACGGAATTAGGACAAAAGCTGAAAGAAGCAAGAGAACTGAAAGGTTTTTCTATCAATCAGCTGCAAGAAGTTACGAAAATTCAAAAACGCTATTTGATTAGTATCGAAGAAGGAAACTTCAGTGTATTGCCTGGGGATTTTTACGTACGTGCCTTTATAAAGCAATATGCAGAAGCGGTCGGTCTTGATGGAGAGGCAATATTAGAAGAGTATAAACATGAGATACCACAGTCAGTTTCTCAAGATGTTCCGCAAATTTCAAGAGGGCAACAAACGCAGGAAACTGTACAAAGAGCAACTTCATCACCGATTGCAGATCATATGCCTAAAATTTTAATTACAGTGCTTATCATTGCAGTTGGTGTTGTGATTTGGTTTGTTTTTCAATTCTTTTCAAATAAAGACAGCGGCCATGTAGGACAAGCGCAAAGTGCACAAACAGAAGTAGAAAAAGCGAAAAATTCGCCTCTTGATGAAAAGAAAGACAAGAAAGAAGAGAAAAAGGAAGAAGCACCTCAACAACCTCAGCAACCTCAGCCACAACCAGCTGCAGCTCAAGCGGATGTTAAATTTGTTGAGACAAAAAATAACGTATCTACATTGGAAATTCACAATAACAAAGAGTTCAAGTTAGAAGTTACTGCAAAAGGTACAAGTTATGTAGATATTAAAGACGAAAATAATAACGTACTCTATACGGGTACTTTATCGGAAGGGCAAACACAACAACTGGATTTAGGGTCAAAAAATACTGTGCGGTTAAACATTGGTGCTGCGCCAAATGTTGACGTTAAAATTAACGGGCAATCTGTTGCTTTCCCAATTAATCCAGAAGAAATGTATCATCAAATTTGGGTGATTAAAAACTTAGGAGAACAACCTGCGCAATAATAGTCATCGTTCCGATGACTTTTTTCAATGCACAAACCGTTTTTGACATGATGGAGGAATAGCTGTGAATTTACCAAATAAAATTACTGTATCAAGAATTTGCTTAATTCCTGTATTTTTAATTATTATGCTTGTTCCATTTGATTGGGGAGTATATACAATTGGAAATGTAGACTTGCCGATTCAGCACTTAGCTGGAGCTATCATTTTTATTATTGCTTCTGCTACAGATTGGATTGATGGCCATTATGCAAGAAAACATAATCTTGTAACGAATCTAGGGAAATTTTTAGATCCTTTGGCGGATAAATTATTGGTATCTGCAGCATTAATTACGCTTGTAGATTTACATTATGTAGCGACTTGGATGGCGGTTGTTATTATTAGCCGAGAATTTGCCGTTACAGGCTTACGTCTCGTATTAGCTGGCACAGGGGAAGTAGCAGCTGCAAAGATGCCTGGGAAAATTAAAATGTGGATGCAAGTTATTGCAATTTCTGCGTACTTATTGCATGACGTTCCACTCAATTTAATTCATATTCCAATCGCGGAAATTTCAATATGGATTGCACTTATTTTTACAGTTTATTCAGGATGGGATTATTTCTGGAAAAATAGAGAGGTTTTTGTCAATTCGAAATAACGGCTTATGGGGGAATGGAAGATGAATGCAGAGATTATCGCGGTTGGTACAGAGTTATTGCTTGGACAAATTGCGAATACGAATGCCAAATTTTTATCAGAAAAGCTGGCATCTATCGGAATCGATGTATATTATCACACTGTTGTAGGAGATAACAATAATCGCTTGCGTCAAGCGATTGAAATTGCCCAAGAACGTGCAGATATATTGATTTTTACGGGTGGATTAGGCCCGACAAAAGATGATTTAACGAAAGAAACAATAGCTTCTTCTTTGCAGGAAGAGCTTGTATATGACGAAGTAGCGCTCGCTTCAATTGCTGACTATTATAAACGAACGGGCAGAGAGTTTACAGAAAATAATAAAAAACAAGCTCTTGTTTTAAAGGGTTCAACTGTGTTCGCAAATGATCATGGTATGGCTCCTGGGATGGGATTATGTAAAGATAACAAGGTGTATATTTTACTTCCGGGACCACCTAAAGAAATGAATCCAATGTATCAAAGTTATGTCGAGAGTTGGCTGCTCCCTTTTACATCTGGCGAGAATCTATATTCTCGTACTCTTCGATTCTTTGGAATTGGGGAATCACAATTAGAGGCAACGATTCAAGACTTAATAGATGCGCAAACGAACCCAACGATTGCTCCCCTTGCTTCTGAAGGAGAAGTAACGCTTCGTCTAACTGCAAAACACCATGATGCAAAAGAGGCTGAAACGCTAATAAATGATATAGAAAAATTGATTTTACAAAGAGTGGGACAATTTTTTTATGGATATAATCAAGATCTTCTTCATAAAAAAGCAATTACTTTGTTAAAACAAAAAGGTTTGACGGTTGCATGTGCTGAAAGTTTAACAGGTGGATTATTTGGGGAGCGTATTACTGAAGTTGCTGGTGCGTCTTCTGTGTTTACTGGCGGCATAATTTGTTATAGTAATGATGTAAAGCAGCGTATTTTACATGTTCCAGAAGAGATTTTACAAACAGCTGGCGCTGTTAGTGAAGCATGTGCTCGTCATCTTGCAGAAAATGTAAAAAAAATTATGCAAGCCAATATCGGAATTAGTTTTACTGGAGTAGCTGGGCCAGATGCTTCCGAAGAGAAAGAGCCAGGAACAGTATTTATTGGATTAGCAATGGATGAACAGCCGACGATTGTTATTCCGCTTGTATTAAGTGGAAGCCGCCAGCAAATTCGTGAACGAACTGTCAAATATGGATTTTATCATTTGTATAAGAAGCTAGAAGAGATGTAGGTCTCTTCTAGCTTCTATTATTTTATCCCGTATTAACGGGCAGTAAGCCCCCATCTCAAGATTTAGAGAAAAGTGAAGAAGATAGGTAGGGGATAACTGTCCGTAAAAGCCCGCTCAATTGGACTTTTCATCAATGTGGGATGAAGAAAAGTTCACTGATGGAAGTTTCACTTTATATAGAAAAATAAAGGTTTTCATCTACTGGAAAATAAAAAAACGAATAAACGTTCGATTTTTGTTGGCATAACGGAAAGAAAATATTATAATAAGGTTAGCATTTAAGTTAAGGAGGAATTTTTGAATGAGCGATCGTCAAGCGGCATTAGATATGGCGTTAAAACAAATAGAAAAACAATTCGGTAAAGGCTCTATTATGAAACTAGGAGAGCAAGCGGAACGAAAGATTTCTACTATATCAAGTGGTTCGTTAGCACTTGATGTTGCCCTTGGAGTGGGTGGTTATCCACGTGGCCGTATTATTGAAATTTATGGACCTGAAAGTTCAGGTAAAACAACGGTTTCCTTACATGCGATTGCAGAGGTACAACGT
This sequence comes from Bacillus pseudomycoides, assembly GCF_002582035.1. Lineage (GTDB taxonomy): Bacteria > Bacillota > Bacilli > Bacillales > Bacillaceae_G > Bacillus_A > Bacillus_A pseudomycoides_B. Next base: position 114,134 of record NZ_NUQE01000039.1, read on the forward strand.
CAGGGCGGACAAGCAGCATTTATTGATGCGGAACATGCTATGGATCCTGTATATGCACAAAAACTAGGTGTTAACATTGATGAATTATTATTATCTCAGCCAGACACGGGAGAACAAGGGTTAGAAATCGCAGAGGCATTAGTGCGAAGCGGTGCAGTTGATATTATTGTTATTGACTCTGTAGCAGCACTTGTTCCAAAAGCAGAGATTGAAGGGGAAATGGGTGACTCTCACGTCGGTTTACAAGCGCGTTTAATGTCACAAGCTCTTCGTAAATTATCCGGTGCGATTAACAAATCAAAAACAATCGCAATCTTTATTAACCAAATTCGTGAAAAAGTTGGGGTTATGTTTGGAAATCCAGAAACAACTCCAGGTGGTCGTGCGTTGAAATTCTATTCAACAGTGCGTCTTGAAGTGCGTCGTGCTGAGCAGTTAAAGCAAGGCAATGACATTGTCGGTAATAAAACAAAAGTGAAAGTTGTAAAAAATAAAGTAGCACCTCCTTTCCGCGTAGCAGAAGTTGATATTATGTACGGAGAAGGGATTTCAAGAGAAGGCGAAATTTTAGACATGGCTTCTGAACTTGATATCGTTCAAAAGAGCGGAGCTTGGTATTCTTATAATGAAGAACGCTTAGGACAAGGGCGTGAAAATGCAAAGCAATTCTTAAAAGAAAATCCAGAAGTTACAGATGAAATTGCATTCTTTATTCGTGAACATCATGGTATTGGTGAAGAGGCAGCATCTGTAAGCGGAGAAGATATGAATCTTCTTGATGATTAAAAGACACGGTTTCGTGTCTTTTATTTTTTAGCATAGGTAAAGAAAGTAAAAGTAGACAACGCTTGACAATGAAAATAGCGGTAGATACAATGATAATGTATATTTTTTCTTATATTATATACGATACACTCTTCTCAAGAAGAGAAGTAACATTCGGATAGGACTGATACTTTCCGAAATAAGCATATGTCTATTTTAATTGTGAAATGAAGAAAGTCCCTTAAAAAGGCGGGACGACAGTCATTGCTGTATGTTGTGAGCGCAAACAATGTACATCCATGCAGTCTTTTTTCATTCATAGCAAGAGGAGGTGAAATTATGAGTAATGTAGTTTGGCTACTCATCTCCATTTTGCTGGCCATCGTCAGTGCAGTTGTTGGATTTTTTGTTCGAAAGTCCATTGCAGAAGCGAAGATTAACGGTGCGGCCAATGAAGCGAAGCGTATTGTAGAAGATGCAAATCGTCAAGCAGAAGCACTGAAAAAAGAAGCGCTGTTAGAAGCAAAGGATGAAATTCATACACTTCGTACAGAAGCGGAATTAGAAATTCGTGACCGAAGAAACGAGTTACAAAAACAAGAAAATCGTTTAATGCAAAAAGAAGAGAACCTTGATCGAAAAGACGAATCGCTTGAGAAAAGTCAGCAATTGTTAGAGAAGAAAGAGGAATCTCTTGTAGTAAGACAACAGCAGATTGAAGATTTGGAAAGCAAAGTGGGAGAGTTAGTACAAAAACAGCAAGATGAATTAGAGCGTATTTCTAGCCTAACGCGTGAGCAAGCAAGAGCCATTATCCTAGAAAAAGTTGAAAATGAAATTTCGCATGAAATCGCTGTTATGGTAAAAGAAACTGAAATACGTGCAAAAGAAGAAGCAGATAAGAAAGCGAAAGAGATTTTATCTTTAGCTATGCAAAGATGTGCTGCTGATCACGTTGCTGAAACTACGGTTTCAGTTGTAAATCTTCCAAATGACGAGATGAAGGGACGTATTATCGGACGTGAAGGTCGTAATATTCGTACGCTAGAAACGTTAACAGGTATTGATTTAATCATCGATGATACACCAGAAGCGGTAATCCTATCAGGCTTTGACCCAATTCGTCGTGAAACTGCTCGTATTGCTCTTGATAAACTTGTACAGGACGGACGTATTCACCCAGCACGTATTGAAGAAATGGTTGAAAAATCAAGACGTGAAGTGGATGAGTATATTCGTGAAGTTGGAGAACAAACGACTTTTGAAGTAGGAGTACACGGTTTACACCCAGATTTAATTAAGATTTTAGGTCGTTTGAAATTTAGAACAAGCTACGGTCAAAATGTCTTAAAGCACTCTATGGAAGTTGCTTATTTAGCTGGCTTAATGGCAGCTGAACTTGGTGAAGACGAAAAACTTGCTCGTCGTGCGGGCTTATTACATGACATCGGAAAAGCAATCGACCATGAGGTTGAAGGCAGCCACGTTGAAATTGGTGTTGAGCTTGCGACAAAATATAAAGAGCATCCTGTTGTTATCAATAGTATTGCATCTCACCATGGCGATACGGAACCAACTTCTATCATCGCAGTTCTTGTGGCAGCGGCAGATGCGCTGTCAGCAGCAAGACCTGGAGCACGAAGTGAGACACTTGAAAATTATATTCGTCGTCTTGAAAAGCTTGAAGAGATTTCTGAGTCTTATGAAGGTGTTGAGAAATCCTATGCAATTCAAGCTGGACGTGAAGTTCGTATCCTAGTGAAGCCAGATACAATTGATGATTTAGAGGCTCATCGTTTAGCGCGTGACATTCGAAAACGTATTGAAAATGAACTGGATTATCCAGGGCATATTAAAGTTACTGTTATTCGTGAAACACGTGCAGTTGAATACGCAAAATAAAGTGGTGGTGTTACACCACTTTATTTTTTTGTGTCGGGAATGGACACAATATAGGAAAGCCTGTAGAATCGGAAACGATTTATGAAATAAGATAATGAGAGTAAATCTTTATTTTTTATAAATTAAGTTTACAGCTTAGGAACATAAACTAAGAAGAATGTATAGATGGAAAGGGTAAGAAATATGAGAATTTTATTTGTTGGGGATGTAGTGGGTTCACCAGGTAGAAAAATGATTCAAGATTACGTGCCTGCATTAAAGAAAAAATATACACCTACAGTTACGATTATTAATGGAGAAAATGCTGCAGGTGGACGTGGAATTACAGAGAAAATTTATCGTAACTTTTTAGAGTGCGGTGCACAGGCAGTTACTCTTGGAAACCATGCATGGGATAACCGCGAAATTTTTGAGTTTATCGATGATGCAAAGTATCTGGCAAGGCCAGCAAATTTCCCGGAAGGAACACCAGGAAAAGGGCTTATTTTTGTAAATTGTAATGGTATCGAAGTGGCAGTGATTAATTTACAAGGCCGTACATTCCTTCCACCAATCGATTGTCCATTCCGTAAAGTGGATGAATTGATTAAGATTGCGAAAAAACGTACGAACATTATTTTTATTGATTTTCATGCTGAAACAACAAGTGAAAAACAAGCGCTTGGCTGGTATGTAGATGGACGCGCTACAGCAGTTGTTGGAACGCATACGCATGTTCCAACTGCGGATAATCGTATCTTACCAGAGGGAACAGCTTATATTACAGATGTTGGTATGACAGGTCCATATGATGGAATTTTAGGAATGGATCGCGAAGCGGTATTGAAGAAGTTTCTAACGAATCTTCCAGTACGATTTGAAGTGACGAATGGAAGAACACAGTTAAGTGCTGTGTTAATTGATGTGGATCCAAATACAGGGAAAGCTAAGAAAATTGCTCGCATTTTAATTAATGATGACCAGCCATTTTTTGAATAAAAAACAAAAAAGTTAGAAAAGATAATATATTTTAACTTTTTAGAAAAATTACAGAATTTTAGCAGGAATATGAGTCGTTGCTCGTGAATATAAGTTAAAAGTGAATTCAATCGCTAATACTTTTTTTAAGAAACGAGGAGGAAACGAGCAATGGAAATATTAAAAGTTAAAGCAACTTCGGTACCTAACTCTGTAGCTGGTGCACTTGCTGGAGTTATTCGTGAGCGTGGTTCAGCAGAAATGCAAGCAATCGGCGCAGGTGCATTGAATCAAGCCGTGAAGGCAGTAGCAATTGCGAGAGGATTTGTAGCGCCGAGTGGTGTGGACTTGATTTGTATCCCAGCTTTTACAGATATCATGATTGATGGTGAAGAACGCACAGCGATTAAATTAATTGTAGAGCCTCGTTAAATTGGATGACCTGTTTGCATTTGCAAACAGGTCATTTTTATCCTATATTAACGGGCGGAGTAAGCTCCTTCACTGATGGAAGTTTCACTTTATCCCGCTATTCGAGGGAAGTAAGACTCCCCACTTCAAGATTGAGAGAGAAGCAAAGAAGATGGGTGGGGGATGGGAAAACCCCTCACTTATGAAAGTTTCACTTTATTATTTTTTACGAGAAGAGATTTTCTTCCAACTGTAACAATATAATGGGAAATAATGCTACTTCAAGAAGGAAGGATGACGAGTCTTGAAAATTTTTGATGCGCATTGTGATGTATTATGGCAGTTATGGATGGGAAAAGGAAAAAAGTCTTTTCAAAATGATTCTTCTTTACATATTACGTACGAGCAGTTAAAACAAAATGGCGGTAGTGTTCAATGTTTTGCGATTTATGTCCCGGAAGAAGTACCGTATGGACAACGATTTGCAGTAGCATTAGAGATGGTAAATATATTTCACGAACAAATTTTAGCATTGCCAAATATAAAGTGGATCAGAACAAAAGAAGATATTCAGCGATTAGGAAAAGATGAAATTGGAGTGCTTTTAACTTTAGAAGGATGCGATGCAATTGGAAATGAATTAGAGAAGCTGAAAACATTTTATCACCTTGGTGTTCGTTCTGTTGGACTTACTTGGAACTATGCGAATTTAGTTGCTGACGGGGCATTAGAGTCTCGAAACGGTGGTCTAACGCTGTTTGGAAAAAAAGTAGTGGACGAGTTAAATCGTTCCAAAGTATGGACAGATGTTTCACATCTGTCAGAGAAAGGATTTTGGGATGTGATGGAACTTGCAAATCATCCTATTGCTTCTCATTCGAATAGCTACGGGTTATGTCAGCACCCAAGAAACTTAACAAATGAACAGATAAAAACATTGATCCAAAAAGATGGAATGATTGGGATAACATTTGTACCGATGTTTTTATCTGCAAATAAGTTTGCTTGTGTGGATGATATATTACAACATGTTGAGCATGTATGTATGCTTGGTGGAGAAAAGAATGTTGGATTTGGATCAGATTTTGATGGAATAACAGAAACAGTGGTACATGTAGAACGGTATGAACATTATGAATATGTCATAAATGAACTATTAAAACGATATAAAGAAGAGCAAGTGAACAATTTCATATATGATAATTTTGTACACCATATTTCATTCTAAGTTATTGTTATACAAAAGATTATAGAAGGAAAGAAAAAGTGTTAGAAAATTCGAAAAATATAAAATAAAATCGTATCAAATTCTTGCATTTTTACTGTGGTAGAGCTAGAATTGTAATCGAATTAAGATTATGCAAAACATTTACTGAAATCAGAAGAGGTATAATTTGTGTCCATTGTAGTTTCTAAGCTCAAAAAGTGCTAAACTAGTACTGTAAAAAAATACACTACAATGTATGAAGCTAAAGGGGTGTAGGAGATGATTAGTCAACTTTCATGGAAAGTTGGAGGACAACAAGGTGAAGGAATTGAAAGTACAGGAGAAATCTTTTGTATTGCATTAAACCGATTAGGTTATTATCTATATGGTTATCGCCACTTTTCATCACGAATTAAAGGTGGTCATACAAACAATAAAATTCGCGTAAGTACAACAGAAGTACGCGCAATATCAGATGATTTAGATATCTTAATTGCGTTTGATCAAGAAACAATTGACTTTAACTTCCACGAACTACGTCCAGGTGGAATTGTTGTTGCAGATGCAAAATTCAATCCAAGCATTCCAGAGGGAGCAGATGTAACTTTACATGCGATTCCGTTTACGGATATTGCTTCTGAACTTGGTACATCTTTAATGAAAAACATGGTTGCAGTTGGAGCGTCTAGTGCTGTATTAGGGTTAGACGAAAATGTATATTTAGAAGTTGTTGATGAGATTTTTGGTCGTAAAGGAGAGCAAGTTGTTGAGAAAAACATGGAAGCAATTAAACGCGGCTCTCAATATATGAAAGAACTGCTTGGCGAAAAAGTAAATATGATGCAACTTGAAAAAGCAGATGGAAAACAAAGGATGTTTATGATTGGAAACGATGCAATCGCATTTGGCGCAGTAGCTGGTGGTGCTCGTTTTATGTCTGCTTATCCAATTACACCTGCTTCTGAGATTATGGAATACTTAATTAAGAAGCTTCCAAAAGTAGGAGGAACTGTTATTCAAACTGAGGATGAAATCGCTGCTTGTACGATGGCAATTGGTGCAAACTATGCTGGTGTACGTACATTAACAGCGTCAGCAGGTCCTGGTTTATCTCTAATGATGGAAGCAATTGGTTTGGCTGGGATTACAGAAACCCCGCTTGTTATCATTGATACACAACGTGGTGGGCCAAGTACTGGTTTGCCAACAAAACAAGAACAATCTGATTTAATGGCAATGATTTACGGTACGCATGGTGAGATTCCGAAAATCGTCATGGCACCAAGTACTGCTGAAGAAGCGTTCTATGATATTGTAGAAGCATTTAACTTAGCGGAAGAATATCAAGTTCCTGTAATCTTTTTAACGGATTTACAACTTTCTTTAGGTAAACAAACCGTAGAACCACTTCAATTAGAAAAGGTTGAAATTCGTCGTGGTAAACTTGATTTACATGCGGAGTTACCGGAGCGTGAAAATAAAGCATACTTCAGACGTTATGAAGTAACAGAAGATGGTATTTCACCACGTGTTGTACCTGGTATGAAAAATGGTATTCACCATGTAACAGGTGTAGAGCACGATGAAACAGGTAAGCCGTCAGAGTCAGCACTTAACCGTAGTGCACAAATGGACAAACGTTTCCGCAAAATGGAAAATATTAAATTCAATACCCCTGTTTACAAAAATGCTAAATATGATGATGCTGATGTATTATTAGTAGGCTTTAACTCAACTCGTGGTGCAATTGAAGAAGCGATGGAACGTTTAGAGCAAGAAGGATTAAAAGTAAACCATGCTCATGTTCGCTTAATTCATCCATTCCCAACAGCTGAAATGCTGCCGCTTGTGAAGGATGCAAAACGTGTTGTCGTTGTAGAAAACAATGCAACTGGACAACTTGCTAATATTATGAAGATGAATCTTGGCTACGGTGAGAAAATTTCTAGCCTATTGAAATATGACGGAAATCCATTCTTACCAAAAGAAATTTACAACGAATGCAAAAAAGGGGTTGTTTTAAATGGCAACATTTAAGGACTTTCGTAATAGTGTAAAACCAAACTGGTGTCCAGGTTGCGGTGACTTCTCAGTACAAGCAGCAATTCAACGTGCGGCTGCGAATGTAGGTTTGAATCCTGATGAATTAGCGGTTATTTCTGGTATCGGTTGCTCCGGTCGTATCTCTGGTTATATTAACTCTTACGGTGTTCATAGTATTCACGGACGTGCCCTTCCAATTGCACAAGGTGTAAAAATGGCCAATCGTGATTTAACAGTTATTGCATCTGGTGGTGACGGTGACGGTTTTGCAATCGGTATGGGACATACAATTCATTCTATTCGTCGTAATATTGATATTACGTACATTGTTATGGATAACCAAATTTACGGTTTAACAAAAGGTCAAACTTCTCCTCGCAGTGAAGCCGGTTTTAAAACGAAAAGTACGCCGCAAGGATCGATTGAACCAGCGTTATCTGTAATGGAAATGGCATTAACTGCTGGAGCGACGTTCGTAGCACAAAGTTTCTCTAGTGACTTAAAAGAATTAACACAGTTAATTGAAGCTGGTATCCAACATAAAGGGTTCTCTCTTATTAACGTATATAGTCCATGTGTAACTTACAACAAGGTAAATACGTATGATTGGTTTAAAGAGAATTTAACAAAGCTTAGCGAAGTAGAAGGATATGATCCATCTAATCGTATGGTTGCTATGCAAACATTAATGGAAAATAAAGGTTTAGTAACAGGATTAATTTATCAAAATATAGAGCAGCCTTCTTACCAAGAGCTTGTAAAAGGATATAGTGAAAAACCATTAGTTCATGCTGATTTGCAAATGGACCAAAAAATGTTTGATGAACTTGTAGCAGAATTTATGTAATATATGAAAGGCTATCGAAATTTCGATAGCCTTTTCTAATGCGAATTTATGATAAAGTATTTTTGTGATGGGATGTACTTTCTTTACTAAGAAAATTCAGAATGATAAAATAATAAATAAGAGTTACATTATATACGAGCTCTTCTCCTCCCTTTAGTATCAAGTAAAATCGTTCATGAATGCAAGGCCTCTCTATTGTTTAATTTGACTGAACGCTTTATACTATAATAATGTGTATAGGAATGAAGCGATAAGCTTTTTTATAAGGACAAAATAAACAACAACTAAAAATCAAAACTGTGTATATGTAAGGTTGAAAGGAGATTATTCATGAACGAAGAGCAACGATTAGCAGGGCAACAAGCAACTTCAACTACTAAAAAAGCAGAAAAAGATTATAGTAAATATTTTGAAAGTGTATATCAGCCACCTTCTTTAAAGGATGCGAAAAAACGCGGAAAAGAAGAAGTTAAAATTGAACGTGATTTTGGCTTACCAGAAGAGTTTCGCAATTTTGGTGCAGGAAGAAAGTTTTATATCCGTACTTATGGATGTCAAATGAATGAACATGACACAGAAGTAATGGCTGGTATTTTTACAGCTCTTGGATATGAACCAACATTCTCTACAGAAGATGCAGATGTGATTCTATTAAATACATGTGCTATTCGTGAAAATGCTGAAAATAAAGTATTCGGGGAACTTGGTCATTTAAAATCCTTAAAACAAAGAAATCCTGATCTTTTAGTCGGTGTATGTGGTTGTATGTCACAAGAGGAATCTGTCGTAAACAAAATTATGCAAAAACATCAGCATGTAGATATGGTATTTGGTACACATAACATTCACCGTTTACCATACATTTTAAAAGATGCTATGTTCTCGAAAGCGACAGTTGTTGAGGTATGGTCAAAAGAAGGAGATGTCATTGAGAATCTTCCAAAAGTACGCCGTGGAGATATTAAAGCGTGGGTAAACATTATGTACGGATGTGACAAATTCTGCACGTACTGTATTGTGCCGTATACTCGTGGTAAAGAGCGAAGCCGCCGTCCTGAAGATATTATTAAAGAAGTACGTCATTTAGCGGCAAATGGTTATAAAGAAATTACGCTACTAGGTCAAAACGTAAACGCATACGGAAAAGACTTTGAAGATATGGAATATGGATTAGGAGATCTTATGGATGAACTTCGTAAGATTGACGTAGCACGTATTCGTTTTACAACAAGCCATCCGCGTGACTTTGATGATTATTTAATTGAAGTACTTGGAAAAGGCGGCAATTTAGTTGAACACATTCACTTACCAGTGCAATCTGGAAGTACGGATATGTTGAAAATTATGGCACGTAAATACTCACGTGAGCATTATTTAGAACTTGTACGTAAAATTAAAGAAGCGATTCCAAATGTAGTACTGACGACTGATATTATTGTCGGTTTCCCAAATGAAACAGATGAACAATTTGAAGAAACGATGTCGTTATATCACGAAGTAGGTTTCGATAGCGCATATACATTTATTTATTCACCACGTGAAGGTACACCAGCTGCAAAAATGGTGGATAATGTACCGATGGAAGTGAAAAAGGAACGCTTGCAACGTTTAAATGCGTTAGTAAATGAATTTTCTGCGAAGAAGAATAAAACGTATGAAGGACAAATTGTTGAAGTGCTTGTTGATGGAGAAAGTAAAAATAATCCTGAAGTACTTGCAGGTTATACACGTGCCAATAAGCTTGTAAACTTCGTAGCTCCAAAATCTGTAATCGGTCAGCTTGTAAAAGTGAAAATAACAAAAGCAAAAACTTGGTCTCTAAACGGGGAATTGGTTGAGGAGCCGATCGAGGTGAAATAATAGATGAAAATCTTTACAAAAGATGAAATTGTAGAGCAAGCGAAAGAATTAGCAAAAATGATTTCTGAAACAGAAGAAGTTGATTTCTTTAAACGTGCAGAAGCACAAATTCATAAAAATGAGAATGTAAAATGTACGATTGATGAAATTAAAGCTTTGCAAAAACAAGCAGTGAATCTACAACATTATGGGAAATGGGAAGCGCTAAAAAAAGTAGAATCAGAAATTGATGCGCTGCAAGATAAACTAGATGAAATTCCAGTTGTACAGCAGTTCAAATCTTCTCAAACATATGTAAATGATTTATTGCAGCTTGTCGCAAGTACAATTTCAAACACAGTTACAGATGAAATTTTAATTTCAACTGGCGGAGATGTGTTAAAAGGTGAAACAGGTGCTGAAGTAGCAAATAAAAAAGGCCCGTGTGGCTGTTAAAAGAGATGTCGAATTCGACATCTCTTTTTATTTCATTCTAATGGACAATAATATATTGTCCTCCTCTTCTAGAAAGTAAAAGTTTCATGTTGCATTATGAGCGGTGCAGAGCTTTTTCAAAAAAGAATAACACATTCCGCATTTGTCCCGCATATAATGAATTGAACATTCATTGAGGAGGGGTTCGTATGTCCGAATTTAGAGAGATTATTACGAAAGCAGTTGTGGGCAAAGGACGTAAGTATATGAAAACGACTCACGCTGTTACACCGAATCATCCGCCGACAAGTATTTTGGGGTGCTGGGTTATAAATCATGCATATGAAGCAGAAAAAAACGGGAAGCATGTAGAAATCGAAGGATTTTACGATATTAACACATGGTATTCGTATGAAGAAAATACGAAAACAGAAGTCGTGACAGAACGCGTGCATTATACAGATGACGTGAATATTGGCTATCGTGATAAGAACTTTTCTGGAGAAGACCAAGAAATTATTGCACGTGTCATGCAACATCCTAATTGTTTAGAAGCTGTTATTTCACCAAATGGAAATAAAATGGCTGTCACTGTGGAACGGGAATTTGTAATCGAAGTCGTGGGCGAAACAAAAATTTGTGTGAGTGTGAATCCAGAGGGCTGTCCAGAAGATGATCAGCAATATGAAGTGGAAGTGGATGATGAAGAGTTTGAAGAACTTGATCCGAACTTTATCGTAGAAACGGAGGAAGAATAAGTTGAAGCTAGGGAGAACCTCTTCCTAGCTTTTTATATGTGTTTCAGATGATGGTTCAAAATCATTCGTGTATAATTGTGTTATAATATATTTTTAAAGTGAAAAAGAAAGACGTATGGAGGATCAAAATGGCACAGTACACGCCGATGATGCAGCAATATTTAAAGATCAAGGCAGATTATCAAGATGCCTTTTTATTTTTTCGATTAGGCGATTTTTATGAAATGTTTTTTGAGGATGCTGTAAAAGCAGCACATGAACTTGAAATTACATTGACGAGTCGCGATGGGGGCGGGAGCGAACGGATACCGATGTGCGGCGTACCGTATCATGCTGCGAAAAACTACATCGAACAACTGATTGAAAAAGGATATAAAGTAGCAATTTGTGAACAAGTTGAAGACCCAAAAACAGCAAAAGGTGTTGTGCGCCGTGAAGTCGTTCAGTTAATTACACCAGGAACGATGATGGAAGGCCGTACAATAGATGAAAAGGAAAATAATTTTCTTGCAGCACTAGCGCATTTTGAAGATGGTTCTTATGCATTAGCTTGTAATGACTTAACGACAGGTCAAAATACAGTAACATTGTTAACTGGAACACTTGAAGATGTATTACTAGAAGTATATGCAACAGGTGCGAAGGAAATTGTCGTATCTTCCACGTTCTCTAAGGAAGAGTTGGACAAGATGTTAGCAACATTGAAAATGACAGTTTCATATGAGGAAGAAACGAAAATTCCAGAGAGTCTGATGCATCTCGTTCAAAATGTAACGCAAACAAAGTTAATTGCAGCAGTTGGACGTTTATTTAACTATGTTTTACGAACACAAAAACGTTCACTAGATCACCTGCAACCAGTTGAAATTTATTATACAAATCAATTTATGAAGATTGATGTTCACTCGAAACGTAATTTAGAGCTAACGGAAACCATTCGAACAAAAGAAAAAACAGGCTCCCTATTGTGGTTGCTAGATAAAACGAAAACAGCGATGGGTGGACGAATGTTAAAACAGTGGATGGAACGTCCACTTATTCAAAAAGAAAAAATTGAAGAACGTTTAGAAATGGTTGAAACGTTTGTAAATGATTATTTCTTACGTGAAGATTTAAAAGAAAAATTAAAAGAAGTATACGATTTAGAACGTTTAGCAGGAAAGGTTGCATATGGAAGTGTCAATGCACGTGATTTGCTGCAATTGAAGAGGTCTTTACTACAAGTGCCGGCTATTTTAGAGGCAGTTAGTCTTTTAGATAATTCTTATGCTGCAAACTTAATTCAAGGTGCTGATCCATGTGAAAGTTTAACAGCGTTATTAGAGAGAAGTATTCAAGAAAATCCACCGCTTTCTATAAAAGATGGTGACATTATAAAAGACGGTTATAGTGAGAAATTAGACCAATATCGCTATGTAAGTAAAAACGGAAAAACGTGGATTGCAGAGCTTGAAAAACGTGAGCGTGACATAACAGGAATTAAATCGTTAAAGATTGGTTACAACCGTATTTTTGGTTATTATATTGAAGTTACGAGAGCAAACCTTGCTGCACTTCCAGAAGGACGTTATGAACGGAAACAAACACTTGCGAATGCAGAGCGGTTTATTACTGATGAGTTAAAAGAAAAAGAAACATTAATTTTAGAAGCAGAAGAAAAAATCGTTCAGTTAGAATATGATTTATTCACGGCTCTTCGCGAAGAAGTGAAAGTGTATATTTCGAAATTGCAGCAATTAGCAAAAATTATTAGTGAGCTAGATGTACTTCAAAGCTTTGCAACTGTAAGTGAAGAAGAGCAATTTGTAAAACCAATATTAACAAGTAAACGGGAAATCTTTATTAAAGATGGCCGTCATCCAGTTGTTGAAAAAGTATTAAACGGCAAGTTGTATGTTCCAAATGACTGTATAATGCCTGAAAATATGGATGTCTTTTTAATTACTGGTCCAAATATGTCCGGTAAAAGTACGTATATGCGTCAATTAGCATTGATTACTGTTATGTCACAAATCGGTTGTTTTGTACCGGCAGCAGAAGCTGTACTCCCTGTGTTTGACCAAATTTTTACGAGAATTGGGGCAGCTGATGATTTAATTTCAGGCCAAAGTACGTTTATGGTCGAAATGTTAGAAGCAAAAAATGCGATTGCGAATGCGTCGGAAAGAAGCTTAATTTTATTTGATGAAATTGGCCGTGGTACATCTACGTATGACGGTATGGCATTAGCGCAAGCAATCATTGAGCATATTCATGATCAAATTGGTGCGAAAACGTTATTTTCAACACATTATCATGAATTAACAGTGTTAGAAGAAAGTTTAGATCAGCTTAAAAATGTACATGTTTCAGCAATTGAGGAAAACGGCAAAGTTGTCTTCTTGCATAAAATTCAAGAAGGAGCAGCAGATAAGAGCTACGGTATTCACGTTGCTCAGCTTGCAGAGCTGCCAGATAGCTTAATCGCTCGTGCCAAAGAAGTATTAGCACAGCTTGAAGGGCAAGAGGAGATTACGATTCCGAAACGAACGGAAGTCAAAGTTCCAGAAGAAATCGTACAAGAACCTGTAGTCGTGAAAGAAGAACTAGAGGCATTGCCGCAAGAAGAAGTGGAAGAAGAATCACAGCTATCCTTCTTTACAGCGGAACAACCGGTGAAAAAAGAAGACAAACCTGTACTTGATTCCAGAGAAACAGCGGTATTAACGCAAATTAAAAAAATTGACTTACTTGATATGACACCGTTAGAAGCGTTAAATGAACTGTACCGTTTACAGAAAAAGTTGAAGAAAGGATGAGTAAGTAGATGGGGAAAATTCGCAAACTCGATGATCAACTTTCTAACTTAATTGCGGCAGGGGAAGTAGTAGAACGACCTGCTTCGGTTGTAAAAGAACTTGTCGAAAATTCCATCGATGCGAATAGTACATCTATTGAAATCCACTTAGAAGAAGCTGGATTATCGAAAATTCGCATTATCGATAATGGAGATGGCATTGCTGAAGAAGATTGTATCGTTGCCTTTGAACGACATGCAACAAGTAAAATTAAAGATGAAAATGATTTGTTTCGTATTCGGACGCTTGGTTTTCGCGGTGAGGCATTGCCAAGTATTGCATCTGTTAGTGAATTAGAGTTAATCACGAGCACAGGGGATGCACCAGGAACGCACCTTGTTATTAAAGGTGGCGAGATTTTGAAACAAGAAAAAACAGCGAGCCGTAAAGGGACAGATATAACGGTTCAAAACCTGTTTTTTAACACACCAGCACGCTTAAAATACATGAAAACAATTCATACAGAGCTTGGAAACATTACGGATATTGTATATCGCATTGCATTGTCACATCCAGAAGTCTCATTGCGTTTGTTTCACAATGAGAAAAAATTGCTTCATACATCAGGAAATGGTGATGTAAGACAAGTTCTTGCTGCAATTTACAGCATTCAAGTTGCGAAAAAACTAATTCCAATTGAAGCAGAATCGTTAGACTTTACCATTCGTGGCTATGTGACGTTACCAGAAGTAACGCGTGCATCTCGTAACTATATGTCAACGATTGTAAATGGTCGTTACGTTCGAAATTATGTCTTAATGAAAGCTGTGCAGCAAGGTTATCATACATTGCTACCTGTTGGACGTTATCCAATTGGCTTTTTATCAATTGAAATGGATCCGATGTTAGTTGATGTGAACGTTCATCCAGCAAAACTAGAGGTTCGTTTTAGTAAAGAACAGGAACTATTGCAACTTATTGAAAAAACATTGCAAGATGCTTTTAAAAAGATTCAACTCATTCCTGATGCCGGTGTTACGACAAAGAAAAAAGAAAAAGATGAAAGTGTCCAAGAGCAGTTTCAGTTTGAGCATGCAAAACCTAAAGAACCATCGATGCCAAATATTGTTTTACCAAGTGGAATGGATGAGCAAGAAGAAAAGCCGAGATCACAGCCACTGCTTTGGAATCCACCAAAACAAGAATGGCAGCCACCAGAGTCTCTTGTAAAAGAAGAAAATAATTGGGAACCGTCCAAGCCAATTGTAGAAGAACCAATTCCACAAGAGAATGAGAAAGATTTTGAGTTAGAAGAAATGCAAGAAATTGAAATGAACGGGAATGATTTACCACCGCTTTATCCAATTGGACAAATGCACGGTACGTACATTTTTGCTCAAAACGATAAAGGGTTATATATGATTGACCAGCATGCAGCTCAGGAGCGCATTAACTATGAATACTTCCGTGATAAAGTAGGACAAGTTGCACAAGAGGTACAAGAATTACTCGTTCCATATAGAATTGACCTATCACTCAATGAATTTTTACGAGTAGAAGAACAACTAGAAGAACTAAAAAAAGTAGGATTATTCCTAGAACAATTCGGCCATCAATCTTTCATTGTACGCTCACATCCAACATGGTTTCCAAAAGGGCAAGAGATGGAAATCATTGATGAAATGATGCAGCAAGTATTGAAATTGAAAAAAGTCGATATCAAAAAACTGCGCGAAGAAGCAGCTATTATGATGAGCTGTAAGGCATCAATTAAAGCAAATCAATATTTAACGAACGATCAAATCTTTGCCTTACTAGAAGAATTGCGAACAACAACAAATCCATACACATGTCCGCATGGTAGACCTATACTTGTGCACCATTCGACGTATGAATTGGAGAAGATGTTTAAGCGGGTAATGTAGGGTGCTGTCCAAAGGGAGAGAGTTCACTACTGGGTAATGAAAATGGTTTGTACTGTTGAAAGTTAGTATGAAGAATGAAAAATATCACTGAATTAATGAGTTTTTACGTTAATATACTGAAAAATAATAATGTACGAAAAGAATTTTTTAATAGGCAAAAAGCATGACAATTTTATGTCATGCTTTTTGTTAATTATCCATAATTTATAGGTTCAATGTTTTGTGGTAGCGTGTTGAGTATTATTTGTCATTTCAATGAAAGGTTTGAAAGAAGAGCGTTCATTGAATGTAGAAATATAGGGGACTCCATAGCCGTCAAGCTAATATTTTGAATTACCCTCAAAACGAAAATTTTATTTTTCTACAATTATTTATAACAATTTAGTGTGGATTTGAAATAAAGTCACGAAGTTTATACAAAAGATGCGATGTTTTGAATAAAGTCGCGACGTTTTGCCCCTTTGGATCTGTTTATCTAAAGGGGTGTTTTTATAGTGAAAAGAAGGTCTGAACTGAAAGGCGGATTAAGGAACTGTTGAGTAGCAATAAAGTTACTCAACTAAAGGACCAGATTGTTGAGCAATACCAGTATAAATGATCGAATTGTTCCCACATAATAAAGTTGTTAAAAAATATTAGAGTCGTTTAAAAGATAATAAACTTCTTTAAAAAACAATTAATTAGACATTTCCCTTTTCCTGTACTTTATTATGATTCCTTAGGCAGTCTTCTCTGTTTTAAATACCCAGTGTAGAAGAAGTGGTTGATAATTTGGTATCATCCACCCCAAAATTTTGCCGATAAAATAGGCGGCAATTAGTGTACCGATTCCGATTGATCCTAATGATTGAATGAAAATTACACAGATTGCACCAGCCACACAAATATTTATTAAATCGCTTAAAATTTTTGCTTTACCGAATTTCAAATTAAACTTTTCACTAATTGCATAAGTTAACGCATCGTACGGCATTAATGGAAGTTTCGCTGTTGTATAGCCCATTAAACCGACCGCTATAACAAATAAACTAACAATTAAATATACAATTCGAGCAAAGATGGTTTCAGGTGTAGGGAAAAGTTGTACAATGAAGAGCGTTGCATCCATGAAAAAACCAAATAGAAATGAAATAATGAATTGAACTGCAAATTCATTTAACTCCATTCGTTTACTTAATATTACTTGAATAATAATGTATAAAACATTTGCAAGCGCCATTGTCACACCAATCGATAAACCAATCGTTAGCGTACTTGCATATGCTAATGATGACACAGGCGATACCCCAAATCCTGCTTGAATCGACATGCTAATGCCAATCGACATAAAAAATAACCCGAGCACGTACAAGATGATACGCTTCAAGGTTCTGTTCCAATGATTCATAATATCTCTCACTTCCTAGTTAATATTATTAAAATAAACACTATAGCTACAGAATTAAATATAACGCCAAATTCAAGATATGAAAAATATATATATGATAAACTAATCATATCAAAAAACATATGATGGAGAGATAAAATGGATTTTCGACAATTACATTACTTTAAAGAAATTGTGAAACAAGGAAGTATTTCTAAAGCAGCAGAAGTGCTCCATATCGCGCAGCCACCGCTTAGTCAGTTGTTAAAAAAGCTTGAAAATGATCTTGGCACAACTTTAATTCATCGATATCGTCAAAAATGGGAGCTTACAGAAACAGGTGAAATACTATACCAATATGCCAATCAAATGCTAATGCAAATTCAAGATGTAAAGCAGCGAATTCAAGAAATTGAACAAGGTATAGGAGGAACAGTAAGTATCGGTGTATCGTCTACATGTTCGAATATGCTCATTGACTATGTTAGTATTTTTAGAACACAATATCCGAATGTTAAAATAAATATAGTAACAGGAAATTCAGAAGAATTATTAAAAAGACTAGAACAAAGAGAAATTGATGTTGCCTTACTTTTACGATTGGGCAATAGTGAACAATATGAGATGAAAATATTAAAAAAACAACCAACTGCTGTGATTATCCCAACAAGTTGGGCAACATCGTTTTCATCACAGCATGTAACGATTGAACAGATTGCCCAGTTCCCATTCATTATGCTAGGAGCAATGGAAGGACTCTCCTTCAATGAAGACCTCTTCAAAGCGTTTGATGAACATCAAGTCAAGCCAAATATCATTATCGAGTGTAAAGATATAAGGATGGTTGTAGCACTTGTTAGTAGAGGGCTAGGATTATCCGTTATTCCAAGAATGGATTACACATCACCATTTTTAGAACATACAACGCTTTTTGAATTGAAACAATTTGATTTTCATCTAGAGCCTGTAATAGTAAAATTAGAAGACCAACGAATTTCCAAAGTAGCATCTCAATTTTGGGAAATGGTTGATTAGAAGATGTGAACAAAGCAAAGATAGCCTTCAATCAAGTAATATAGACATCGCCCGAAAAATGTAGGTGAGTTTTAATTTTTAACTTAATGAGCAAGTTGTTTTATTAGAAAGTGCGCATCTTGTTCTGTTATTTCGATTGATATTATGCCGTTTCTAAAAAATAACATATGTTATTTTTTGCTCATCAGTTAGTAAACGAGTGTTATCATTTTTCGCAGAAATGATAGCACTTTTTTCTTTACCGATAACAGCGTTAATTAGCCTGTTAAATTAAATGGTAATCCGCTGTGAAAAATGAAAGTTTAATCAGAGAAAAGCGTCCGATTTGTTCAACGAAAAATCGGTGGGAGAAAAAATTGGATGTTTTCAAATACACCACAAGGTGCTAGAGGAAGTATCATCATGTATAGTGTGGTTGAAACCGCAAAAGAGAACAAGTTAAGTTCCTATTTGTTTGAAACGCTCCCCAATATCGATTTAAATAATAAAGAGGAAATTGATAAAGTTTTGCTGTAGTCAATGGATTTACCATCTAGTTGCAAAGGCCGAAAAAAGTGAAGTAAACAAAAAGTAACTCTAAAATCAATCTGTATGGTATTTTTGGGATTTTATTAACATTTACGGTATAGACATAATGATGTAATATGTGGAATGAAATGAAATACATGAAGGATGGGCATAAAATGGGAGATTTATTATTGATGATGATTGAACGCGTTGGTTTAATCGTTATTTTAGGATTTCTACTTTCACATATTAAGACATTCCGTTGGCTACTGTATAAGCAAGACGGCTATAAATCTAGCTTTATGTTAATTGGCATATTTTCATTATTTACAATTGTAAGCAACTACACAGGGATTGAGATTTCTGGTAATACGATTATGAATGATAACTGGCTGCGGGGCGTCTCTTCTTCTAGTACGATGGCGAATACGCGTATTATGGGAATTGGGATTAGCGGGTTACTTGGAGGTCCAATTGTTGGAATAGGAGTAGGATTGATAGCCGGCATTCATCGGTATGTGCTAGGGGGAGTGACTGCATTGAGCTGTGCAATCTCTTCTATTTTAGCTGGGGTTGTGACAGGTTATATTGGCTATTTATATCAAAAATGGAATCGCGTTGTAACCCCTAAGTTTTCTGCGGTGCTTAGCATCTGTATGGTATCACTGGAAATGATTATGATTCTTTTCATAGTCGATGACGGCTGGAGCATTGTGAAAACAATTGCACTCCCAATGATTATCGTAAATGGTTTCGGAAGTTATATTCTATTGTCAATGATTCAGTCCATTATACGACAAGAAGAACATACGAAGGCGTTACAAACGCATAAAGTATTGCTCATTGCTGATAAAACGCTTCCGTATTTCCGCCAAGGATTAACGGAAGAATCATGTACGCATGTGGCACAAATTATCCACCACTTTACAGGAACAGATGCAGTATCTTTAACAGATACAGAAAAAATATTAGCACATGTTGGATTAGGATCTGATCATCATATTCCTTCCCATAGCTTAATTACTGAATTGTCAAAAGAGGTGTTAAATACTGGGAAAATCAGGAAAGCAAAGTCGCGTGCAGAGATTAATTGTCAGCATGGAGGGTGTGTATTACAAGCGGCAATCGTAATTCCGCTCACATCTCGTGAAAAGACAATCGGTACGTTAAAGCTTTATTTTAAAAATCCCAATTCATTAAGCCCCGTAGAGGAAGAGCTGGCAGAAGGATTAGCGAAAATCTTTTCAACGCAGCTTGAACTTGGAGAAGCAGAACTGCAAAGTAAATTATTGCAAGATGCGGAAATAAAGGCGCTGCAAGCACAAATTAACCCTCATTTTCTTTTTAATGCGATTAATACAGTCTCTGCTTTATGTCGTACAGATGTAGAGAAAGCAAGAAAATTATTGTTACAGCTAAGCGTGTATTTTCGCTGCAATTTACAAGGTGCAAGGCAGCTTCTTATTCCGTTGGAGCAAGAATTAAATCATGTGCATGCGTATTTGTCGTTAGAACAAGCAAGATTTCCGAATAAATATGAAGTGAAAATGTACATTGAAGACGAACTGCACAATATTTTGCTTCCACCGTTTGTGCTGCAATTATTAGTAGAAAACGCTCTTCGTCATGCATTTCCTAAAAAACAGCCTCTATGCCAAGTTGAAATTCATGTTTATGCCAAGAAGAACAGCGTGCATTTCAAAGTAAAAGATAACGGTCAAGGGATTGAGCCGGAGCGATTAGAGCGGTTAGGAAAAGCAATTGTATCGTCAAAAAAAGGAACGGGAACAGCATTATTTAATATTAATGAACGGTTAATGGGGCTGTTTGGAAAAGGTACAACGCTTCATATTGTCAGTGAACTGGAAACAGGGACGGAGATTTCCTTCACGATTCCAATTCAAAGAAAAGGAGGCAGCGATATTGAAAGTATTAGTAGTCGATGATGAAATGTTGGCGCGGGACGAATTAAAATATTTATTATATCGAACGAAAGAGGTCGATATAATTGATGAGGCAGACAGTGTAGAAGAAGCGTTAGAAAAGTTGATGGAAAGTAAACCGGATCTTGTTTTTTTAGATATTCAGTTGTCGGATGATAATGGATTTGAGATTGCTAATATACTAAAAAAGATGAAAAAGCCACCTGCTATTGTATTTGCAACGGCCTATGATCAATATGCCATTCAGGCATTTGAAGTAGATGCTTTAGATTATATTTTAAAACCGTTTGACGAAGAGCGCATTGTCCAAGCGATTAAGAAATTTAAAAAACGAAAACAGCATGAAATGGAGGAGAAACAAGAAGTACATGCGCCAGATGTATCTAGCGGAATGAAAAGATTAGCGCTGCCGATTGATGAATCGATTGTATTAGTGAATATAGAAGATATCGTATATGCTGGATTGCTGGACGGAAAAGTAATTGTGAAAACGATTTGTGATACGTATGTGACGTACGATACGCTTGCCATATTAGAAAAGAAATTGCCACAAATGAATTTTCTGCGTGTGCATCGCAGTTTTATCGTAAATGTAAATCATATTTCTGAAATCCAGCCGTGGTTTAACTCTACGTATAATTTAATTATGAAAGAGGATTCAAAAGTACCTGTAAGCCGTACTTATGCAAAAGAATTAAAGAAGCTGCTTCGTATTTAACAAGCAGCTTTTTGCATTTCATCCTTCTTTTTCTGTAATTGATTTCATATATTTGACGCTCTGTGTTGTAAGTGCTTACGGAATCGTTTACATCCTATACAATAAAGCTATCAAATCGAAAGAGGTGCAAGGATGGTATGAAAAAATCATCTGTTAATCCGTGGCTTGTTGTCCTCGGTACAGTCATTGTACAAATGGGACTTGGAACGATATATACATGGAGCTTATTCAATCAACCTTTAGTGAGCAAATACGGCTGGGGTCTTAACGCTGTTGCTATAACCTTCTCAATTACTAGCTTTTCTTTAGCATTTTCAACTTTGTTTGCAGGTAAATTACAAGAAAAATTGGGACTTCGTAAACTCATTATGATAGCCGGATTAGCCTTAGGAATTGGCTTGATACTTAGTTCGCAAGTTTCCTCATTACTAATGCTTTATGTACTAGCAGGAGTTGTTGTAGGTTACGCAGACGGTACAGCCTATATTACTTCACTATCCAATTTACTAAAGTGGTTTCCAGAGCGTAAAGGTTTAATTGCTGGTATATCTGTCTCCGCATATGGCTCGGGTAGCCTAATTTTTAAATACATTAACGCAAAGTTCATTGATTCAGTTGGTGTATCACAAGCGTTTTTATATTGGGGCTTAATTGTTACAGTTATGATAGTGATAGGCGCTTGTCTTATCCATCAAGCCGCTGAACAAGATACAGTTCATGAAACAAAAAGTCGTGACTATACAACAAGAGAAATGCTAGGTACAAAACAAGTTTATATGTTATTTATCATGCTATTTACATCATGTATGAGTGGCTTATACTTAATTGGCATGGTAAAAGATATTGGTGTTCAACTCGTAGGACTTAGCGCAGCAACAGCAGCTAATGCTGTCGCTATAGTTGCAATCTTTAATACGGTTGGTCGAATCATTTTGGGACCATTGTCAGATAAGATCGGCCGTTTAAAAATTGTTACCGGAACGTTTGTCGTTATAGCTGCGTCTGTCTTTGTGCTTAGTTTTGTGGATTTAAATTATGGCATTTATTTAGCCTGTGTAGCAAGTGTTGCTTTTTGTTTTGGTGGAAATATCACTATTTTCCCAGCCATTGTTGGTGATTTCTTCGGTCTAAAAAATCATAGTAAAAACTACGGAATCGTGTATCAAGGCTTTGGTTTGGGAGCACTCGCAGGTTCCTTTATCGGTGTAATTCTAGGTGGATTTAAACCAACTTTTATGGTGATTGGCGTATTGTGTGTCGTGTCATTTATTATCGCTATTTTAATTCGACCACCTAGTCAGCAAAAAGAAAAACAAGAAAATTATCGCAGCGTAGCGTGAACATTTTAAATTTTATTACATTCTAATAGTAAACGTAAAGTAACTCCAAAATATACAATAAAAGTTGATTTTGGAGTTATTTTTTGTTTACTTCACTTTTTTTCGGCACTCTGCATCTAGACGGTAAATCCGTTGACCACGGCAAGACTTTATTAATTTCTTCTTTATTGTTTAAATCGATATTGGGGAGTGTTTCAAACAAATAAAGAAGATAATGATAGGGACACTTACTCCTATGTTGAAACGGATGGAGGCTGCAAAGTGAATTAACCAAAAGTTCAGCAGCATGCGGTGCAATTATGTTTGTCAATTGATGGCTTCGTGATTAAACGAATATATCCAAAAAAGTCAGAGCATTAAGTGCTGTGACTTTTTTATAATTTTTATATTGTATATTTTTGGAGTAAACGCTATAATGATAGTGTTAAAGATGGAATCGTGATATGACCTGTTATGAATCTATCATTTTATTTACAAATAAATGGATTGGTATTTTAGCAAGATGTGCTAATAAACTACTCCACCATGATGATAGCGTACCTATTAATTCGGTGCGTATATTTTCGTGGTGGAGTTTTTTTATTCTCAAAAAGGGGGAACGACCATGAACGACAGCATGGTTCATATTACAATCGACGGAAAAGAATATAGTGCTGAGTCTGGTTCAACTATACTAGGCATTATTAATGAGAACGGAATTGAACATCCACAAATTTGTTACGTGCCGGAAGTGGATCCGATTCAAACGTGTGATACTTGTATTGTAGAAGTGAATGGGAAGCTTGTGCGATCTTGTTCTACAGTAGTGACGGACGGTATGAATATTGAATTATCCTCTATTAGTGCGAAGGCAGCGCAACATGAGGCGATGGACCGTTTATTGGAAAATCATTTGCTGTACTGTACGGTCTGTGACAACAATAACGGGAATTGTAAATTGCATAATACGGCAGAATTAATGGAAATTGAGCATCAAAAATATCCTTATGAGCCAAAAGTGGCTGCAAGTGAAGTTGATATGTCTCATCCATTTTATCGCTATGACCCGAATCAATGTATCGCATGTGGTCAATGTGTAGAAGTGTGTCAAAACTTACAAGTAAATGAAACGTTATCTATTGATTGGGAGGCAGAGCGCCCTCGTGTTATTTGGGATGAAGGAGTGGATATTAATGATTCTTCATGTGTAAGCTGTGGTCAATGTGTAACGATTTGTCCTTGTAATGCATTAATGGAGAAATCGATGCTTGGTGAAGCTGGATTTATGACTGGGCTGAAGCCGGACATTCTTGAACCTATGGTCGATCTTATTAAAGAGGTTGAACCTGGATATAGCGGTATTTTCGCCGTTTCAGAAGTAGAAGCTGCGATGCGTGACACTCGTACGAAGAAGACGAAAACAGTATGTACGTTTTGTGGCGTAGGTTGCTCATTTGAAGTGTGGACGAAGGGACGTAAAATTCTTAAAGTACAACCAACTTCTGAAGCACCGGTTAATGCAATTTCTACTTGCGTAAAAGGAAAATTTGGTTGGGATTTCGTTAATTCTGATAAACGAATTACGAAACCGTTAATTCGTAAAAATGGAGTGTTCGTTGAATCAACTTGGGAAGAAGCGCTTCATGTAGTTTCCTATAAATTGGGATCTATTAAAGAGGAGTACGGTAAAGGTTCTATCGGCTTTATTTCTTCTTCTAAAATTACGAATGAAGACAACTATGTCATTCAAAAATTAGCTCGACAAGTGTTTGAAACGAATAACATTGATAACTGCTCACGCTATTGTCAATCGCCAGCAACAGATGGATTGTTCCGCACAATTGGTATGGGTGGAGATGCAGGAACGATTAAAGATATTGCACAATCAGGTCTCGTTATTATCGTCGGTTGTAATCCAACAGAAGGCCATCCTGTTTTAGCTACTCGTGTGAAACGTGCGCATAAACTTCATGGTCAAAAACTAATTGTCGCCGATCTTCGTAAAACTGAAATGGCAGAGCGTTCAGATATCTTTATTAGTCCAAAACAAGGAACAGACCAAGTGTGGTTAATGGCTGTTACGAAATATATGATTGATCAAGGTTGGCATGATCGACAGTTCATCGACGAGAATGTAAACTTCTTTGAAGATTTCAAAGATAGTCTTACAGAATATACGCTTGAATATGCAGAAGAGATTACAGGTATTTCAAAAGAAACTCTCGTTCAAATGGCCGAGATGATTCGTGATGCGGATGGTACGTGTATTCTTTGGGGTATGGGTGTAACGCAAAATACGGGTGGTTCAGATACTTCCGCTGCGATTTCAAACTTACTTCTTGCAACAGGAAATTATCGTCGCCCAGGTGCTGGTGCATATCCACTACGAGGTCATAACAACGTACAAGGTGCTTGTGATATGGGAACTCTTCCAGGTTGGCTACCAGGATATCAACACGTTACTGACGATGTAGAACGTGCGAAATTTGAAATAGCTTACGGGGTAAAAATTGATAACAAACCAGGTCTTAACAACATTGAAATGCTTCACGCAATTGAAGAAGGGAAAATGAAAGCAATGTATCTTGTTGGAGAGGATATGGCTCTTGTAGACTCTAACGCAAATCATGTACATGAAGTTCTATCAAGCCTTGATTTCTTTGTCGTTCAAGATGTATTCCTTTCTAAAACTGCTCAATACGCAGATGTAGTGTTACCAGCGGCGCCATCTCTTGAAAAAGAAGGTACTTTTACAAATACAGAACGTCGTGTACAAAGATTATATCAAGTACTTCCTACGCTTGGAGATGCGAAACCAGATTGGTGGATCGTACAAGCGATTGCAAATAAATTAGGTGCAAACTGGAACTATAGCCATCCAAGTGAAATCTTTGCTGAAATGGCAAGTTTATCGCCACTTTTCGCAAAAGCAAACTATGAAGTGCTTGAAGGTTGGAATAGTTTCCACTGGGGAAGCTTTGATGGAACGAATACGCCGCTTCTTTTCCAAGATGGATTCAACTTCCCAGATAAAAAAGCTCGTTTCGCCATAGCTGACTGGGTACGTCCTGCTGAATTCCCAGAGGAATACGATCTTCACATTAATAATGGTCGTATGCTTGAACATTTCCATGAAGGTAACATGACAAATAAATCAACTGGTATTCAAGCTAAA
This sequence comes from Bacillus pseudomycoides, assembly GCF_002582035.1. GTDB lineage: Bacteria > Bacillota > Bacilli > Bacillales > Bacillaceae_G > Bacillus_A > Bacillus_A pseudomycoides_B. The sequence goes on from NZ_NUQE01000039.1 coordinate 140,063, forward strand.
GTGCCTGGCGTTTTCGTTGAAGTTTCTCCAGAACTTGCACAAGAACGTGGAGTTAAAACTGGTTCGTTAGTGCGCCTTGTTTCTCCTTTTGGAGCACTTAAATTACGTGCACTTGTAACGGATCGTGTAAAAGCAAATGAACTTTATTTACCGATGAACTCAACGGATAAAGAATCGGCAATTAATTTCCTAACGGGTCCTGCGGTCGATCAACGTACGAATACGCCTGCATATAAACAAACGAAAGTTCGTATGGAAGTGTTACAAGTAGAAGGTGAAAATCCGATGCCAAAAACGAATCCACGTAACAAAAAGCGTCACCCTCAAAAAGGGATTGAGGTAAATCGTAAGTGGGCTCGTCCAGGATACGTACACTTAACGGATAACTAGGGAGGAGAAAAGAATATGGCAGCACCTATTAAAGCGATTCAAAAGCAGGAGCTAACTGAGGAAGAACAAAAACAACAAAAGCTAGAAGATTTAAAAGTACTTCTAGCTAATAATGAAGAAGCTTTAAATCAAATGTTTAATATTGTAGGTGAACTGAATGACATTGGGATGCTGGAAGCTGCAAATTCTATGCTTAAAGCAAAAGAACCAATCGCAAAAATTGTTCTAGGTCAAGTCACTCGTGAACCAGTTACGAATTTAATTAATAATATGATGGGCGCTGCAGGAGCTTTAACAGAACTTGATCCGGAACTTACTAAAAGACTTGTAAGTAGTGTATTAACAGGCATGGATGAAGGAAACCAGCATCTGCAAAGTAATAAAAAAGTAGGAATACTGGATCTTATGAAAGTACTTAAAGATCCAGATATTAACCGTGCTATCGGATTCGGTCTTCATTTCTTAAAAGGTATGGGTAAAGGGTTAAAAGACGAATAGGTAAGCAACAATAATATTATTTCATAGGTCTTATATGTGTTTGAAATAATTCCAAAAGATGAGCCTTTTCGTCTAATTATTTGAGTGAATAATTCAGACGAAAAGGTCATTTTGTTAAAATATTTATGATGAAGTAGTATTCGAAAAATTATTATTGATTAACTGGGGAGGAATGCGAGTATGTCAAAAATGGTACATGAATTTAATGATATGATACGAAAGCTTCGAAAGGATTTGTTCGGTAAAGGGCCGGAACGAATTCATACTGTATTTGCTGAGAATATGGCTATTGCCACACTTTATGGGAATTTGACACCTACTGAGAAATTCATTTCGGGAACTATGGATGGTGCGGAAATGGTTCATATGGCTAGAACGAAAATGATTCAGGAGGTTTATGCCGTTAATTCTCGTGAACATTTGGAGGAGCTTGTTGGGGCGAAATTAATTCATCTGTTTTCGGATATGAAAGTGGACGAAGATATTGCAGTTTCAGTGTTTGTCTTTGATAAAAATATAACATGAGAGAAGGATGCTGATCGTGAAATCGATACAGGTGGAACGAGAAATTTTCCGGTATGAGCAAGGGGGATTTAAACATATAGAGGACAGCATTGTAACAGAGTTTCCAGTTACAGTTAAGATTAACGGACAGGAATTTGTTACAATGGTTAGTACTCCAGAGTATATTGAAGATATGGTAATAGGCTTTTTGGCATCTGAAGGTATTATTCGAAAATATGAAGATATTGATGAAATATGGGTACAGGAGAAAGAAGGATATGTACATGTAAAAACGACAAAAATCAATCCTTATTATCGTGACATCCAAAATAAACGTTATATTACTTCATGTTGTGGAATGAGTAGACAAGGATTTGTTTTCGCAAACGATGCGTTGACTGCGAAGAAGATGAATGATATTCGCGTAAAAATCTCTGCCCAAGATTGTTTTCGATTAATGAATGATATGCAGCAATCTGCGTCCACTTTTCAGCATACAGGCGGGGTTCATAATGCAGCTTTATGCGATGTGAATGGAATCATTTTAAGCCGAATGGATATAGGAAGACATAATGCTTTAGATAAAATTTACGGTTATTGTTTAAAAAACAACATTCCTATTGGTGATAAAATTATTGTTTTTAGTGGCCGTATATCTTCTGAAATCCTATTAAAAGTTGCGAAAATTGGCTGCGAAGTAATATTGTCAAAATCCGCACCAACTGAGTTAGCACTAGAGCTAGCAGAACAATTAGGGATTACTACAATAGGCTTTATTCGTAATCAATCCTTAAATGTATATACTCATCCAGAGCGGATTGTAAATATTAAATAAATGCAAACTGGCCAGCACGTCGGCCGACCGATTGTTGAATAATATACAATAGGTGTTTTAAATAAAACTTGTACGGAATCATAAAATATGCAGAAGTGAGGCAATAAACATGAAATCTGTCACATTAGACAAATTGCACCGTCCTTTAAGGGATTTACGTATTTCTGTTACCGATCGCTGTAATTTTCGCTGTCGATATTGTATGCCGGAGGAAATATTTGGTCCTGATTATTCTTTTTTGTCTAATGATAAAATTTTGTCTTTTGATGAAATTGAAAGGATAACACGTATTTTCGTTTCTTTAGGTGTAAGAAAGTTGCGTATTACTGGGGGGGAGCCTTTACTTCGGAAAAATCTTCCTGAGCTAATCGAGCGACTCAACAAAATCGATGGAGTAGAGGATATTGGTTTAACTACAAATGGATCCTTACTCAAGAAGTTTGCTGCTGATTTGTATAAGGCGGGTTTATCACGTGTGACAGTTAGTTTGGATTCTTTGGAAGAAGAGCGTTTTGCTTATTTAAATGGTAATAGAAGTAAAGTGAAAACGGTTCTTGGAGGAATACAGGCTGCAGCGGAAGTCGGGATGAAAATCAAAATGAACATGGTTGTCCAAAAAGGAAAAAATGAACAGGACATCATTCAGATGGCGCAATACTTTAAAGAGAATAAGCATATTCTTCGGTTTATTGAATATATGGATGTTGGGAATTTTAACGGCTGGAAATTAGACGAAGTAATCTCTAAACAAGAGATATTAGAGATGATTCATAAAGTTATGCCGCTGGAACGAATTGAAGCAAACTATCCTGGTGAAGTTGCCACTCGCTATCGTTATATCGGTAGTGATGAGGAAATAGGAATTATTTCATCTGTAACAGATTCTTTTTGTTCATCTTGTACAAGAGCTCGTATTTCCGCAGAAGGAAAGCTATATACTTGTTTATTTGCTTCCAAAGGAAATGATCTTAGAGAATTACTTCGTTCTGGGTGTACCGATGAGGAGATTACCGATGCCATTCGTGACATTTGGAATAATCGTTCAGATCGTTATTCAGATGAACGGTTAAGTAATACAAATAAAAAAACACTTCCAAAAATTGAAATGTCGCATATCGGTGGATGAGAAATAAATGATAAGTTAGGATAAAATTCAAAACACTATGAAAGAAGGTTATCAGTAGATTCTTTTTGTTATAGCAGATAACGCTTGAATATACGAAATGGAAAGTGTGTAAGTCCTGCAGATTTTCTATTTTATAGTAAAAGTGATGATTGATATCTCTGTAAGAGAAGTGCAGGGAGATTAAGCAGCATTCAAAAATCCTTACTATGTTAAGGATTTCTTGAAGCTGTTTTTTTATTTGAAAAAGTGGAGGAATTGGTTATGGCATTTCATAAACCGGAAAAAATCGCTGAGCTTGTGATTGAAGCCGGTGTTCAAAAGGTAAGGCAACCGCTATCCGCCATGCTTATCCTTGGTTTTTTAGGAGGAGCATTCATTTCGTTAGGGTTTTTGCTTAATATTCAAATTCTTGGTAATTTACCGGAGCAATGGGGAAGTCTAGTAAATTTTTTGGGAGGAGCAGTTTTTCCTATAGGGCTTATACTCGTTGTCCTGGCAGGAGGAGAATTAATTACGGGAAACATGATGTCAGTGTCCATGGCCCTGTATGCACGAAAAATCTCATTGAAAAGTGTGTTACATAATTGGGTTTGGATAACTTTAGCTAATTTTGTTGGCGCACTTTTCGTAGCTTATTTTTTTGGTCACCTTGGCGGGTTGACGGAGGGGGCATATTTAAATAAAACAGTAGAAATAGCCCAAGAGAAATTACATGAACCGTTTGGGAAAACATTAATTTCAGCAATTGGTTGTAACTGGCTTGTTTGTCTTGCCATTTGGTTGGCTCATGGAACTAACGATTTTGTTGGGAAAATTATCGGAATTTGGATTCCTATTATGACATTTGTAGTAATTGGATTTCAGCAAGTGGTAGCAAATATGTTTGTAATCTCAGCAGCTATTTTTGCGGGTCACCTTTCATGGATAGATCTTGCAGAGAATTTTGTTCCTGTTTTTATAGGAAATGTAATTGGTGGAGCTGGATTTGTTGGATTGGCTTACTTTTCTTGTTATCAGAAACAAAATCATATAGAGAAAGAGTAAAAAACAACCTCATATGAAGCGGATTTTTTTAATTAATGGTATGTTTTAGAACAAGAATTATTTAAAAGAAAGGAAGGCTTTCTAATGATAGAGCGGTATTCACGACAACAGTTGTTCACTCCTATTGGGAGTAAAGGACAAGAGAAGATTAGAAATAAGCATGTGTTGATTGTGGGGGCAGGTGCATTAGGAAGTGCAAGCGCAGAAGCGTTGGTTCGTGCAGGTATCGGAAAGTTAACGATCATTGATCGTGATTACGTAGAATGGAGTAACTTACAGCGACAACAACTTTACGTTGAACAAGATGCAACAGAAAAATTGCCAAAAGCAATTGCAGCTCAGAATCGTTTAAAACAAATCAATTCAGAGGTACAGATTGATGCTTTAGTGATGGATGCAAGGATAGAGAATATGGAAGTTTTATTAGGCGACGTCGATATAATCATTGATGCAACAGATAATTTTGATATTCGATTTGTGATAAATGATCTTTCACAAAAATATGATATTCCCTGGATTTACGGTTCTTGTGTGGGAGGATATGGCATGAGCTATACCATTATTCCAAGGAAAACACCGTGCTTACATTGTGTACTTAAAAGTGTTCCGGTTACAGGAGCTACATGTGACACGGTTGGAATCATTAGTCCAGCTGTCCAAATGGTGGCAGCGTATCAAGTGGTGGAAGCATTCAAAATTCTAGTAGAAGATTTTTCAGCAATTAGAAACACCTTTTTAATGTTTGATATATGGAGTAATCAATATCATTCTGTCAAACTAGAAAAGATTAAAACGGACAATTGTCCTTCGTGCGGAACGCATAGAACTTATCCTTATTTATCTTATGAAAACCAAACAAAGACAGCGGTTTTATGTGGGAGAAATACGGTTCAAATTAGACCGCCGCATAATAGTCGTTACAATTTTGACCATTTAGAAAAACAACTAAAAAAACATGGGAAAGTAGATCGAAACCCGTATTTGTTATCTTGCCAACTAGATGATTATCGTTTTGTCATGTTTCAGGATGGTCGTGTATTTATCCACGGGACAAATGAAATTCAAAAAGCGAAAAAAATATACTATCGTTTATTAGGGTAACAGAAGGAGTGAGGAAAATGATAGAAAAACGAATACCGATTACAGTTGGAGAGGCCGTCCATAAAGTAATGGAATTTGCCAGCCATGGTTTAAAAGAGCTGGTACCACTTGAATTAGCTTACGGACGTATATTAGCCGAGGATTTAGTAGCTGATCATGATGTTCCCTCCTTCGATCGCTCACCCTATGATGGATTTGCTATTAGAGCAGAAGATACTGCCTGGGCAAGTTATGAGAATCCAACTATATTCGAAGTAATCGGTGAAATTGGGGCAGGTTCCATATTTCCTAAAGAAGTAGGGTCATTTCAAGCAGTTCGAATCATGACGGGGGCACAAATTCCGAAAGGATGTAATGCGATTGTAATGCTGGAACTGGCCCGTCAATATGAGGATGTCGGTAAAATCTATATAGAAGTGAAACGCTCATCCAAAAAAGGAGAAAATATTTCCTTTCAAGGTGAAGATACACGTAAAGGGACGATTCTTGCGAAGAGAGGAGTTTACATTAATCCAGGTATTTCAGCTCTCCTTGCTACATTTGGTTACAGCGAAGTGCCAGTTGCTAAAAAACCTATGATTGGAGTATTAGCGACTGGGAGTGAGCTTCTTGATGTAAATGAATCGCTAAAACCCGGAAAAATTCGAAATAGTAATACGTACATGATATTGTCTCAAATTCGAAGAGCGGGTGGAAGAGTAAAATACTTTGGGAAGTTTAGTGACAATTTTGATACGTGCCACGCAGCCGTAAAAGAAGCGTTAAGTCAAGTGGATATGTTAATTACAACCGGTGGTGTTTCGGTAGGGGATTATGATTATTTACCAGCTATCTACGAAAAACTAGGGGCGTCGGTTCTTTTTAACAAAGTTGCAATGCGGCCGGGCAGCGTGACGACCGTAGCACAATTAAATAAAAAATTATTATTTGGATTATCAGGTAATCCCTCTGCTTGTTATGTAGGCTTTGAGTTATTCGTAAGACCTAGCATTCGTACCTATATGTTTAGTGAAAAGCCACATTTAAAAAGAGAAAAAGCATTACTGGGAGAAAATTTTTTAAAACCTAATCCATTTACAAGATTTGTACGAGCAAAGCTCATATATAACGAAGGACAATTAATCGTCTATCCATCAGGATTTGATAAGTCTAGTGCGGTTTCTTCATTAGCAGGATCAAACGCTTTTATCGTACTCCCAGGCGGTACAAGAGGATATAAAAAAGGGATGTTTGTAGATATTCTCTTATTAGAAGATAACCAAGGAAGTGAATGGCCTTGGAGCAATATTATTCCATCCTATAAATAATAGAGTTTAAAACAACGAGAAGATAATATTGATGGGAAAATAGATTACAAGAGCTGTGAAAAAAAGAAATAATATTAGCTATTCAAGTTAGTAGAGGTCAAAAAAGAATTCATTTTTTATTGAGATAGTGAGGAGTTTTGATGGAACAAGTATTATTTGAAATTGTAGATACTCCTATTTTAGTGGAAGAAGTAACGAATAAGGTAGCAAGAAGAGAAGCAGGTGCCATTACAACCTTTATTGGAACAGTAAGAGAATTGACAAAAGGAAAACGAACTTTACATTTAGAGTACCAAGCATACGAATCAATGGCAGTAAAAATGCTTACTCAAATTGGTGAAGAAATCGGGGGGAAATGGCCGGATGCAAAAATAGCAATTACACACCGGGTGGGACGACTAGAAATAATGGATATTGCAGTTGTAATTGCAGTTTCGTCGCCACATCGTAAAGTGGCCTACGAAGCGAATGAATACGCAATTGAACGCATTAAGCAAATCGTCCCAATTTGGAAAAAAGAATTTTGGGAAGATGGAACAATGTGGATTGGAGATCAGCTCGAAAATACGCCGTACCCAGAAGGGAAACCTAAGAAGGAAGAGTGAGAAGATGATTTCAATTTTATTGTTCGCAAATTTGCGAGAGGAAGTCGGCTCAGACCAATTATTAATAATAGAAAAAAAAGAGATAAGAGTTCATCAATTAAAAGAATGGCTCAAGGATAGCTACCGTTTACAATCTTTGGATCAAGTCATGACGGCTATCAACGAAGAATTTGCAATTGACGAGGATATTGTAAAAGATGGAGATACAGTTGCGTTGATCCCTCCTGTAAGTGGAGGATAATGTTGTTTGGTTTTTGTCCTAAATATAGTATCTTTCAAAGTCATTTACGCGGTACATTAAGGAGGTAAACCATGAGTGATTTTTCGCACTGGAACGAAGATGGGAGACCCAAAATGGTTGATATCTCTCAAAAGGATATTTCAATACGGACAGCTGTTGCACAGAGTACAATTTCTTTATCTGATGAATTATTTCAAGCTATTCAAAGTGGAGTACTGAAAAAAGGCGATCCACTTCAAGTAGCACAAGTTGCTGGAATTATGGGTGCTAAAAAAACAGCTGATGTAATTCCTATGTGTCACCCCATATTAATACAAGGAACAGACTTTACGTTCAACTATAAAAAGAAAATCAATGGATATGATTTAATTATACAAGTCACAGTAAAATGTAGTGGTAAAACAGGGGTAGAAATGGAGGCGTTGACCGCTGTTTCCATCGCTGCTCTTACCTTTTATGATATGTGTAAAGCAGTTGATAAAACAATGATCATTAAAGAAACGTATTTGGTTCAAAAAACGGGTGGTAAAAGCGGAGATTTTTTTCATAAATTGTAATTATTATTCCTGATGGGTTTTTACAATCTATATTTTGTTTAAAATAGATATAAGATATGTTTCCTTTAGACAAAGGAAACAAAATTTAAAAATATAAACATTCGTAAACCTAAAAGTCCCTTGTTTCTTTATTGTATAGTTCATTTAACAATATCTTCTTTTCCTATATTTTTATCAAAGACAAATACGGAAACAGCTACATTTTCATCTATTTTTATATCTGAAAATAGATGAAGTAACTTGGCATCTACTAGCTCTTCTAACCCTGCAGGCGGATTCAAAGAATATACATCTTGAATCATTTTTGTTCTAGCTAAATGAACCATATCACGACCTTCAGGGGTTCTTGCAATAAATGATTCAGTCGGAGTAAGGTTCCCATATAGTGTTGAAACAGCCATATTTTCAACAAAAACGGTATGAATTCGTTCGGGTCCCTTTCCAAATAAATCTTTGCGAAGTTTACGGATAATATCATTAAATTCATGAATGACTTTATACATGCTAAAAACGCTCCTACCTATGGGGATTTTTTATCATACATTAACAACTCAGGGGTAAAAGAGGAAAACCATTTTCGACAAAATCTTTAATTGACGTTGTTTGTTATGAAAGTTAACGCTATAATTATGATTATAATAGATGGAATGGTAATAATGGAATGTTATCATTTTATTACTTTTTATTTATGTTATAAATGGTTGGATTGGTATATTAGTAAGTATTGCTAGTAATCTATTCCACCATGAGTACCCAAGCCTATTTAATTAGGTTTGGGTACTCATGGTGGTTTTTTTGTTTACAAATTAAGACAGGAGGGAGGAAATATGTACTAATTCATCTCCGGTATTAAATATGAGGCGTTAAATTAACGGATAATTTTATCCCGTAAAAGCCCGATTGGTGAGAGCTTTCCATCAGTGGGGGATGAAGAAAACCCCTACTGATGGAAGTTTCACTTTATTTGTACTAAAAATTATCAAATAAAAATAAAAAGGACTGAGATTTATGCTTACTCATGAGCAAATTATGAACGCTCTAAACCATGTTCAAGATCCAGAGTTGCACAAAAGTATTGTGGAATTAAACATGGTCAGAAACATTCAAATAGATGGTACACAGATTCAACTTGAAGTTGTTTTAACTATTCAAGGTTGTCCTTTAAAGGCAAAAATTCAACAAGATATTGAAGACTCTCTTCGAAACATTGGAACATCTAAGGTTTCTTTGACCTTTGGCTCCATGACACCAGAAGAACGAGCTGCATTAACAGAGACTTTAAAGAAAAATTCTAGAACGGAAACCGGCATGCCTAGTATGCTACGGCCTAATTCAGGTGTACGTTTTATTGCTGTGACAAGTGGAAAAGGTGGAGTAGGGAAATCAACTGTGACAATTAACCTTGCTACTGCTTTAGCTCGTATGGGGAAAAAGGTTGGGATTTTAGATGCAGATATATATGGATTCAGTATCCCAGCGATGATGGAAGCTAATCAAAAACCAACAATGATAGATCAGACAGCGATTCCGGTCGTTAGTCACGGCGTTAAAATCATGTCAATGGGATTTTTTACAGAGGGGAATAACCCAGTTATGTGGCGAGGACCAATGCTAAACAAATGGATTCAAAATTTCCTTGCCAACACTCACTGGGGAGAATTAGATTATCTTCTTCTCGATTTGCCTCCTGGTACAGGAGATGTTGCGATTGATGTGGCTGCGATGATTCCTCACGCGAAGGAAATCATAGTTACTACTCCTCATAATGTAGCTTCGTTTGTTGCTTCCAGAGTAGGAGTAATGGCAAAGCATACAAAACATGATATTTTAGGTATCGTTGAGAATATGGCATATTATGAGGAACAAGATGGTTCAAGGAACTATCTCTTTGGGAAAGGTGGGGGCGAAATGTTAGCAGAACAATTGCAAACAGAAGTGATAGCACAAATACCTTTTGCAAATCCTGAAGAAAATAAAGGTTCGTCCGTATATGACGAAGATTCGCTTGTTGGAGAGATGTTTACATCTTTAGCTCAAGATCTTATATACAAAGGGTAATTTATCAGAAAACTAGAAGGAAATTTCTTTATGCCAATCTTCTAGTTAGCTAAAATAACTCTTTGTCTTTTATGAATGGAATCGATGATTATTTCTTATGAAGATAAAACGAAAACAGAAATATAAGGAAGTGAATGACCGTGGGAACAAATTGTCCCATCCTGCAGATTGTAGGATTCCAAAATAGTGGCAAAACAACGCTCACGGAAAAATTAATTTTTAGAGCCAGTAAAGACGGATTAAAGGCTGCATCAATCAAGCATCATGGTCATGGAGGAACCCCGGATAATGAATTAAGCTCCAAAGACAGTATGCGTCATCATGAAGCAGGGGCTGTAGTTTCTAGTGTGGAAGGAGATGGTGTCTTACAGCTACGTGCTAAGTTTGATAATTGGAATCTCGAGGAAATGATTAAGTTATATCATTTTTTTTCTGTAGATGTCATTTTCGTAGAAGGATATAAGAAAAAGCCTTATCCCAAAGTTGTTTTAATACGAGATGAGGACGATCTTTCATTACTTAATTCACTAGTTAATGTCCGGTGTGTAATAAGTCATGTGAAATTGGATAGTAAGGAACTCAAGCATTATCAGGTTTTTCAGCTAGAGGATGATGATTTGTATATAGATTTTTTAATGAAGGAAGCAATGAAAAAGAGCAGGAACAGATGATGAAGTTGTTAAAGATCGAGATATAATTGCATTTATTTACTACTGAATAATGTATTAACATCACATTCAAGTGAATGCACATGATGACCTATTTAAGAGGTGATTTTTATGAAGTCAATTGATGCTATAGTTAAAGATTTAAAAAGAAAAGGAATTCGCGCGCAAAAAGTAAATATCAAACAGATTAATCGTCAACGTTGGATAATTTCCACATCATCAAAAGCACCAATACAGCATTCTAGATGGAAATTAAATATCAACATAGTAAAAGGACAGAACTTGTAAAAGAGATAGATATAAGGAGGGGGTTTAATGGGAATGTGTAATGTAGATCATTCTTCTGAAGATGTAATCAATAAACTTGAAACTCAACAATGCTTTTTATCCGAATTTTTGGTTAAAGACTTACATGAATTTCTAAGGAGCAATCATTCACAGCAAATATTAAATGAACTATTTCACCTTTTAAAAAAGTACGACCTAGCATCTAAAGAAGAGCGGGAGAAAAGAAATGAACAATTAATGTTACTTATAAGTTAATCAATAGAATTAACAGCAGTATTTAATTTGCGTTTTCTTTAGTTAGCTTTTTGGAAAGGGTGAATCTCATGGATATCAAAAAGATGATAGATACAATAGAGACAAAAGGAATTGATGCAGAATCATTTGTTCCTGAGCTACATGATAAACTTGTAAAACTCTATAATGAAAAAGATATTGAAAGGTATACTGAGATTTTAAAAGATATGCTATCGTTGGCTGTTCATCTTAAATTTGATCTTGTTTTGAAATATTTTGGAGTACGCCCTATTGTTACTTCAGATGAACGAAAACAATTTCAGGAAATATTTAAGTGTCTGGCTACGAGGAATCATAATAAAGATTGGTTTTTGAATTTATTTGCTTTATATCTAGGATTAATTGTTGTTTTTCAATTTGATACCAAAATTATTGAGAGAAACTTATTTTGTTAGTTTAATTGTGGGATCTTATATAGTTAATATGACATGTTATAACTAAAAGTAGGTGAAAGAAATGAAAAAGGGATTCAAGAAGTTACTTACAACAGTGTTCTTTTTGGTAGCCGTAATTGCGATTGTTGTTGGTTGTTCTGGTAATTTAGATACAAGCAGTAAGTCAAATAATCAAAAAGTTACTGGAGAGAAAAAAGAAAAAGTAGAGTTAACTATATCTGCTGCTACGAGCTTGCAAGACGCTCTTGTAGAACTTCAAAAAACATTTGAAAAGGATCATCCCGATATAAAGTTAAAGTTTAATTTTGGAGCTTCCGGAGCATTGCAACAACAAATTGCACAAGGAGCACCAGTAGATATATTTTTCTCAGCTGCAAAAGATAAATTTGATGCGCTAGTTAAGGATGGATTCATTTCTAAAGAAGATGGTGTTGATTTAGTTGGAAATGAGCTTGTGTTAGTCGTTCCTAAGGATACAGCTTCTGGTGTGAAAAACTTTGGGGATTTAACAAAAAAAGAAGTTAAAAGAATTTCAATTGGGACGCCTGAATCAGTACCCGCTGGTCAGTACGCAAAAGAGTCGTTTAAAAATATGAACTTATGGACGGGCATTGAATCAAAGGTTGTATACGCAAAAGATGTACGTCAGGTTCTTTCATATGTAGAAACAGGAAATGTAGATGCTGGAGTCGTTTATAAAACAGATGCTCTTTCTTCGAATAAAGTTAACATTGTAGCAACAGCAGATAAACAAACTCATACACCTATCATTTATCCTGTTGGTATCATTAAGGATACGAAACATCGTACGGAAGCTAAGGAGTTTTACGAGTTTCTTCAAAGTAAAGATGCTATGAAGACTTTAGAGAAATATGGTTTTACATCGAATTGAGGGGATTAAATGATTCAAGAATTCCTAACACCGCTGCAGGTGTCTATTAAAGTTGCTATCATATCTGGACTCGTTGTTATTATTTTAGGAACTGTGGTGGGGCGAGTATTATCTCAAAAGTCATTTAAAGGAAAAGTAATAGTAGAAACTATCCTAATGCTTCCTTTAGTTCTCCCTCCTACTGTTGTGGGATTCTTTTTGATTATTATCTTAGGTAAGCAAAGTATACTTGGGAAAGTTATTGAATGGATTTTTAAGCAACCTGTTATTTTTACATGGTGGGCAGCTGTTATCGCGTCGATTGTTGTAGCCTTCCCACTTATGTATCAATCAGCAAAGAATGGTTTTCAAGGGATAGATCATGATATTGAAGATGCAGCTCGAGTGTGTGGGGCTAATGAATGGCAAGTCTTTTTCTTTATTTCTATCCCATTATCTTTAAAAGCCATTGTCTCAGGAAGTATTTTAAGTTTTGCCAGGGTTCTTGGTGAATTTGGCGCAACATTAATGTTTGCAGGTAATATTCCGGGAGAGACCCAGACGGTTCCAACAGCGATTTATCTAGCTATTGATTCTGGAAATATGAAGATGGCCTGGTTATGGGTTCTTTCAATTGTTTTACTTTCCTTTATTATGTTGTTAATTATGCAAGTAAAACAGAATTAATATCTGATTTTTTGAGCCAAATCTAAGTAATAAAGTCCTTTAAATCTAAAGGTTCTTCAACAATTGATCTTTAGTTATTGTGCTAACACCTTCTTTTAAGTACTTTTCATCGTAACCTTCATAAAACATTAACATAAAGTGAAACTTCCATCAGTGGGGGTCTTACTGCCCGCGAATCGCGGGATAAAAATCCAGTATAAAAATCACCTTTTAGTCAAACTAAAAAGGTGATTTTTTGTGAAACTATATGAAAATTTTCTAGGCTATCATTAATGAATATCATGTTTTCTGAAATTACCGCCCTTTACTTCTGCTACGTCATAAACCGTAACAAAGGCATTTGCATCAATTTCATGAATGATTTCTTTCATTTTACTTTCTTCTAAACGGTTAATGACACAAGTGATTTCTTTAAATTGTTCATTTGAATAACCGCCGTAAACTTCATTATAAGTTGCACTTCGACCTAAGCGTTCTCGAATTGTCTCTACCATTAATTCAGGTTCCTTTGTGATAATTTTAAATGTTTTAGAACCACTTAAACCTACTTCAACGATGTGAATTACTTTAGAAGCAATAAAGTAAGCAATTGCTGACAGAATAGCCCCTTCAAGACCAAATACTGTTGAGACAACAATAAAGATAAACATGTTTAAAAATAAGATGAGGTCACTTGTCCCAAAAGGTAATTTTCGAGAAAGTAATACGGCTAACATATCAATTCCATCTAATGCACCACCATTACGCAATGCTAACCCCATACCAAAACCGATGATAATCCCACCAACAACGGTAACTAACAATGTATCACCGTGAATAATAGTTTGTACGTTGTGCATAAGAATAGTACCGATTGCTAGTGAAGCAATACCGATAATTGAATAAATAGCAAAATTTTTACCAATTTGCTTATATCCTAACCAAACAAAAGGGATGTTAATGACTGCGATTAGAAGTCCTAATGGTAATCCAAGTAGTTGTGAGCTAACAATACTTAAACCCGTCACACCACCGTCTGAAACGTTGTTTGGGATTAATACCGATTCTAGTCCATATGCTGTTATAAATGCCCCAATAATAATCATTAATACTCGGAAAACGATTTTTAGTTTATTGGGCTTGTGCTTTTTGATTGTACTCATCTAATACCTCGTTTCAAACTATTTTCTCTTTTCATTACTACACATTTTTTAATCAGTTAGACTCATTCCTAATAACTATTTTAACACATTACCATCAGAATACTTCTTGAATATGTAGAAATCTTAACAATCTCCTCTAAAAATGTAAAAAAGATAGCTAATTTCCTTTTATTTAACAAAATGATGCTGTCCCTCTATTTCTATAATATTATTTGTAGGATTTTCTCCTTTTTTGTCGAATTCGTTTGATATAAGGGGGGACATTATATGTTTATCAAAGACTTTTCTATCAACCTTTTTATTTTTGCTTTCCTAGTTAGTTCAATTATATTCATCCAAGTGTTTGTAATGAAATCCAACCAGTTCATTGAAAAAATATATGGGGCAATCATTGCTGTTATTTTAATGGCATTTTCTTTTAAATACATGGGGTTTTACTATGATCTTCGAGCTGTTCCTCTCATTTTTTCGTTTGTTTACTTTGGTCGTACTGCCGGTTGGATTACGGTACTTAGTATTTTTATCATGCGTGTTACTTTTATGGATGGATATTGTGGACCATATGTCGTTGCTTTATTAGGAGTAGGTATTATATTTACTATTTTTAAAACTTATTTTAAAAACTTACATCCGTTTAAATCTAGCTTCCTTTATCTAATTTGTTATATAGCTATGATTCGATTGGTAGGCGAATTGTTCATTCCGACTGCAATGCCTAACATTCTTTATATTCAAGACTTATTCTTTATAAGTATAGGCCTTTTAATCGGACTTTTTCTGATGGAAGCTTATCAAAAATTATATTCCTTAACAGAAGAGTTATTTAAAATGAATCAAAAATTAAAAAAATCGAAGCAAGAGCTGAAAGATACTGTTCATGAACTGCAAGGAGGAATCTTTAAATTTATTAAAGTAGATACGCACTTTATACATACGATGTGTGATGGACAATTTTATTATCAAAACGGATTTTATTCTGAACAAGTGGTAGGAAAAAGTTTACGTACTATCGATCCTTCCATTATCCCTTCCCATCTCGTTCCTCAATTACTGAAGTATTATGTACAAGCATGGGAAGGGAATGAAGTTATATTTGAAATCCCCTGGCCAGATGATGAAACCATTGCTCTAATCGCACTTAGGCCAATTAAGCAAAATGGAAAAGTGATTGAAGTTGTTGGTTCTGCAATTGATATTACAGAGAGAAAAAAAGTGGAGTGTGAATTAAAAACGACCACAGAATTACTGGAATCATTTGTAAATAACAACATAGATGCGATTGTCATCTCTGATCGAGAAGGACATATTTTACAAGTTAATAAAGCTTTTGAAACGATATTTGGTTGGTCAATACAAGAAGTTATCGGTAAAAAATTTCCTTCTATACCTAATTTTTTAATGGATGAATCTATAGAAATCGTTCGAAATATTCTGTCTGGAAAATCTACAATTACTAGGTTAGAAACCATTAGACAACGAAAAAATGGGGATTTAATTGATGTAAGTATGACAATTTCACCTGTTCTAGATGTAAGGGGGAATATAATGGCTCTCTCTGCAATATGTAGGGACATTTCCGAAAGAAAACAAGCAGAAAAAGAACGACAACAATTATATCAACAATTGCAAGAAAGTGAATTGAAATATCGCGTCCTATTTGAACAGGCAGCGGATGCGGTATACGTAGTAGGATTGGATAAAAATCGAACTCCCACTCAATTTATTGAAGTAAATACGATTGGGTGTGAAAGGTTTAATTTAAGTAGAGATGAAATTGTTAGTACGCTATTTTTTGATCTTGTTTCTACGGATTCCTCCCTTATAAAAAGATTAATAGAAAAAATTAAAAAAGGGGAAGATTCTTTCACTCTGCAAGACGAATATGTTTTTCCTACAGGAAAGAAAATAACGACCGAATTTAGTATTCGTGTATTCAAGTTGAATGGAAAAGAAGTTTTCTTAAGTATTTCTCGAGATATTACCGAACGAATAAAGACGGAAGAATTATTAAGAAAATCCGAAAAGCTTGCTGTTGTAGGCCAATTAGCTACAGCAATAGCTCATGAAATTAGAAACCCTTTAACTGCAATGAAAGGATTTATGCAATTATTAAAAACAGCGGAAAATGAAAAGAATCATCACTATATAAATATAGTATCATCAGAAATTGATCGAATTGAAAGCATTACGAATGAATTTATGGCAATAGCCAAACCACAGGCGGTGAAAATTCAGCCTAATGATATAAGTATGTTAATGAATCAAGTTGTCATGTTACTAGAGCCCCAAGCAATCATGAATAATATACAAATGAAGACAGAAGTTATGTCTAATATTCCAATGATACTTTGTGAAGGGAATCAATTAAAACAAGTATTCGTTAATATCTTAAAAAATGCAATTGAATCTATGCCCACGGGAGGAGAAATTGTAATTCAAATGAATAGAGCTGGCGATAATCAAATAAATATTCGATTTATTGATCAAGGATGCGGGATTCCTCAAGAGCGTATAGCATACCTTGGAGAACCCTTTTATAGCATTAAAGAAGAGGGGATTGGCTTAGGATTAATGATTTGTTACAAAATTATCGAAATGCATCAAGGCAAGATATGTATTGAAAGTGAAGTGAATAGAGGAACAACGATAGATGTTACTCTCCCCATCTGTAAATTATAAAACAAATGTTGTTAAATTTTAAAAAGGATACAAGATTATCTTAGCTTGATAGGCATGGAGGAAGCGCCACGTGCCCATCAAGTTACAATTTTGCAGCACCCCAGAACGAAATTTTAGATATTCTTGTAACAAAGAAGCTCATTTTATCGTTTTGGAGTGTTTTTCTTTTTTAGCTTGCTGGTGATGAGGTAAAAGCGGCTTAGTTAGAAAAAATAAAACAATTATAGCTTCGTAACTTTCCAAATCACCCCTGTGTTCGGGATAACACGTTCCTTAATTCCAGGTGATTTATAGATTCCGAAATCGGTAATATACATTTCATTTTGCTTTCCAAAAGTAACGTCAATGGGTCTTTCTAAACCGCCACCACCTGTTGTAAAAGCAGCAAACCCTGTTTTGTTGATTGCAAACGTCATGATTTACCCCGTTTCAATGTTGATTCTAGATACACGATGCCCTACTTTTGGTGTAGGTTTAGCGCCTGTCGTATCAGGTGCTTCACTCCCAAATTCAGCAATAAAAGCCTCTCCAATAGGCCTGAAAGAAGGGGCATAATTGAAATTGTATCAGTACGATACATCGTATCCCCCCTTAGAAAAAGCTTCTATTTTTAATTATTCATAGAGGAGTAGTCTTCATTCCAAGTGATCGAAAAGCATGACTAATAGGTAATATTGCATAAAACATAAGGCAATGAATAGTATAGGAAGTGGCAAATGGGATATGTTGAGGGGGGGATTTCAATGAAACGGTTTGTTCGTTATTGGTGTAAACCGATGATAGAGACAGGTTCAAATTCTCTACATGTAAGAAAGGTGGCCCTTGCAACCCAATTGGTAATTACAGCCTTATTGAGTACATTTGCTGCCATGTTTCAATCAGCAGGGGGCATTATGCCGGGGATAGGATTTCTGATTAGTTGTCTAGCGACATTACCCATTTTTTTAGTCACTTACTTTTCTATCCGTCAAGGAATCCTTTCTTATATCCTTACAATTTTCCTCTTATTTATTATCCAGCCGAGTGAACTCATTATATTTCCGTTTACAACAGGTTTATTAGGTGTAGCGCTGAGTGTGGCTTTTTTACAATTGAAGAGAAGAATTGCGGTTGTTTCTTTTTCAGCAGCATGTTTACTGGTGGGGATTATGATAAATCTGTACGTATTCCGTTTTCCAGTTTTAGGTCCTACGGTTGATACAACTATGGATCCAAAGGTTATTGCATTAATATTTATATTAAGTTTTCTTTACTGTTGGATCTTCGCAGAGCTTTGTAGAATGTTCATAAATAGGTTGTGTCATGTATTGTCTTAGGAATTGGGTGGAAATCTTTTCAAATGAATAAGCGTTGTAATAGCCTAAAAAATCCCTTCAAAAATCTGAAGGGATTTTTCATTCACGTAATCAGTGTTATCGGTAATTCCTTATTAGGGGTTAGTTCTTGCCTACTCCATTATGAAACGGTGTTTTTTTTGTCAGCACGAGCTCTGTAGTAATTGGTAAATGATCAGATGCAAGAGTGTCTATGACTTCCCCAGTACGAATTTTGACATCTTCAGAAGTAAAAATATAATCGATGCGACTTGTTGGTTTATCTGCAGGAATAGTATAGTCCTCATTTTGACCGAGTTCGGCAAATGCGTCTTTATATTGTGCAGTCATCTTCAGAATTTCCGCGCTTTCAGGGACGGCATTGAAGTCTCCCGCAAAGATTTTTGTTCCTTCTTTTTGTTTTGCGATGTCGAGTATTTCTCTTATCTGCAGATCCCTTTGTTCTGCTCTTCTATGATCAAGATGAGTGTTGTAGAAATGAATGTGGTTTCCTTTCACGTTAATCACAGTTTCCAAAAGACCGCGCTGTTCTGTCGGATTTACTGGATATGGAATATTAGTGAGCAGATGATTTTGGGAAGAAAGGATAGGATATTTGCTTAACACGGCCGTTCCATATTGCCGGCGGTGTTCTCCTTCCTGTAAAGGGTCATAGTCAAGATTTGCAGCATATGCATAGTGCATTCCTAAATAATTTGCCAACCATTTTGCTTGATCTTCGAAATTACTGCGCTTCGAAAAATGATTATCTACTTCTTGCAAACCGATAATATCAGCATTCGATTGTTTAATAACTTCTGCAATTCTTTTCAAGTCCAAAATAGCATCTGTACCTTCTCCGTGATGAATATTATAAGACATAACTTTAATTCCAACCTCATTGCCTCTTTCAAATACAGGCGGTTCTGCCGCAAATGCTTTACTATTGGATGAGAACATAGGAATCATGGACAGCAATAAAATAAAAGCAAAAATAAATGATTTCTTAAACAAGTCTAACACCCTCTCAAAGTTTTCTACTAAATTACTTTTAAAGAATAAAATATTTTTATTGTTGAAATATTAGAATTTTGTAAAAGTTTTGTAAAAACCCCTTGAACTTGAGAGACTGAAAAACTCAAATGTAAACAAAAACAATAAAAATAGCATTCGAAATAGTAGTGCTGTTAACAATCTCTGCTGTCACGTATAAATTGAATGTGTAATTTAGATATTAATTTATATATTAAAAAGTAATAATAATTAGAAAAATTATGTTAAAATAGTTATAAGATTATGAAGATAATTATTCAACAAACGAGCAGGATCGATAAATAAGTAGTATTGGTTATTGAGGGAGTATAGGTGTATATGAAAAGAGTAGATGTTGCATATGTACTTCTCATCGATAAAAATGACGGAACAATAAGAAAACTACTGTTTAGATAGATTTCACTAGAGTAATCCTTATGAAATAAAATGGGGGAGTTAATAGATGCAATCTGAAAGTATAGAACACTATTTCCAAACATTAAAACAGCAACGACATTGTTTTTTTCAAAAAGTACAATTTATTTCAAATGATAAACTATGGGAGCAAAAAGAAGGAAAATGGTCTATCGGTGAGCATATATATCATCTTTATTTAATTTTAAGAATGGTTAAAGTTGCAACAAGATTTTCTTTTGTTCTTATTCCGTATGCAAAAATGAGAAGGAAGAAAGCATTTGCTAATCAAATACATGATATTTATGCAGAATATAAAGAAAAGCATGGAAGAGGAATGAAAGCGCCTTTCATTTTAGTGCCACCGAAAAAAGTGCTTCATACTATGGATAAAGAAGAGTTAAAGAGATTGTTGTTAAATGAAACGGATAAATTGAGAGAGTTAGTTATAAATATTGAAGAAGATATTGCTGGACATATTGTGTTTTTTGATCCAATGGCCAACTATCCTAACTTAATTCAGGCTATTCAGCTTTTAGCAATACATGAAGAACATCATTATAAAATTATCGAAAAATATTATAGCGACATGATTAATGAATCTAATGTTAAAGATAAGAACTAGATAATATTATTATTACGGATATTTGAAAAGGAAAATGTTGTAGTTTATTCAGCTATTCGCGGGCAGTGAGCCTACATCTCAAGATTCAGAGAGAAGCGAAGAAGATAGGTGAGAGATAAAAAACTCTTCACTGATGAAAGTATTCCAAAAATAATAAAGATACTAGTTCGCCGGTTTACCCTGCTACAGAAAGATGAGACGAAAATATATTTTAGTTGAATTCTTAAATTGATTGGTATGGGAGACTTGTAGGTAATATTATATTTTTCAGAATTAAGACTATGTCTAAAAGAGAGAAGTTTGTCTCTTTTGAGTAAGATTCAGCAAATTAATAATGAATCTGATGAAAACGTAACGAATTTATCTCACCTTCATGAACAAGCAAATTCCATATCAGGAATCGTCAAGACTATTCAAGATATTGCTTCACAAACAAATATGTTGGCTTTAAATGCAGCAATTGAGGCGGCACGAGCTGGAGAGTATGGTAGAGGATTTGGTGTCGTCGCTAAGGAAGTACGGAGCCTTTCTGATAAAGTTTCACTTTCCATTAGTGAGGTTAAAAACACTGTTGAAGGCATTACGTTAGAAATTAATCGAATGTCAAAACGTATCGAGGCTGTTTCGGCAAGTGTGAAAGAAGGGAAAATGTTGATTGATGAAACAGTTAATGAATTTGAATCTATTTTTGAATCGGCAAGTTCTCTAGATCGACAGGCTAAGCAATTCGTAGACATTTTATAACGGGTTTTGATCTGATAAGTAATTGAACGAAGATTTATTCTGGTGCCATGATGGTATTGATTTAACTCGTATTTCTAGTGTATGTAAGCATTTCTTTGCGAATGAAGTAAAATAATGTTACAAAAATTGTAAAATATAAAATGAGACTGAGCGATAGGTTCATAGAATACGAGAAGAACTAAGGGATAGAACCTCTTAGCTCTTCTTCGTAAAAGGGGACACCAATAGTAATTGTAATAGTTCAATATTTTTACAATAACGGATGAGAACTATTTGTCTTTTTTTGATTATTAAACTTGTAATGAGGTATAATACAATATGGTAAATAAATCGACTTCTTCAATGCATATTGTTTGTCGATAATGTGAAATATAACGAACTTTTTATATTTAGTTTGAAAAAGTGTTGAAGAAGTAGCATATTTCATATTACTATTTTTATGTAGATTCAAAGCTGAAAGAGAGTGAAAGAAGTATGGGCCGTAAATGGAATAATATTAAAGACAAGAAAGCGTCAAAAGATGCAAATACAAGTCGCGTCTATGCAAAATTTGGACGTGAAATTTATGTAGCAGCAAAACAAGGTGAACCAGATCCAGAATCCAATCAAACTTTAAGAGTTGTACTTGAGCGTGCAAAAACGTACAGCGTACCGAAAACAATTATTGATCGTGCGATTGAAAAAGCAAAAGGTGGTTCAGAAGAAAGCTATGACGAACTTCGTTATGAAGGCTTCGGACCAAATGGATCAATGGTAATTGTAGATACATTAACAAATAACGTAAATCGTACTGCAGCAGATGTGCGTGCTGCGTTTAGTAAAAACGCTGGTAACATGGGCGTAAATGGATCTGTAGCATATATGTTTGATGCAACGGCTGTTATCGGTCTTGAAGGTAAAACAGCTGATGAAGCACTTGAACTCTTAATGGAAGCAGATGTAGATGTGCGTGATATTTTAGAAGAAGAGGAATCTGTTATCGTTTATGCGGATCCTGACCAGTTCCATGCTGTGCAAGAGGTATTCAAAAATGCTGGTATAACTGAATTTACAGTTGCAGAACTAACAATGCTTGCACAAAATGAAGTAACACTTTCAGAAGATGCACAAGTGAAATTTGAAAAAATGATTGATGCATTAGAAGATTTAGAAGATGTTCAGCAAGTGTACCACAATGTTGATTTAGGTGAATAATATAGGAAAGCAGACCTTTGTTTTGTAGCAAAGGTCTGCTTTTTTTTAGAGTGTTCATTGAAATTTAAAAGATAAAATCAAAAGAAATAAAAAAGTATGTAATAAAGGCTTATAATAAATAAAGATGGATTAAAAAGGAGTGTAGTAGAATGAAACAAGAAATTATAGAGCGCTTTACAAAATATGTTCAGGTGGATACACAATCTGATGCAGAAAGCCATACTATACCATCAACACCGGGCCAAATTGAGTTTGCAAAGCAACTAGTAGAAGAGTTAAAGACGATTGGATTATCAGAAGTAACGATGGATGAGAATAGCTACGTAATGGCAACGCTTCCTGCTAATACGGACAAGCAGGCTCCTGTGATCGGTTTTTTAGCTCATTTGGATACAGCTACAGATTTTACAGGGAAAAATGTTAAGCCACAAATTCATGAAAACTTTGATGGTAAGGCAATTACGTTAAATAAGGAACTGGGTGTTGTTTTAACACCAGAGTTATTCCCAGAGCTCCCGTCTTACCAAGGGCATACATTAATTACAACTGATGGGACAACACTGCTTGGAGCAGATGACAAAGCAGGAATTACAGAAATTATGACAGCAATGAATTATTTATTACATAATCCACAAATTAAACATGGGAAAATTAGAGTCGCATTTACGCCTGATGAAGAGATTGGTCGCGGTCCATCCCACTTTGATGTAGAAGCTTTCGGAGCTTCATTTGCTTATACAATGGATGGAGGCCCACTAGGTGGATTAGAATATGAAAGCTTTAACGCTGCTGGTGCTAAGCTAATTTTTAAAGGGAATAGCACTCATCCTGGTACAGCTAAAAATAAAATGGTTAATGCAACCAAATTGGCAATGGAATTCCATAGACAAATACCAGTAGAAGAAGCGCCAGAACATACAGAGGGATATGAAGGCTTCTACCATCTTATTTCTCTAAATGGTGATGTTGAGCGAAGTCAATCTAACTATATTATTCGTGATTTTGACCGTGATCATTTTAATGCTAGAAAAGAGAATATAACAGTTATCACAAAACAGATGCAAGAGAAGTATGGTGAGGAAAATATCATTCTTGAAATGAATGATCAGTATTACAATATGCTTGAAAAAATTGAACCAGTAAAAGAAATTGTTGATATTGCTTATGAAGCAATGAAAAATCTAGATATCGAGCCGAATATCCAACCAATTCGCGGTGGAACTGACGGTTCGCAGTTATCTTATATGGGTCTGCCGACACCAAATATTTTTACGGGCGGAGAAAACTACCACGGTAAATTTGAATATATTTCTGTAGATAATATGGAAAAAGCCGTTCAAGTTATTATCGAAATCGCACGGTTATTTGAAGAAAAAGCTTAAAAGAAAGAAACCCGGATAACGCTGTTCTTATTCGGGTTTCTTTCTTTTATATAACTCGAGTATTTCTTTTATTAGTATTTTTATTTACTTTTCATGCATTAGCAGCTGCTTCTTCATTTCTAAGCCGCCTCTAAATCCAGTTAATTTTCCATTTTTTCCAATGACGCGGTGACAAGGAATTACAATTAAAACGGGATTAGTTCCGATTGCGGTACCTACTGCACGTACTGATTTTGGTTTTTGGATTAACTCTGCAATATCTGAATATGAATAAGTTTGTCCATAAGGAATATCACATAATGCATTCCAAACTGTTAATTGAAATGGTGTTCCGATGATATGAATAGGACATGAAAAAGTCGTACGTTGTCCTTTCAAATACTCTATTAATTCATCAACATATGATTGTAATTTTTGTTCATCTTGTACAAAAGTATATTGCGGTAATCGTTTTTTAGCCCAATTTGATAACTCTTCAAAGGCTTGATTTGGGGATCCTACATAACATAGTCCTTTTGAGGTGGCAGCAATATACATACTCCATTTTCCGTAAATAAATAATGTCCAATAGATCGTTTGATTTGTTTTTGATGCCATTTTATCTTACCTCTTTTATCCGATTTATTTTTCGATAAGCTGTAGGTGTATATCCTGTTTTCTTTTTAAATAAGGTTGCAAAATGTGCAGTATTCGGTATGCCTACAGCAAAACTGATTTCTATAATTGTATGATTCGTATTAGTAAGGTATTGCATAGCTTTGGAAATACGTGTTTGTTGTATATATTCAATTGGAGTTATTCCTTTCATCTTCTTAAATGTGCGCTGTAAATGATAAGGGCTACCGTGACACATATTTGCTAGTATTGCAAGTGTTAATGTTTCGGAGTAATGGTTATCAATGTATTCCGTAATTTGCGCTATCCAATCTTCTTCAGGTAATCTTAGTCCATTTGGCTTACAGCGTTTACAAGGACGAAATTTTTCTGAGAGAGCTTGTTGTACATTGAGAAAGATTCGTACATTGTTTCTATTAGGAGTTCGAGATTTACATGACGGGCGGCAAAAAATACCTGTTGTTTTTACAGCGTAATAAAATTTGTCATCATATGATGAATTATTGTGTATAATCGCTTGCCATCTTTCATCTGTCATGAAATCTTGATACTCGGGAGTTTCTCTTTGAATATTTTCATGGCGTGTTGGTCTTTCGCTTTTCATATAACCACCTCTGAAATCAGTATATCCTGAATGGAGTACGTATGTACGGATTTATGAATGTAAGAGCAAGATTACAAAGATGAAATATAAAATGTTATTCGAAGAAAAAAGGTGTATGAGTAATAGTGGTTTTTCTTATTATTAAAATTTTACAATTATAATTAAAATAATCGTCTTCTAGGCTTATATGTGTAATGTAATAAGGGAAGTGAAGGAAATGAAGGAAATCAATTTCAATATTGACTAAGTGGAGATTAAGCGATTAGGGGATACCATTATATGTAATCCCTATTGTCATGGTGAATATAAAATATTTTTCTTGACTTTTTATACGAACACGAGGAAAATAGGGAAAAAAGAAGGGAGGGGTAACGTTGGAGGAATATGTACTAGATATATATAATTTTTTGAGTACAACTGATTGGGAAGATATCATTTCAATTGTAAGTATTTTATTATGTATCCAATTCGTCTTTTTATATGCGCGAATGAATGGCGCTGAGTTTTCTTTAACGTCCCCATCCGACGTACAAGGGAAGATATCATTAAAGCAGACCAATATAAAACATGTATATTTCCCTTTAATCATTATTTTCTTTATTCGTTACATTACTGCTGTTGTAAAGAAAAAAGAAGGAGACGACCACTGTAATCCGATTTGTCATTTAGATTTTAAATGAATGATAAAAGGAGGAGATTCGTATGTGGATTCGTTTTCTATTAATTGGATTCTTTTCATTAACAGCAATTTCTCTTATAAGCTATCA
The DNA here is from genome assembly GCF_002582035.1 of Bacillus pseudomycoides. Classification (GTDB taxonomy): domain Bacteria; phylum Bacillota; class Bacilli; order Bacillales; family Bacillaceae_G; genus Bacillus_A; species Bacillus_A pseudomycoides_B. The sequence goes on from NZ_NUQE01000039.1 coordinate 166,043, forward strand.
ATTAATTGAGATGTTTCAAGCATATAGCGATATGTTTTTAAATAAAAACTAAAACAGACCTTATAGTTTGAAATGTTTAGTGTGAAACGATACAATCCTTCTTAAGTGGAAAAGGACTTGAGGAGGATTTTTTATTTTTATCCTGTTATTTGTAGATGGTAAGTCCCTTGTCTTAAGGGTATGAGAAAATAAAGAATATAGGTGGAGATAACTACTTGTATTTGTTTAATTAATGAATGTTTCACTTTATATCATTATTTCAAACATTTGTCACATTTACACCGTTGATAATATGTTAAAATAATGAAGTTACTATATACTTTAAGAAAATCGAGGGAGTGAACAATTTGACTGATCGTTCTGTTGAGCAGAAGAGCTATGCTCCTGTTGTAATAACGCTTTCTGTGGTCGTCAATGCAATTATTTTGTTCTTATTTTTTGGACCAATTGGTTACAAAGGAGAAGTACATTTTGATGTAAAAATTTTGCCGATGTTAAATGCGATTTTTAATAGTTTTACATTTGTGTTTTTAATTGCAGCGTTGTTTTCAATTATTAAAAAGAATGTGAATATGCATAGAGGATTTATTCTTGCAGCATTTACAACAACATTGTTATTTTGTGTTTCGTATTTAACGTATCATTATTTAGCGCCAGCAACGCACTTTGGTGGAGAAGGAATTATTAAATATGTGTATTTCTTCATTTTAATTACACACATTTTTCTTGCTGCTATTATTGTGCCGCTTGCATTATTTTCTTTAGTATTCGGATTTACAAACCAACTGACTCGCCATCGTAAAATTGTACGTTGGACAATGCCGATTTGGTTATATGTAAGTCTTTCTGGTGTTATTGTATACTTAATGATTTCACCTTATTATTAAAAGGGTCTCAGTTTTAACTGAGATTCTTTTTTTGTATAAGCAAATATTTTTATAAAAAACTAAATATATGATATACAAAAGTATAGTTATTTTTATCAAGGAAGGATGAGAAGTATGCAAAACTTTGTGTTTCGTAATCCAACGAAGCTTATTTTTGGAAAAGGTCAATTAGAACAACTGAAACTAGAAGTACCCCATTATGGGAAAAAAGTTTTACTCGTATATGGTGGTGGAAGTATTAAACAAAATGGAATTTATGATAATGTGATGTCTACGCTAAAAGAAATTGATGCAGAAATTTTTGAGTTAAGTGGTGTGGAACCTAACCCGCGTTTATCTACAGTAAATAAAGGTATTCAAATTTGTAAAGAAAATGATATCGAGTTTATATTAGCTGTGGGCGGTGGAAGTGTAATAGACTGTACAAAAGCGATTGCGGCTGGCAGCAAATATGATGGAGATGCATGGGATCTTGTGACGCAAAAGGCTATTGCAAAAGAGGCATTGCCGTTTGGAACAGTGTTAACTCTTGCGGCAACAGGTTCTGAAATGAATGCAGGTTCTGTTATTACAAATTGGGAAACAAACGAAAAGTATGGCTGGGGGAGTCCAGTGACGTTCCCGCAATTTTCTATTTTAGATCCAGCTCACACAGTATCTGTACCGCGCAACCAAACAATTTATGGTATCGTCGATATTATGTCGCACGTATTCGAGCAATATTTCCATCAAGGTACAAATACAGTACTGCAAGATCGATACTGTGAGTCTATTTTACAAACGGTTATCGAGACAGCGCCGAAGTTGCTGCGTGATTTAGAAAGTTATGAGCACCGTGAAACGATTTTATATTGTGGTACAATGGCGTTAAATGGTATTTTAGCGATGGGTGTACGTGGGGACTGGGCAACGCATAATATTGAGCATGCTGTTTCGGCAGTGCATGACATTCCGCATGGCGGTGGTTTAGCAATTTTATTCCCAAATTGGATGAAGCGCGTTTTACATGAAAATGTAGCTCGCTTTAAACAATTCGCGATTCGAGTATTTCACGTCCAAACAGAAGGTAAAACTGATATTGAAATAGCATTAGAAGGAATTGAAGCATTGCGTCAATTTTGGACATCTATTGGAGCACCATCTCGCTTAGCTGATTACGAGATTGGCGAAGAAGAAATTGATATTATGGCTGAAAAGGCAATGGTATATGGTGAATTTGGACAATTTAAAAAATTAAATAAACAAGATGTCGTAGAGATTTATCAAGCATCGTTATAAAGTGAAACTTCCATCTGTGGGGCTTCATCCCCACAGATGGTTAGTTGAACCAATCGGGCTTTTACGGGCAGTTATCCCCCACCTATCTTCTTCGCTTTTCTTCCAATCTTGAGGTGGGGGTCTTACTGCCCGTTAATGCGGGATAAATAAACAAAAAACACTTCTATATAGAATAGAGGTGTTTTTGTTTATATTCCTACCAAGATATATTGGAATTTGTTAAAACTGTTAAGGGAGTACTTATTGTAATATAGATAGCTTTTGATGGATTTAAATGCCTTTTACGTAGCCGAACTCGTTAAACAATTAGATTAAGCAGAGTTTATTTAGAGTGGATATATCGTTCGACCTGTCAAGATGTTATATGCGGTGCAAAATTGTGTTTGTGTATATTCGGTAGTCTTAGTATCTGTCTCATCACTCATAAGCATCATATGAAACGAACGCAGTAAACAATTTAGCGCGAAGTATAACTCTTCCTGAGAACAGTTTCTTTCTTTTGTTGCTGTCGATAAAATTAAATCTTTTGTTAATGAGCAGAAATCAATAGTAGCTTGTCCCATTTTCATTGTATCATCTCCGTTTTTATTTTTATCATGTATATGAAGTGATTGGACAAAACATGCAAAATAGATTATATTTTTTAACAAATATATAATTTCAATTACCGTAATAGAATAACTTGCATTTTAGCTGTTAAAATTGGTAAGATTGGATATAATAATCAGATGGATAACTTTACATAAAGAGAGTTGAAGTATATGGGAGAAGAAAAACGGGATAAAGTTGTTATTATTGTTGGACCAACTGCAGTTGGAAAGACAAATCTTAGCATTGAACTGGCAAAAGCGTTAAATGGAGAAATTATTAGTGGCGATTCAATGCAAATCTATCGTAATATGGATATAGGTACGGCGAAAGTTACGGAAGAAGAAATGGATGGAATCCCGCATTATATGATTGATATAAAAAATCCAGAAGATTCATTTTCTGTTGCTGAGTTTCAAGAGCTTGTACGCGGTCATATTGCAGATATCACAAAACGTGGTAAACTACCTATTATTGTTGGCGGAACAGGCTTATATATACAATCTGTGTTATATGATTATCAATTCTCTAATGAGCCGGGAGACCATGAGTACCGTAAACAGCTAGAACAACAGGCGGAGGAATATGGTGTAGAGTATATACATAGGAAGTTAGAAGAGGTTGATCCAATAAGTGCAAAGCACATTCATCCAAACAATGTGAGACGTGTCATCCGTGCTTTAGAAATTTTTCATACAACAGGACAGACGATGAGCGATCAATTAGAACAACAGGACAATGAGTTGCTATATGATGTTGCTTTAATTGGTTTAACAATGGATCGAGATTTATTATACAGTCGCATTAATTTACGTGTAGATATTATGATGAAACAAGATTTATTAGCTGAAGTTGAGCGTTTGTATGAAGATGGAGTTCGTGATTGTCAATCTATTCAAGCGATTGGTTACAAAGAACTGTATGAGTATTTGGAAGGGAAAACTTCGTTAGAAGAAGCCGTGATGGCTTTGAAAATAAATTCACGTCGCTACGCAAAAAGGCAGTTAACTTGGTTCCGTAATAAAATGGATGTTAATTGGTTTGATGTTACAAGTGGTGAAAAAAACATAGAAATTTTAGAGTACATAGAAGGAAAGTTACAACTTAAGTCGAATAATAAGTAAGTAGAGAAAAAGAGGAGGATTCGACATGAAGCAATCAATCAATATTCAAGATCAATTTTTAAACCAACTCCGTAAAGAGAACACGTTTGTTACGCTGTACTTATTAAATGGTTTCCAACTTCGTGGTTTAATTAAAGGCTTTGATAATTTTACTGTACTGTTGGAAACAGAAGGTAAGCAACAGCTTATTTATAAACATGCTATTTCAACATTTGTTCCACAAAAGAACGTTTCAATCGAATTAGAATAGTAAAGAATAGTACATAGCAAAAAGAGCGAATCATTCGCTCTTTTTTTATGCTCAATATATATAGAGATTTTAATGGATATATAAAATAGGGGGTCTATCTGTCGTGTTATCTGTTTCAATAATTGAGAATGTATGTTTTGATTGAAAATTCATTACGCAGGTAGATGTTGAGAATTTTGATCTGATTGGTTCTCGCTCTTTCGAAGCTTCTTCTCTTCATCCTCTTGCTTGTCTAGAAGTTCGTGTTCACCTTGAAATTGGCTATTCATTCCGATTGGCGTAATTCGTAGTAAAGTTATTTGTAATTCCTCTGTTTGCTCGATGATATTTCCGAATCCATGATGATTCATCATGGACAATTTTGTAATATACAGTGAAAAGTTGAGTAAATTTTGTAATTCAATATATATTGTATTTGCTGCAAAAGGTTTCTTGTTCAAAATAGTAATTAAATTTTCGACAATCGCAATGCCAGTTTCTTGCTGTGTCCGTGTTAAGCTTAAATGTTTCAGACTCCCCCTAATTGTTTTTAAGATGTTTATAAATTGTCTCGTGTTAGATTGTGATGGGTTTGAAAATACAGATGGAAGAAAAGCAGTTAAGTCGCTTAGAGTTTTTGAAAAAAGATTGTTGTTCAATTCTGGAGCAGGGGTGTAATGAACAGTTGGAATTCGGTGAGGCTGTTTTGGAAAATAAGGTTTTGAGATTTTTTTCTGATTATCTTTAACATAAGACATTGAAAGTCTCCTTCCTAATTGGGATAGTGAAAAACTTATCATAGTAGATGCAACTAGTATATAAAAAGGAATAGGAGAACGAGCAGTTTCTATGAAAAATAACAAAAACGCCTACTACAAGGCGTTTTCTTTTTGCTTTGCATAATTATAATATCTTTTTAATGAAATCTTTGATTTAAAACCAATTCGTTTTATAATTTCTTGTTCTGGAACATGGTTTTGAATGAGGCGTAAAATAAATGTATTTCGTAAATGTTGACCAGAAATTCCTTTTCGCAGCCCGGCGCGTGCTACTTCAAGCCGAATCATTTTTTGTACAGCGATTTCTGTTAATGCTTTTGGAGCGTCATTTTCGTATACCCAGCGGAATGTATTTCGGTTAAAATCAAAAGCTACAAATAATGGATCGGTGCTATGGTATTTTGGGCGTACTGGTTCGGGAATTTTCTTGTAGTAATGATATAACTTTTTTTTATCTTCTTCTGTTAATGTAATGATTCGTTCTATTCCGGATACAGCTGGAATAGATAATGTATTATTTTCAAAATGAACGTGATGCATATTTAGTGAAACGAGCTCTTGAAGTGACAAACCGTAATCAAGTAAAACCATAATAATACATACGTTTCGATCCATGAGTAACGGACGTACAGGACGTTGTTTGTCTGAAAGCCCTTCTAAAGAGGTTAAAATATATTTTAAGCGCTGTTCTTCTTGTGGTGAAATAAAATCTTCATCTCGCAATGCCCGATCTGGCTGTATAACAAGTTCCATATTTTTTAGTGGGCTAGGTAGGTTTAAAAAATCATACAGTCGATTTAATACAATAAAAACACGGTGCATTGTTTTTTCGGAGTAATGACGTTTTATTTTTAAGTCTGAAAAATAATCTTCATAGTCTTTTGTACAAAGAGTCCCCCATATATTATTAGAAGAAATTTTTTTATTCTTTTGTAACCAATGAATAAAATCTTCAATGTCATAGACGTATCGCTTAATAGTTGAAGATTTCCGTCCCTTGTTGAATAAATAAGCAGAGAAAGCTTGTACTGTATCATCAAGTTCTTTTGTTGTCATAGTCCCACCACCCTAGTTTTCTTACATTATACCAAAAATTTTCAGAAAAAGTTTATTTCTTGGGAAAGCGCAAATTTTGACAATAATCGTCAGTGGAATGATAAAGGTGAGGTGATTGTATGGAACAGTCGATGCGAAAGAAGAATAATAATCAAATTAACATCGTGCTAAATCACCGAAAGAAAAATTCTGTTTCTTCGCCAGAACAAAAGCCAAATCTTTCAAACGAAACTGTTACAAAACATGAAATGTTACAACGGATTGAAGAAGAAATGAGCAAGCTTGTTGGAATGCAGGAAATTAAAAAAATTATAAAGGAAATTTATGCATGGATTTATGTAAATAAAAAACGGCAAGAAATGGGGTTGAAATCAGAGAAACAAGTCCTTCATATGTTGTTTAAAGGCAACCCAGGAACAGGGAAAACAACTGTTGCTAGAATGATTGGAAAATTATTATTTGAAATGAATGTTTTATCAAAAGGGCATTTAGTTGAAGCGGAACGAGCGGACTTAGTTGGTGAATATATTGGGCACACTGCACAAAAAACACGTGATCTTATTCGAAAAGCAATGGGGGGGATTTTGTTTATTGACGAAGCCTATTCGCTTGCACGTGGCGGCGAAAAAGATTTTGGAAAAGAAGCGATTGATACGCTCGTTAAAGCGATAGTTTAAGTTTCAGTGTAATTGATTTTATACCGTATCCAGCCGAAAAGTACCGTCATAAAAGGGTTGATCATGAATATGAGTGGGAAAAGTATGTCCATATGTTGGATAAGCTAAAGAGAATGTATCATGAAGATTTATTAACTTTGGAGCAAATAAAAGAGGAGACTGGAATCAACACTTGGGTTATTACGGATTTATTTAAAGAGTTCGATATTCCCACAATGGAACATAAAGAAAGAGCAAAATTAAGACGAGCTAGAGATTTTGATTTGATTTATAAATTACATTTTGAGGAGAAGATGAGCCTAAATGAAATTTACAGAGAATACAAATTTAGTCCAATGTACTCAAAGAAGGTATTAGAGGACAAAAATATACAGCACTTAGGATTTATAAATCAAAGCAAAAATCCTTCCACTCAAAAAAGAAAAGGGTAGAAGATAAGAAGGGAAGTGGGGAGGAAGATAAAATTTCACATACTCTATTTGTATTAATAAAATTGTCCACATAAATAAAAAATCGGTAAAAATATACAGCAAATGTGTTATAGTATTTTTATAAGAGCATACGTTCGAAAAAAGGGGTGGAATGAGATTATGAAAAAGCTATACACAGAAGAACAATTTTTAGAATTTGAAAGAATTTTGAACGAAGAAATGTTTAGAAAATTGTTGAACCCAAAGGAAGGAAACTTTCAAAATTTAACAAAATGGATTGCGGAACAGAGGGAAAATGGTTTAAGTGTTGAAGGATTCAAGCAAATGGAAGCAAGAATTGACAGAGGGGATATAGCTAACAGCAATGTGAGTAAAAATGCTATCAGTAAGATTCGCAATGAACTGAAAAGATAACACAAACTTAGGAATATAAAATATTAAAGGAAGGAGCATGTGATAATGGCTGATCCGGGAACAAGTGGATGGTGGGGTTATGATCCTGTAATGACTGAAGTGGAAGAAATTAAAGGAAACAAACCTTCACAGATGGCATTGAAAGTAGGGCAACATTTAGCACACAATCTTTACGAATATAAGATAGAAATTACTAAAATAAAAGTTAGGGAAGACGATAAGGATTGCAAAAGTATCTATAAAAATGCAGACATTTTTGTAACAACTTATTTCTCTAAAGATAACAATGGAGACTATGTGAAAATTGGAGAATATGAGATAGAGCCAGAACACATCAATGAGGGAAAATGGTTTGTTATAAACGAAAAGTGAGGTGAACAATTTGAATTCACTTAGTGTGAAAAGTAGAGGCTTATCAGAAAAGCTACTCTCCGAATGGCATCCTACAAAAAATGAAGAAATTGACCCTAATGAAATAACTGAGGAAAGTTATGAATATATTTGGTGGAAATGTTCAAATGAAGGTCATGAGTTTGGAATGACAGTAAGAGATAGATACAAGAAAGAAGAAAAATGCCCAAGATGCATGAGGATGAATAAGTATAAAAATCAACCTAATCCAGAAGAAGATGAGAAGTTGAAGAGAACGCTAATTGAAGTGGATTCTGAATTAGCTAAACAGTGGCATCCCACTAAGAACGGAGAGTTGACACCAGAAATGGTTTTATTTGGTGATGAAAAGACATCAAGATGGTGGCAATGTAAAAGAGGACATGAGTGGAGAGCATCTATTAAATACCGTCATGAAAATAAAGATGTTTGCGAATATTGTTCTGATAAGATAGTTTACGAAGGTAATTGTTTAGCAACTGTTTATCCTGAAATTGCAAAAGAGTGGTTTGTATTTGGGAATATGAAGTTCGATGAAGTTAAAACTCCATATGATGTGCTTTACAATTCATCAGAAGAAGTAAAATGGATTTGTAGAGAAGGGCATATCTGGGAAGAGAAGATTAGTAAAAGGATAAAAGATAATCCAGAATGTCCTAAATGTGTGCAGCATAGAAATTCTTTAGCTTTAAATAATCCAGCACTAGCAAAAGAGTGGCATCCTGAAAAAAATAAATATAACTATGATGGTGAAACACCTGAAGAAATAAGAATTAACTACGGTAAACAAGTTTGGTGGTTATGTGGGACTTGTGGTAATGAATATAAGGCGTCAGTAAGTGGGAGGGACAGAGGGGAAGAGCGATGCAAAGTTTGTCATCCATCGGCTGTAAAAGGCAGAATGAAAGAATATAAACCAAGAAGTAAATTTGATTTACGCAATAAAATGGAAGATCAACGCATACTGTTTGAAAACAATTTAAGAGATAATTTAAAGAAAAAAGAAGATTAGAGTGATTTTTAACACAAAAAGTTTGTGAAATGATATTTAAAAACATAGTAAACATAAGGGAATTTTATTTTGATTTTTCACAAACTTTAGGGTAAAATATGAATTTTACTTACAACATAATAAGAGTATTAAATTTAGTTTAATGGATATACTAATAACACTCCATTGAATTTGCAAACTATTTTTCCATGAGACAGAAGTAGAACGAATTGAGGGATTATCATGGATAACTGGGGAGTACCAAAAGTAAAAGGACGAAGAACGGTGAAGTGGCAACCGTTCGCAAGATGCAAAGGAACGTATTGAACGTGCTTTGATAAATTCAATGCAACAAAACGTAGTTCACATTGATTCGATAACAAAAACTATATACTCCACAGATACATTCGGATGGGATACGAAGTTTAAAATTGATGAGCTTGTTGATGTGGCTGACTAATAATAGTCAGCTTTTTCTTTTGTCGAAAACTTATTGAATGGCAGTATAGTTCATTTTTAAAACATATCTTACAATTGATTCTAAGGGAAATAATTCATATAATTATAATATAATTTATAGATTGTTAATCTAGGAGGTAGAACTATGTCTGTAATTGAAAAAGAAAAAACAGTAGAGTCTTACAAAGATGAAATAAAAGAGATTTTAACAAAAGTACGTGAGTCATTTAAGAATGAACAAATGTACAATTATGAGCTTTTAGAAAGATACGAAGAAGTTGAAAAAGATTTTAAAGACATTGAAAATAATAATATTGTAGAGGTTTATGAAAACGTAAAACAATTGTTAGGTTAATAAAGAAAGCCTAAATCGAAAAGGAATCGATGAATACATGATAAAAAATGAAAAAATTTTTAACGCTGAATTAGATGTAAAATACTTATTTGAAAAGTCTTATAAAAAAACTGAAAATCTCGTTATTGTATTTTCAGGAATTCCAGTTGAAGGATCTCCACCTACATATAATTATATGAGAACTTTAAATGGCTTTGACTGTAATAAATTATTTATATTAGATGATTTCGGTTGCAGAGCTAGCTATTATCTTTGCCAAAACCGAGATTACGCTATAGAGAGATCAGTAATAGCTTTAATAAATCATATAATCGAAGAAAATGACATAACAAACGTAGTTACTTGTGGTTCGAGTAAAGGTGGATATGCAGCACTATATTATGGATTGAAATACGGATTTAATCATGTTATTGCTGCGTCTCCTCAGTTTTTCTTAGGAACGTATTTAATGAAACAAACAAACTGTGATAACATAGCTTCATTTATGTCTGGTAACGCTGAACAAGATGATTTTGAATATCTAAATGATATTTTGCAAAACTTGATTAACGAGACGAACCATGAACCGAATATTTTTATACATGTAGGCGCTGGGGAACATCATCACAATGTTCATGTTCAGCCGATGATAAAGGTACTTGAACAAAATAACATTGATTATACACTTGATTTAGGAGATTACAGAAACCATAGCGATGTGGCAACCTTCTTCCCGCCAATATTAAAGAAGAAGATTACAGAATTGTTTGGATATCCTGTGATCAATTCGTTGAAACCTTTAGAAAGCGAACAAAAAATAGGTGAAAATCAATCATTTGTGATTGAAACAGATTCTAAAAATAATAAAATTGCATGGTACCTTTTCCACAATAATACCAGAATCGAAATTAAAAACTATTCAAAAGACAATACTTTTACATTTAACTTTGAAAAAGAAGGAGTATATAAAGTTAAAGCTTTTGTAATTAATGATAAAGATAGGAAAGTATCTATGATGAGTAACTCTATTACGATAAAAAAGTAATGTTATAATAGAATCCATATAAAAAGCCGACTCTTTTATTTAGAGTCGGCTTTTTATATTACTTCACATAAACATACTTTTCACTAGCTGTAATATAAAACGTTTTTCCACGACTATTATGTACACGATACTGAGGAGAACCGTTCACATTCACCTTTTCATCAATGGCAAATCCTAGTCCAGCATCAACACTTCCAGCGACATCTTTATCTTGCCAAGAAGGGGAATCATAGAAACGTAGATTGTCTACTTTAGAAACAACACGTTTTCCCACAATAGATGAATCAACTTTGCTTTTCTTCTCAAATCGAATATAAGACGGATCATATTTCACCCATTGTCCTCCACCTAAGTCTAACCACCCATCCTTTTCAGCATAGACAATGTAATTTTCAGGTTTATTTAATTTACGAATCACAGAATAACTTGTATCTGCGCCCTTACGTAAGTTGATATTAGTACCTAGAATATACGCTACTCCATCGGTAACAACCGTTGGCTGTTCTGCTGGTTTAGAAGGTTGATTTGGAACAGAAGTATTTGTACTAGAATCATTATAAGCACGTTGTACATCAGCTCTAAATTGTGCCTCAGATACTCCATGTGAAGCAAGATAATCTAATGGGTCTTCATGATCAGTCCCACCTAAATGGTGAGTAACATCATAGTGAGTCCACAAACCTTTTTCTACTGATAAACCTCTATCACGTAAAATTTTAGCTAGTAGTTTCACATACTTATCATATGAAGCTCTAAATTTATCGTAATCTGCTGTTTCACATAACTCTACATGAACAAATCGTTTATTGGCATACTGTCCAGCACCATAAGCTGCATATTTTGTGTCTGCAATTTGAATTGTCTCATTCCAGTCTACTGCATAGTGGACAAATGCATTCTGCCAAGTACGAGATTCGTAACGTTGGATATTGATTGCTGGAGCTTCCGGTGTAGCTGTTGAATGAGCTACTACGCCTTCGTACATGCCTACACCGTTACGGTAGGGAGTATGTGGTAAATCGTCAATAATTAATGCTCTGTCTGCAAATGCCCCTGTTGTGAATGAGAATAAGAGTAGTAGAGTTAGAAATGTAGAGGAAATGAGTTTAATTGAACTTTTCATTTTAAAAATCTCCTTTCAAAATAAAAAAAGAGTAGCCCATTAAGCTACTCTTTTGTTGTTAATTCTGTATTTTTGTTATCCCATCTATTAGTACCCCATGTTGGAATCATAAACCAATCAATATGTTCTGCGTTAAACCATCATTGTTGTTTTGTTTCATCATTCACATGTAAATCGAAATGTTTTAAAATTCAAATACACTTTTTGAAAAGGACATATAAATATGATTAGATAACAACCCTCCTAGTAACCTAAAGAGGGTTTAATAATGCCTTTAAACTTTTTTTCTTACATGTAATGCCGAAAAGGACGCAATCTTACTGAACATTAGACTTCCGCCAGCGTCCGTTGGGTGTAAACCATCCCATAATAACGATTTCTTGTCCGTGGGTTGACCTCTGAAATATGTGTTAGCGTCATTGATTCCGCTTTCATCAGTCATATTAAAGTAAGGCAGTTTATACTTTTTAGCAATAGCAATTACAGCATCTCTTGATCGGTATAAAGCTGTTTTATCCGCAAAACCTGTATTGCAGGGTGTTATAAACATAATATTAATGTCACTTTTTATAGCGTATAAGTTATTTATAACCTTATTTAACGCTCCATATAAGGTATACTCATTGTAATTTCCATCACTATCCCCTGCGCTAATGTCTCCCAACCCATCGCGCGGCGCGTCATTTACACCCATATAAATAATAACATTATCGATGGCTGTTATATCTGTATAAAATGTCGTTCCTACTTTTGTCCTTTCAACTAAACTTTTATTATCGTATGTCCCATCGTCACCACGCTTACTAATGGATGACCCTGCATAAGCATTTCGTGTTACTGTACACCCCGTTTTAAACTCAATCAATTCGGGTTTTCCATATGGTGTAGCGGTTATACTGTCACCATACATAATTATTTTTGTGTCTTTAAATAGATTTTCATCTTTGAAACCACCCACTTGTCGCCATGTTATTTCTGCGGTAGGAGTAGACTTCACCCCCTCAAAGTAAGTCTTTGGGCTTCTCGCATACATTCTATAAAGAACAATTTGCGCCCCGGAAACATTATAATTTTCAACGGAAAGAAATACATATAAATCACCCGGACTCGGATTATCATAAGGGAATTTTGTTCTGTCACTACATTGAACAAAATATAATCCACTTTCTGTGATTTCATTAAAATTAGCAACATTTTTTTGACCTTTAAACGAATAAGAATTACCTAATATTTTTGAAGAACTCCACGTTTGAGAAGTGTTTGTTTTTGTATCATCGATTGATGTAGAAGAAGTTCCCGAATCACCCTTATCTCCTTTAGAACCCTTTAATGAATTAAGAAAATCTTGTGTTGTTCCTGAGTTTCCTTGATCTAACCAAATTTGATACGCGCTCTTTCCATCTTTACCTATTCCACCACTTCCTGTTTGTTGTTTAGTCCATGCCAACTACAATCACCCCTTTAACGCACTATAATTTTGTGTCAATTCCGCTGTTGTTAATGCTCGTTTATAATAAACAGTATTTAAAAACGTTCCCGGATTACTTGTTTTGCCTATATTGAAAGCTGCTCCTTGGTTTTTAATATTTATGTTACTGCCTAGACCTGTTGATCCCACTTGTATATTATTAACGTATAGAAGTAACTGTGTCGATGTTCTAACTAAAACGATATGATAAAACACGCTCATATCCGGGAAAGTTGTTGCTGTATTGATTGATGGGAATGTGTCCGTACTTGTTGTCGTGTTAAATCCGGTTATAGTTACGTAAAATTTATCTTGAATTGTTCTTCTGAATTCTATACTCATCCTTCCTAAGAATGCGGTATCTGCTACATTAGGCTTCACTGTTACCGCGTATGTGAATTCCTCATTATTGTTGAAATATAATTCAGGACTAGTCACTGACATACCTGTTGCTGGATGGTCGACAAACATAAGCATTGATGAATCATTCACATACCCATTGAATGATTGATTTATTGTGTATACTTGCGTTTGTACAGAGCTAATATTTCCAGCAGAGTCTTTTCCGATATACTTTAATGTTGTGGTATTAGAAATATTTATTGGATTAGAATAAACTGGACTAGATATAGTTGGAGTTGTACCATCTAAAGTATAATAAATTGTAGCTGTTTCACTTGCACTTAATGTAATATTTTGAGATGAACTAAAAGTTCCTCCATTTGGATTTGCAGTAACGACAGGTGGTGTCGTATCAGAAGGAATAGTATTTGTTGTTGTCACATTCACACTTGTTCCACTCGCCACATTTCCGCTTCCGTCTTTCGCTTTTACCCAAAATGTATATGATGTACTTTGTGATAAACCACTGACGTTGTAAGTAGTTCCTATTACTGTCGTAATGAATGTACTTCCATTATAAATATCGTATCCCGTTGTATCATTTGATGTGCTTGCAGTCCATGATAATATTACAGTTGTCCCTGTAATATTGGATGCTATTAAATTTGTAACATTATTTGGAGGCGTATTATCTGTCGCAGTTGAACCGTCCCAATAATACCAACTGTTTTCAGATACAACCCACACTGGGTTGCTATTCCCATTAGGTAAGGATTGTTGTAATTCGACTAATGTTTGAAATGAAAGAACTCCTCCACCAACTCCACCGTTTTGTTTTAAATTGTTAATATCTTGTTGTAAAATTTTCACATCATTGGCAACAGAAGATACATTTTTATTTGAATAGCCCATTTAATTCACCGCCCTAGTAACTTGCTATCCAAGTGAATTGAATACCTGATTCAACAATAATTAAACTTGAAATTGGCGCACCTGATACTCCAACTGAAATACCATTCCCTGCATGAATGAAAATTGGTAGACTGCCATTAATCTTTACATGACAATCTTGTAAATTATTAAAGTCAAAATCATAAAATCTGTACCCAGAAGTCCAATTAGAAGGGGGAGGGGGAATAACTTCTTGATTTGCAGTGGAAGTTAGCAAATCAGGGCTGCCAATATAACGAGTAGTATTTATACCTATTAACATAGCAGTATTCCTTTCTCATTGATTTGTTTTGTAGAATCATAAGAAGAGAGGGCGTATAGCTCACTCTTCTTATTTAAAACTAAATATTTAATTTATGTATATTTACTTTAAGTTATTTTGCTCAATAACTTGTTTTTGTTGTTTTCCTTTAGCAGTAACATAGTTGTTTTTAAACCAAGCAATAACTGCTGCTACGAATGTGAATACAGCAGAAATTAAAGCCGTTTGTTGTTCTTCTGTTCCCGGAATTTCATATAAACCTGCACTTACTAAAAACTGATTAAGCAATGCAATAAATAACACGATTGTACGAATTAATGTTCCTTTGTCCACATTATCACCTCCTTTAAATGTAATTAATTATTTTACGTAGCTTAAAATACTAAAGAAAATCATAGCAACTAATCCCAACCCAGAAAGCCACATTGAGATATTCGCTTTCTTGTTGTTATCATTGTCTTCTAAATCTTTTTTGATTTCAGCAATTTTTTCATCTCGCACTTGAAACATAATTTCCGCTTCTTTTCGTGTTAGGAAATTAGTCAAGAAATCATCTAGTCTCTGTTCAATGCGAGTGTTCTGTTCAGTTATGTTGTTAAGTTTAGTTTCTAGGATTGCTAATCTTTCATAATCCTTATTTTCCACTTTATCACCTCTTAAAATAAAAAAGAGAAACCGAAGTTCCTCTTTAATTTTGTAATTGTGTATATATGTAGTGGTTCTGTGTTGCTGTTTAATACTATATGTTGAATTTATTTCGTGTAAAACTGGTATTTTATAGTGATTTTATAAAAGCTTCATATTTGGTAGAAACATATTGATGTCCAACTTCGTTCAAATGATACCCGTCTCCTAGTGTCAATGCAGTGGTTTGTGCATTATTACTCCAACATACTCCACCATTCATATAATTATCAAATACTGGAATACTATATTTTGCACAAATAGTTTTAATCGCATCTACATAGTCTTTAATATCATTATTATGATTATATGGAGTTATGAAAAATATTTTTGCAGATGGATACTTTGTAATAAGCCCATCACAAAGAATATTAAGAGAGCCTTTAAATGTATCGACTGTGCTATCAGTATCAGTGCCAATAGGGATAGCGTCAATTTGATCATTTGTTCCACCGAATACTCCAATATAATTAGCGGAATCTTCCATGTTCGCATATCTTGTTACCATACTATCGCCTGAAGCATTCGAAGTTCCAGCAATGCAAGTTCCATTTACTCCATAGTCTCGAACAGTCATTCCATTTTTAGTTGCTAGTATAGAAGCCCAAGCTTTATCGAATTCTAGTGTATGCCCATGAACCATGTCATCTCCAAGTATATTTAATGTTTTTCCATTAAGAACACTTTTAGTTTTATTTTGGAGTTCATTAACTTTCTTCATAGCCCTTAAAGCTAATACAGTTGGAATCTCATTCATTGGAAATTTCCCTCCTAAGACATTGTATTTATAGTATTTGTTAGATTGCCGTTTTCATCATAATTATATTTAGTTGTAACGATTTTCCCATTCATTACTTTAACGCTTGTGTCAACATCTCCTTTTACACTGTAAGTAAATGTTGTCATACTAATAACGACATTATTTTTATCTTTTTCAGTTATTGTTTTAATTGAACCATCCAATTCATAAGAGTAAGTAAATATATTTTCATTTAAACCCTGTATCATATTAAATTGAGTAATATTTTCATTGATTTTAGTAGATAAACTATTAATTTCTTTTTGAGTTGTTTCATTAAATAATTCAAGTGCTTCATTTACTTTTGAATCTACATTTGCTGTTGCTTCCTCAAATCTAAACTGTGCTACTTCGCTGTCTTTAATTAATTTCATTAACACAGGGTACTCATTAGAACTTTGAATCATACCACTAGGAAACAGTGCTTCGTCAACAATATATTTGAATCTTGGTGTAACTAATGTGTGACTATCTTTACTAATATATAATTCGCAAGTTACTGTCCCCGGACATGATAATGAGTTAGAAGACAGAATAACCTCTACTATGCCTTTATCTTGGTCAAGAACATCACAATCCAAATAGCCTACTGTTTGGTCATATTTTCGTAACACAATACGAACTTTTGCTTGAGTTAAAGAAAGAGGTTGCCCATCTTCCTTTAAGTAAACAATAATTTTAGCTGTATTATAGTCGTCTTGATGAAAATAAATAAGAGGAGGCTGTTCTCTATCTTTTGTGTCAAGCGTGAGTGGGTAAGGTTTATACATAACCATCATTGACTCCTTTTTATTTTGATAATTTATTTAATATATTTCTAAATACCTTGACGAATTCTCGGCAATTTTAAATGTTTCACGATATTATTGAATTTAACCTTATAGCCCAAGTCATTCGGATGAAGTCCGTCTTTCAGTAGTGTATCAATAGAGTTTCCTGTCATATCTTCATAATCGAAGAATGCTTGATAATTGGAGATATAGCTCATCTTATACTCTTTTGCGAGTTCGTTAATCGCATTGTCAACTTGATACATTTTAAAGTTTTTATCTTCTTTATTATCGTCAGCAAGTGATACTGGATTCGCACTCATTAGAATTGCAATTTTCCCTTTAGCAAATATGTCATCGAGGATAATACGCATATATGATTTTGTCGCTTCTGGACTAACTTGCTTAAAGCGGTCATTCGTCCCGACCTGAATAATGTAAATATTGTCATCATTTTCGATATAACTCGCTTTATTGTTATAGAAGTAATCAGAACCAATCCCTGAAATGCCCCAATTTTTAAAAATCACTGTCTTAGGAATCTTGAATCCTTCTAAATATACCCCTGTACCACTTGATGCTTGGTTTTTTCTATTTGTCGCTTTTATTACCACTTCGTGTTCTCCTAAAGATAGTCCAGAAACAATAAATTCCTTAGAAAATTGAGTAGCTCCGTAAGTGTCTAGCTCTGCTTTAAATTGACCGTCAACCCAAATTTCTAGTATACCTCCGCCTGTTATTGCACTGTGTACAACAGCGAAGTGATCTCCATAGAAATTAAATTTCAACAGGTCATTTGTATTTATGTTCGAAATAGCCAATCGCCAATCTAGCAATGTGCTTTCATTTTGTTGTACAATAGCATCTGCATATAAAGTTAAATTTGGATTAGTAACAGAAATGTAATTTTCTTTTTTGTACAAACGTTCGATGAGATCGCCTAGCATATTTGCCCAACACGTTGCGCTACGTACATTAGAACGTCTTTCTGCGCCCCATGTATCCACGAACATGAAGTCACCAGTCGGACTATAACCAGTTCCACCGCTTCCGGCTGTAATACTGTCACCAATCATCTTTATTTGTGTCTTGATAAACGGGTTTTTCAAATGACTAATGAGCGTATCTGGGCTTTTGTACACAATGTTCTCATCATTTCCTTCAAATGTGACGTACGATGAGTTAGAGCCAAACACTTTGCTTGCATAAATGTATAGTATGATTCGCTTATTCGCACTATCTGTAGCGGTAGCTGAATAGGGAATTATTGAGGTTGTTTTCGTTACAATATCAAAAACAAGCATATGGACAACGCCACTTTGACTAGTAGGAATGTCTAATACAATATCATTTGCATTGGAGTTTAAATTTAAAACACTTTTTTGTATTGCAGCATAACATTTCGGCTTGATTGTTACTTTCATTTTTCTAAAATCAATGTCAACGAAGCCTTTTTTTATCAGAGTTGCACTTGATAACTGTAATCTTGTGTAATCAAGTGTATCTGGAACTATGGTTGTATTAAATACTTTAATGTTCTGTTCACTTAAAGAGTCGAAATTATCATTATCGCTCACAAATACAATATTTCTTGCATTTTGTCCGTACACACGCTTGTTATAAATATAAGCAATTACCATATCTGAACCGGATAATGCATTATATTTTTTATAGTCAACTGTTTTTGATAAGTGGTCAAAGGTTAGAAGATATAATGCACTGTCATTAGTGCTTGGTAAAGAGAATTCAACATTTGATGAAGGACTAATGTTGAAAACCAATCCTTCGATAGAAGTATAGCAGTCAGATTGTATCGTGAGAAACCTAGTTTTAAAGTTTACTTGTATTTTATTTGGATGAATTAATACTATACTTGGATTGTTCAATTTTTGATAGTTTACTGCTGATGATGCAATGTTTTCTCTTTTTACTCCTTCAGGAGAAATACTGGTACTTTGATATACTCCTCCTGCCGTCCAAGTGTAACTATTCCAGTAATACCATTTTCCATCAGCGTTAACGATATAAATATTGTTGTTTCCTGTTGGGAAGGCAGATTGCAATGCAGATACAGTAGCATACGTTCCTTTTGGAGAACCGCTTGTTAATGCTTGTGTTATAGTATCAACATAATTTTTGTCTGCTTTTAATGTCATTTCATTTTCTATCTTGTTATAATTGTAAATTGTATCATTATCAGCAGCATTCAGTCTGTCTCTTAGTGTTGGATAACTTGTGCCGTCTTGCTTAACTCTAGCTATAGCTGCCTCTGGAGAAGAGTCGCCGCTTACTACTAATTTATCAATTTGTCCTTGAACACTATTTATTACATCTTCAAGGGTTTCAATAACATTGCTATCCCTTGCTTTTGTCCAAACCCTTGATGAAGGGGTAAACAGAGAACCTGTTCCTAAATACTTAAAAGTTAATGATTTATTATTATTGTTGGAATTAAAAAAGACTATACCATTAGTGTAGTCTACGTTGTACATCGTATTCGTTAAACTTTTGTTTTCAACCTCAAACCAAGTTTCATTGTTTCCTGATACTGCTACTCTGTCAAATCTACTTGGGACTTCTTTGAGTTGAGCTTTTCCATTTATAACTTGAATTGTTTCAGTAATAGGTACATGGGGGTCATCTGGCGTACCTTTACGTCTTTGAATTATAATTGGATCATTATAAATATCCGTTAAATTCATTTTGTCACCTCTTTCACGGAGTTACGGGTGGAATTTTAATTGCTTCATAGAAGTATTCAACATTTATTTTATTAGCATAAAAATCGGTTGAATCTCCCGTAATAAATCCAGTAGTGGAAAGTTTTCCGTATATGCTAGTTTGTTCATTTAGGTTTGCACTTGAACCGTCTAAATAAAGAAAAGTATTAACATGTTTCATTGCAAATCCACCGGATGTAGAATTTATGTACACGCTGTTATCATCTTTATCAGTTGTATATATTTTTACAATAGTAGGTTGAAATCCTAAATTAAAAGTTCTAGATTGTGTTCCATCTCCTATATAATTTGCGAACTTCATTTGTGGAATCTGTGAAGCTATATTGCTTAATTGAATTAGGGGGATTCCGCCCTCATCATCTAATGTTGCAACCCCATCCGCAACGCCTTTTTCAGATTGCAAGACAAATTCATCAATAGATTTACCGTCAAATGTTTTCGCATCACCATTTATATTTGCATCAATAGCTCCGTTATCGTCACGAACTGCAATTGTATTAGGAGCGTTCTCAACTGCCACACCGAATCCTGCAACTGTGTCACTATTGGCAGCGTTAGTTGTTTGCCATCCTGTTTCTGTATATATTTTTGTTTTATTTTCTGCTATATCATTCCAAACATGTTCACCAACTGAAGGATTTTCAGGTGGGGTAGGAGAGGTAGTATATAAAATGCTGTTTACCTTTCCCTTTACGTTTACAACAGGTAACGGCTGATAAGGATTCCCTGTTGTGATAATATCTGATAATAAATATCCGTCATTGTTAATATCAGCATCAACACTTCTATATGCTTGAACGGCTAATGTGTAATATAAATTAGATGGGACTGAAGGGAAAACATAACTTCGTAATCCTTGCTCAACACTAACAATGGTCTCTTTCGATGAACCGAACGTATAAGAGTCGGATAAATTACTTGAATAGAAACGAAGTAAGAAACCATCAATATTATGAGCGTCATCATTCGTATTTGCAAATTCCCAAACAAATTTTAAGTTTACTGAGCCATTGTCATTTACTGTATGAGTAACTGCTCCACTTTTAACAGTAGGATTAGCTGGTTTTGCTGATATACGATCATTGCGTAAATTAAAATTTTGTGCAACTGAACGTAAGTCAATCATTTGCTTACTATGCTTATTTGTAGTCTTTTGAAGATTATAGAAGTTCTTAATGAACTTTTCTTCTAATGTTTCTACAAGCTTATTGTTTGTGATATTTAAGCTGATTGTTCCTGCATCATAATCAATAGTAAGCATATCAATACTTGTCTTAATGGTTACATTTAATTGTTCGTGATTTATACGGACAATGCTATTTAACATTAATTTATCCCAGTTATGTTGCTCTTCAATGATATTTCTAAAATCAATAATGCTCATTGAGACACTGACAGGAGGGGTGTTAATTTTTTTATGATGTTCCATTCCAACATTATATAAATCGGAATCATACACAATAGTACCATCGGAAAACTCTTGTTCCATTATGTAATCATTTAATTCATTTAATAAAGAGGAATTAAAGTTATTTTCAAGTTTCAACTCTGTTCCAATACCTCTAATTAACCTATCAATAGTGTCAATTTCACCTTGCTTACTTTTAATTTGGTTATTCTTATTATTAATCTCTGATTGCTTTGCACTCTTTTGAGTGTATAGTGAATTAAGATTCTCTCCATTGTCTTTTGCAATTTCAATATCATCTAATATGATTGTAAAATCAGACTGTAATGCATTTAATTCATTTTGAAGACCGGTTAGCAAAGTCTGCTTAATAGATTTTTGAGTGAGTAAATCATTCAAATCAGTAAATTTATTATTTAATAAAAAATTATAATCTAAAATGGCATGGCACAATTCATCACTCATATAATCGCTATGCGAAATAACGTTTTTATTTCCATCACGTTGGAAGGGGTAGAGGTAATAAGAAAAGTCATCTACATAATCCTGTCCTGTTGGATTAATACCTTGAACACTCATATCATTTGCACCATACATGTGAAGACGGGTACAAACCTCATCTATATCAATAGTCTGATTTAATGATTGTGTGTACTTTCTATGAGTAAAACGTAATCCAAAATCTACCTCTAACTCCTCTAACTTATACATGTTTATTTTGCGATTAATTGTATCAAATACAATTGTTGCATTAAATGTAGTGGCAATAGTTAGTAAAAAATCTAAACGGGTGTTAGAAGAAGCATCAAATTGCCTATATTCTAAGTTAAAAGAGGGATTCACATATCCAATTGTCCATCTTGTTCCATTTAAACAATCACCTAATACTTGTGTACAGTTGTAAGAAATTGCACTGTATCCTTTAAGACGTTTATATTTCAACTCATACCCAAGAGAAAAACATTCAATTGTTATTTTATTTGCACCATCTTGGTTTGACTTAGTTTTCTTTGTGATAATGTACCATTCAATTTCATCTCCATATTTTGCTTTGATGAGGAATCGTTCTTTTATTTTATCTACAATAGGATTCTTGATTAATTCATGATTCTTGCTTATATAAAAAGGAATGCTAAAACTTAATTCATTTATGTTTCCTCTTTTTAATGTTTGTTTTAACTCAGAAGAATCCTTAATTTTACCTATAGTCGCACGATTAGGTTTAGCAAGGAAAAGAGATAGTTTCCTAGGTTTCTTCATAGGATCAAATTGATACACTTCATTTCACCACCTGTCTATAAAAGTTTGTAAGAATAAGAGAACCTAATTTTACATTTTCCTGTAAGTTTAAAAGTATTAAGTCCATATTTAAGTGATAAATAATTGTCATTGAAATTGTCATAGCGGTTAGCAAACATACTTGATTCAATAATTTCATTATCACAATGAACGTAGATTTCTTCAGTGTTTTTTAAACCTGTGAACTTAAATTCATTACCACCATTTGTATAACTTACAATTGAGACATCTCCATCACCGACCTTAACAATGTCAATTTCAGGATATATTTCTACACCTTTATTTTCTAATTGGAAGGTGAGGGGAGAGGTAGTAGATGCGTCATACCAAGGCGTTGTAATTTGTGGGCTATACGCATAAGAAGAGTCGCATCTGAATGTAATAGTTAATCTGCCTTGTTTTAATCCATTATGTATCAATGACAACCCTGTGGTTGGCATAGCATAATATATGCGATTCAAATTACTTTGGAATTGTAATGGTTGATAGTAATCCACATCTAGCCACATTAAAACTTCATTCATTAGTTCATCATTCCAACCTTCATCAAAATAGAATGAAACATTGAAGGAAAGAGGCTGTCGCTCTATTCGTTGAAAATAGGGTTTATCTTCTCCGGCTATTGTAAATTCTTTAATGTTACGTTCATGCATTAATGGTTCTTCATATAATCCTTGCGAGATAGAAACGTTATATAGACCAAATTCACTAGAACGTCTACCAGCAAACATAAAATATAAACTTTCTCGTATCATTTATTTCACCTCTCTTTAAAAGAAAAGAGAGTCAAATAAATGACTCTCTTAGATATCTCCACCTAACATTTTGATTCCTTTAACAAAGTTAGAAACTAAGCTGTTTGCACCTTCAACTCCACCCATTAATTTGTCAAAGTTAAAATTGACGTTATCAATTTTAAATGTATTCCCAGAAGAAGGGGAAGCAACGGCAAGATTAGGTGTATTTAATTGTGGTAATGGTAATTTAGCAGACATGTTCCTTACCATGCCTATAATATCAAGCACATTCTTTGTATCAGACTTATTTAAAACTAATTCTTTTTCATGTAAAAGAGCAATTTTACCTTCACTACCAAATGATCCTGTGTAACCACCTGTGTCAAATCCTTTAGGGCGTAGAGGAGTATAATTGCCTTTGCTCAAATGATTTAACGCATTGTTAATGGAATCGATTAATGTTTGACCAACAGATTCGCCAACGATTCCTAAGTTTTTCTGTATTTGATCTCTAAATGCTTTTAAATCCCCCGGAATCCAAGCTGGATCATGTTTGTCTACAGTGTAATCAATATAGTCATACTTACGTTGGTCATTTAGTAAATTATCGTAATAACGTTCGGTTTGCTTTTGTTTTTGGTCAAAGTATTCCTGCTTTTTAGTGTTATCTTGCTCTAATTGGTCTTTTTGTGCTTGAATAGAATCTTGCTTATTTTTTAATAAATTATTTAAGTTATCTTTTTCCAATTGTCTGTTGCGATCAGTTTGCATATTAGCAATAGTTTCTTCTTGTTGTTGTAACTGCTTAGTTAAATCCATTAACTTTGCTTTACCAGCAACACTATTATCAAGAGATAGCTTATTAATTTGATTAACAATTTCTTGACGCTTTTGTTGCTCTTTAGCTAAATTCTTATTGTAGTCTTGTGCTGCGTTTTCCTTATCAAGAAGAGCAAGTTTCTTATTAACTGAATCCTCATATTTCTTAAGTTCATCGTCAATCTGCTTTAATCGTTCATTGTGCCATTTTTCATAAGCTGACTTTTCTTGTTCAAGAGCTGAAAGAGCAATGTCTTTTTGTTTTTGATAAGCTTCTTTATAGATTGCGATTAAGTCTTGAGCAAATTGCTGTTGATTACGTAAGCGTTCTTCTTCAGCTTTTTTAGCATCTTGTTCTGCTTTTTCTCTTTCTCGGTCAGCATCAGTTTTACCACCGGAGCCACCTGATCCGCCAGAAGAACCCCCAGAGCTACCAGACTTAGAACCCGGTTTATCCATGTTGTTTATTTTATTTGCTAATTCATTTGCTCTGTTTACTGCTTGGGATAATTGACCTTGTAAATCACTCAAGTTATCATTTAAATGGTCAACACCTTTATACATACGCTCAACATGATTGTCTCCTTCAACTCCAACACTAGCATTTGCGATATCTTCAAGTGCTTGTCGTTCTCTTTCGAGTGCTTGGATACGAGCTTTAACGTTTGCAATAGTGTTTTGAGTTTTTAAATACTCATTAGCCATTTGCGTATCAGCAGTTGTAGCAGTTGCGTCATTGATTATCGAATAAGCCTTTGTTTCAGCTTTAATCCAATCCATGTGAGTGTCTATTTCACCATTTAATTGAGGGAATACACTAGAAAGAAAATCTTTAGCTTGCTTTAAAGCGTACGTTTGTTGTTCGTTTAAATTTTCAACACCTGATAGAATTTCAACTACACGAGTAGCCATTTGAATTTGAGAAATCAAATCTCCACTGACACCATACAATAGTTCGGACATGGTTATATTCTTAGATTTAGACTTGCTATTTTCTTCTAATGCGGCACTGAATATATTTGTGTCTTGTGCTGCGTTTTGAGCTGATTGACCGTTATTATTTAATGCACCTGAAAGGGTATCCATGACTGATTTTAACTGTTCGCCTTTGATCCCAGCTTTAGTTAAAATAGTAGAGAAATCTCTCTCACTAATCTCACCTTTTTTCAGTGCTTCACCATAATTGATGATAGCCTGAGTTTGTTCTTTAGTAATATCTTTACCTTTAAGCAATTCATCAAAATACTGAACAGACATTTTTGTTCCTAATGCCTTATTGATTTCTCCAACGGATTGAGCTAAATCAATATAGTGACCAGATAACTTCATTACATCTTCTGCTGTTTTAAGAGTAGCTTGTTTCGCTTCAATTTGTTTGTTTATGTATTCTGTGTCGGTGTTATTTAAGAACTTTGTAACTTGATTAACTTCATTGAACGCTTGAACACGCTTTTGAGCTGATTCAGCTAATTTTTGCTGTTGTAAAGCTAATTCTCTTTCATATTCAACTGCCATTCTTTCAGTTTCAGCTTTTTGTCCATCGGTCTTAGGAACTCCAGCTTTCCAATCGATTGCGGTAGGTGTTGGATTTCTAGTTTCCTTGATTTTGTCTTTTAGTTCGCCCATTTTGCTAATGGCTTTTTGAGTCTCATCTTCGAACTTAGCTAGATATTCAGTTGAATAAGCTTTACTTAATTCTTTTGCGTATGTTATTTCTGTTTTAATCGACTCAACACTTCTTAGATGCGCTTGACCTTGATCATCAACATTCTGAGTAAGAATAGGCATGAGTTTATTGAGTTGATTTTGCACATCTAAGTATTGTTTTGTTTCATCTGTGTTTAACCCTACACCTTTATCTTTTTTTGTAGATAATTGAGCGTAGGAGGATACCAATTTATCAATTTCTTGACCATTTGTAGCATACGATTTTGCTATATCTTCATTTTCCTGTTTTAACTTTTGTGCTTCTTCACGTTGTTTAATGAATGCTTCAGTTACTTTTTGAATAGCAAATCCAAGAGCCATCATTCCTGCAACTGGAAGCAATGCTCCACCCATAAATGCTAATGCACCTTTTGCTGCATTTCCAAGAGTGGTGAAACTTGCGGATAGAATAGCATTTGCTCTAGCGCCTGCGGTCATTTTGGCTTGTGAAGCTGCCATAGAGAAGGAGAGAGTGTTGAAATCAGTAGCAAGTGTTTTAATAACGGTTCCCATTGCTCTTCCTCTAGCCATTGTTGATTCTAATCTAGTACCGAATAATAAAAATCCGGTTGATATGACCCCAATAGTGACAGGTAGAATGCCAAGAGTTTGTGTTAATTTACTTACACCATTCATGAATCCGGTTATGGCATCGATAGCAGTTCTGATACCATCAGATTTGAATGCATTATTCCATGTTGATTCAAAAGCATTTTTAAGTCTGTTTAGTGAAGCTTCGGTTGATTGTTGGTAAAGTTCGAATTTCTGTTGGGCAATGCCAGTTGAATTAAGAGATTTTTCATATAGTTCAACTGATTTTCCGTAATCTTGCATTAGGTTTAGGAAACGGGATTGCTGATAGGTCACTCTGTTACTTTCACCTGAAAAGGTTACTGACCAATTATTAAATTGGCGGGAACGGTTCTTCTTTAAAGTGTCTTTACACTTGACCGATCCTCTTTACATTACTGTAAAGTTCAGACTATGTCATCTCCCTAAAAGTAGAAGGGAGGTTGGCGTGTAGTCGTTACGGGTTACTATTGAAATTATTAAAGTGGAAGTTTATATTTTTCTTAATTTACCATATGTTTCATCATTCACTTTATCATTTAAGTAAATATGATAATGCCAGTGTCCATTATCATTAGTTTGAAACCATTTCTTAGCTTTTTCTAATTCCTGAAGTAAGATATCGTCATTAGGAAGATAGTCTCTTGGGGAGATAATTCTTATTTCTTTCCATCCTTTAGACTTTAAAATAAAATATCTTTTTAATTCTTCCTTTTTCAATTCCTCTTGACTAATTTTATTCATTTTAACTTGTAAATCATGTCCACCGCCATCATATTCGATGTATATTTTCTCATCAGGGAAGGCTATATCTAAGTTAAAACTTTCAATTTGATAATTTATTTCTCCTCCAAGTAACTCGTTTAGATAAACTTGCTGCTTAGATTTTGGAGCTGTTCCATTTTCATAAAGAGTTTTCTTAGACTTTTTGATAACACTATCCTTAATTTCTTTTAGATACATTGGATGTTCGACCCCATACTTTTTCATCATGGTCTGTTTGCTTTTTTCTTTAATCTCTTCATGTTGGAATACATTCTCAACACCATATTTTAAAATGATAGTTTCTTTTTGTTTGTCTTGAATTGCTTCATTTTGAAAAACGTTTTTGACTCCATATTTTTCAATGTTTGTTTCACTTACTCTTTTTATATATTCTTCGGTTTGAGTGTAAGACTCTTTTCCGTATTTTTCTATGTTAGTTTGTTTAATTTTTTCTTTTGTTGAATCTAGTTTCATAACATGGTCTACACCATAACGTTCTTTAGTTGTGTCTTGTACTTTTTGTTTTACACTATCAAGATGCATGGGATGTGTTACACCATATTTTTCAATCATTGTATTTTTCTGAGCTTCTTTAAATTCTTGTAAATGCATAGGGTGTTCAACACCATAAGTCAACATATTGCTTTCTGCATTTTTCTTTCCAATGCAATGTTTACAACAATCTTTATTTATTTTATTTGTTTTAGATTGCTTATTATGATTACAATAGCTTCTTAGAAATGTATTTTCACAGTAATCACAAACGATTTCAATCTTGATTTTTGAATTTAATGGCAAATCTTCTATTTTAACTGATATTTCATCTCCAACAGAACACTTATATCCAAGTGAATTGTATCTTCTAACATTTTGTTTTGAAACCTTTATTTGCATAAAGTCATTTTTAATCATTTTACACACCTCCCTTATTTATAATAACAAAAATACAGATAAATTAATAATTTATTTATATCCCTTCCACAAAATATAAATAAAAATTTTTCAATAGTTCTTCCCTCGGCATTGTCCTCAGCATTATCTGGTGGGAGTTCTACCGATATAGCCAACTTTGCACTATTACATTGCTGTAATAGGGGGCTTCCTCATTTAACCCGCTATCGTTGTACTCAAGTACGCTTTCTGTCTGGAATCTAAACCATCCCATTTTGCACCTAATTCATCCATTACATCGCCAAAGTTACGAAACTGTCCCTGACTGTCCATTAGTTGAATGTCAACTGCTGCCAATGCTTTGGCAACTTGGTTTACTTGTGTTCCGTCTTCTTCTGCGAAACCTTTTTCTTTCATATTTTGGATACGAGCAAGGATTGATTTTATACTTTGTCCGATAGTCTCCGCACCTTCACGAGTCCTACTCGATACAACTGCTATCCAACTTGAAACTTTGTCGAAATCTATCATTCTGTTACTTTCACTCATACATGAGTTACTGACTACATGAATAATATGTAGCGGAAAGAATTCTTCGATTCTTTCTCTATATGTTTCCATATAGTTCAGACTTTCGCTTCTAGGAATGTCCTAGTCCTTTCGTTAAGTCGTTCACGCTGCCATCACGCTTGCGCCCTGTCACCCTCGTCTTTACGTTAGGGCTTCCAAGTCAATTAGAAAGGATTTTAAATGAGCATATATTTTACCCATTGCACTTGCAGAACCGCCTACTTTTTGGAATGCACGCCCAATTTCATCTGCCCCAGTAGCTGTTGCGTCACCCATATATGAAAATGTATCAATAGCCTTTTGAGCTGATACACCCATAGAGTTTGTGGTTGCAGTTATAATTTCTGCCGCTTTCTTAAAATCTAAAGATGAAATTTTAGCATAGATAGTTGTTTCTTTTAATTTATCCATTACTTCAGTTTGAGATAGACCTTGACGATAAAACTCGGCAGCTCCCATTGAAATTTCCTTGGTTGTGACTGACATAGCTGCACCAAGCTTTTGATATTCATCAGCTAACTTAGCAACTTCTTGTTGATTTTGCATTGTTACAATAGAGATTTCAGTCAATGACTTATTCAATTCATTTGCATACTCAATACCCTTAGAGAAAAAACTAAATCCAGCCATTGCAACGGTCATGGAATTGAAATATAGAGCAAATGTACCCAATGATTTTCCAAGTCTATCCCACATTGAAGCGCTATTACCAACTTCTTGTGTTCGTCTTGAAAACTCATACATACTAGAAGTTGTTCTATCAATGTTACCTTTAATAGCTTGTGTATTTTTATTCCCTTGATCAATAGAAGCACTGTATTTCCAAACTTCTTGCCCAGCACTATTAGTAACACGTTGTAAACTTGTAATAGCAGTATTTGCTCCATATACGCTTTTAATATACTGTTCCATCTTAGCCTGTGCTTGAGCATAATCACCAGTAAAAGCATTAGCATTTATTTTATTTCCAACTTGTTGACCAAGATTCTGAACCCTTATTGCTTCTTTTTCTGCAATCTTTTGTGTTTGTTGATATTGTTGTGCTAAAACTTTATTTTGTTCTTGCTGGTATTGAGTTTGAGCTTTTATAGAAGATTCAATTTGGTTCATCAAGTTTTTAATATTTTGTATATCTTGCATATTCTTACTTGATGCTAAAGATTGATTTACTACATTTTGTTGAATGGGGGTTAGTTTACCTGTATTTTCTAATGCTTGTAGCTGTTGTCGGATTAATTTACGTTCGTTGGCGATTTTACGCAAATTCTCGTTGTGTAACTGTTCTTGTTTTTCAATATCCTTTTCTTGTTTCGCAATATTATTAGTAACTGTGCTATTTGTGATTAAACCATCAGCATTCGTGTTTACTCTTGTCTGATTATAATTATCACCAAATGTAGAAGTAGAGCCTTTCAATTGACCCTGAGAATTTAATTTTTGTACTTCTTTTAACTTTTGCCCGTATTGCGACTCAACCTCAGTTAGCTTAATTGTGGCTGCAATATCTGCCTCTTTGGATTGCCTATTTTGGTCAATTGTCTTCTTAGTTTTTTCAATGATGTCTCCAGATTTTAAATACTGTCTAACCAATTTATCAATAGACCCATCTAAATTTCTAATTACCGTTTCCTCAGTTTTTACTACTTGATTAAGACCATCTGTAGCACTTTTAACAGTATTTGTTGCATTTGCCAATTGATTTAGTTGTGAAGTAACTTTGTCATCTAATGTTACATTGAGTTTAATGGCATCTACCTTTTGGCTTAATTGAGAAATTTGAGTATTGATACTTTTAATAGCTGAATTTGCATCAATCGCAATGCCAAGAAGAATTCGTAAATCATTATTATTCATTTATAAACAACACCTCCTTAAAATTGAACATAAAAAAGAGAAGAGGGGGAGACTCTTCTTAAAACATTTACTAAAATAAAAAAGAAGTGACACACTTATTCGTATATCACTTCTTTTTTATTCTATTTATCATCTCCAAATTTACTACTATTGTATTTTTCTTCTTGCTGTTTATGATCCCATTCTAAAAATTGGTTTACTTCTTTATTGGTAGCATCTTCTAAATTCGTTGTACTTGTTGAACTACTTTTCGAACCACCATTTATTCCGATTAATAATATGCCTATTGACGTTATTACTGAAAGAAATACTAAAATTGAATTCACAATTTTATTTACCTTTTTTATCGAATCAACCCTTTTTGCTTCTAAAAACATAGTTAATATTCCAAAGCAAATTAATCCAATTCCGATTAAGAATTTAATAAACAGAAATATTATTCCGATTCCTAGTAATAGCAAAGAATACACAGCAACAAAATTTATTTTCTTTGCATTTTCTTCCATAATCCCCATCCTCTTTATTAATATTTTAATGAAAGTATATCATAAATATATTGATAAAAAAGAATATTATGAATTGATTTGTACTCTATATAAAGATAGGGAAGAGGAGAGGGGAACTCTCCAATAAATTGTTTATGTAAAATCAGTATTTTAGCTACTTGAAAATTTGATTCTTTTCCTCTTCAAAATCACGTAAATCATAATGGGAAATTGTGGTAGATACATTTTCATGGTGAGCTACGTACTTAGAAACTAATTCCAGTTTTACTCCACTTTCTAATAAATATGTAATGCATGAAGCTTTAAATAAGTGTGGATTAATTCGTCTGCTTAAAATATTACTAAGCACTTCTGAACAAAAATAATCAGCCCATGATTTAGACATCTGTTTTCCTTCAGAAGCATATTTAGTAGAGAAAATATATTCACTGTCATGATCTCGTTTTTCTACCCATAATTTCATATATTTTATTGCTTCACGATTGACCATATAAGGTTCGATTTTACCATCTTCTCCACGCCCTTTGAGGCGAACATTGTGACTGTAAATAAAGGTAGCATCATCTGGAAATTCATAATCTAATATTTCAGTTTTAAATTGAATTATCTCACTTCGTCTAGCTCCAACATTAAATGCAGTTGCTAACCACGCCATGCCTAAATAATTTTCATCGTCTTCTAATACTTGCATCATTTCTTGATATTCATCATATGTAACCTTAACTTTTTCATAAACCTTATTTTTAGGTATTGCAGGTAATCCTCTAGTAAAGTTTCTGAAAGTTTTATAATTGTCATCATCGTCTGCAACAACGTTTTCAACATAGTTACATAAACTCGAAACACAGGCTTTCTTAAAATTTAATGCACTAGAAGACAATTTACGATCATCACGGAGATAGCTAATATAACGAAGAAAGTCTCGTTTTGTTACTTTATAAAGAGATTTATTATTCATAGAGCGATGCATGAACCATCCAAAAATCCTTAATCCTGATACATATTGTTTCTTTGTTTGTGGACTATGATTTTGAACAGAAATAAACTCATCAACTAACATCCGATAATCTTCATTTACTTCTTTCCACATTTCGTCTGTTACTTCTGGTAGGGGAGTAGCACGTTCACGCAACATATTTTTATTAATTTGTTTACTCAATTTTTCACCTTCAATCTATTCAACACTTAATCCTAATTTCTTTAAATCACTTTTCACAGATTGCTTTAATATCCCACTATTTTTTAATTCTTCCGCAGTATTAGCCACAAAGGGACGAGGGGTATCTGAGAATGGAAATGGATATTTATAACCTTTCCCTGTCTCTACTGTATAAGCAATATCGTTCCCTGTTTCTTCATCTGTTCTAATATTTTTCATTGAAATGCCATCAATTGTGTTGTCAATTTCCCAATCTTTTTTTAATTGACCCGTTCTTTGATATGTGGTAGGCGAGTAGATATCATAAACATCTGTCTGAACATGTTTTTCACCAGTTTCAATCATCGTTCTTTGTGTCTCACTGTCTCTTTCCTGCACAGCTCTAACGGCAGTTTTCTCAATATAATTCAATAAATCCGCAAGACTTGTAAAATCAGGCATAATACCATTCCTTACATTTCAGGGATAATTTTTTCCTTGTTATTTAAATGGTTTTCAACGTCTAAATTAACATTCTTCATTTGGTCTTGAGCAAGTTTTAATCTAGTTTCCAACTTCGCACTAAACTCAATTAATTCGTAAACTTTGCCAAATAAGTAATCAATGGACTCTTCTGGAATGGACTTGAGAATTAATTCAAATAATGTGCTATTTTGAGCTAATTTAAATTCCTCAAAAATCATTTTAGCTTTTTTACTTTTTGTCATCTTTATATCTGAAAAATGTCTAACAATAAAGTACCCTAAAATATCATCAAAATTTTCACTATTAAGGTTTACTTTTTCTTCAGTTGCATTGCGATAAAAGTTTGTTAGGTCATTAAGCAAAACACTCACTTTTGATGGGCTAAAATAGGGATAAACTTTCACAACATACTTATCATCTTGCAGAGGAATTTCAATATACTCGTTGTATTTTTGAGAATCTGCCTTAATTTCTTTCATACTTAATTGTTTACTCAATTTATTTCCTCCTTTTGTCCTCATACAAATAAAGAGTAGGGTTTACCTACTCTTTAAATTATAATTTTATGTATTAAACTCGATCTACTTCAATTACACGACCAATTACTTCAGAGCCTAATGGACTCATCGCTGTAAACTTAAATTCAGGAGCAAGTGGCTTACCATTTTCGAATGACATATCAAAAGCATCAGAAGGAGATACCTTGTCAAATTGGAAATAAATATCTTTTGCAACTTTATTCGTTTCAGGATTGTACTCAATTGTATGATATTCAACCTCATAAGCCTCAGAGAAAGTATCTCCACGAATTTCCAAAACGTCTGCATTTGAAACAGAAGTTTGATATAACACGTTGAGCATATCTCCATCTTTAGCACCAGTTACAGTGATTTCTTTAGGTTTTGTATCATCCTTAGTGGCTACCAATACTTTCCCGGTCTTTTCAGTAACCTGTAAAGAACCGTCAATTGTTCCTTTAGTAGTAATCTTTCCACCTGTAACAACAGTTTCTTCTTTTTTATATACAAGCACGTTGTTAGCGGAAGTAAATTCTACGCCTTGTGCCATTTCAAGCCAAGCTCTATCAAATACAGCATTGCGTACTGCAAGTTCAATTTCTTTTTCAGATTTTAACGAAGCAATTGTTTTATTACCAATTCCACCCTTTATTTTTTCCTCTTGCACTTTTTGTGAAATAGAAGCAAGTTGAGCTTCTGCTGTAAAAATGATAAATTTATCTCGCTTACGTCTGAATACAACATCCGCTGTATCGTTAATAATAGTTTTCATTAATTTTCCTCCAATTATATAATTTATGTATCTGAAATCATGTTCGAAATCTTTTGAAACTCATTTCTATCCAAGCCATGTTTATCATCTTCTAATAGATCAATAGGTTTAGCCCAACTTTCAATATTGATTTTCTCTGTTGAAACTGTAGAGAATAAAACGGAAGTTGCATATGACTTACCAGCAGCAATACGATGAAACGCATAGTACATTTGGTAAATTGTATACTCATTTACTTCGGAATAGCTAACTTTGTTTCCAATGACAACGCTAGAAACAATATCAGAAAATGTCATATTTTCATCTTGAGATTTTAACCTTTCAGAACGTTCGATAGCTGCTTGGATTTCAGGATTGGGATTTATTTTCTTTTCCTTCACGCAATTCATATTAAGAATTGTTTTTCTAATTGAGTTGAAATTTGATTCATTTATTTTATTTAATGAACTTTCATCAACAAAAACATTCTTAAATATTCTGTGGTAAGCCGTTTGAAGTTCTTCAAGTCCTAATGCAATTTCATAAAGATTTAATTGTTGAAGAGTTTCGATAAACTGTTTAGCATCTTTCCCATACTCTTTATGATATGCGTAGATAATCCCTTCTTTTGTCATACTCATAGCTTGCAAGTCCAATGCGTATTTAGGATAGTCTTTTACTTTTAGGAAATCGCATAGCCCGACTTCAGTATCAATTGGTAATCCAACATTGTAGAAATCTATTAAATTATTCATGATTTTGTACTTCCAAACTCATAAATATGCCTATATCCTACATACTCTTTAGGTGATGATAGTTGATTCCCATCATAGTAATCCATTTTTCCGATACCTGTAATATGTTGCAAAGCAAGTAATTCATTTAATCTGTCACTAATTCTAGTTGAACGAATATCACCATTTTCAAAACTAAAATGACAGACAATATCAACTACAAAATGTTGATGAGCCATGAGGTAGTTTCCACTATTAGGTCTACGTCTACCTGCGTAAATCAATATACGACAAATTGCTTTTGAGTCTAAATCATCTGTTTTAGGCGTTAACATGACTCTTTCATTTATAATATTCCATTTAGTTTTGACTTCCATATCTTTGATATTAGGAAGGCAGGGGTCTAATGGGTCAAGAGTGTCTGTTCCTAAGTTAGCAGGGGGATAGTACAAAAGTCTTAATAAATCTTCATCATTGTATATAACATTCATGATATCCAAGAAATTTTGATACATTCCCATTATGTGGTCACCACTCTATCTGTATAAAGAATTAGGACACCAGTACCGTCTATTATCTGAGAATAATCAATCCCTTTAATTTGATACTGTTCACCATACATGTGTAATTTTTTACCCACTTGTAAATCATTATGAACAGTATGAGGAAGAGTGATTTTTATTCTTCCTTCTGGTAAATTAATAGTTTGTTGATTTGCCATTGAAAGCTGCACAGATGTTTCTGTAATACATGGAACAGGAATTGGATCACCTTGAATATCTTTGAATATTGGGCGACCTAAACTATCAACACCGATTTGAACTTTTGTAATAGCTCCACTTAAATTTAAAGTTAGATTTGATAGTTGGATGATGGCTTTTTTATAAATTTTGAAATCTTTTGGTATAGATACAACTAGCCACTTTTCTCCATTTACATTGACAACATTTCCACATTTAATATTATTCGTATTTCCTATGAGATACTTAATGTTACCTTTATCAGTGGAATACTTATTTGGAAGTAACACTTTTGTGGGAATTCCATCAATCAAAACTTCATACCCTTCAAAACCATTTAATGCCATATTGAAAATTAAATCACCATCATATTTAATCTTACCATTAGTATCCGCTTCATAATAATTGCTATAGTCCTTCATTTTTATTCGTCAAGCTCAATTATTTTAGGGATATTTGCAATCTCGGCACTAATAGTAAGGACGATATCTCTAATTTCAATTAATGATTCATCAGATAGCATTTTCTTATTAAGATAATTTTCTAGTTTGTATAATATAGAATTGTTTTTCTTTCCAATTCTAATACAATATGACTCAATTGATTCAATAGTTTCATTTCCGTGATTATCTATAGTTTTAACTAATAATTTACTCATAAAAAATCCTCCTCTGTGTTCATAATTAAACGATCAATTTCATCTTTTTCTTCAGTAACAGAGGATTCTAATGATTTCAATTGATTAGAAAAGTTTTTTAAACCAATGTCGTTTGTGAATGGCTGGAATAAATTTTGAAAGTATGTCTTTTGGTTTAATAAGAATATGTATCTTATATAGTGAGAAAGGATAAGTAAATGATCGTCAGATAATTCTCTATTAACGACTTCATTGTTATCATCCCATGATAAATTATCACGAAGACGATTGTTGAAGTGACGAATAGCATTATGTATTACATCATATATTTTTTCTGGTGTTTGAGGTAAATCAATTCCTGACGTTTTACAATTTGATAGAAATGAAGTCCAAATTTGATCATATGTTGTCAACGGATTTCACCTCTATTCAAAAAGAATATCTTTTTTTACGCCATACCATTCTGAAAGGAAAGTAAGTTTAGCATTACTATCTAAATTAATTTCTTTAGTCAAATCAATAAAAAATTTCTTTTCTGATTGATTTGTTATTTTATTTAAATCAGATTTCATCTTCATAAAATTACCTTCAAGAATTTTAACAGCCTCTTCCTTAGAATGAGTGTTGTTTTTATATTCTTCAGCATCATCGAGGTTAGATACTATTTCTTTTGCTTCTTCAGAGTCTTCAATGATTGCTAGTTCTCCATCACGAAAGCAAACACTATCCATTACCAACCAATCTAAAACTTCTGATGGAATTGATTTAATATCAGTTTTATTTCCTTTGCTACCAGACCATGAGTAAGTTCTAGTTCCACTGCTTGTAATGAAATTGACAACATATGGGGTAGTTCTATAACGTGCTACTTTAATTTGTGTCATATAAAAATCCTCCTTAAATTCCTAAATAGTATTTTTGAAGAAAGTGAATTCATTATCTACTAGACAAAAATCCATATTCCTTAATGAATCCACTTTATATAATTTATTTAATAAATTAATCCCAGTCTAATTTTATAATGCCACCGCTGCGTCTTCTTTCATGTATCCAATTGCGTTACCGAAAATAAGCTGGATATCAGCGTCTTGAGCAATTTTGATTTTAATGCGCTCATCTTCCATGTCTTGCTCTGTCATTTGGCGCATTCCACCAAATTCAGTTACAACAAATGGTTTTTGTGTCCCTGATCCAGCTAACATATAACCAACGTTCACAGGAAGTTCAGTTTTATTATTATTTTCGTTAACAAATGGATTCACTAGATTTACAGCATCAGTGCGACCAATTTGTGTAACATTTAATGCACGAAGTAATTCTTCACGTACGTTATCTGTTAATAATTCTTTAACATTTGCTCCTGTTTGTTGTTGTGCAAAGTAGTCAATCATTAAACTATCAGCAACAAACACAGGACGACCGCCAGCAACACGAGCAAGAGTAGAAGCAAGTTTGTTATATTGTGTTAAAGTTACATTAGCTCCAGTTACAACGTTTTTGGATGGAATTTCTTGGCTTGCAACAGCGGCTGTAACCAGTTTAGAAATTTCACTAAAATATAAACGTACTTTTGCGTTTGCAATATCATCTACTAGTGTTTTTACGCTAGCAACAGCGTCAGTAGTCATACCGAATGGTTCATAGTAGAAACCAGTAGTAAATGTACGTGGTACAGCAATTTCTGACTTTTTATTTTCCACACGTACTAAGTCTACACCAGAACCGTTAGCAGACCATCGAACACGGGCTTTATTTTTCTGTGGGATGTCGTATTTTACAATTTGATCACGTTGTGCTGACTTATATGTGGCAAGAGTGCCGACCATATCTGTTACTATTGGTTTAGCAATTTGGTCTGCTTGTTGAACAACAAGGTTGTTAAATTGATGAAGCATAGATGGGTCAGGATTGAATGAGCCATCTCCAAAAACACGCTTTGCAAATTCTGTAATGTCACGACCGTCATTTTCTTCCATTTTCCCATTGTATACACGAGAAAAAAGACCTTTTAATTTATTTGTATCAAGTGCCATAATTATAATTCCTCCAATTATTATATAATTTATTTATAAAAAGTATTAAGCTTTTGAAACTTCTAAGCGAACAAGCGGTAAGCCTAGGCTATAATCCATGTCATCTTCATTGGAAACTGCAGTGAATTGTGCAGAAGAGCCTGCATAATCAGTATGTGGAGTTGCAGCAGAAGAAAGAATGTACTTCTTAGTCGCAACATCAAAATGAGCAACTAACCCATTTGCCACAGCAGATACGCCTGTGTTTAATGTAAATGCAGAAGTATCGAAACGAGTATATCCCGGTTCTAAAATTACAAGTCTCGCACGTTCTCCAATAGCATTATAGAAATCTACTAAATTTTCTCCCATGTAACGTGCCTCTGGAGTAGCAATAAGATAAGCTTTTTTGTCTTTTGCTGATAATTGTTTACAAGTTCTTTCGCCATTAGCATCAAAACCAACTTCAACAAGTGTAAAGTTGTCAATGTCTGCACCTGTGACTAATGCCCCGTGTGCCAATGTTTTGATTTTAATGTTCGACAAGTTACCCACAGAGTGAGAACCTTTTTGAGTTAAAATTTGTTGTTGTCTTGTAGCCATATTAATAATTCCTCCTAATATTAATTATTTTATTTTTACATACTGTAACGACTATCAAAGTCATCATCTGTAGGGATTAAATTTTCCCGTTTGCTAGATGTTTCTCTGATAATCGTTCCAGCATTTTCATTACTTTGAATTGTAACCATATCAACCAACATTGTGTTTAGTTGAAGAATTGCTTGTTTACCTTCTTCATTTTCAAAAATAGATTTAGAGATTAAATCTTGAACTTCTTCTGCTTCAAATTTTTCAGCAGCATTTAAAGCATTAAACTTAGCGGAATAGTAGTCTTT
Organism: Bacillus pseudomycoides; assembly: GCF_002582035.1. Lineage (GTDB taxonomy): Bacteria > Bacillota > Bacilli > Bacillales > Bacillaceae_G > Bacillus_A > Bacillus_A pseudomycoides_B. The sequence goes on from NZ_NUQE01000039.1 coordinate 204,906, forward strand.
CTTTTCATTCAATGCCTTATCTAATGTTTCTTTTTCAACTTGGTTCTTAAATGGTTTTAATTCTTCGACTTGAGTTGATAATTCAACAATCTTTTCAGAAGCCGAATTAAATTGTTTTGTAATTGCCTCTTTTTCAGTTGACAATGTATCAGCTTTAGAATTGGCAGTATTTAGTTGAGTCTCTAGTTCTTTAACTTTTTGTGTTTTCTCATCTAACTGATTTTGCATTTGCTGTACTTGAGTAACTTCAACCCAATCACGTTTTAAAGCTACTTCAGATTTTGAATCAAAATTAATAGTAACTACATCATTGTCTTTTGTGTAACTAAATTTAAAATATTTATCATACTCATTCCCATCAGCATAGCTATAAATATTGGATACAAAGTATGTATCATACACATCAGAAATCCAAGAGTATTCACTTTCTCCGAGTGTTGGGTCTAATTGTGCGTATAATAGGGAGCGAATATCACTATGGGACAGTTCACAAACCTTTTTGAAATATTTCATAGTATTGCTTTCCTCCTTGTCCTTTTGATTAATAGCTTGAGCTACTAATCTATTAAATTTATTTATTTGATTAATGCTTAATAATTTTGAAGAATCATATGCAGGTGTTACTGCCTTTTGATCTCCTCTATCTGAACTTGCCAAGACACAATGACCTTCAAAGAAGATAGGGGAGTGGTGATATTCAACTCCGTCTTGAAAAGAAAAGTTCGAATATAAATATTCACAACTTGTTACTACGTCAACGCCACCATGAAACCATTCTTCAATTAAATCAATCGCATCAGGGAAACGAGAACGCCAAAGAACAGCGTCAGCAGCCATAACTTCCTTATCTTCACCGTTAACGGATATGGTAGTTTCATAACCTTCTGAAGTAAAAACACCTATCGGAACAGTGTTTGATTTAACTACCATGTTTCCATTTCTATCTTCACCAATATACATTTCGTGATCACCAAGATTGTCTGTTCTAGTATTTGGTTCAGTAGGAGGTTGATAAAATGTAACAATTGGTTTATTAAGCAATGTTTTTCCGGCTTCAAGAGCGGTTTCTTTGTCTACTATTACATTGTTACCGGATTTTTCAAAATCCATAATAATAAAAGTACACTTTATAATAGTTGGGTCTTCAATAGTAGAGTTCAATTGTTTTAATAAAAGATTTAGTTTCCTTTTTTTCTGCAAAGTATCACCTCCTTTAAAGGATTGATTACATTATGATGATTGAGTATTATTGTTACCTGATCCTTCTGAACTACTTGTACCATCATTATTTTGATTATCGCCATTCGATGGTCTACCCACATCATTGCCTGTACTTGTAAAACTTGATAAGTAAGGTTTTATGCGTTCTTGTAGTTTTAACACATCAGTTTCATATAATGTCTGTTCTAAATATGCCTCCCATGAAATTCCACTTAAAGAATCAACTAAGTGTTTCACAGACCAACCTTTGTCATTTAATTTAGATAGAACATTTACTTTCTCCTTGAGAGTGAGAGGAGCTTCTTTGTCATATGAAATATAGTAATTATCAACTTGAGAAGAAGGGAGGATTAAATTAATTAACTTTTGATATACTTCACTCTCGATGTCTTCAAGTAATATCCCTAATCGCTTATACAATGTCTCAATGCTTAATTTCGCACCTTCAATATTCTCTGAACTATATAATCCATAAGCTGCTCGAATATCACTGTTAATATCATCAAATTTTCCACCAAGACCATCTGTTTTAACGTCAGGGAACTCAATATTAGCGAAATCTGGAATAGAAACAACTGTTACACCATTTTGACTATTCTTTTCTAGCGCTGCTTTAACTCCACTATGAACTTTTTGCTTTACAGCTTTAGGAAGTTTCATATTAGTGTAATCATTGTTTTTATCTGATCCAATATGACCGATTGTTAAAACAGCAACAGCATTAATAATTTTATTTGCAATAGAGCGTTCAACATCTTTCAGTTTTTTCTTATGTAATACATCATACATTCCAGAAGTTGCCCATGATGTGCCTAATCCTTGATTGCGCTTTAATGTTCCTGTGCGTAATACAAAAGTTCGTTCTTGAGGTAATTCAACATATCTATATTTCTCTGCATCTTTCAGAAAATTTTCATATGTAGATTGAGTAATATGCGGACTCAAATTTGATAATTGTGTATTACGGTATGTATCAGACATTTCCTTAAAGAAATTCATGTCAACTACACAGAGCCATTCGCCATTCCGTCTGTCAGCAGGGAAAACGTATTTTACATCGTCAAATATATAAGGATGTAAATTATTTTTATCCCCAAGCCAAATACCAACCAATGTCCCAGATGCGGTAGTTTGTTTAAGTAAATCACGAGTTAGACGTTTATGCTTTATTTTATGTAATGTTTTATTAATTATAGAAATATGTTTATCACTACTTTTATTTTTATCAAATGAATCAATCTTATAATTAAGAGTAGGGAGGGCTTCAATTAATTCATATAATTGATGTATTTCCGCTGAAGAAATATAATAATACTGTACTAAGTTTTCAATATCTTTCTGATGTTGATCAGGATTGGCAAAGTATTTTTTCAAAGTTTCAGCATTTATTTCGTTAATAATTCCTTGTGAGAATAATGTAGTGATAAATCCATTTGCAAACGTTGAAACATATGACGAGTAATCGTTTAGCATACGTTTATATTCTTCCGATTCAGTGTCGATGGTAACGGTGTTTATTGTTTCGCTCAAATTTTCACCTCCTGTTTCGTTTTATAATTCATTTAATTAAAAATAGACTAAAGAGTCATCGTCATCAATTTCTTGAATGTCTTCTTTTTCTAAAAATAAGAATATGTAATACAATGCGTATGCTAATGCAGAATATCTATCTTTGTCTATTTTGCGTTGAACTTGTTCAACGGTGATTGACGTTTTAGTAGTTTTAAGTTTTAAATTTGAAACTTCATCAATTAAGAACTGAGTATGTATACAAGCTCTTTCTTCTTCTGAATTGCTTTCTGATGAGGTAGATTTACCCTTTATATCATCATATACCTTCAACAATTTCAATTTTTCAGTTTCTACATAATCAATGAAAGTACGTATAATTTCCCCATTTATTCCTTGAGATGTTAAGTCATATATTATTTTTGGAGCTGAACTTACATCAGCACTTTGATCAGTATTTATAGTAGCAAAACATCCTAATTCCTCATTTGTTTCTGGGTCTGTTACGTCTTCAAGCAATCTATCAATTAAACCTTTACCAATAACGTTTCCATCGACTACAATTGCTTTAACCCTAGATTTATTGAGGTCAAGATTTCCTCCGTATTTGTAGAACATCTTTTTTACAATTAAGCTTTGCTCTTTAAAGCTCAGACCATTTGGAGGTTCAACAATATTTACTAATTGTATTTGACGTATAGCTCCATTTTTACTTCTAATTATCTTTAAAACAACAATGGCTGTTTTATTATTACTTTGGGAACTACTTCTAGCAACGTCTACTCCAAAAACATATTCATTTAAAGCAAAACTTCCTCGTTTATCTCTTGGACACTCCAGTTCTGGCTTATTTACAGTTCTTATTTTTAATAATTTAGATATGTTGATTAACGCTCCATCCGTTGCGCCGACCCACTTACTTTCATAGTTCATTGCAAAAGCAGTTGCAGATGTTGTAGGGTCTTTCTTTTTCGCAAGCAATTGAGTTCTTGTTTCTCCTCTGCCAAAATGGCAAGGTAGCTCCCAACTAGCACCAAGTACAACTTTTCCTTTTAAATCCGCCATTTCATCTAACATATTCAAGATACGATTAAATTCATCTGATCCACGATAGCCAGAAGTCGTTAAATAATTAATCATACCATTTAATTCATAGGGGTTAACTGTAGCGAGTTTTCCAATAGTTCTACGAGGTACGTTGACTACTGGTTCGAGAACATCCTTGAAAAGTTCATTGTTTAAAAGCGCAGACTCTTCAACATTCAGTCTTCGTCTACGCTGTCCCTTGGTAGATTGTGCATTTGCTAATACTGAATAAACACCACCAGAGTTAAAAATAACTTCTACACTATCCTTGGTGAAGCTTGGTGGTTTAGCTAATTCATTTCTCATTAGAGGAAACCATTTCATTATTTCATTGTGTTTTTCTTCACTAATTGAGGCTGCATTTTCCCGTGTTTGCGCTGACATAGCAATGGTGATATCTGGAAACCAAACGCAAGTATGATAAATTGACATTAGCTCAAGCATTGTTTTACCAAAGCCACGAGGGAACACCCCATATGTACTTATGAATCTACTCATACATCGAAGGAATACACGTTGATCTAAATCTAATCTCATACCACCTTTTTCTGGTTTTATCAGGTCATACCATAGGTCAGGGAAACCACCTAGCCCATTGTACAAATTCTACCCATTTATCTAAGTTTTTTTCAAATGAGTCCATTTTATGTTCATTTGCTTGAACACTTGAATTAAAAGCAGGATTATTATCTAAACGAGAGCTTTGTTTTGTATATTTGAAGTTGTCATCTTGAAAATTTTTATAACTAGACATTTTATGAATCCTCCCTCATGGAAGGGTCATTATCTAATTCTTGTTTTTCATAATCTGCTCTACGTTCCTCATAAAACTGATAAATGTCTTTATAGTCAGCTTCAGGCAATCCTTTTAAATCTCTTATATAATTTAAATAACACCATAGAACAACATCTGGTTTATCTTTTGGTTGCTGAATAAACTTAGGAAGCACAGGAATAATATCAATTTTTTCTTCAACCATACGTGCCAATTGTCCAAATCCATCCAACCCTTGAGATAAATCAGCCTTACTCATTTGTGATGGCTTAAGTTTTCCTGCTTCAGCAACATCTTTAGCCATAGCAGCCCAATCTTTTGCTTCCTTAAAATTACCTTTTGCTTTTGCCAGTGTCTCTTTAACTTTATTAACGCAATACTCTCTTAAACATTCTTCATGCATTGTTGTTAACAATTGAAAACTTGGTTTTAATTGTTGAAACTTCTTTTCGAAAAGTAGGTACTCATTATCAGGATAGCCGTATCCATATTTTTCTTTCAAATCTTCTAAGTCGTTTACTAGTAAAGATTGATGAGGTGTACCATTTGATATGGGGGCAATCACATCATTTTCTTCTTGAGCAGTAATTTCAAAAACGCTATCTTTCCATCCTTTTCCTTCAAATTGATGGAGTGAATTAGCCATTGCTATATATTTTCCGAATGTATCATTCTTACTTTCAAGGGCAGTTTTCCAATACTCAATATCAAATTTAATATCAAACTGCCTTAAAATATCATAAATTGTTTCCATGTCTTCATAATCAACTCTTGATAATAAACAAGACTTACATATTGGTATTTTCCCTATGTTTTCATATAATTTATTTTTTGTATTATAAAAATTCACGCTTTTAGGTTTCTCTTTTTGACATTCTAAACACTTTAGTTTTTCTTTTTGTTGTTTAATAGTTGCCATAAGACTAATTCACCTCCTTGTATTCTAAATTATTTATTTAACGTATAAGTTTTAATTTAAATCGCATGTTATGTATTTTCTTTTTAAAAAAAGAGAGAGGGGAGGGAGAAACCCGTCTCTCTTGGATTCAAATAAAAAAGAATCCTTATTCCAATGCTCACCTCAGTTAAGGGAGGAGAGAGGTAAGCATTGGATAAAAATTCTTTAAAATGGGGATTTTACTTCTAAATTAGCACATCAAACAATTGATATTTCTTAGATTCTTCTAGTCCAATATACCAATCTGATACTTTTTCTTGGTGTTCATCTAGAATTTCTTGAGTAATTAAAGATTTAGAGATAATGTAGTCATCATACATTTTTTGCAAACGATCATATTCCTTATCTAGACGTTTTACTTCTTGTCTAGTCCCACTAGCACCACCACGCAACTCATGATAGAGAAGGCTGGCATAACGTCCAAGATGACGCTTTTTACCTGCTAAATAGATAGGCAGCCCCATGCTCATTGCATAACCTTCTACATACGTATAAACAGGTGTTTTTGAACTCTCAATAGTAGATACTAATTGCCAACCATCATACGCTGACCCACCATAAGATGTAATATGCAGGTGAATTGGTTTGCGATCTGCAATGTCAATTCCTTCATCATCTTTATTAATTTTATGAATTAAAGGGACAATACCAGAAATCGTGTAAGAGCTAATATCCTCGTTAAGATAAATAACTCTGTCTTTGAATAATTCTTTTTCAACTTTATCTAATAGTGGACTTTTTTCTTCTTCCATTAAAAATTCCATATATAAAACCTCCTTAATATTAGTCAGGAGGTAGCGGACAGTCACACTGTCATACCATTTTAATTATTATTTTATGTATAAAACTATTCTTCACAGCCCTCACAGCTACATTCTTCATCACAATGACCATGTTCTAAATGGTTAAACAGTTTAACTTTTGATTCAATCTCAAGTGTAAGATATTCTTTCACACCAAGGTCTTTTGCGTCTTCAGCAAATGTATGTAATATACTAAGCAATTCCTCATGAGATTCAGCACTCATTGCACAATTCATAGCTGCATGAACTAATTCACAAGTAGGGCATGTGCATTTTTCTTCATTTTCTTTTGTAAATTTGATAACTGGCATGTAGCAGTCTCCTTTTATTCAATTATTTTAGTTTAAAATCAAACGTTTCAGTTCTACCAAGACCTCGTTCGATTTTCATCATTACAGCACCGGCAGGGGCAGTTTTCTTTAGCTTAACACTATAGTCATCAATGCCACAGATAGAAGGGTGTTGATAAAACTCAATATTTTGCATGCCGTCCATGCCAACTGTTTTTGTATTTGTATTATGTAAATGACCAGTAAATAGCATATGTATTTTCTTTCCGTATGTATTGGAATAATCTTTAATTGAATTCTCCAGATTTTTCTCATCTTGCCCATGTGCAGCTAGAATTTTTGTTCCAACTACATCTACGTATTGTAGGGGTTTATTAGTATGTATCGTGATGTTCTTATTATGGGTTAACATTCTTTCTAAGTGCCAATTAATTAATTTAGCAACATTTTCATTTGCAAATTCACCCTTACTGCTACCTAATGGGCGAATTTCATCGTGGTTTCCTTGACAAGAATAGTAATCAATATTTACATAGTTTGATAATTCGTTTAACCATTGAACCATGAAATCAGCAAAACCAATTTGGGAATCTATAATTCCTAACTGAATAGACTGTAATTGACTCATACGAAGAATTCCATCAATACTATCAGCAAGGTTAAATACGTTTAAATGTTTAATATTCTCTTTTTCAATTTTATGTATAACTTGATTTAATAAGTCCCACATACGTTTTTCAAAAATAGAAACATTGTACTCTGCTAAAACTTCATCCTCAAGACCGTAAATTTTTACTTCTTTACCATAATGCATATCCGCAAAATTTAATACCCAATCATGGTCGGTGAGAATTTTAGGAATTGTATACTTTGGAACAGACGGTAATTCACGTTTAGAAAGGATATTCAAGTATTTTTCGTAAAATAATTCAGAACGCCCTTGTTCACGAATCCATTTATTAATTTCTGTTTTCTCAGCTTGTAGTTTGACACGTTCTTTTTGCAGTTCGAGTTTCTTCTGAGTCAATTTATCAAGAAATTCATCATCTTCAACTGACTCTAATTGTTTGCTATAAAGGTTTTCTGTCATTTCTTTGTAAGCATAAGATAATTTTCGTAAATGATCGGGAGAGCAATCTAAATTTAACAAATCAATAATTTCAGACCAATCTAAATCGACTTCTTTATTTAATTTGGCAATGCAAATTCTAACTTTATAATCAAATTCAGATTCTTGATTTTGACGTTTTAGAGTAGTTTCAGTCATATAATCACCGTCCTATTCTTCACCGTCAATTTCAGATGGTTCTAAATCAGACGTTTCTTTAAATGTAATATCTAATTTTTTATTTTCACCTTCAAAGCGTTTCAACACTTCAGATAATACATGTGTCTGAATATCATCCTTTAAATATTCCGTAATAGTGTTTTCCTCTAAGCTAATTTCAGCATTCTTAAATGTTAGTGTATGATTTAATTTTGCCATCTTTATATTTCCTCCTTGTTAATTCCTTTGTTTATGTACATAAAAAACCCTTGTCATACGTATCGTGTGACAAGGGTAGGGGGTGTTACTGTCTTGATTTTAAATACTCATCTAATTGTTCTTGGTTGTTATTATGTGTCCCATATACATGGTGAAAACTTCCTTCAACACTTGGATTATGACAGTCATTGCACAGGGCTATTCCATTATCAACATCAAATCGTTTATCTTCATTGGCAGAAAAATTTTCAATATGATGAGCATGGAGATTGTGTCCTTTGTTGTCACCGCAGCATTGACATGTATAGCTATCACGTTCAAAAACAGAAATTCTCCATTGTTTATACTCAATAGAATTTCTTATTTTTATATTTTCAGGTGTAATTCCACCTTTCCAAAAATAATGGTCTTCACCACTTATGAATTTACGCTCAAATGGAATATTATTTTTCTTTAACCTGTTAGTTACTGTAGTGATTGTGATAGCAAGTATTTTAGCTATTTCTGCACAGCAATTACCTTCATTATATAAATCTATAATCACTTCATCACTTACATCAAATCTACCCATTATTCCTTTAATTCCCAAGTCATTTGCTTTATTATATATTGCTTGTTCATTACGTTTAGGCAATAAATGAATAAAGTTAGATACTTGCCTAGTGCCGTAGTTTTCTTTCAAAATAGCCAATTCTTCAATTGTCCAGAAATCATTAAAATATTTACCCATCTTTTTAGCTTTTGTATAAATTCCTTCTTTTGTCCTGTTAGGCAAATATGCAGCCATTTCTTCAATAGTGTCATATTTTTTAATAATATTAATTTCTTCGTCTGTCCAAAAATCCCATGTCTTAGTCCATTCCAATCCTAAATAATTATATCTTTGTATTATAGATTCTATTGTTCTATGTGGGATTAATTTTTGAACTTCTACGACAGGGAGGTGTAAATTATTTTTAATTACTTCATCTTCTTCTTTTGAATACCTGCTATATTCTTTTTCTCTTGGTAAATTCATATTTGTTATTTTATGTTTAATTGATTTGATTGACCTATCTGGAAACAGTTTCTGTAGTTCATCATAGGATAAATTACAATTACTTTTTAATATACCAATTTCTTTAGCTGTCCATTTTTTGAAAACTTTCTTATTCATTATTTGTCACCTCTCTTAAAAACAAGAAGGTGATTAGGAAGACAGCCCAATCACTTAAATGCAATAAGATATACAGTCCTACGCATGTCTATTTAATTATAAGTCAGCAAACACTCTACTTGCTTCACTTCGAACATCCTCGCTCATTACAACTACTCCAACAAGTGGATTACCTTTTAATTTATCAATAGATTTTTTTAAACCATTATCATTAATAAATTTATTCTCAGCTTGTTTAAAATCACCACAAAATACAATTGATGAATTTTCTCCTAATCTAGTTCCAATTAATTTTATTAATTTATAATCTAAATCTTCAGCTTCATCAACTACTACAAATGTATCATCAATTGATAATCCTTTGATATAATAAGGGATTTCTTTAATTAAAGTTCCATTTGCTTCAAGAATGTCAGCTTCTTGTTCTCCGCCTGACAAGTGCTGTACAAATGGTTTAAAGAAGTCTTGAGTTTTATCATCTTTATCCCCTTTAAGCCAACCAATAGATTCACCAGAGCCAATTGGATTACGAATAACCATAATTTTTGAATGAGTACCGTCTTCTTGTACATGATGCAATGATAACTTTACTGCAAGGTAGGTTTTCCCTGATCCATAAGTACCACTAATAATTTTTATAGGAACATCTTTGTTGTAAAGTAAATCAATTGCACATGCTTGTTCATCATTCTTTGGCTTAATTGAATTCTTCTTATTTGTTTTTGGGAACTTTAATTTTACATGTTTATTTCCATCCCAACGGAGTCTGTCAATTGTTTCATTTTGGTGATTTTTAATAATTACATACTGATTTGTTAATAGCTTAAAATAATTTATTTCCATATTTTCATACAGGTTTGCGATTTCTTCGTCACTTAGACTCAAAGTAACATAACCTGTGTAATCATCTTCTTTTTTCTCTAAGTCATTAAAACTAACAACATCTAATCCAAAACCATCAGCTTTATATCCTAATAGAACATCATTCGTAATTAATCCGTATTCATTTTGCACACATGCTGCAAGAATATTATTGTCTTGGTAATCATTAGAATAGTCATGCCCTAAAGTCGATCCATCATAATCACGAGCATCAAAGTGGAACTGCTCACGATGTTCTTTTATGTATCTACTTACTTTTCTTGCTTTGTATTTTAATTCTTCATCACGACTAGACTTATGATTCTCTAGCTCACGTAATGTGTGACTTAGTAAAACAATTTTATAATCTTGTAACGCTTCAATTGAATCCACTAAGATGTTCGTATCTGCAACGAATAGTTTTGTCATAGTTAATATCCCCTTATTTTAAGATTTTTGAATAGGGAAGGAAGGTAACGAGGGGTATTGATAACCTTCCCTATTTTATTTTTATAATTTATTTAACTGTATCTTTGAATGCTTTAGCTGGTTTGAATGCAGGAGTCTTAGATGCTTCAATATCAATTTGAGCTTGTAATTTAGCTTCCTCGTCACTTAATCCTTGTTCTTTTAATTCTTTTAACAACTTAGGATTATATCCTTTACGAGCTGCACGTTCACGAATTTCGAAGTCACCAAATTTAGCTAGTTTTAATTTTTCATGTTCAACGGTTAAATCAATAATACTATCTAATACTGTATCAACTAAAATTTCAGCCTCTTTTGAAGAAATTTCCCAGCTTTTATCTGTTAAAATTGTTTTTACCTCTTTATATAAATCTTGTTTATTTGCCACCTTTAAATATCTCCTTTTATTTTATAATTTATTTATAAGGTCAATTCAGAAAAAAGGGAAGAGATTGACCCTTAAACGTGTAAATTAGCTTTTTCTTCCTTAGTAGCTTATTATCTCGAAAGTGACTTCATTCCTACTCTCACAAGGGATTGAGTCACTTTTCTAAAAATAAAAAATTAGAATAATAGCTCACGAAGTCAGTTATATCAATGGTTTCAGCGTTTTTCTAAACTTGGACACTTCTTTTTCTCTTCTTGCTTTCTCTCCAGATTTCACGTTCTTTTTCTTTCCAGCAATCAATACAATACTTTTTACGATTAGATTGTATTTCAACTCTTTTCCCACATGATTCACATTGAATGGTATTTTTAATACTTTCTTCTAAATTTCTAAATAACACATGACCGAATGATTTCCAAAGCGTTTCTTTACGAGCTGAACATTTTTCTTTGTAAAGATATTTAACTAAAACATCTACAACATAATCTTCATCTTGATTAATCTCTAACAACTTCTTACGTATTTCACTATAAATTCGTAAACATTCGTTACTTTTTATAGTGTTTGATCCACTAATCAATCCTTTTTTATTTCTATTTAACTTATCGTAAGCATCTATTATTTCTTTATCATCTTTGATTTTTTTATTCTTCATTAGGTTTTTATATGATAACTTCCCAGCAACTTTTTTTAACATGATTCTCTTTGTAGGAATAGTGTTATCCAGTTTATTTACTACACTATCATTTATATTTTCTACATTTATTTCTTTTTTGTCTTTCGCATAAACAAAAAAGTAGGGAACTTTAGTTTTTATGTATTTATTAATTATTTCATCAACTTCATCTGGTCTAGTTGGCATAAACAAAGTTTTGGCGTAGTCAATCACGAAGTTATTTTCCATGGTTAACCATTTAACCACATCTAAATTAACATCATGGTTATTCCAAATTTTCGTGATGTTGTTGCTGATTTCTCCTATGTTTGCTTTATATGCTAAAGTTAGACTGCTATAAATATTATCAGCATTGATTACTTGTGATTCAGCTTTTGACATTTCATAATACAAAGGAACGATACCTTGCATATTTCTTTCAGCCACAGTTACTAATGTTTCATCTTGAACAACGAGCGCCTTGTCTCCGTCATTATCAAATTGCAGCATTTTACTAATTGTATCAAATGTACTTGTATAAACTCCTTTTGTAATGAACCATTTTTTATTTTTTTCATCTTTTACATTCATTTTTACTCCATGTTCTCTATATAAATGAGGGGAGCGTAAGATATCTAATTTACCTTCTTCGTAAAGATCACAATACACTTCACCATTTTTTAATAATCCATCTGGAATATCCTTATGTAAAAACAATCTCTCACAGAAAGCATATAAATCAGGAACAATAAATGTGTATTTCCCATTTACATTTAGCTTTCCAGACTTAGCTTCTTTAATTAAGCTTTTCTTTTTGTCTTTTATGACTTGCTTGGCATGTTCGTCATTTAATAGTTCAGGATAGAGATGTAGTGCTTTTTGAAAGTAGTTCTTATTTTTATTAGATTCAGTAGCACCTAATACTCGTAGCATAGTTTCTTTATTGCTACCAATATTGAGAATGTCATTAACCGTTGATTGTGCTATTTGATTCAATTCATCTTCTGTCATACCAGTTAATGTTTGTAGCATTTGATAATTCAACTTTGCATCATTAGAAACATCTTCTTCATTAAGTTTGACTGCCTTACAGTTGTATTTAATGAAGTTATTTTTATATTCATCCCAATCCTTGTAGTATTTCCACATCTTAAATTGACTTTTAGTTAGTATAACTTCAATTTTATCTTTAATGATGTCCCATTCTTTACCGTAAATATCTTTGACGATAGAAGAGGAGTTAGGATTTTCTTTAATGAATTTATCAAAATGAAAAGGTACTAGCATTCCTTTAATCCAAGGCATTCTACACATGAATATCTTTTTGTTTTTTCGTGGAAGGATCATCCCACATCCATCTGTATGTTCAATTGGTATGTTCATTTTCTTTCTTGTTATCTCATATGTATCACGATTGATATGATCTACCTCGCCAAACACATCTGTTTCCATATCATTAACTACAATCGCTCTATGTATGTTGAAGTTATTCCATTCATCAGAAGCACTGTTGGAAAGGGCTAAATAAGCCTGATATTTATTGATATTAACTCCACCTTGAGAATTAATGCTTTCAACAGTTAGCCCACAAAATAAAGTGTTTTTATGTTTTTCGAATACTGATTTCTTAATAAATACTGATTTTTTTGTTCTAATTTGTCCAGCACTAGAAGAGAAGTAGACGTACTCCTCACCATTGTAATTGAATCCATTTTTAATAATGTCTTTCAAAATTTGAAAGTAATATGTTTGTACTACAATAAGGTCTAATGTTAACTCATCTTGCTTAGCTTCAATAGTCCGAGTTAAAAAAGAGTCAAACAATGATATGACGTTTTTTTCTTTTAAGTGTTCTTGTCTCAACTCTCTGACTTTATTATTGTATTCGAAAGACTTATACAACTTAGTCTTCAGACCAGAAATATATGTATTAATTATTTTACTTTTACCACCGTTAACCTTTATCTTATCTCTATATTGATAGGCTTTTAGCAATCTATCATAAATTCTCTTTTCATTTTCATTATAGAAAGCTGATGTGTCTACACTATAAATATATATCTGCTTGTTTAATCCAATCACTCTATTCAATTCCTCCCTCTAAGTAACGTCAATTCTAAGCTGAGTTTCTAAATGAATATCCATAAAAACTCAGCCTGTTATATATATCTAGTACAATTACATTCTCCATTATGTATTCATTAATTTTCCTTATTATTTCTTATGTAATTTCTTCATTCTTTCAGAAAGCTTTTCTTTTGCTTCTTCTGACATTATTCTTTCCTTTTTCATAGAGACTTGTTTTTCAGTTAATGTGCATCTTATTGCAGTAGGGCGATCATCTTCTTGTTCAATAATTTTTACATCGTCTGCAATCTCTAATAATTTACGAATATGTTTTGGTACGCAGCTATAAGCATCCCATGTTCCTTCAGCATTATTAAATACTAAAACCGTTTCTTGCTCTTCCCTCGAAAATACCATAATTATTCCCCCTTATATTCTTTCATCATTCTTTGTAAAATTCTTTTATATGTATATGTATTCTTATAAAACTTGTCATTCCATATGTAAGCTTCATAAAACTTGATCTCATTGTCGGTTGCTTCATCTTTGAGAATTTTATACTCTAGATAAGCAATCACCTCATCCTTTGTCCAGTAGATTTTTTCCATATTGCCACCTCCTTCTTGGTGGGGTAATAAGTATTTATTTTATTTATCAAAGAACAATGTTCGTATGATAATAGAATTAGATACTTAAAGTGTGTATGTAATTCTAATTTGATTATAAATGATAATTTTATTTATGTAAACGAAATTATTATTAAATTTTAATTGTTTTAAAAATACAAAAGGAAGTGATTGACAATTAGATAAATAAATTATATATTTATAATAT